>JANLPV010000079.1:0-10994 GCA_031367435.1 Actinomycetes bacterium | reverse complement strand
TGAGGCGATCCCTGGGGCCTTACGGATCGCAGGCGTCACGCGCTAACCTGCGTCGTCGTAGCAGTTCTGCGGGTGTAGTTCAGAGGCAGAACATCAGCTTCCCAAGCTGAGAACGCGGGTTCGATTCCCGTCACCCGCTCTGGTTGTTTCCGCTGTTCAGAGGCTATTTCTGCTTCTCGGTGGCGGGCGCTTCGAGCGTACCGTGCCAGTTCCGTGCCATATCGTGCCATATCTCACCCCGGTACAATGGGGCGCATGGCACGCAACAATTGGGGCAATGTGCGCAAGCTTCCGTCGGGAAAATTCAGGCGCGCTACTGCATCGATTACGTATGGCACTCGGCGCCAGCGACGTTCCGCACGAAGACGGAAGCAGACTCGTTTCTCGCCGGCGTGCGCGCCGATCTCGATCAAGGCGTGTGGCTCGACCCGGGCGCGGGCAAGGTGTCCGTCGCCGACTACTCGGTTCGCTGGTTGCGTGAGCGGCCGCAGCTTCGGCCGCGCACGGTCGAGCTGTATGAGGGCTTGTTGCGCAATCACATCAACCCTTCTCTCGGCGCTACGCAGATGAACCAGTTGTCGTCGGCGCGAGTGCGTGAGTGGCGCGCGACGATGCTGCGCTCGGGCAAGCCCGGCGTGTCGGCGGTGGCGAAGTGCTACCGGCTGTTGCACGCGATCTTTGCGACCGCGATGGAAGACGGGCTCGTGCCGCATAACCCATGCATCATCAAGGGCGCGTCGATCGAACGGCCCGCCGAGCGACCAGTCGCGTCGATTGCGCAGGTGTTTGAGATTGCCGACGCGATCGAGCCGCAGTATCGGGCGATGGTGATGCTCGGCACGTTCTGCAGCTTGCGCCTCGGCGAGATCCGACGCGCTACGACGACGGCATGTTGATGTCTTGCATGGGACGGTGCGCGTGGAAGAGCAGATTCAGGAACTCTCGAACGGCGAGTTGGTCGTCGGGCCGCCAAAGTCAGACGCCGGTGTTCGCACGGTTGCGATTCCGCCGGCGATCCTTCCCGAAATTGAAGCGCACCTCGCGTCGTTCGTCGGCGTGGAGGCCGACGCGATGCTGTTCAGCAACATCAACGGCGCCCCACTACGCCGAGCAACCTTCTACACGGTGTGGAGCCGAGCGATGAAGCGCGTTGGCATCACCGGCCTGCGATTCCACGACCTCCGCCACACCGGCAACACCCTCGCCGCCATGACCGGCGCAAGCACGAAAGAGTTGATGTCGCGCATGGGCCAGTCCTCGCCCCGCGCCGCGCTGATCTACCAACACGCGACTCAGGCCCGCGACGAAGCGATCGCCAACGGCCTCAGCACACTGATCGAGGCCCAACGCCCGGGATCCCACACCACCACCGCCAGTCGTACCGATCAGGATTGGTCTATCGCCGAAGGCGCCTCACTAAAGCAGCCGGCTCGCGCCCGCCATCAATCGTTCTCGATGAGGCCGTAGACGATCAGTCCATCCGCGAGTAACATTCCCGATTTTGCAGCCAGAATCAAAACTAAGCGGATAGGCGGGAATCCTCATGAGCGCACCCCCTGGGTGGTACGTCGATCCGACAACGGATGGCAAGCAACGCTATTGGGATGGAACCGGCTGGACAGAGCACTTCGCTGACAACGCGCTTCCGCCACCTCAGCCGCAGTCTCAACTCGTGTCTGCGTCTCACGCGTTAAGTTCGGTCGCAGACAAGGGCACTCGGCCATGGTGGCGACGGAAGCGGTTCATGATCCCGGCAGCGTTCGTCGGCGTCATCGCAGTTGGATCCGCGATCGCAAAGCCCAAACCAAAGTCGGTGAGTTCCGCATCGACCACGGTGGTGACCCGCCCGTCTGAGTCGCCGTCGAGCCAGGCTTCGACGGTGGTAGCCGGTGCTGCAGCTGTCGCGCCGACGACCACGACCCCAGCCCCATCTACAACAGCCATCAAGGCCAGCACGACCGCGGCCCCGGCAACCACCGTGAAGGCTGCCACGACCGTCACGCCTACACCGACATTGCCAGGGTTTGCTAGCGGCACCCTTCGCGTCAATGACCAAATTGCGCCAGGCCGTTACTCGGCGACCGCTACTTCCGGTTGTTACTGGGCGCGGCTATCAGGCACCAGCGGGCAGCTAGATGACGTGCTGAGTAATAACAACGCCACCGGACATGTCATCGTTGACATTCTCCCGACCGACGCGGCGTTTCAGAGTGCGCGGTGTGGACGCTTCTCGATCTACGCGCCCCCGGCCGCGCCTGCTGCGGTGATCAAGGAAGGCGACTGGGTGGTCGGCGAAGAAATCGAACCCGGGACGTACGAGACCGCAGCAACCGACCGCTGCTACTGGGCGCGCAGCAAGGACGCAACAGGTGATCTGCTAACGATCATCGCGAACGACAACGCCGACGGCGCCGCCACGGTGACGATTTCGGCCGGTGAGATGTTCCGGTCAAATCGCTGTGGCACCTGGACCAAGGTTGGTTGACTCAGGGGCAGTCTTGGCTTGAGAGCGCTGCCAGGGCCGCATCGACTTCGCCGCGATGTCGTGGATCGCAGGCGGCCCAGCGTGCTTCGTCGGCGTCGAGATCGGCGATGAACTGAAACCTGGTTCGGACGCGGGCTTCCCAGCCAGGAATGTCGACGGGCCGGGTGAGGACACGGAGCGAGTCAGGGTGGAAGTCGCGTTCACGGCGCAGGCGCAGTGTGTCGTTCGGATCGAGCGGCTTGTCACCGCGGTGATCATCGATGACATCGCCCCAGACCTTGAGGACCCACAGTCGACGTACGAGCGCCTCGTCGATCGATCGATTCGAAAACTGTTGCAAGTCGTACAGATCTCGGCCGAGTGACGTTCGCCGGTAGCGCGCCAGCTTCTCCGCACAGGCCTCGGCCTCGGCGACCACCGGCACAGATGGAAGTTCGAAACCGTAGTGACGGTGAATCGGCAGTGGCACAAACCCAAGCATCTCAGGCTGGAGAGCGATTGGCCGGCGAGCGAACTCGACGCTCGCTGCGATCGCTGGCGAGCCCAAGGTCGGATGACTCACCTTCATGTCCCAGTGACGGCCATCGCCACGGCTTGGTTCAAGGCGATATTGAAAGCCGCCTACCTGGTTGCCGTCGATGATGGCGCAAACGGCGAGCACGACATCCTCATCAGGTGCCGCAAAGTCAAGATCGGTAGAAAACCGCCCATCATTTCCGAGCCGACACTTTCGCAAGCTCGTTCCGCCCTTGAACGTGAGGCTCCCGTCCTCGAACACACCGGCCTCGGCGAGCAGGTAAAGCAGGTGGTCTTGCGCAACGTCGAGCAGCGCTGCGTCGTACGCGTCGGCTCGCCCCATTCCGTGACGCGCGATCAGTGGGCGCGTGAGTTCGGCCACGGCTATGCCTTCCCGATGACAGCTTGCAGCGGTGCGATTAGCGCATCGATCAGGTTGTACTCGGCAACCCAAACTGGATCAGTCGTGTGGATGGCGGGATGGGCGAATCGAGTCTTTGGCGTGGCCTTGTTCGAGCAACGACCGAGGAGCGACACGCCCCGCTCCGGAGATCCACCAGCGTGGACCAAGTAAGCGGCGCGCTGCCATGCAGCCGTCGGCTGCCCGCCGAGCAACGACACCAGCCGATCGTCGTCACAGTCGTCGACAAGAGACACCAGATGCGCGATGAGGTCGGCCCAGGGAAGGAACGAGGCCGGACGCACGGCGAGTTGCGCAAGGAGTGCCTCGGGCCCGAAAGCCGGGAGCGAACTTGCCCATCTCATCAGATCGAGTTTCCGATGGATCAGGAACTTCGAGGCGGGAGGAAGCACTTTGAGCGAAGCAGTCGCCCATTCGATCCTCACGACCGACACGTGCGACCGAAGGCCATCGGGTAGTCGCGTCGATGACGGGACCCACACCGTGACCGGTGTGCCGGGATCGCGATCGAGATATCCCAGATGCCACGCCGCGGTGGCTCCGCAGAGCATGAAACCGACGTCTGGGTCGCGAGCGTGCCAGGCCCGAAGACTGATATTCGGATCGAGCACCTCGCCGACACCGGGCGGCACGAACGCCCACACGCCATGGACTGGGAGGCCAACCAACCAACCGAGCCGCCGCAACTCATGCACAGCTGAATCGACCGAGCGGGCGGTGCCTGTGTCGGCGAGGCGCTCGGTAATGTCGGCGCGCGTCACGACGCTCGGCTGATCCCGAGACAGCCCGGCCACAAGCGCGGCTGCCCAAGACGGCACTCGGCGATCAGGCCCAGTCCGGCTCACAACTGCGGCGGCGGTTGAACTCATGGCGGATATTGTACCCCCACGGTCACTATTCCGCACCAGATTCAACCAAGAGGCCAGACTAGCGGCAATCGCGGCGCCCGTTCCGCTCCTCAATCGGGGAAGAAGACCGGACCCACTTCATTCCCCAGCGGGGTCGGCGGGATCCACCGTATCCGTGATCCCGATGATACGGCCAGCACTTTGCGAAGAACATCCGCCAGACGAAAAGTGCGACAGCTGCCGCACTTTCTCATCGAGGGCCCTTCGATCAGCACGGCCCTGCTTGACTTGCCAATGGGTTGCCGCTCAGCGCGGCGAGGGATCAAACCTGTTCGACGAGATCATCAAGATCCACGGCGCCGGCGGCAAGGAGTCCGAGCACGGCGTTGTCCTCGAACTCAGGGCGTTGGCGAAGCTTGCGAGCAAAACTGCAACAGCTGTTGCACCTTCTCGTCGACGAACCGAAACAGTACCAATTTGGTACTGTTTCTGTCATGCCTGGTAAGTATTGGGAGTCGATCATGGAAGTTGCCGTCGACAACGGTGGCTACGTGACTCCTGCCCTTCTCGCGCCGTTCGGCGTTCCGGCTATCGAACTTCGAAAGATGGTCGCCCGGAACGTCCTGACGTCAGCGGCCCATGGCGTCTATCGGGTGCCGTCGCTTCCGGTCGACACCTACGACGAGTTCGTCCTTGCGCGACTGTGGGCCAAGGGTCGCGGCGTCGTGTCGCACGATTCGGCGTTGCTCGTGCATGAGCTCTGCGACATCAACCCGACGAAGGTCCACATCACCATTCCGCATGGCTACCGAATCGTTAAGGCCGGCGCCGAGGGCTACGCCATCCATCGGGCCAGCCTCGAACCCGACGAGACAACCCGCCTCGGTGCCGTCACCCTGACCACGATCATGCGCACCCTCACCGATTCGCTCGCATCGGTACCCGCGTATCTCGTGCGCCAAGCAATCGAGACCGCCCGCTCCCAGGGATCGATCCGCCGCGACGACTACGAACGGCTACTCCATTCCCTTGGAGCCCGGTGAGCGAGGATGTGTAGGTGGCCTCCGAAGTTGATATGACTCAGCTGACACTCGCATGGAATCACCGCTGGCCGTCGTGTCGGCCGGTCGGGTACGAACTCCGCAATTGCGCGCGCGAGTCTTGGGTTCGATTCCACAGCTTGCCGGAAGCCAAGCGGTACGCCGACAATGAAGTAGAGCGGACCCAGTTGCTGCGCCGACACAACGTCGTTCTCCAGGAACTCGCCAGCGCAGTCGCCGAACCGAGCGAGCTACTCGTCCTCACGTACTCGTGGTCGTCCAGTCGGGAGGTCACCCTAAGAGACGACGTGGCGCAGTTCAACGCTCCCGACGCTGTGCACTGGAAGAGTGTGCTCCTCGACGCCGATGCCGACGGGGAGCGATGGACACATGTCCACGTCAGCCAGGTCGCTTGGCACCTCGGAGCACTCGACGAACTACTCCTGAGCGTCGCTGATGATGTGACTTGGGCCGACATCGCACCAGCGGATTTCGAGTGGGTCTACCATCCCTACGACGGCGGCGCAGACGTCGTCTCGACTAGCACCAGCACGGTCAGCGCACTTCGATCCAAATACCGAGACTGGCTCTCTCCACACGACCACGGGTTGTAGCGAAGCGAAAAGTGCAGCAGCTGCCGCACTTTCACGACGACACGATTTGGTCAACAACTTGTTGGCCTTCTGCCGTGTCCTGGTTCTGAGGACAGCCAGGACTGTGTGATATTCGTCACACACTGTCTTACCGTTCTGTACCGCTATGAACAGTGGCGTACCACCACGTACCACTGCGTACTGTCTGGTCCGACGGCCCGGGAAATCAGTGCGTTGTCGATTGAATGACGCGGGTGTAAGTAGGTCGTTATGAGCGCGTTGACGACACCGCTTGATGACGATGCTTCGACGGTACTCACCGTCGAAGAGGCGCCGACGTGTTGCGCATCGGCCGCTCGTGGGCGTATCAACTAGCGAACCAGTATCTGTCGTCTCGCGGCATGGTCGGCATGCCGGCGTACCGCCTTGGCAACTGCATCCGCGTGCCGCGCTGGGCGCTGATCGAACTGGCGACGACTGGTCGCGTCGTGCGGCTCGCTGAGGCCAACGTGCCGAAGGCGAGCCAGACGAATGCGGCGTGACCCGACCGTGAGCAACGGGCGGTCCGTCACCGTGCTGCCAGGTGCTGTGCACCTTCGTCGTGTCGTCGGGCCGACGGCGTGGGTCGTTCTCGAAACGCTCCTGAACGACGCCGAGCCGACGGGCAGCGATGAGTACGTTGCTCATCGGTCGATCCGCGACTTGGCAGCGGAGGTAGGGCTTGCGAAGGACACCGTCGCACGCGCCATCCGCGCGCTGCGGGAGGTCGGTTTAGTCAGCCACGCCCAATGTCGCAGCGGCGCTGGCACGTTCGATCCCGGTCGGTACGTGATCAGCCTGCCGAACGATGTCATCACCACGTCTGCAGCCATCACGCTCGCGTCGTGCGCGGCGTCTCGTTCGACGCCGCGTGCAACTACCGCGCAACTCTCGCTCGCGTTCGACGGCTGAGAGATCTCCTGATGAACGACGCGACTCAAACGATGAAAGCAAAGGACAGACAAGTGCCCGCGCGTCGGAGTGTGTGGTGATGTTGCGCGTCACGACGTTGTACGCCGGTACGGCCGCGACGACTGCGGCCTACTACACCGCGTATCTCACGAAGGCCGACGGTGAGTTGCCGGGGCAGTGGATGGGTCGGCAAGCCGCGACGTTCGGATTGACTGACACGGTGAGCACCGAGCAGTTGGAGGCGTTGCTTAGCGGCCGTGACCCAATCGTTGGGACACCGCTCGGCAACGTGCTCGTCGATCGCACGAAGGCTGACGGCACCGTCGTGCGAGCGGTCGCCGGGTTCGACGCGACGTTGTCGGCACCGAAGTCGTTGTCGACGTGGTGGGCGCTGACCGGCGATGATCGGCTCGCCGAGTGTCACGACGTTGCGGTCGCGGCCGTCGTGCAACAGCTCGAACGTTTCGGCGCTACTACCCGCATCAGGCACAGCGGCGGACGGCTGCACCCCGACACCCAAGGTTTGACGATCGCAGCGTTTCGCCAATCGACCAGCCGGGCCGATGACCCGCAGCTACACACGCATCTCGTGATCTCGTCAAAGGTGCAGACCGACGACGGCCGGTGGCTCGCGCTCGACGCCCGCATGTTGAAAGGTCATCAACGCGCGTTCGGCGGGCTGTACCAGAGTGTGTTGCGAGCCGAACTCACGCACCGGTTCGGCGTGCCGTTCGGTGACATCGTTAACGGCCAGGCCGAGATCGCCGGTGTCCCCGATGCGCTAATCGACCGATTCTCGAAACGGACCGTCGAGGTCGATCGCGCCGTTGTCGACAAGCTCGCCGTGTTCTGGAAACGGGAGGGCCGCGATCCAACATCGGTCGAGCGAGCGGCGATCACTCGCGAGGCCGCTGCCGACACCCGTCGGCACAAGACCGGCGACGGCGTCCCGGATCTTCGGACACGGTGGCGCAACGAGGCGAAGGAACTCGGCGTGAGCGCGGCATCGCTGAACACATCGATCGAATCAGCGTCGCGTGAGCTTGAGCCTCGCAGCCGAACGACCGCGCAGGAGATCATCGAGCGCCTGTCGACCGAGCAGTCGGCGTGGCACCGCATGGACGTTCTGCGCGCCGTGACCGACACGGTTCGACCGGTTGCCGGACAGTCGGGCGAGCGGTGGTCGGCGGCGCTCGACCGGGCCGTCGACGCCGTGATGGGCCAGTGCATCAACCTCGATCCGGCCCGAGAGCCGGGCACGCAAAAGCGGTCCTCGGATGAACGGTCGATCTGGATCGAGCCCGTTGCCCGCCACATGACATCGGAGGCCGTTCTTCGTCAGGAGGAGTACATCTTGAGCTTCGCCGCCGATGCTCAGCTTGCCGACCCGGCGCCGTCGGCAACCGTTCGCACCGTCAACCTCGATGATCTCCAGGCCGATGCTGCGGCGTCGGTCGCCGGACACGATCGCCTCGTGCTCGTTGTCGGCCCCGCTGGCACTGGCAAGACCACGATGCTCCGAGCGGCGGTGGCCGATTTCGAACGCGAAGACAGGCCCGCGTTCGGTCTGGCCCCGACCGCCAAAGCCGCCGAGGTACTCCGGCGCGAGACCGGGCTTGCGAGCGACACGGTCGCAAAGCTGATCCATGAGTGGACTCGCACGGACCGTTCACCGGAAGCTACGTATCGGCTACCGATTGGCTCAACCGTTGTCGTTGACGAGGCCGGGATGCTCAACACGTTCGACCTGTACACGCTGACGCATTTCGCAGAGCGGAACAGCTGGCGGCTCGCGCTCGTCGGCGACCCTCGCCAGCTGAGCGCCGTCGGGCGAGGCGGCATGTTCGACGAACTGTGCGCCACTGGCCGAGTGGTGGAGTTGCAGCGGGTGCACCGATTCACCGAGCCGTGGGAAGCAGGCGCGTCGCTTGGTCTTCGCCGAGGTGACCCACGAGTGCTCGACAGCTACGACGGACATGGTCGGATCGTTGCGGGACCACTGGCCGAACACATCGGCTCTATCGCCGACCGCTGGCTCGCCGACTGCGACGATGGCAGGACGCTCGCCATCACGACGACCACCAACACGCACGTCGATCAGATCAACGACGCGATCCAATCCCTCCGAGTTGTCCGTGGTGACCTGCAGCCCGATGTGAGCGCCGAGATAGCCGACGGAGCAAGCGCGCTCGTCGGCGACATCGTCGCCACGCGGCTCAACGATCGCAGGCTCCGTACTGAAACGAACGATCCCGTACGGAACCGCGACCTCTGGACCGTGACCGGCATCGACACCAGTGGGTCCCTCACCGTGACCAGACTTCACGGACACGGCACCGTCACCCTCCCGCACGACTACGTGATCGACCACGTTCGGCTTGGCTACGCCGCGACCGAGTACGGCCACCAGTCGATCACGACCGACGCGTCGATAACCCTGGCCACTGGCGCAACAACCTGCCGCAGGCTGTACGTCGCAATGTCCCGCGGCCGACACGACAACGCCGTCCACGTCGTCACCGACACTCACGAGGTGGCCGGAGCACGCGACACCCTCGAACGCATCCTGGCCAACGATCGCGCCTATCTGCCGGCGGTATCCCAACGCCGTGAACTCGCGGCCCAGGACCACGCACCCAAGCCTCCACGACCGAGACTGACACCCAGGTGCACCGTGCCACCGTCGTTCAATGATCTTCTCCGCGAAGCCGTCGCTGATCTCGGAGATACACGGCGCCTGATCAACGAGGCCCCCGCAAGCAGGATGGAACTCGCAGCGGCGCTCGATCACGCCGGATGCGTGGTCGCTACCGCATCGCGTGGGCACGCTCCCTTCGCTGCCGCCGTGTCCAAAGCAGGAGAAGAACTCAGCGAGGCGCGCCAGGCCAGGAACCAAGCAAGGATAGACCTAGGCGGCTCGAACGCGCTCACAAGACGCGGAGCACGACGCCGACTCGACGAAGCCGACCAAGGCGTCGACACCGCTCTTGCAAAGGTCGATCGCGTCAAGGAAGCAGCGAAGCCCCCAGCCAATGCCCTCGCAGCCTCTGAGCAAGCCGCTCGGAGAGCACACGATGCTATCCGACAACACGAGTACGCCGAGCGCTACGGCTACCCAGCCCGCATCGACAACGCGACGCGCATGGTCGAGACCCTTCATACCTGGCACGACTGGGCGATCGGGCGTGACGTGACACCCGATCAGGCCATCGGCCTCGCCGCCGAGCTGTCGACCATGGCGGAACCGTGCATCGCCGCCCTAGCCGAGCCGCTTGATTCCTGGCTCGGCAACCGTGGCATTGAACCTCCTTTGCATGCGCGCGGGCTCGAACATCCGGGCCGCGATTTTGGAATCAGTCTGTGACCTAATGCGAGTCGTTGGCAGTGAGAAGCTCGATCGAGACGGCTCAACCGAATCGGTCATAGGCTCGTTGCCAATGCTGCCCACTGGATGGAGTATCGAGCGCGGCAACCGCTCGATGCCCGGCGGAACTCGTGTCGACCAAAACTTTGGTAGCAGTCGACGAGATCGAGCGGGTCAGTGAGCAACTGCGCGTTGTCGGTACGACGGGCATTGAGCCGCGATGCATTGTGGAATTCTCAGGGCTGTACCTCGTTCAGGATACCTCCGACGGTTGCTGGTACATGGGTCAGATGAGACCTGATGGCCTCATCCATTGCTGGGCTGGCTATGGCGATGATCTCGCGGAGGCGATCGAGGGCTTGTAGAAACCCGCGCTTGTGAAGCGGCGTACCACGTGTGCGAAATGGGTGATTTGACCTTGGCGGGTTTCTTCAGAGAACATTCAGACTTGCCGAGCGGGTCGGATCGAGCGAGGAATGCGGGAACGAATGTCATCACTCCAAAGGCGCAATGCTGTCGTGCTCTTGTTGGCACTGACAGGCTGCGGATCAACTGCGCCTTCGGCAGCCGGTGTATCGACGGCACCTTCAACCACAACCACGTCCCCGTCGAGCACGGCGCCGACCACCACGGCGGCACCAACAACGAGCACGACAGTCGCGGGCAAGGTCGGCCGGGATACAAAACGTGCCGTCACCATATGCGGGCGCGAAGCCGGTGCATGGACGCTCGGACTCAGCGTTGTTGACGGTGAGACGGACGATCTCGACAAGGCG
>JANLPV010000076.1:0-23518 GCA_031367435.1 Actinomycetes bacterium | reverse complement strand
GTGGTGGCGTGGTGGCGTGGTGGCGTGGTGGCGTGGTGGTGGGCGTGTTGGTGTGTTGTTGTGGTGGTGTGTTGGTGTGTTGGTGTGTTGGCGTCCGGGTCCGTCCGCTTGTGATCGGCGGTCTGGGGAGGGTCGTAGGTGCGGGCGACAGAAAATTGTGTGGCACGTCTGCTGTAGAACGTATTCATGAGTGACACACATCCAAATAGCCGTCCATCCGCCAGAACATGCGCATGGTGCTCGACCTCGTTTGTCGTGCCGTATCGGCCAGGGCGTCCACGCATCTACTGCGCAGCGAGTTGCCGACAACGTGCCTACGAACGGCGAAAGGGCTTGGCGGTGCTGCCTTCACCAGACCGGCTCATCATGACAAAGAACGGTCCGCTCGGTCACTTACCCAACCACTTTGTCGGGTATGAGCGTGGGCAAGGCTGGAGTCTGGAGGGCCGTGCACACGCCATGCGTCCCTCGGGAATCGCCGAGCGTGGCGAACGTCGTCTCACGCTCTGCGGCGTGCTTGCTCGACCTGTATCGCGCTCGTTTCACGGCACGGCCTCCGATTCGTGTCTCACCTGTGTGCGTGTCGAGAAGGTGAGACCGTCGGCGCGGGCTGTCCGACCGTCGACCGATCTCGCTGCGCTACGAAGTTTGCTTGATGTTGCGTCGATCGAGGTCAGCAAAACGCCGTCCCGGCGTAGTAAGACCGACGCACAACTGCTGTTCGAACTGCTCGCCGCAGCGTAGCCAGCGTGGCCAGCGTGGCCAGAGTATCCAGCGTGGCCAGAGTAGCCAACGCAACCGTTCGAGACTTCCGCAGACGAGCCTCAGGCCTTCTGATTCGTACGAGCGATGCGTTGCGCCTCTGCGAATGGGATGTCCTTATCGACACGTGGCTCGGCCGGCAGCCCAAGCACCCGCTCGCCCAGGATGTTGCGTTGGATCTCATCACTCCCGCCGGCAATTCGATAACCCGGTGCGCCGAGCACATGCTCGCCCCACGCGTATGTTCCCCATTCGCCGGTATCAGCCGTGAGCCGTGCACCGAGCAGCGATGAAACTGCGTGGCTGACGCTCGCCATGTTCGCGGTCCACATCAGTTTGCCCAATGACCCTTCAGGTCCGGGAACCTGGCCAGCCTTCATCTTCGCGGCCGCACGACGGTTGGTGTACTGCGCGACCTTGTAGTCCGTGTAGAGCCGGGAGAGCATTTGACGCACGACTGGATCACCGCCCAATTCGAGGTGCTGCGCCAACGCCATGATCTGTCGAAACCCTCCACCTGCGTGGCCTCCGCCTCCGCCCCCCGAATGATCGCGTTCGAAACCGAGGCAGGTGAGCGCAACTCGCCACCCCTCACCAATGGGGCCAAGCCGTAGGGCGTCGCTCACCCTGGCATCGGTCATGAACACTTCGTTGAAGTTCGCGCCACCACTCATCTGTCTGATCGGGCGCACCTCGACTCCGTCGGCATCGAAAGGAACGAGAAAGGCTGTGAGACCCTTGTGCTTGGGCACATCTGGATCGTGGCGGGCAATCGCCAAACCCCATTGCGCGAAACGGGCACCGGACGTCCAGACCTTCTGCCCGTTGAGTAGCCACTCGTCGCCGCCGCGGGTCGCGCGCGTGGTGACCGACGCAAGGTCAGATCCCGCTGACGGTTCGGAGAACAGTTGGCAGCCAAGAATGTCCATACGCAGGAGCGGTTTGATGAAGTCCGCCTTTTGCTGGTTGGTGCCATAAGCAGAAATCGTTGGGGCGATCAAACCCATCGAGGTGGGCGGCAATTCGCCGGCCGAGGGTATGTGGAAACGTGCCTCTTCGCCGTGGTACGCCCGAACGTATGAATTGGGCAGTCCACGCCCGCCAAGCTCGGCGGGCCAATTCAACATCGCGTATCCCGCGTCAAACTTCTTCTGCTGCCATGCACGCGTCGCGGCCAGACGATCGGCCTCTTGGCGCTCCGTCAGATTGTGAAACACGGCAACGTTGTCAGACCCTTGTCCCCAGATGAGTCCGCCCTCGTCATCTGCCATGGCAGTGTCGACCAATGGCTCTGCATTGTGTTCGAGCCAGACGCGTGCGTTGGAACGAAAGTCCTCAAGGTCTGGCAAGGCATCGGGTGACATGCCCCGACGCTAGTTGTCATGTCTGGTGAAGTGCCGAGTCGGGAATCGATTCGACTGCGCCGTTCGATGCCGTTTGTGCTCCACCTCGGATTACGAACTGATCGCGTAGTTAGATACGGGTCGTGAGATGGGGGTGCGCGTGGCGCTGATGATCATCGACCGGGCTGTTGAACGTCCGAACGAAATTGCGTTGTCTGATGGCGCTGTGGCCTTGACCTGGCACCAGGTGAATGATGTTTTGAACCGCGTCGCGAACGGGCTCAACTCGATCTCGCTCGGGCCAGATCGCCGCGTCGCCGTGTACGCCGAGAACGCAGTGGAGACAGTATTTGCTCACCTCGGAGGGCTCCTGGCAGGCACGAGCACAGTGCCGGTGAACTTTCATCTGAATGCAGACGAACTCGAGTACATACTCACTGACTCACATGCCTCAGTGCTGTTCGTCGGTCCGGAGAACGTTGAGGTCGGCCTCAAGGCTGCCGGTGCTGCAGGCGTCGCGACGGTTGTCGGCTGGCGCTGCGAGTCGCGCCCAGGCCTCACCTCCTGGACCGACTGGCTTGCATCGGCGTCGAGTGCAGAACCTTCTCCAGACCTGCGTCCGCTCCCAAATCTCATGTACACGAGTGGGACGACCGGACTACCCAAGGGGGTCGATCTTCCGCCGACGATGTTTGCTGGCGGTGAAACGATTCGCGATCACGTTGTTGGATTGCAGGCGAACCGGTTCACGAGGTTCGGCACGCACCTCGTGGTCGGTCCGATGTATCACACCGGGCCACTCAACGGTTTCAGGATCTTGGCCGCGGGAACTCCCGTGGCCATCGTCAACAAGTTCGATGCCGAGAAAGTGCTCGCCGCGATCGAACGGTATGGCGCGGAGACCAGCGTGATGGTGCCGACCCATTTCAAGCGACTGCTCGATCTCGCCGACGACGTGAAGGCGCGTTACGACATCAGTTCGATGCGGCTGGTGGCACACACTGGTGCCGCGTGTCCGATTGATGTCAAACGCCGCATGATCGAATGGTTTGGTCCGATCTTTCTTGACGCCTACGGGGCCACCGAGGTCGGCACAACGTGCAGCATCACGAGCCCGGAGTGGCTCGACCACCCTGGCAGCGTGGGTCGGGCGATTCCGCCATTTACCGCACTCGTGGTCGATGACGACGGCCATGCCGTTCCGCCACGAACCGAGGGTCGCCTCTTTTTCGAAGATGCGACCGGTCGCGGCGTTGTTTATCCCAACGATCCTGCCAAGAGCGCCCAAGCTCACCTGCGTCCCGGCGTGTTCACATTGGGCGAGATCGGTTACGTCGATGAGGACGGTTACGTCTACATCACAGATCGCTTCAGCGACATGATCGTGTCGGGGGGCGCGAACATCTACCCCGCCGAAGCAGAAAAGGTTCTCATCACACATCCGCAGGTCGCCGACGTTGCGGTCATCGGCATTCCGGATACCGACATGGGAGAGGCCGTGCGCGCTCTCGTGGTACCCGAGGACCCGTCCAACCCGCCGTCGCCCGACACCCTCATTGCGTTCTGTCGATCGCAACTCGCCGGATACAAGTGTCCACGCACAGTTGAAATCGTGCCATCGATCGGGCGTAGCGCCATGGGCAAAATCAACAAGCGCGTGCTCCGCGCGCCGTATTGGGAAGGGTCGCGCACCATCGGGTGAAGACCATGACGAACGTGGAGAACAGATGAGCATTACCGACGAAATTCTTGTGACCCCGGAAGTCCTCAGCTGTCCGTACGACTTCTATAGGCGGGTGCGCGAGGAGGCGCCAGTACATCAGACCCCGCTCGGCTTCTGGTTGGTGTCGCGCTTCGACGACGTGACCTCTGTGGCTCGCGACAGTGAACGATTTTCGAGCAACTTCAACACGTCGTTTGCCTCAGGCGCGGCGACATCTGCAGAGATGCGCGCGATTCTGGCCGACGGGTTTGCGCCAGCCAACACATTGCTCACCAACGATCCACCCTCGCACACACAGTTCAGGGCACTCGTGAACAAGGCGTTTACACCGAAGCGTGTTGCGCAGCTCGAAGGCGAGATCCGACATATCGCCAACGAGCTGATCGATCGATTCGAAGCCGATGGTGCGGTTGAACTCGTCAGCCAGTTCGCCGTTGGGTTGCCGCTCACTATCATCGCGGATGCGCTCGGAGTCGACCGCGCCGACATGGCGAGTTTCAAAATGTGGAGTGATCACGCTGTTGCACCGCTGAGCGGGCTGCTCGATGAGGCGCAGATGCTCGAGTGCGCGCGCAGCCGCGTGGAGATGCAGCAGTACATGGCCAAGTTGATCGAACAACGACGTGCACAACCGCTCGACGACCTGCTCAGCGATCTCGTGCACGCGGTGTTCGACAGTGGCGATCGCGAGGGTGAGCAACTGTCCGTTCCCGAGTTGCTCAACGTGATTGAACAGCTCCTTGTGGCGGGAAATGAGACGACTACCAAGCTGCTCGCGGCCGGCATTTTGGCATTGATTGAAAATCCGGCACAGATGGCCAAGGTCCGCGCAAATTTCGATCTGATTCCGAATTTGGTGGAAGAAGCTCTTCGCCTGGAATCGCCGGTGCAGATGCTGCCGCGCATTGCCAAGGTTGATGTCGAGGTGGGCGGTGTGCCCATCCCAGCAGGGTCGATGGTGATGGTGATGTACGGGTGCGCGAATCGTGATGACGCCAAGTTCGCGTCCGCCGACGTGTTCGACGTTGAGCGCGCCAACGCCCGCGCGCACCTCGCATTCGGCCAGGGGGCGCACTTCTGCGTCGGCGCGGCTCTGGCGCGAAGTGAGGCGCGCATCGGCTTCGAACTCTTGCTGGGCCGCCTTGACAACATCGCGATTGCAACCATGGCGCAACCGCTCGAGCGCGGATTGTCGATGACACTGCGTGGTCTCACCGCCCTCCACCTCACCTTTACCGGCCACTCACGTTCCCCAATATCGGAGTCCCACCTATGAGTATTGACCTCGCCAACCTCACTGCAGTCCGTTACGAAATTGTCGACCCCGGAGATCATGGGATAGCGGTCGTGACGCTCGATCGCCCAGCGAGTCGAAACGCTCAGAACAAGCGAATGACCTATGAGATGAACGCGTGTTTCGACGACGCCGCGAGGCGCGGCGACGTCAAGGTGATTGTGTTGCAGGCCGATGGTCCGCACTTCTCGAGCGGTCATGATCTGCGTGACACAGAGAGCAACCGCGAGTTCGATTCGGTGTTCTCGAATGGCGGCTTTGGCCGCGCGGGTCAAGAGGGTCACATGGCTCTGGAGGAGGAGATCTACTTCCAGATGTGTTGGCGTTGGCGCAATCTGCCAAAGCCCGTACTCGCCGCTGCGCAGGGCAAGACAATCGCTGGAGGTTTGATGTTGCTGTGGGTCTGCGATGTCATCATCGCGGCCGACGATGCGTTGTTCAGCGATCCGGTTGTTGGCATGGGAGTGAACGGCGTCGAATACTTTGCTCATCCCTGGGAGTTGGGTGCGCGTAAGGCCAAAGAGCTTTTGTTCACCGGCGATTGGGTGACCGCGCAGGAAGCCAAGACGCTCGGCATGGTGAATCATGTCGTGCCCGAAGCCGAGCTCCGCGACTTCACGATGGCGATGGCGCGAAAGATTGCGCTTCGTCCAAGCTTTGCGCTCAAGCTGGCCAAAGAGAGTGTGAATCAATCACTCGAGGCGCAGGGGCAATGGACTGCTCTGCGTGCCGCATTCTCGATTCAGCACCTCGCGCATGCGCACAATCAGATCAAGTTCGGGATCCCGATCGATCCAGGTCCCAAGCGTGCGGATCCAACGGGGTGATCGGTGAGTAGGCGCACGCCAGCCAACAAGAAATTGGGACGACCCCGCGATGTCGATTCGACCGAGACCCGCTCCAATCTGCTTGAAGTGGCGCGCAGGATCTTCGCGAGGGACGGCTATGGCGCGACGACCAACCGCAGTATCGCCGAAGAGGCTGGCATCACGACCGGGGCGATCTATCACTACTTTCCTTCAAAGGCCGAGCTGTATGCAGCGGTTTATGAGGTCGTCCAACACATCGTGTACGACCGCTTTGATCAGGCGCTGGTGGTTCCCGGCTCGTTGACACAACGGTTCAGCCGGGCCCTCGATGCGGCCGTCGAGCTCAACCGCAGCGACTCGTCGATTGCTGGTTTTCTCGTGACTGTTCCGAGCGAGACGTTGCGTCACCCCGAACTCGCCGAACTCGTCATGCCGATTCGAGAGCGCACGGCAACGTTTGTTGGTCGTCTCGTTGCCGACGCGTCTGCTGCGAACGAGTTTGTCGATGGCGTCAAACCGCGTGCCGTCGAGGATCTACTGAATTCGGTGTTGTCAGGTCTCGCGATCTTTTCGACCATAACCGGTGACGTCGCCCGACATGCCGAAGCAATTCGGGCGTTGCAGCAATTTCTCGATGGTGTGCTCGTCAAACCGCGACAACAGTGATCGACACAACAGTGATCGACACAACAGCGATCAGGAGGTCGATGTCTTTGATTTGTCGCATGCGATGATCTTGTTGCCGAGGGCCTGGCCTTCAGCGCTGAGGGCGGGGCTATTGAAGTTTTCGCGGAACGCCTGAATATCAGAGGCGCTGAGTTGGTCAACGATGCCCTTCACGCATACCGGATCGAAGGTGTAGTTCGCCTGAGTACCCGACGCCACGACCTCGGCGGCGAGCCTGGTGCGCACTTCGGCGTCCGTTCCCTTCGCGGTCACGACAGGTGCGCTGGAGCCAGCGCCGCCGGTTCCGCCCGTTGTGTCTGCGCTACCGCTCGGAAGAGTGCCGGCGCTATTGGCAGCGGAGCCAGCGGGGGTCGCTGACTTAGAGCTGGAGCATGCTGTCGCGCCGAGCAGCGTGATCGACACAACAACGGAGGTCAGAATCGCTTTTTTCATCCAAGCAACCTACCAGTGGGCAGATAATCGGCGGCGTATTTCAAGCCCTGCGAGGAGCAACGCGGTGAGCGAAAGTCCGTCGCCGACTCTGCCTGCCGCTATCTCTGTGAGCACCTTTGGCCATGGCACCCACTCGACGCGATCGGACTCGCTTGGGTCACTTGGTTCACCGACATAGTCAGCTGAATCGGTGATGAACAGGTTGAAGACTGCATCGCTGCTGCCGTTGTGCGGGAAGTACCGGCCGAGCACGCGCAGAGCACCGGGTCGCCACCCCGTTTCTTCCAGTGCCTCGCGTGCTCCCGCCTCGATTGGCGTCTCGCCGTCATCGACGCGGCCGGCGGGCACTTCCCATCCCCACGTGTCTGTGGTGAAGCGGTGCCTCCAGAGCAAAAGGACTCCACGATCGGGATCGTAGATGACAGTGCCGGCAGCCTCGGCGGGCATCCGAATGACGTGATGGTCAAATCGTGGTCCGCCGGGAATCTCAATATCGGTGAGCGCGAGGCGAACCCACGGGCTGTCGTAGATGATGCGCTCGCCATGCACGGTCCACTTCATGGCGTGGGAGGTTACTGCGGTACGTGCTCTGGCAGGCGAGCCATCACTCGCGGATGCACGCGGCTGCGAGCTCGTTGATCTCACGTGAGCGGCGCATTTCATTCACCGGATCCTGATCGAGCGTGTCGTGCAGAAAGCTGAACGACAGCCCTGTGTCCGGGTCGGCCCAGCACAATTGCCCACCGGCACCGTGATGGCCGAACACTCGCGCGCGATCGGCGGGGAACCACCGCCGCGCGTTGTCGTTGTCGTTGCCTGCCACCTCGAACAGCAAGGTGCGATGAGCCGGGTACTTCGACGTCTCGTTGATGAGGTTGTTGCGAACGTTGCCAATCGCGTCCGCCAGCGCGGGGTCGTGCAGCCATGCTTGATAGAGCATTGCAACGTCGCGGGCGCGTGCGACAGCGCCGCCCCCGGGTATGCCTGCGGCTCGGGCGAGAGGGATGTTCATGGTAAGCAGCGCGTCCGCACCTACAGAAACGTCCGGCACGAATTCGCGTGCACCGTATGCGGCGAGGAGTACGTCGTCGTTCGGGCGCGCGCCGTACCCGCGCACGTCGATTACCGCCGAGTGGTCGGCCATTTCGGGACCGAGCAGCTGAGCTATGCCGGCCGGCTTCGTGACCAACTCGTGGATCGCATCTGCGTAGGGCCGTTGAGATAGCGACTCGATCAGCTCGGCCAATACCCAATGTGCCGACACCGGGTGATACTCGCAGCGGGTGCCAGACGGCCAATCAAGAGTCCACGTGCTGAACGTCTCGCGTCGCCCCGCACTCGTACCCCATGCGTCAGGCCCGATCAATGCTTGCGGGAAGCCCCCTTGCATCAGCATCACCTGCTCGACGGTGACTGCGTCCTTGCCATTCGATGCGAACTCTGGCATGTAGTCGCCAACAGGCCGCGTGACGTCGATCGCACCTGCGGCGGCCAAGCGCACTATCGCCGCGGCAGCGATTGGCTTCGTAGCAGAGAAGATGACGAAGCGATGGTCGTTCGTGGCGGTGCCGAACGATTCGAAACTGAGCAAGTGGCCGTCGATCGCGAGCGCGTATTGGGCGGCGAGCAACGCGCCTGCGTCAATCTCGGATTGCACCTGCGCGGCGAGGCGGAGCACTGCGTCCGCATCGAGCCGCGTTGTTGTCAGGCGGCGGTCGGTCTGGTTCAAGTCGAACGATTCAGGCATGGCCACCTACAGTACGGCCACCAGCCGCGTCCGACGGATTTGGAGACAATCATGGCGACCCCACGCGATCTCTGGCAGCAGGCTTTCGAGGCCAGCACGCTGCGCGAGAGCACAACCAACACGATGAGCGGTATCCCGCTCGACCCCGTTTACGGCCCTGACGATGCCGAGTACCCGGGGGTCCATCCCTACACGCGGGGTCCGTACGCCTCGATGTATCGCTCGAAGTTGTGGACCATGCGAATGTTCGCCGGCTTTGGCACTGCGGAGGATACGAACTGGCGGTTCAAGGAGATCATCAAGTCCGGTGGCGACGGACTCTCCACTGCGTTCGATATGCCGACGCTGTTGGGACTCGACAGCGATGATCCGATGTCGCTGGGTGAGGTCGGCCGCTGTGGCGTCGCGGTCGACACGTTGTCGGATATGGAAGATCTGTACGCGGGCATTGATCTCGCGGCGACGACGACGTCGATGACGATCAACTCGCCGGCTGCGGTGATCTTCGCGATGTTTGTTGCCCAGGCGGAGAAGGCCGGTGTGCACCGCGCGGCTCTCGGTGGCACGCTGCAAAACGACATCCTCAAGGAGTATCAGGCACAGAAGGAGTTCGTATTTCCTCCGCGCCAGAGCATGCGTCTCGTGCGCGACACCATCAGGTTCACGGCTGCTGAAATGCCGAAGTGGCACAGTATTTCGATCAGCGGCTATCACATACGCGAAGCCGGCTCAACGGCGGCCGAAGAGCTTGCCTTCACACTCGCCAACGGCTTCGCCTACGTGGAGCTGGCGATGCAGGCCGGTCTTGCCATCGATTCGTTCGCGCCGCGGCTCAGCTTCTTTTTCAATGCGCACATCGACTTCTTCGAGGAGATCGCGAAGTATCGCGCCGCTCGGCGAATCTGGGCGCGCTGGATGAAGGAACGCTACGGCGCACAACTCGATCGATCGATGCAGCTGCGTTTCCACACGCAGACCGCCGGTGTCTCACTGACTGCACAACAACCCGAGGTGAACATCGTGCGCACCGCGATCGAGGCACTCGCCGGTGTGCTCGGCGGTACGCAGTCGTTGCATACGAACTCGATGGACGAAGCACTGGCGCTACCAACCGAACGCGCCGCACGCATCGCGCTGCGTACTCAGCAGGTGATTGCATTCGAAACGAATGTGGCTCACGTCGCCGATCCACTGGGCGGCTCGTACTTCGTCGAAGCACTCACCGACGAAATGGAACGTCAGGCCGAGGAGATCTTTTCTCACCTCGATGTGCTCGGTGGTGGCTCGATGCTCGAGGGTGTGATTGCCGGCATCGAGGACAACTGGTTCCAAGGCTGCATCGCCGACAGCGCATATGAGCAGGAGCGTCTGTTCAACCGTGGGGAGCGGATCGTCGTCGGAGTCAACCGATTCCTCGAAGGCAACGATGAAGACAACATGCCAATCCTGCAGATCACCAGTGAGGATGAAACGCGTCAGTTGAAGCGCCTTCAGTCAGTGCGCCAACATCGGAATCAAGCAGCTGTCGATGCGGCGCTGGCGCGGCTCGCCACCGACGCCGCCGATCCTGAGGTCAATCTGATGCCCACGCTCATCGAGGCATCAGGTGTGTACGCATCGCTTGGCGAGATGATGAACACCATGGCCACCGTGTTCGGCCGCCACGTCGAAGTTCCGACGATCTAGCAACAGGAGCAACGATGCAGAACCCCGATGAGATGCCAGCAAGAATCGCCGCCTTCCTCGCGCAGCAAGAACCCGAATGGCGCGATATCGAAGTTGTGGCATACGAAGTGATGACCGGTGGCTACAGCCGCCTGCTCGGCAAGGCCCACGTGCGCCACGCCGAGGGCGAGGAGGTCCTTGTACTCCGCGGCGATCCGCCACCCGGTCGCTCACTGATCGACACCGATCGCGCCCAAGAGTGGGAGGTGATCAGCGCAATGGGGGGCCACGGCGTACGTACTCCGCGGTCGCGCTATTTCGATGATCACGGCACACACCTCGGCACGCGAGCGCTTGTCATCGAATACACCGCCTCCACATCGTTCCTGCCCTATGCCGCGGCCGGTGGCTCACTTGAGGGACTCAACATCAAGTTGGCCGATGCACTAGCGAGCTATCACAACGTTGCCGTGACCGCGTTGCCCGATCGCCTCGAGCGACCCAAGGATTGGGATTCCTACATCGGTCATCGAATCGACGAATGGCGACGCACAGCCGACGCACATGTGGAAGATCTTCCGATTCTTCGTTACGTGGCTGCGTGGCTCGATGCCCACCGACCACCCGAGGTACCGCTCACGCTGATCCACGGCGATTTTCAGAGCGCGAACCTCATGCTCGCTGACGATGGTCACTTCGAAATTCTCGACTGGGAGTTGGCATCGATTGGTGATCCCAGAGAGGACATCGGCTACTTCAAGGCCGTCGCCCAGATCGCTCCACCTGATCTACTCGATGACGCAGGCGTGGCCGGTTTCTGCGAGCGCTACCGCGAGCTCACTGGGCTCAACGAAGCACAAGTCAATCCGGTGACGGTGACGTACTTTCTCATCCTCGGCGTCATCGGCACCGTACGTCGACTCCTTGAGGGAGGCGCCGCCTACAGCCGCGATGAGAACACGCTCTTGGCGTCGGTGTTCAACATGAACTCGGTCGTGTTCGGCGGTGGAATGTGGATCAGCGCAAGCAAGCAACTCGAACCCATTCTCGATGCGATGAATTCTCGATCTATGAAAGGCCCGAACTGACATGCTGAGCAAGCCAACCACTGATCAGATTCTGCTCGGCATCGCCCGTGACCTCCGCGAGCAGGTGCTGCCATACGTCGAGAACGAGCCTGCCCGAGTTGCGATGGGAATGATCGATCAGATCCTGCGCAACCTGTCCGTTCGAGCCGTGAACGAGATCGCATGGATGCACGAGGAGGTCGCCGCCTTGGCGTTTGCCTCGGGTCGCGACGCCGGCTCGCCCACGTCGCTGCAGTTAGCTGACGTGGTTGAGTGGTACGGCACCGCGAGCCGGTGGCTCAGTGAGGGCATTGAAGGCGCCTACGCGACAGGTGATCAGGTACAGATCGATCTGTGGCGTGCGTTGATCGAAGCTCGTAGCGCGCACGAACAAGCGATCATGGGGAGTCTCGACCTCGTCGGTCGCGGCTGACACGCGTCCGTGTTCGCTCGATAGCGTGCACTGTCCATGTCGAGATCGTCGTCACTTGTATCCACCGCCGAAGGCAGCAACCGCGAGTCGTTCCATGGTTTCGACTGGGCGCTGTTGGCTGTTGCCGGCGGCGTGTGGGGTGCCTCGTTCTTCTTTATTGCCGAGGCACTCGATTCGTTCCAGCCGATGCTCATCACGTGGATGCGTGTTGTCCTCGGATTCGCAACGCTTTCGTGCGTACGGCGCGCCCACAGCAGAATTGAACGACAGGATTGGCCGAGGGTCGCGCTCGTCGCGGTGTTGTGGATGGCATTTCCGCTCAGCATGTTTCCCCTCGCAGAGCAGCGAGTGTCGAGCAGTGTCGCGGGCATGCTCAACGGCGGTACGCCCATCTTCGTGGCCGTGGTGGCCACGATCCTGTTGCGCCGTCCGCCCGGTGCCCGACAGCGCATGGGTCTCGTGGTCGGCACTGTGGGCATCACGCTGATTGGGTTGCCGTCGTTGCGCAACGGTACGAGCTCAGCCGTTGGCGTCGGCCTGATCGTTCTCGCCTTGTGCTCGTATGGTCTCGCGATCAACCTGGTGGTGCCCCTTCAGCAGAAGTACGGCGCGCTGCCAGTGCTGTGGAGGGCGGCTGGGATTGCTGCGTTGTTGCTCGCTCCGTTTGGTGTCACTGCCATTCCGGCGTCGTCATTTTCCTGGCACGCATTGTTCGCGAACGTTGCACTCGGTGTCTTGGGTTCGGCGGTGGCCTTCGTGGCCGCGGGCACCCTGGCCGGGCGAGTTGGTTCCACTCGCGCGTCGATGACCACGTATGTCATCCCCGTTGTCGCACTCTTGCTCGGTGCGGCCGTGCGCGGCGAGACAGTCGCGTTGCTGAGCGTGTTGGGTTGCGCGGTTGTTCTGCTCGGCGCCTTTCTCGCAAGCCGATCAGAAACCGACAGCACAAATCCTGACAGCTAAAAATTCCAACGGATGCCGTCGTAATTAACCGCGCGATTTATTTTGTGTCATCGGACGCGTGCGTGTCGACGTAACATCGGTCACATCGGCTAGAAACAATGCACTACCGTGATCCGGCGGTAGCGCACGCCGACTCCGGTCGGTCAACACTCCAGGGGGATTCACGTGAGGAAACGCAGCTACACGCTTGCCGCCTCGGTCATGGTGCTCGGTCTTATCGCCGGCGCATGTTCGGAGACGAAGAAGGCCACAACGTCAGGTACGACCAAGACTGCTGATACGACCTCGGTCGTCTCCACTCCAATCGGCTCAGGCGAGGTCACCACAACGGTGTCGAGCGCGGGTGACGAGCTCAACAAATGGGCGCTCGATTACACCGGTGGTACTGCCGGTGCAGCATCGGGCGACAGCATCAAAGTTGGTTACGCCAACGATGAGGACTTCTTCCCGGAGAACACCATCGGCATCGAGGCTGCGCGTGACTACATCAACAAAGAACTTGGCGGAGCAGCCGGTCATCCGATCGAAATCGTGCCGTGCAAGGTGTCGGTTGCCGAAGACGGCGCGAAGTGCGGCACCCAGTTCGCCAACGACGCCACGATCTCGGTGGTCATCACTGGCACGATCCTCAACGGCAACAAGGAGTTGTACGACTCGTTGAACGGTAAGAAGCCAGTCATCGTCGGTAACGGCGTGACCTCAGATGACTTCACCACGCCTGCAGGCCAAGCGTTCACCGCTGGTTCGCCTGGTGTGATCACCGGTATGGGCGGCTATGTCGCCTCGGGCCTCTCACCGAAGCCAAAGTCGGTCGCCATTTTGGCGCAGAACAACGCAGCCGGTAAAGCAGCAGCTGACTTCTTGTTCAAGCCAGTGATGGACAAAGCCGGTATTGCATTCACCTTCGTCGGCATCGACAACACCGCATCGGCATCAGATGTGCAAGCAGCGTTGAAAGCTGTTGGTGCAGACAAGGCCGATGTGCTGGTGCCGATCATCACGATCCAGCAGTGCATCAACGTTTTCGACGCGATGAAGGCGCTCGCCATCACACCGATCGTGGTGACCACTGGTCTGTGCTTCGGCACGCCGATGACCGATCACCTCAAGACGATCACTGGTGAGACCGGCCCAGTTCCGAACGGTTGGTACTTTGGTGGTTACGGCTACAGCTACTTCCAGCCCGACCTTGACAGCGGTATGAAGACCTACATCGCCAAGGTGCAGCAGTACGGCAAGCCCGCACCCAATGCAACGACGCTCGAGTACACCGGTTTTGCCGGTCCCGAGTTCTCGAACCTGATGACCTTCGACAAGTTCGTGAACGCCAGCAAGGGCACCGTCGATTTCGCGACGCTCGACGCTGCAATTCGTGGCTTCAAGGGTCCGATGATGTTGCAGGCTGGCCCACTCAACTGCGGTAAGCAGGTCATCTTGGGGCTGCCGATCTTCGTGTCAGTGTGTGCTTCGCAGATGGGCATCCAGCAGTTCAAGGACGGCGCGTGGGCGAGCATCGCTGATGGACTGAACGGCAAGGCAATCGACGTCACGAAGGTGTGACCTACACACTGGAACTGATCTGATTTGGGGTGGGGGCACCGTGACTGCGGTGTCCCCACCTTGCAAACCGGGGGCCACATTCAGCGAGGGGGCAGGGCCATGAGGGGCTCGATAACGAAGTATCTACAGTGGTTCATTGGTGTGAGCGCGCTCGTCATGGTGTCGTGGGCGCTCATCGATACGAACACCAGGAACCAGTTCCTGACCGGTCCCGGTCTTGCCAGTGGCGCGCTCATCGCCGCCATCTCGCTCGGAGTTGTTGTCACCTATCGCGGCTCGGGGGTGGTGAACTTCGCGAACAGCGCGATCGCGATGTACATCGCCTACGTGTATGCCGTACTCCGCAAGGACGGTGACCTGTTTCTGCCGCCGCTACCTAACCCGTTTGCGTTGATCGAAGGCATCGTGCACAAGCTCGATGCAACATCGACGCTCGACCTTCCCGATATCCCGACACGCATTTCATTCGGGCCAGACATGCAGTTCTGGCCGGCACTGCTCATTGCATTGGTGTTTGCTGTTCTGCTCGGCCTTGCCTTGCACTTCTTGATCTTTCGGCCGTTACGTGCCGCACCACCGCTCGCCAAAGTGGTGGCCAGCATCGGCTTGTTCTTGTACCTCCCCGCCGTCATCGTGCGCCGCTTTTCGATTCAGCCATTCGCGCTCGAACCGATTCCCTTCTTCAGCAATACGAAGCCGATGAAATTGCCGCTTGGCGTCAGCATGACGTCAGATGAGTTGGCGATCGCAATTTTGGTGATCGTGCTCACGGTTGCGTTGTACGCGTTATTTCAACTCACCCGTTTTGGTCTCGCGACTCGCGCCGCTTCGGAGAACGAAAAGGGCGCAGTAGTGCTCGGCTTTTCTCCCGAGTTCCTCGCCGGTGCCAACTGGGTGATCTCGACGCTCATCACCGGACTGCTCGGCATCTTTGCGGCAACCGTGCTACGCACCGTTGATCCGGCCGTGATCCCAGCGCTGATCATCCCGGCGCTGACGGCCGCGCTGGTGGGCGGCTTCACCTCGTTTGGTTGGACAACGTTCGCGGCGATGATGCTCGGCATGCAGTTCGGTCTCGTGAAGTATCTCGAGGCACAGCATCACTGGTACCCGAAGTCTGGCTCTGGGCCGTTCCCGGGCATGGAGCGCATGCTTCCGCTGATCATCATCGTGTTGGTGCTGTTCCTACGCGGCAAGAGTTTGCCGACCCGTGGTGCCATCAGTGCGGGTCGGCTTCCGTTCTCGCCGACGCCACCTCGATGGGCAATACGTTACGGCGGCCCCGCGCTGGCGCTCACTGCGGCGGTCTTCGGGTTGTTCATCTTTGGACCCGTGTTCCGGTTGGCGTTGGCGAACTCGCTGATCGGCATCATCATCTGCTTGTCCGTCGTGGTGATCACCGGTTACATCGGGCAGATCTCGTTGGCGCAGATGGCCTTCGCAGGTATCTCGGCATTCTTGGTCTCGAAGCTCACCACCGAACATCATGTGCCGTTTCCCATTCCGATTCTGATCGGCGCGTTGGTGGCGATGTTGGTCGGTGTTTTGGTGGCGTTGCCGGCCTTGCGTGTGCGTGGCGTGAACTTGGCGATTGTCACATTGGCCTTCGCTGTTGCGATCGACAAGACGATCTTCGGCAATAACTCTGTCAACGGCGGTTTTGTCGGTGCCGCGGTGAAGGTGCCCAAACTCATATCGCAGCCACGCGATGTGCAATACAAGATCCTCGGTCTGATTGCCGGCGACGGTAAACAGCCCAACCCGATGACTGCGATGTTCTGCCTCATTGTGGTCGTCATTCTCTGTTACGCCGTTGCCAACTTGCGCCGATCCGCCACTGGCCGGCGGATGCTCGCGACACGCTCGAACGAGCGCGCTGCTGCGGCCTCGGGGGTCAATGTGTCGGGCATGAAGATTCTTGCATTCGCGGTGTCGGCGTTCATCGCTGGCGTTGGTGGTGCGGTGTCGGCCTACCGGTTCGGCAGCGTGACGCCGGACAAGTTCAGCTACGTGCAGTCGCTCACCTTCTTCGCGTTTGCCTATCTTGGCGGCATCGCCAGCGTCTACGGATCGATTAGCGGCGGCTTTCTGGTTGCGGGTGGACTCGTGTTTACGTTCCTCAGCGAGAAGCTCGGTGTGCCGAGTGAGTTCACACTCATTCTTGGCGGGCTCGGGCTCATCATCGCCTCGGTCCAGAACCCCGAAGGTATTTCCGGCGCAATCCGCCATGCGGGGTTCGCGATGAGACTCAGGTTGAGACCTCCGGGGGTCGCAACCGCCGAAATCGAACATCAACAACCGCCAACTGCAGATGCAGAGAAAGTCGGTACTGGATCATGACCGCGTTGCTGCAGACCAACGGGATGTCTGTGACCTTTGGAGGCCTCAAGGCGGTGAATGAGGTCGACTTTCGTGTAGAGAAGGGCCAGCTCGTTGGCCTGATCGGCCCGAACGGCGCAGGCAAGACAACCTTTATCGATGGCATCACTGGCTTTGTGCCCACCACTGGTCGCATCGAGTTTGCCGGTCGTGAAATCGGTGCACTCGCACCACACCGACGGGCCAAGCTTGGACTTGGTCGCACATGGCAATCGCTTGAGTTGTTCGACGATCTCAGCATTCGTGAGAACCTGCAGGTGGCCGCTGAACGGCAGTCGCTCGGAAGCTTCTTCGCCGACCTTGTTGCGCCGCGACGCAAGCGAGACGATTCGGCTACTGAATGGGCGCTCGACGTGCTCGGCATCAGCGACCTTGCCGCCAAGATGCCCAACGAGATCAGCCAGGGTCAACGCAAGTTAGTAAGTGCCGCACGCGCCCTCGCTGCTCGCCCCGAGTTGGTGTGCATGGATGAACCGGCCGCCGGCCTCGACAGTGCCGAGTCGCAAGTTCTCGGAGCGCGTCTGCGCGACATCATCGACGCGGGTTCCACGATCTTTCTGGTCGATCATGACATGGGTCTTGTGCTCAACGTGTGTGACTACATCTACGTGATCGAGTTCGGCTTGAAAATCGCGGAGGGCACTCCGTCGGAGATCCAAAAGAACCCGCGTGTTATCGAGGCATATCTTGGGCAATCCGCGCAGGAGGAGAATCACTAATGGCACTGCTCGAGATCGACGATCTCTCCACTGGTTACAACGGCGTACCGGTTGTGCGTAACCTCAATCTCGTCGTCAACGAGGGTGAGGTTGTTGCGCTGCTCGGACCAAACGGTGCGGGCAAGACAACAACGTTGCTCACAACCTCGGCGCTCAACCCCATCATCAGCGGCGATATCCGTGTGATGGGCAAGTCGGTGAGGGGTCGCCGCGCGCACATGATTGCGCGCGAAGGGCTGGCGCATGTGCCCGAGGATCGAAGCCTGTTCTTTCAACTCACAGTGAAAGAAAATCTCAAACTCGGTGCAGCGAAAGGCTCAGCAAATCTCGATCAAGCACTCGGCTACTTTCCGGCGCTTGAGAAGCTGATGGACCGCAAAGCTGGGCTGCTGTCAGGAGGCGAGCAGCAGATGCTGGCGATGGGTCGGGCGTTGACCACCGACCCGAAATTGCTGATGGTGGACGAAATGAGTCTGGGCCTTGCGCCAATCATCGTCGAGCGGCTACTCCCCGTATTACGCCGGATCGCTGACGAAACCGGAGCTGGCGTGTTGCTCGTCGAGCAGCATGTGCATCTTGCGCTCGACGTCGCCGATCGGGCGTATGTGCTCAGTCACGGCACGCTGGCGCTGCAGGGCGACGCGAAGCACCTTGCCGCAAACCGGCACTTGCTCGAGAGCAGCTACCTCGGTGCCGCCGAACTCGAAGCAACCGACTGATCGCGGCACCACGCGCCTTGGGCATTATCGATGTGACAACCTGACGTTGTGAAGATTCTCGTCGGCGAGACCGCACACGATGCAGCGCAACTCGCGGCGCAGTGGATGGCGCGCCGAATACGCGCAGCCGTGCGCTTGCGTGGGGAGTGTCGCATCGCGTTGAGTGGCGGCGCAACACCGGCATCGATGTTCGATGCGCTCGCGGCACTCACGACACACGACGTGCCATGGCAGCGTGTGCAGGTGTTTCAGGTCGATGAACGGGTTGCCCCGGATGGCGACCCCGACCGCAACGCGACGGATCTGGCCGAGCACCTATTACGTCACGTGGCGATTCGCAAAGGTGCCGTGCACCTCATGCCGGTATCGGCTCGATCACTCGACCGGGCGGCCGATCGCTATGCACGTGCGCTCGGCGAAACGCCACTCGACATCGTCCACCTCGGTATCGGCGACGATGGCCATACGGCGTCCTGGCCCCCTGGTGATCGTGTCATCGACAGTCCGAGCCGTGTTGCCATGAGCAGCCAATATCGCGGACGTGTCCGTATGACGATCACGCCGCCCGTGGTGAACGCCGCCCGCGCGCGCCTTGTGCTTGTCTCCGGTTTCTCAAAAGCCGAGGCACTCGCCGCGTGGTTGCAGCGTCGGGGCGACCAGCCGATATCGCACGTCAAGCGCTCGGGCACAACGTTGGTGCTCGACGCGGCCGCGGCGTCTGGGTTGCCGCCCAGCTAACGTCGACTTCGTGGATATTACGTCGACGCCAGAGTGGTCCTCACTGCTTGCGCTTGCTCACTCGGCGCCTGTTGCGTCGCTTCGCGACCTCTTCGCGACCGATCCGACCCGTGCTGAGTCACTCACGTTCACCGTCGCCGATCTTCGCGTCGACATCTCCAAACAACGCGTAGTGAGCGAGACACTGCAGTGCCTCATGGCCGTTGCAGAGACATCCGGGGTGCAACGTCGACGCGATGCAATGTTTGCAGGTGAGCGGATCAACTCCACCGAAGATCGTGCAGTTCTGCATACCGCGCTTCGAGCGCCGCGTGATGCCGTGATCACCGTTGCCGACGAATCGGGCACGCGGCACAACGTCGTGCCTGACGTCTACGCCACGCTTGATCGCATGGCCGACTTTGCCGGTCGGGTTCGCAGTGGTGAGTTCACCGGACACACCGGCCAGCGGATTCGCACGATCATCAACATCGGCATCGGAGGCAGTGACCTCGGCCCGGCTATGGCGTATAAGGCTTTACGAGCTTTCAAGCACCCCGACATCGAGTGTCGGTTCGTGTCGAATGTGGATGGTGCCGACATCGCCGAGAACCTCGATGGCCTCGATCCGGCCTCGACGATGTTTGTGGTGTCATCCAAGACCTTCACCACGATTGAGACCCTCACCAACGCCTCGACCGCACGCGCCTGGCTCCTCGATGGCCTCGGCGTCGGCACCGATAACGCGGCCGTGGCCAGACACTTCGCGGCGGTGTCCACCAACGCGCAAGGCGTCGCCGCGTTCGGCATCGATGTCGACAACATGTTCGGCTTTTGGGATTGGGTGGGTGGCCGATACTCGGTCGACTCAGCGATCGGCCTCACGTTGATGTTGGCGATCGGCCCCGATGGATTTCGTGAATTCCTCGACGGTTTCGCTGCCGTCGATCAACACTTCTTGCACGCGCCGCTTGCCGAGAACGTGCCCGTGATCATGGCGATGTTGGGTGTGTGGAACAGCAATGTGCTGGGAGCACAAAGCCATGCCGTGCTGCCGTATGCCCACGACCTCAGCAGGTTCCCGGCATATCTGCAGCAGCTCGACATGGAAAGCAACGGCAAGGGTGTGCACCGCGACGGCACCGCAGTCGTTGGCGACACTGGCCCGATTGTGTGGGGCGAGCCGGGCACTAACGGCCAGCACGCGTTCTATCAGTTGTTGCATCAGGGGACGCGACACGTGCCGGTCGACATGATCGGCTTCGCGCACCCCAACCATGCTTATCTCGACCATCACGATCTGTTGATGGCCAACCTGTTCGCACAAACCGAGGCGTTGGCGTTCGGCAAGACCGCTGCCGAAGCTGCCGCAGAAGGCATGCCTGAGCATCAGGTGCCGCATCGCGTCTTCACGGGCAATCGTGCGAGCACCACGATCCTCGCGCCCAGGCTGACACCGCGTGTGCTCGGTGAGCTCATTGCCTTGTATGAGCACAAGGTGTTCGTGCAGGGCTGCGTGTGGGACGTGAACAGCTTCGACCAATGGGGTGTCGAGTTGGGCAAGGCACTTGCGAATCGGATAACGCCAGAGTTGTCGGCCCCCGCCGGTACCGAATCGTCGAGCCCGGTCATCCATGACAGCTCAACGACCGCGCTCATCGACTGGTACCGCGAACACCGGCTTGCTCATCCATGACCGCTCAGACGCCATCGGCCTACACCGACCGTTCACCTAAACCACCTTGTCAACAGCGCCGTGCTTAGGCCCGTGCCGAACCTCGCCCGGCTTCGCGGGTTGCTCCTCACCTTCGTTCTTGCGTTGACGGTCTCGGCCTTTGGCGCGCTGTTCGCCCGCTTGTTTCGTGAGTCGATCCTGTTCACGCTCGACCACGTTGGCGGTGACCGCTCATCAACCACGGTTGCGCAGAATTCGCATCGTCTCGTGGTCTTTGGCCTTGTGACCTTTGGGCTTGTTGCCGCCGCCTGGATCGGTCGGGTCGCTCAAAGATGGCGACACGAACGACTGGGTCTCACCGCCGTTGCCGACGCGGCGCGCGGTCTTGGCTCCGGCCCGAGCGTGAGCGGCACGCTGGTTCGTTCGTCGGGCACTTGGGTTGCTATGGCCTCGCTGGCCTCGCTCGGTCGCGAAGCTGCCATTCTCGAGACCGGCGGCAGCTTCGGTGCATGGTTGGGTCGACTCGTGAAGCGTCCCCCAGCGGATCTTGCCGTCACCGGCATCGCCGCTGCGTTTGCCGCTGCCTACCACGCTCCCATCGGAGCGTTCCTATATGTGCGCGAACACGTCGTGCATCAGCCGATGCGTCGCACCGCTGGCTGTGCGTTCGCAGGCGGAATCTTTGGCTGGGCGATCTCGGTGTGGTTCCTCGGCGGTGAACGCATCTTTGCCTCAGGAGATCATCCGCTTCGCCCCGGCGCGTTCGTGCACGCCGCAGTTGGACTCGTCCCGGCACTGCTGGCAACAAGCCTGTTCTTCTCGTTGCGTCAACGCGTCACTCCGCGCAGTGCGCCCATTGCCGAGTGCAGGCGCGTCTGGTTGCGCTCGATCGCCTTCGCCGTCGTTGGTGGTCTCACCGTGGCCCTCGTACCGCTCACGTCGGGCAATGGCATGGAGGCAATTCGCAAGGGCGCGACGGGCGCCACGGTTGGCTTGGCGCTCGCGCTCTGCTTCGGCAAGCTCATCGCCACGACGGCATCGGTTGGTTCGGGCGCGCCGGGGGGCATCTTTTCGCCTTCGATGGCAGTCGCAGCCGGAGCGGCATTGCTCTGTTTCGAGGGCCTGACCAAGGCAGGCGTCACTTTGCCCGGATCGCATTGGGACGGCATGTTGGCCGCGATGTCTGTGGGTATCGCGGTCGGCACTCGCACGCCGCTTGTCGGCATCATCGTGGTGGCCGAACTCGCCGGCGATTTTCGTCTGATTCCCGTGTGCGCGGTGTCGGTCGGCGGCGCGAAATTGCTGGAGTTGGCCGTGAAGCGCGTCGTTCCATCGCGGCGACTGGCGTCGTTGGTCGACGTGGCGTCAGTCGACGGATAGTCAGCGCGGACGCGCGATTAGCGCGCGACCATCATTCCTGGACGCGCCCACGCCGCGCTCATCGATGCGCCGGCGGTGACCCCGGCATCGACGACGATGCATTGACCACTGATATAGCTGCCGGCATTACCGAGTAGGAACAAGGCGGTCTCGGCGATATCGACGGGCGTACCCGAGCGCCCAAGCGGAGACACGGCCGCAAGACGCTCGGCCGTCTTTTCGAGTGCATCGGGATCGCCGGCCATCACGTGTGCAGTCATTCCGGTCGGAATCGAACCTGGGGCGATCGCGTTGACGCGAATTCCTTGACGCGCGAGCTCAGCTGCAGCTGAGCGCGCCAGACCGACAACGCCTGCCTTGGCCATTGCATAGGCGTGCGGACCGAGCCCACCCTGCACGGCTGCGACACTCGACGTGGCGATGATCGCGCCTCCGTTGCCACACGCAATCATCTGGCGCGCAGCGTGCTTGATCGTCACGAAGACGCCGCGGATCAGCACCGCCATAGTGCGATCAAAATCGTCCATTGGTGTTTGCTCGATGGGCCCGATCACGCCGACGATGCCGGCGTTCGCGAACGCGCCATCGAGGCGGCCCCACATCGCAACAGCAACATCCATTGCCTCGGCAACGTCGCTTTCAGAAGTGACATCGCATCGCACGAATCTCGCCGCATCGCCGAGTGAGGCGGCAACCGCCTCACCGCGCTCGGCGCCGTAGTCGGCGATGATCACGCGACCGCCCTCGGCGACGAGCAAGCGTGCGGTTGCTTCGCCCAGCCCGCTCGCTGCCCCGGTGATCACAGCTACCTTGCCCTCGTACCTGCCGTTGTTGTTCGTGCTCATGGCTCGATCCCTCCGTTGATAATTGCGTCGATGTGTTGATGAAAGGCGGTTGGCTTGCACTCTCGCTCGTTGAAGCGGTTCTCGCGATAACCGCCACGCGTGGGTCGAAAGACCATTAGCCCTCCACTCGTACGGCTGACGCGCCCACGTCGACCACGAAGGTCTTGTAGGTAGTGACGGGTGACTCAGCGTCAGCCACATCGGTCACGACGCGATAGGCGGCCTGCCAGTGCGCAGGGGTCACGGTGTGCAGCGTGTATCCCCGGTGCGCCAACTCAACATCGACGATGTCGGGGAACGACTTCACGAGATCGGTAACCGACGCGCTGACGAGTCCGCCCGACGAGATCGACGTGTCGACAAACTCGACGGCCACTGCAGGCCCGACACCGGGACCGCCCGGGCGCAGCAAGGCAACCCCTGCAAGGTGAATGTCGCCGCTCAGCACGATCGCGTTGGGCACAGCGGCGTCGGCGAGATGCTGCAGGATGCGTTGACGATCTTTCGGGTAGCCGTCCCACTGGTCGTAGTTCAAGACGGCACCGTTGAACATGATGTTGGCCATCACCACCTGTTGGCCGATCACATTCCATGTCGTG
>JANLPV010000044.1:0-43808 GCA_031367435.1 Actinomycetes bacterium | reverse complement strand
GCCTCCGCGTGGGACCGTCAGTGGCGTCGTTGTGCCACCGGCAACGACATCGAAGCTGATGTCGCCCGAGCCGCCAACGGCGGTGGCATCGGCGCGCACCGTCATCGAACCCGATGCGCACACCGTCACTATCTGGTAGGTAGCTCCAGAGGGTCCGGATTCGGCTCGCACCATATGAGCTTGCGGGCTCAATCCGGCGCAGACCGCGAGAGCGGCTGTCACCAGGGTGAACGGCACTGTCTTCATCGTCGTCCCCCGAACCAACGCGACGGGCCTCGTTGCAACGTCGCCCGAGGTTAGCCCGACGGGCAACTACGAAAACTCAACGTGAGACCACGACAAGCGGACGAGCGCGACGCACTACTCAGACGTTGGCGAGGCGTGCCTCGAGAGTGTCGAGTGCCGCGTCGAGTTCGGGTGGCAGCGCCGAGCCGAACTGAGCGAAGTGCACGCGAATCTGAGGGATTGCAGCGGTCCAACCGACGGCATCGACCGAGAGCAACGTGGCGAGGTCATCGTCGTCCACCGCGAGGCCAGCCGTATCAAGGCCCTCAGCGGATGGAAGGTAGCCAATGGGTGTGGCAACGGCATCGGTTGTGCCAGCGACTCGTTCGAATACCCACTTGAGTACTCGGCTGTTCTCGCCATAGCCAGGCCACAGAAAGCGGCCGTCGTCGTCGCGACGGAACCAGTTGACAAAGAAGATTTTTGGGAGCTTGTCGGCATCGGTGCTCGCGCCGACCTTGAGCCAATGACCGAAGTAGTTGCCCATGTTGTAGCCGCAAAACGGCAGCATGGCCATGGGGTCAAAGCGCAGTTGCCCCACCGCGCCCTGGGCGGCGGCTGTTGTCTCAGACGCCATGATCGACCCCAAGAAGACACCGTGTTCCCAGTCGAATGCCTGCGTCACGAGGGGCACCGTGGTGCGGCGTCGGCCTCCGAACAAGATCGCCGAGATCGGCACGCCAGCGGGATCTTCCCACTCGGCCGCAATCGATGGGCACTGCGCGGCAGGGGCGGTGAATCGCGCATTTGGATGGGCCGCCGGCGTTGTGGACTCAGGGGTCCAGACCTGGCCGCGCCAATCGGTCGCCCGGGCGGGTGCCGTATCAGTCATGCCTTCCCACCACACATCGCCGTCGCTGGTGAGCGCAGTGTTGGTGAAGATGCTGTTGCCCCACAGCGATTCCATGGCGTTTGCGTTGGTGTCGAAGCCGGTGCCCGGAGCAACGCCAAAAAAGCCGGACTCGGGGTTGATCGCGTAGAGACGGCCGTCGTCGCCGAACTTCATCCAGCAGATGTCGTCGCCGATTGTCTCGGCCTTCCAACCCGGAATCGTTGGCACGAGCATTGCAAGGTTTGTCTTGCCGCAGGCCGAGGGAAACGCGGCAGCGATGTACTTCGCGTCGCCCACAGGATTGGTGAGCTTGAGAATCAGCATGTGCTCTGCCAACCATCCGGCGTCGCGGGCCATCACCGAAGCGATCCGGAGCGCAAAGCACTTCTTGCCGAGTAGCGCGTTGCCGCCATAGCCCGACCCGAAGGACCAGATCTCGCGGGTCTCGGGGAAGTGCACGATGTACTTGTTGTCTGGGTTGCACGGCCACGACGAATCGGTGTCACCCGGGTTGAGCGGGGCACCAACGGAATGCAGGCAAGGCACCCATTCGTTGTCGCCGAGAGCGTCGAGCGCTCCTTGACCCATGCGCGTCATGATGCGCATGTTGGCGGCTACGTAGGGGGAGTCCGTGAGTTGCACGCCGATGTGCGCGATCGGCGAGCCGAGCGGACCCATGCTGAAGGGCACCACGTACATGACGCGGCCCTTCATCGCTCCGGTGAAGAGGTCGGTCATCTCTTTGCGCATATCGGCCGGGTCGCGCCAGTTGTTGTTGGGTCCGGCATCGGCGGCGTTGGTCGAGCAGATGAACGTGCGATCCTCGACGCGAGCGACGTCACCCGGATCGCTGTGCGCCCAGTAACTGTTTGGGCGCTTGGCCTCGTCGAGCTTGGTAAAGGTGCCACAGTCGACAAGTGCTTGACACAGTTGTTCGTACTCGTCTGCGCCGCCGTCACACCAGTAGACGCTGTCGGGCTGCAAGATCGCGGCCCAGTCGTTGACCCACTGCTGAAGACGCGTGTTCGTGCTCGTGCCGCTCATGGAAGAAGTCTCCTAGGTGACGCGTTGGTGCGCCAAAAGCTTCGGGGAGAAAAAAAGTAAACGCCCGATCAATGATGATCGGGCGTACCCATATCGATCTCGCTACCAAGGTGGAGCCCGGTGGCCCTGCCGTCGGTGTCGAGAGAAAACACCACACGCTGCCCTTGGCGGAGCATGCGAAAGATGGAACCCTGCAAGGCGTTTGCCGCAAGGTCGTAGTCGTTCAGGTCGGTGTCGCAGATGACAACACCATCGCCGCTGCCGGGATCGTAGGACTTGATGACGCCCTGCATGACGGTCGGAACCTCAGCCGGCCTTGACGATCTTGCCCGACTTGATGCAGCCGGTGCAGACGTTCAGACGCGTTGGGGTCTTCCCCACAAGCGCGCGCACCCGCTGGATGTTTGGATTCCAGCGGCGCTTGGTGCGACGGTGGGAGTGCGACACGGACATGCCCCATGAAGGGCCCTTGCCGCAAATTTCACATACTGCTGCCATGAGCGTTTCTCTTTCCCAGAAGGGTCGATCGAGTCGTCAAAGGCTATCAGCGCGTTCCGATTCTCCAACAGCTGATTGGGCCAGCGATTGGCTGCGTCTCCGGGCCCAAGATCAGGCCGTTGCTCGGCTGGTTCTGTACGATGCCTTGCGTGCCTACCCTTGAACGGCTCTCGGCGGATGCCCTGCGCAACACCGTGATTACCTTCCGCGACACGATGAAGGCCCACGCGGCCGGCATCAACAGACTCAACGTCTATCCCGTCCCGGATGGCGACACCGGCACGAACATGGCACGCACGCTCGACGCAGTCGTGGCCGAGCTCGAAAAGAGTGGTGCCGAACTCGACCCTACCTGTAACGCCATCAGTCACGGTTCGCTGATGGGCGCGAGGGGAAACAGCGGCGTCATTCTCAGTCAGATACTTCGGGGCATCGCCAACACGATGAAAGGGGCCACCGATGGCACGGCCTCCAAAGTTGCCGAGGCGTTGAAGAACGCCTCAGTTGCTGCGTATCAAGCTGTGCTGAAACCGATCGAGGGCACGATCCTCACCGTCGTTCGCGAATCTGCCGACGCCGCGCAGGCGTCGGCGGCAGACGGTGCCTCGTTGTCGGTCATGTTGCGAGCCGCGCGAGCGGCCGGACGCTCGGCGCTCGATCGCACGCCCGAGATGTTGCCGGTACTCAAAGAGGCCGGAGTCGTTGATGCCGGCGGCGCGGGTTTCATGCTGTTCCTCGATGCCGCGCTCTATGTTGTGGACGGCGAGCCCCTGCCGGTAGCAGTCGACTTTGGTGACACGGCATTCGATCCGTTCGAGCGCGTGGCCCATCGTGGTGAGGGCGACGTCAGCGAGCTCCGCTACGAAGTGATGTACTTCATCGATCTGCCTGACGAAAACATCGAGGCATTCAAACAAGCATGGGGTCAGATCGGCGACTCCATCGTTGTCGTCGGCGGCGATGGCCTATGGAACTGTCACGTGCATACCAACGACATCGGTGCAGCGATTGAAGCAGCGCTCGACAATGACGGACGCCCGCATCAGATCCGCGTCACCGATCTGTTCGAAGAGGTTGCTGAAGAACATGCGCACCGCGAGGCATCGCTCACCGGTGAGTCGCCAGGTGTACTCGTACCACGCGGTCCCAGCGCGGCTGGCATGCCTCCGGTGACGTGTGCGGTTGTGGCCGTGTGTAGCGGCGAAGGCCTGTCCGAATTGTTCGATCAGCTCGGCGTGCAAGGTGTGGTCACGGGCGGGCAGACGCTCAACCCCTCAACTGCCGAACTGCTCGCCGCGGTCGAGGCTGTGAACGCACATCAGGTGATCGTTCTCCCCAACAACAAAAACATCATTCCCGTTGCCGAACAACTCAATGCGCTCACGGCCAAGAAGGTCGTGGTCGTCCCCACCCGAAGCATGCCCGAGGCGCTCGCCGCGCTCGTTGTGTACGACCCCGAGGCGATGGCCGATGTCAATGGCATCGAAATGGCCGAGGCTGCGGAGTCGGTGGCCACGGGCGAGGTCACCCAGGCCGTGCGTGACACGAACAGTGACGCCGGACAAATCACCGTCGGCGACTGGATCGGTATTGTTCGCGGCGACGGCATCGTATGCGTGAGCGGTTCGGTGACCTCGGCATCGATGGCGCTCCTCGAGACGCTTGTCACGCCAGGCCGAGAAATCGTGACGATCATCGAGGGTGCTCAGGCCACTGCATCCGTGACGGCGGCCCTCACAGCCTGGCTCGGCGAGGAATACCCCGACGTGCAAGTCGAAGTACACCGCGGCGGTCAACCGCTGTACCCGTACTTGTTCGGCGTGGAGTGACCCTGCCGTTGGCTGACGGATCCGACGACCGATCGACCGATGGATCGACCGACACGCAGCCGGTGACAACCGCGCCGATCACGCTCGAGCCGATCACCCTCCGCGAGCTCAACAACATTGCCGTCGAACGTCTCAAAGGCGTCGGCGACAAGAAGCATGCTGCGCTGGGCGAGATGGGTATCACCACGGTGTTCGACCTCATCAGCACCTATCCCCGGCGATGGGTCGATCGAACCAACGAGGCTCGGGTCAGTGATCTTGTCGCAGGTCAAGAAGCATTGGTGCTCGTCACTGTCCGCTCGGTGACGAAGCGCACGATGCGCAACCGTCGAACCATGGTCGAGGCCCAGGTCGGCGACGGTTCGGGGCGGATGCATGTGGTGTTCTTCAATCAGCCCTGGCGCGAACGCCAACTGCGCGAGGGTCTGCAGGTTGTGCTCTTCGGAAAGGCCGACGTCTTTCGCGGTGGGTTGCAGATGACCAATCCGATTGTCGATCTCATCGGCGACCGCACGGGCCGGATCGTGGCTATTTATCCGCAGAGCGAGAAGAGCCAGTTGCACACGTGGGAGATCGCCGGTTGGGTGGAGAACGCGCTCGATCGATGCGCCGCGCGTGGTTTCGCCGATCCGGTGCCGTTGTCAATCCGCCGCGCGCTCGGCCTCATCGATCGCGATCGAGCGATGCGTCAAATCCATCTTCCCGAGACGATGGGGCAGAAGGAACAGGCCAGACGTCGTTTGGCCTTCGATGAGCTCTTGCGTGTTCAAACAGTTCTGGTGATGCGCAAGCGCGCGTTCGAACGTGAGCAACGCGGCATCCGTCATGATGTCGGTGGAGAGCTGGTGCGTCGTTTTCACGCTGAACTGCCGTACGCGCTCACGGGCGCACAACAGCGTGCGATTGCCGACATCGAGGCCGACCTGCCTGGCCCGCACCCGATGCATCGGTTGCTGCAGGGCGATGTCGGTTCGGGCAAGACGGTTGTCGCCGTGTCGGCGTTACTGTGCGCAGTCCAAGGTAAGCATCAGGGTGCGCTGATGGCCCCGACCGAGGTTCTTGCCGAGCAACACGCCGCGGGTGTGCGCCAGTTGCTCGAAGACTTCAAAGTGCCCGATCCCAACAATCTGTTCGGCGACCGCCAACTCAACGTCCAATTACTCACGAACCGAGTGAGTGGTCAGGAACGACGCGATGTCATGTCGGGCCTGGCCGACGGCACGGTCGACATCGTCATTGGTACGCACGCACTCATACAGGAAGGTGTGCTGTTCCACAGTCTTGGTGTCGTCGTTGTCGACGAACAACACCGCTTCGGTGTCGAACAACGCGCTGCACTGCGCACCAAGGGTTCGGGTGAGGCGGTACCCGATGTGCTGGTGATGACCGCGACCCCGATACCGCGTACCGCAGCGATGACGGTGTACGGCGATCTCGACGTCAGTGTGCTCGATGAGCTCCCTCCTGGTCGAACACCGATCGCGACCCACTGGGCCAACGGTCCGCTGATGGAACTCGCGGCGTGGGGTGACGTGCGCGAGGCGGTGGCGGCAGGTCGTCAGGCCTATGTGGTGTGCCCGCTGATCGATGAGAGTGAGAAGCTTGAGGTCGCGTCGGCCCAGGAAACCTTCGAACGTTTAGTGCATCAGGAGTTGAAGGGTCTCCGCATCGGCCTGTTGCACGGGCGTATGCCATCGGCCGACAAAGAACAGGTGATGACTGCATTCCGCACACAGCAGCTCGACGTGCTTGTTGCAACCACAGTCATCGAGGTGGGGGTCGACGTGGCGAACGCGACAGTCATGGTGATTCTCGACGCCGACCGTTTCGGTATCGCTCAACTGCATCAGCTTCGCGGTCGTGTCGGCCGTGGCGCGCACGCATCGGTGTGTTGGCTTGTCACCAATCAACTCGAAGCGACGAGCGCGCGAGTCGAGGCGCTCGTTGCTAGCACCGACGGCTTCGAGCTTGCCGAGATCGATCTCGACCTTCGCGGAGAAGGCACGCTAATGAACACGATGCAGAAGGGTCGCAGCGATCTGAAGTTGGCGTCGTTGCGTCGCGATCGCGAGCTAGTAGGCCTTGCCCGCCAAGCCGCGTTCGACATCGTCGACGCCGATCCGCTGTTGGCGGGCAATCCCTTGTTGCTTGATGAGGTTCGTTTGCTCCTCAGTGCTGAGGATGAGGAGTTCCTCTTCAAGTCCTGAGGCATAGATCGGTCAAAGGTCGTACGACCTTCGGCTCGACTTCGTGTGCGAGATCGGCCGAGCGGTGATTGCATGCTCGACGCTTTCCGTGCGGCATAGGGCCTCAGCAGGGATGATCGGAACTACGCCGATGGGGAACAGGCAGCGTACCTTCATGGTTCCTTGACAGAATTTGGCTTGACGAAACCTTGACTTGGTGCGACAGTCCCAATTATTCAACGCCCATGCGTTGGCAACTAGGTCGTCGGGGTTCACCATGTTGCCGAGCACGTCACGTCGTTATGCCGAACGGAGCCTGCGGTTGCGGCTCGTGCATGCGGGGGCAGCCTCGCTGTTCGCGCTGGTGCCGGTTGTCGTCATTCTCAGTGGTGGTTCCAGCCCGGTCGCCGCCACGAGCGCGTCGAAAATTGACACCGACTGTGATGGCATTCCGAACCAGGTCGATCCCGACATCGACAACGATGGCATCCCAAATGGCATCGATGACGATGTCGACGGTGATCAAGTGTCGAACAGCGTCGATCCAGACATCGACGGCGATGGTCTCTCGAACGGCAATGACGATGACACCGATGGTGACGGTCTGCTCAACTCGTCCCCGAATGAGAAAGACATCGATAGTGACGACGACATTGATGGTGACGGCATCAGTAACGCCAATGACGCCGACGAAGACGGCGATGGCGTCAAGAATTCACAAGACACCGATGCCAATGGTGACGGCGTCGACGACCACGGTGGTCAAGGCGGCGGCGTTGGCGGCTGAACAAGCTCCAGCAGCAGCCTGCCCTGAGCCGCACTCCTCGCGCCTGATTACTACCCATCTTGAAGGTGCCAGGACCTCGCTTGTAACGAATCACTGGCAGGTCTGACTCAAGTTCACTACATTCCCGCCGATCACACCATCGTGGGAAGTATGTTTCGCGATGATCCGGCCAACGTGTACGAATTCGATATCACCGAACTCGCGCGACGTCCTTCGTGGCACAACGACGCCGCGTGTCGCGGGCAGCCTGCGGTGAACTTCTATCCTGTGCGCGGAGAAACCGCGGCGCCGGCCCTTGCAATCTGCGCGGGTTGTCGCGTCCGTGAAGAGTGCTTGGCCGAGGGCGTGAGCCATAACGAGCGCGGGGTGTGGGGCGGATCAACCGCTCGCCAACGCCGCCAGATTCGCAGCATCTCGGTTCGAGGAGAGGGATCGCTCGAGCCGACCAGGGAGCTCAGCGACGCGAACTAGGTGCGCCCGACCGGCACGGTTCTGTGATTCATGGACACCTGCCTGTGTTGATGCCGGCTGCTTGATCGACGGTCTTGGCCGATTTCACAAGTGCGGTCAGCCCCGACATGTTCGTAGCGAATGCGCGATTGTCCGCGGCGCGGCTTTGGGCGTACAGAACACCGAGCGCTCTGTTGTCCGGGCCGACGAGGACTGCGCCTGAGTCGCCAGCAGCAATCCGAATGTCGACGAGGTAGCCAGGTCGCTGAATCTTGGTCAGCTGGTAGATGTCGAGAATGTTCACGATCACCGGTTGAGTAATGGCGAATGAGACGGCCACAGGAGCGTCGTTTCGAAAAACAACGGCAACGCCTCTGTCGTTGGTCCGAGCGGTCGACGGCGCGAGCGAGGTGAGCGAGACCCCCGGTACCCTGAGCAATGCGAGATCGTTGACGGGGTCGATCGCCATGAGCTGGGCGGCGATGGGGTCTGTGGTGCTGTTGGCCGGCCGAACCGAAATCGAGCTGGCACCGGCAACGACGTGCGCGGCGGTCAAGACGTAGCCACCCTCGACCATTGAGCCTGCACCGCGCTCGTCCCTCGGAGCGCAACCGTGGGCGCGTACGGTCACGGCCGCATTCATCGCCACTGAGGACTCCGCGCTCCGTGACGCTGTCGAGGTTGTGGCCGATGTGGTGGATACCAGCGGCGACTCGACGACGGTGCGCGACGCGCATGCCAGCCCCGTGCACGCGAGCGTGGCGAGTACGAGGACTGTGAACGGCCGCCGCACTCAGCCGCCTTGAATAGCGCGCGTTGTACTACGCACGATCAGCTCCGGGGACATCACATGATGCGCGGCGCGATCGTCGTCGGTCGCAGCGAATCGGCCGATCAGGGTCGTGAACGCAACTCGGCCCATTTCTTCGCGAGGCTGATTGACCGTCGTGAGTGAGATGTGGTGCAGCGCGGCGAGCGCGGTGTTGTCATATCCAACGATGGAGACGTCACCGGGAACCGAAAGTCCAACCTGCTCGAGACGGTCCAGCGCACCAACGGCCAACAAGTCGTTCGAGGTGAACAGCGCCGTCGGCATGGCCCGTGCCGCGACCAGTTTGTCGACCGCTGCGGAACCGGCTTGTTCGGTGAAGTCCGCCGGGAGAACCTTCGCGAACTTGTTGAGGCCAAGTGCCTTCATTGCTGCGAGGTATCCAGCGCGGCGCGGAGCGGCACCAGCGCCGCCGCCACCATCGATGTGGGCGATATTGCGGTGGCCGAGGCCGACAAGATGTTCCACTGCGATCCGAGCGCCAAGCCTGTCGTCGCTGTTCACTGTGGCAACGTTTTGTGAGCGGATTGCGCGACCCACAGACACCAGCGGAACCTCTGCGCCGACCTGCTCGATACGCGCGGGAGCGAGCCGACATCCGGCGACGATGATGCCGTCCACACCGAACGCAAGAAACGATTCGAGTAGCTCGTTCTCGTGCACCGCGGAGCGTCGTCCCGTGCCAAGGATGATTCGATATCCGTGGGTGTCCGCCTCGTCGTGAATGCCATCGGCAATCTCTGCGAACCACGGGTTATGTAAGTCGTTGAGCAACAAACCTATGGTCATCGTTCGCCGCGACGCCAAATTGCGTGCCATCAGGTTCGGTCGATAACCCATCTTGGCCGCAGCGTCGACAACGAGCGCTCGAGACGCCACACTGACCCGCGGCGAGTCGCGCATCACCAGCGAGACAAGCGCGCGTGATACCCCCGCTTCGGCAGCAACATCTTCCAACGTGACTCGACGCACTGCTTCCTTCCCCTACTTATGCCGCGCAGACCGTAGCAACTAACTGGTGCGCGACCGATCACACAAACTTCCGCTTGACAATACAGAAGTCTGTCCTATTGTGTAGAGCGCTCTACATCGTGTATGAGCGTTCGGCAAAAAGAAAACGGCTGAAACGCCGACTCGTACGTGCCAGGAGGGGGAACGATGACGATGCTCGACCGCGTTGGAGCTGCTCCAATTTCCTGGGGGATCTGCGAGGTTCCCGGGTGGGGCGTTCAACTCCCCGTTGATCGAGTGCTGTCGGAAATGTCTGCGATGGGTATCGGAGCCACCGAACTCGGTGCCATCGGGTGGCTTCCAACCGAACCGATCGAGATACGTGACACATTGCGAGCACACGGCCTGGGGCTGCTCGGCGGATTCGTGCCGCTGGTGCTGCACGACCCAGACCGCATCGAGCAATCTCGGCGGGTCGCTGAAACAGCTGCGCTGATGATGTCCGAAGCCGGTGGGATGCACTTCGTCACTGCCGTTGTGAGCGATCCGAACAACTGGCAACGACCGCCGTTGTCGAGTGCGGAGTGGGACGCTCTCATCGAGAATCTCGCAGACATCGATCATCTCGTCGCGCAATATGGAATGACCCAAGTGGTGCATCCACATTTCGACACGCTCATCCAGACTCGGCCCGAGATCGAGCGTTTCCTCGAGGACAGCGATGTGTCGATGTGTCTCGATACCGGACATCTCTTCCTCGGCGAAGCCGACCCGGTGGCGATTGCCGATGCGTATTTCGACCGAATTGGCATCGTTCACCTTAAGGACGTCTCCGCAGAGATTGCGTTGAGATTACGCGCCGGTGAATTAACGTTGGTCGCTGCCACGCGTGCGGGTCTGTTCCCTGCGTTAGGCTCCGGTGACGTACCGATTGAGGAGTTCGTGAACACCGTTGAATCGCGGGGCTACTCCGGTTGGTATGTGATTGAACAAGATGTGGCCCTCACCGACGGCGATCCGCCGCTCGGTCAGGGTCCTGCACTCGGCGTCTCGAAGAGCGTCGCGTACATTCGGGAACTTGCTGCCACTCGCGGCGAGCACCTGATCAGCTGAGCAATCGGCACAACAACAAACAAACACCTCAGAGGGGAACACAACAGAATGAAGAAATCACGTGTAGTACTTGCGTCGTTTGCAGCCTTGGGCTTGTTCGCGACCGCATGCAGCAGTGACAGCAAGGGCACGACTGCCGGCACCACCGGTGCCACCACAGCGTCCAGCGCAACGGGCGGCTCAACAGCCGAGACCGTGAATGCAACAGCTGGTCAGGACATCACGATTGCCGTCATCACACATGGCGACGATGGCGTGTTCTGGTCAGTGGCACAAAAGGGTGCCGAACAGGCCGGTAAAGACCTCGGTATCACCGTGAAGTACCAAGGTGCCAACAACGATGGGGCGGCTGAGGCCGGTTTCATCGATCAGGCCGTGGCTGACGGTGTTGATGGCATCGCCGTGTCGCTCGCCGACCCGAAGGCACTTGAGTCGTCGGTGAAGGCTGCTGTTGCTGCCAAGATCCCACTCGTCACCATGAACTCAGGTTCTGACCTGTTCAAGAGCCTCGGAGCCATCACCCATGTCGGCCAAGACGAGACCGTTGCCGGTAAGGGAGCGGGCGACAAGTTCAACGAACTCGGCGCGAAAAAGATCTTGTGCGTAAAGCAGGAGCAGACCAACGTTGGTCTCGAGGCTCGTTGCAACGGTGCAAAGTCAACCTTCAAGGGCGAAGTCGTGCAGATCACGACCTCGGGTGACAAGGACCCAGTGGCATCGCAGGGCGAAATCAACGCTGCACTCGCCGCTGACAAGACCATCGATGCCGTGTTCGCCACGGGCCCAGTCGGCGCTCACCTCGCAGTGCTCGCCGCTGCTGAGCTCGGCCGTACCGTGTTGGTCGGCGCAGTTGACTTGTCCGAGGACATCCTTGCCGACATCGAATCCGGTAAGGCCGCCTTCACCATTGACCAGCAGCAGTACCTGCAGGGCTACCTTGCAGTCGTGTTCTTGTACCTGAACATCACCAACGCCAACACCGTTGGTGGCGGCCTGCCGGTGTACACCGGTCCTGGCTTCGTCACCAAGGACAACGTTGCTGCTGTGAAGGATCTGGTCAAGGCCGGAACCCGCTAAGAAGAAATGATGTAACCCGCTTGTCGGGTGGTTGCAGTGGGTTGGGACCTCATCGGTCCCGACCCACTGACGAAGTTTCCGAGGGGTTCGGAAACGATTTCTTAGACGCGATTTGTTGGGGACAAATGAGTGACGCACATGAGTGACGCAGATGAGTGAGATCGTGGTTGAGCCAAACTCCGTCGCCAACGCGGCAGCGCCAGCAGTATCGGCACCCACGAGTGCTGACGAACGAATATCGCACCGAGGCCCAGTACAGCGGCTTCTGGTATCGCCCGAGATAGGCGCCATCATCGGCGCCGTCTTGGTCTGGGCGTTCTTCTGGGGCAACGGCAACACATTCGGCACTGCCGCAACGACGCTGATCTTTCTCGACTCGGCCGCGCCGCTCGGCATCATGGCCGTTGTCGTTGCGCTGCTGATGATCGGCGGCGAGTTCGATCTCTCGGCGGGCATGATGACCGGTGCAACCGGCATCTTGGTTGGCCTGATGTGCAAGTACTTCATGGATACCGGTGCACCGATGTGGCTGGCGGTCGGCGCAGCGTTCGTGTTGGCCGGCACGATCGGGTTCTTCAACGGCACCCTCGTCAACCGCACGGGCCTGCCGAGCTTCATCGTTACGTTGGCGACGTTCTTCGTGCTGAAGGGCATCACCCTTGTGCTGGCCAAGCGTCTAGAGGGCAAGGTGTCGGTCACCCTCAATAAGGAAGAGACCCGCTTCTACAAGCCGTTCTTTCGATTCTTCGCCTACGACTACAAACCGCAGAACTTCAGCGGCCGCGACGTCATCTTTTTCACCTTGGTGATCGTCGGTGTTGCGTTGCTCAGCGCCGGTCTGTGTGAGCAATCGTTCATCCGTCGCCAGTCGCTTCACCCGACGACAGCGTTGATCGGGTTGGTGGGTATTGCCGGCGCGGCGGTGGGTTTTGCCATGTTGCATAGAACCGACGGGGTCAGCAGCAACGTGTTGTGGAGTGTCGTCGGCGGGGTCGCGGTCGTCGTCGGAATCGGCGGCCTCGGGCTCGGCCGATATGCACCGCGTGCCAAGTCCCCGACGTCGCCGGAGTCGACGGAGTCGACCCGTACGCCGACTGTGCTCGTCAAAATCGTCGCTGCGGGGGCGTCGTTCATTCTGCTTGCGTGCCTCACGCCTTTGGTGCTGAATCGAGATGAACGCAATGAGATCCTGAAGTGGTTCCCGAGTTGGCTACGCGTCGCCGTGGCAGTCGTTGCCGCATCCACGGGTGCCGCGATCGCTCTGCGGCAAATGTGGCCCCGGATGCGCGAGCGGATGCAGTGGCATCGCCCCATCCAAGCGTTTCTGTTCGCCGTTCTCATTGGCCTATTGGTGATGGTCGGCACGCTGTCGTTCCTGCAGCTCACCACCGTTCAGGCTTTACGCGCTATTGCGATGATGGTGTTCTCCGGCCTTGGCTTTGCGCTGTTGCTATCGGCGCGAGGTCGTGCTGGCAAGATCACCAGCTCGTTGCAGTTGACCGTGGGAGTCATCACGGTGGCAGCAATCATCGTGCTCGCTTTCGTCGTTCGTCACGACTCTCAGGCAGTGCGATTCAGGAGTGGCATGTTTGGAGCGATGATTCTCGCGGCCATATTGCTCTCGGTAAACACTGTGCTCGAGGTACGGCTGGAAAAACGGCGCCTGCCGAACCCTCCCGCCGACAAGCTTGGCCGCCGCCTCGTTGCCGTTGGCACCACGCTCGCAGGCATTGGCCTCGCGATCCGGGTCGTGTTCACGAACCTCTCCAACGGCCAACAAGTGGTTGGAAAGGGTTTCAGCGTGACGCGTATGTCCATCGTCTGGTGGATCGTGATCACCTTGATCGGTGCGTTTGTGCTCACCAAGACCAAGTGGGGCAACTGGATTTTTGCGGTTGGCGGTAACAAGGAAGCGGCCCGCGCTATTGGCGTGCCGGCGAGTCGGGTCAAGACCGGCCTGTTCGTCACGGTGTCGATGGTCGGCTGCTTCGTCGGCGTAATGGTGCTCATGCGCTTTACGTCGGTCCAGGCCAGCCAGGGCGATGGGCAGGAGTTCTTCTACATCATCGCCGCCGTCGTGGGCGGCAACTTACTCACAGGTGGCTACGGATCGGTGATTGGCGCCTCGGTCGGTGCGCTGATTATCGCGATGTCCGATAACGGTATTGGTTCCGCCGGCTGGAACCAGGACGGCAAGTTTGCGTTCAAAGGCGCAGTGCTACTCATCGCTGTGCTCGTCAACAACTTCATCCGCAAGAAGGCTCAGGAGGCACGCTGATGTCCGAGAAGATTCTCGAGCTCGAACACATCTCGAAGTTCTTCGGCAACGTCACCTCGCTCGACGACATCTCCACGTCAGTGGAGGCCGGCAAGGTGACATGCGTCTTGGGCGACAACGGCGCGGGAAAGTCGACGTTCATCAAGATCCTCTCCGGTGTGCACAAGCCGAGTCGTGGTCAATATCTCATCGATGACAAGCCGGTCGAATTCGATTCGCCGCGTGACGCTCGGGCCAAGGGCATCGCGACGGTGTTCCAAGATCTCGCCATGGCACCGCTGATGTCGGTGTGGCGCAACTTCTTCATGGGCTCCGAGCCGAAGAAGGGTTTTGGTCCGATCAAGTGGATGGACTCGGATTTCGCGCGTACGACTGCGAAAGAAGAGATGAAGAAGATGGGCATCGATCTTCGCGACATCGATCAGCCAGTGGGCACGTTGTCGGGCGGCGAGCGCCAGTCCGTAGCCATTGCACGTGCGGTGTACTTCGGCGCGAGGGTGCTCATTCTCGACGAACCAACCTCGGCACTCGGCGTGCGTCAATCCGGTGTTGTGTTGAAGTACATCCGCGCCGCAGCCGAGCGCAACCTCGGTGTGATCTTCATCACCCATAACCCGTCTCATGCGTATCCGGTTGGCGATCGGTTCCTTCTGCTGAACCGTGGAAAGTCGCTTGGCGATTTCGCCAAGGAAGACATCGAGATCACCGAACTGACTCGTCTCATGGCCGGCGGCGCCGAGCTCGAGGCGTTGCAACACGAACTGGCGCGAGGTCGCTGACTCAACATGCGCGAACTCGAACTGCTCACGGTTGGTCGCATCGGAGTCGACCTCTACGCAGAGCAACTCGGAGTCTCGCTCGATCAGGTTCGCACCTTTCGCAAGTCGATCGGTGGCACGGCTACCAATGTGGCAGTGGCGTGTGCGCGCCTGGGCCACGCCACAGCGGTGTTCACTCGGGTCGGCAACGACGCATTCGGCGCGTATGTCCGCGGTGCCCTCGCGAACACCTTCGGAGTCGACACCCGATTCGTTGGCACCGACCCCGCGTTACGTACGCCGTTGGCCTTTGCCGAGCTCTCGACGCCCGAGGAACCGACGATCATCTTTTATCGGGAGCCCAAGGCACCCGACATGAACATCGTCACTGCCGATGTCGATCTGGGCGTCGTTGGCACGGTTCCGATCCTGTGGTTTCCAGCGGCATGCCTATCGCAAGAGCCGAGTCGCACAACAGTGCATGAGTTGCTCAGCGCCCGCGGTCGGCGCACGCATACGGTTCTCGATCTCGATTGGCGTCCGCATTTCTGGAGTGGACCGCAAGCGGCGACGGCCGAGATCGATGCTGTTCTCGACTCGGTCACGATGGCCATCGGCAATCGGGTCGAATGTGAGATCGCGGTGGGTGCGAGCGACCCCGACGAAGCCGCCGAGCGGCTTCTCTCGCGCGGGCTGGACGCGGCCATCGTGAAGATGGGCGGCGACGGTGTGCTCGTGGCCACGAGTGACGGAATTCGCGAACGCATCAAACCGTTCGCCGTCGACGTGATGTGTGGCCTCGGTGCCGGCGATGCGTTTGGGGGAGCGCTGTGCCACGGCCTGCTGAGCGGTTGGTCGCTTGCCGAGTCGGCGCGGGCGGGCAACGCGGCGGGCGCGATCGTTGCCTCGCGGCTGATGTGCGCCGATGACATGCCTACCATCGACGACATTCGGGCATTGATCGACAACGGTTGCGCTCCATCAAGCGTCACGACATCGCAGGCTCGCCATGTTGCTCACTGACGATCGATGGGCCGAGCTGCTCGAGCTGCGCGCCACCGAGCCCGGTCGGGCGAGATCGATCTTGAAGAATCGCCCACGTCGCCCCCTGCTCACCGACGGTCGCTTGTTCATCATCGCCGCCGACCACACCTCGCGTGGTGCGTTGGGGGTTGGTGCCGATCGGTTCGTGATGGCCGACCGGCGCCGATTGCTTGAGGCACTTCTGGTAACGCTGAGCCATCCGCAGTGCGATGGTGTGTTGGGCAGTGCCGACGTGCTCGAAGAACTCGCTCTACTCGGTGCGCTCGACAACAAGTTGGTGTTCGGCACGATGAATCGCGGCGGCATCATGGGCGCCGCGTGGGAACTCGACGATCGCATGACCGCGTATGACCCCGACTCGATCGCCGCGTTCGGACTCGATGGGGGCAAGGTGCTCTTGCGTATCGCCGACGACGACGCCGGAACCGCTCCGACGCTGCAGGCATGTGCCCAAGCTGTATCGGGACTCGCGCGGCACGGACTACCGATTATGGTGGAGCCGTTGCCGTATCACCTCATTGCGCCGGGGAAGGCAAAGCTGCTTGATGATGACGATGCGTTGTTGCGCGCAGTGGCCATCGCTGCAGGCCTCGGTAATACGAGCGCCCACATTTGGCTCAAGGTGCCCGCCAGTAAGGACCCCGCGCGAATGCTTGCGACCACCACGTTGCCTGCACTCATCCTCGGTGGTGCACCGGGTCCAGATCCAGAAGCCGACTTTCAGGCATGGCAACGCGCGATGCAGGTGCCCAACGTGCGTGGCCTCGTGGTGGGGCGCTCGCTGCTCTATCCGCCCGACGGCGATGTTGGTGCCGCCATCGACCGTGCCGCGCGTATCGTGAGGCCGTGATGACTCAACCCACGCTGCATCACCCTGCGGGCACGTTGGTCAACGACGATCTGCTCGTAGACCTCACTCCCGAGACCGCTGGCTGGAACATCACCGGCCTCCAGGTTGTTTCCTTGGCCCCAAAAGTAGAGCGCTCTAGCAACACTGGCGAGTTCGAGGCTGTCGTGTTGCCGTTGTCCGCCGAACACCTGACAGTGGTGTGCGACGGCGAGGAGTTCGCGTTGGTCGGTCGATCGTCAGTGTTTGCCAGAGTCACCGACTTTGTGTATCTGCCAAGACAGAGTGAGTACTCCATTGTGAACGAGGCGGGCGGCCTCGTTGCGATCGCGATGGCACGATGTGACGAACGTCTGGCAGCCCGCTACGGCGCATCCGAGGCGATACCGGTGGAGACCCGCGGCGCGGGGCCAGCGACGCGTCAGGTTACGAACTTCATGAGCCCGCAGACATGGCCGTACGCGTCCAAGCTGATGTGTGTCGAACTGCTCACACCAGACGGCAACTGGAGTTCGTACCCGCCACATCGGCACGATGATTCACCTGAGTGCCCGGTGAACAACGAAGAGATCTATTACTTCAGCATTGGTCGCGCCGGCACGACCGATGTCGACCGCGACGGGTTTGGTTTGCACCGCACGTATACGCCTCCCGCAAGTGACGGCACGGTGGAGATCGACCAGAACGTGGTGGTACGCGACGGCGACGTGTTCTGTGTGCCGCGCGGCTATCACGGTCCATGCATCGCTGCGCCGGGTTACACGATGTATTACCTCAACGTGCTGGCCGGTCCCGGCAACGAACGCAGCATGGCGTTCTGCGACGACCCCACCCATCATTGGGTTCGCGATACGTGGGCCGACATGACCACCGACCCGCGAGTGCCGCTGACGACAGCCACCGGCCCGACCGGTGTTCACACAACACAGGAGCAGTCGCCATGACACGACAACGAATCGGCATCGGCGTGATCGGCTTTGGTTGGATGGGCCAAGCCCACAGTCGTGGCTGTCGACGGGCACCGAGCTATTTCACCGAACGGGCCTACGACCCCGATCTGGTGATGGTGGCCGACACCGTCGAGCAACGCCGCAGCGATGCAGTCGAGTCGTTCGGATTCCGCAAGGCGACGGACGACTGGCATGCGCTTGTCAGCGACCCAGAGATAGACGTCGTGTTCGTCACTAGTCCGAACATGTTGCACGTAGAGATGGTGCAGGCCGCGGCAGCGAACGGTAAACACGTGTTTTGTGAAAAGCCAGTTGGTGGCACGCCTGCGCAAACGATTGTCGCCGAACGCGCCGCGCGTGAAGCGGGGGTGATCAGCGGGGTTGGCTATAACTACCGTTGGGTTCCGCTCGTGCAATATGCAAAGCAGTTGATCGAAACCGGAATGATCGGCACCGTCACCAACTATTACGGCCGGTTCTTCAGCATGTACGGCAGCGACCCGATGGGGCTGCTGTCGTGGAGGTTCCAACTCGAGGGTGCCGGTTATGGGGTAAGCACCGACATTCTGAGCCACTCGGTTGATCTCGCCCACTTCCTTGTGGGGGATATCGCCAAGGTGGTTGGTACCGGTGAGACCTTTATCAAGCAACGGCCGTTACCGACGGGCTTGGGCACACATTACGACCGCGGGCAGCCGGGTGATCCGATGGGCGACGTCACGAACGAGGACTACATCGGAATGATGTGCACGTTCGAAAACGGTGCACGCGGCACGTTCGAGGCGTGCCGGTCGATGGTCGGTCCCGAGAGTCAGAACAGCTTCGAGGTCTACGGCACGAAGGGCTCGATCGCCTGGAACTTCGAGAAGATGAACGAACTGCGTGTGTATATAGCGGCAGAACACAAGCACACAGGATTCACGACGGTGTATGGCGGCGATCGCTTCGCGCATCACGGCAACTTCGTTCCCGGCTCGGCCAATGGCATTGGCTTCGAAGACCTGATCTGCATCGAGGATCACGAGTTTCTCGAAAGCGTTGCCGCCAACCGCCAACACACGCCGGGCTTCGTCGACGCGTTGCGGTTCGTCAACGTACAAGACGCAGTGCTGCGCTCATGGGCGAGTGGTCACTGGGAAGACGTTGAGCGCTGATGAAGACCATCCGACTCACCGCTGCTCAGGCACTCGTCCGCTATCTCATCGCGCAACGAACCGTGCTGCCTGACCAGACTCACGACGTACCGCTGTTCCCCGGGGTGTTCGCCATATTCGGCCACGGAAATGTCACCTCGCTCGGTCACGCGTTGCAACAGGCCGGCGACGCGCTGCCGACCTGGCGCGGCCAGAACGAGCAGGGCATGGCACTTGCAGCCGTCGGCTTCGCGAAGGCGATGCGCCGTCGCCAGATCATGGTGGCATCGACGTCGATTGGTCCCGGAGCACTCAACATGGTGACCGCGGCCGGTGTTGCCCATGCCAATAGGCTGCCGGTGCTGTTGCTCGCCGGCGATACGTTCGTGAGCCGTGTTCCAGATCCGGTGTTGCAACAGGTGGAACACTTCGGTGATCCCACGATCACGGTGAACGATGCGTTCAAACCAGTCGTGCGCTACTGGGATCGCATCGTGAGGCCCGAACAGCTATTGCACTCGCTGCCACATGCGGTCGACGTACTGCTCGACCCTGCGCATTGTGGGCCAGCCTTTTTGGCGCTGCCCCAGGATGTGCAGGCGGAGGCTTTCGATTACCCGTTGGCGTTCTTTGAGAACACGCTGCGCGAGATCCCTCGGCCTCGTGCCGACGTGCGTCAGATCGAGCGCGCTATCGCGCTGCTCCGTAGCGCTCAGCGTCCACTGATCATTGCTGGGGGAGGGGTGCACTACAGCGGTGCCGAGGTGCAACTCGCATCGTTTGCCACGTCGCACAACATTCCGGTGGTCGAGACAATGTCCGGTAAAGCCTGCCTTCTTGCCGAACACCCGCTGAACGCCGGGCCTATCGGCGTCACCGGTTGTACCTCGGCAAATGCACTTGCTGCAGCGGCCGACGTTGTGGTGGCCATCGGCACCCGGTTGCAGGATTTCACGACCGGATCGTGGACGGCGTTTGCCGCCGACGCTCAGTTCATTTCGATCAACACGGCGTCGTTCGACGCGCTGAAACATCGCAGCGTGGCGGTGGTGGGTGATGCGAGCGAGGTGTTGGCCGAGCTTGCCCCACGGCTCGACCAACACCGCTTTCCGCTCGAGTGGACCACCTTCGCAGCAGATCAAAAAAGCATCTATCACGCCTACATCGATTCGATCGCCACGCCTTTGGGGGCTACGTTGCCAACCTACGCACAGGTGGTTGGAGCGATCGATCGAGCCGCGTCGCCGACGGACTATGCCCTCACCGCGGCGGGCGGATTTCCTGGCGAGCTGAACAACGGCTGGCGAGCAAAGGGCCTCAACACCTACGACTGTGAGTACGGCTTTTCGTGCATGGGCTACGAGATCAGTGGCGCATGGGGAGCGAAGATGGCCATGCCCGATCGCGAAGTCATCTCCTTCGTCGGTGACGGTTCGTATCTGATGATGAACAGCGACCTGTACAGCTCGGTGTTGTCGGGCCACAAGCTCATTGTCGTCGTGTGCGATAACGGCGGCTTTGCCGTCATCAACCGTTTGCAGATCAATCAAGGTGGCGTTCCGTTCAACAATCAGTTGGCCGACACCCGACACACCAATCTCGCTCGGGTCGACTTTGCCGCACATGCAGCGGCTCTTGGTTGCTTGTCCGAGGCGGTCAGCACGATCGACGAGTTGTCTGCTGCATTCGAGAGGGCACGCGCCGCGGATAGAACGTACGTCATCACGTTGCAGACCGACCCGTACGCATGGACCGAAGGTGGAGCGTTCTGGGAGGTCGGTGTTCCCGAGATCTCCGACAGCCCTGCGGTACAACAGGCAAAGGTGGCCATGCAAGTGGGCACTTCGACGCAACGAATCGGAGTCTGACATGTCGCTGAACGGTCGCGTCATCATCGTCAACGGTGGCACCCATGGTCTCGGCGAAGCCACAGTACGCCTCGTCGTCGAGAGTGGTGCGGCGGGTGTCGTGCTCGTAGGCCGCGACGAATCCAAGGGTCGTGCGCTGGCCGCCGAATTGTCATCTCCCGTTACCCGCTGCCATTACGTGGCTGCAGACATGAGCGATTCCAGCGCGCCAGCCGCGGTGATAGCCGAGACCGATCGCGAGTTCGGCGTGATCCACGGACTCGTCAATATTGCGGCCTCTACGGGCCGTGGAGACATTTGGAACACGAGTATTGAACTCTGGGACAACATGCAGGCGGTGAATGTGCGCGCACCATTCCTGCTCGTGCAGGGTGCCGCCGAGATCATGCGTCGCGAGGGCGTACGGGGCTCGGTCGTGAACATTGGGTCCGTCAGCGGTCACGGCGGGCAACCGTTCATCCTTGCCTATTGTGTCTCCAAGGGTGCGCTCGCCACATTCACAAAGAACGCCGCGTTCTCGCTGATGAGGCATGGCATTCGCGTCAATCAAGTCAATCCGGGTTGGATGGACACTGAGGCCGAAGACGTCGTTCAGCGGCGCTTCCATGGTGCCGCCGACGGTTGGCTCGAACTGGCCGAGGCCGGCCAACCAATGGGTCGTCTCATCAAGCCGACTGAGGTCGCCAAGGTCATTGCCTTTCTCCTCAGCGACGAGAGCGGCATGATGACGGGCACCATCATTGATTACGACCAATCCGTGCAAGGTGCGGGCGACGCACCGAAACCAACCGTCCAGGAGACACCCCAGTGACAAGTGCCCAAGCATCCAGCCCGTCGCCAGCGCCCTTGCGTATTGCTGTGCTCGGCGTAGGTCGCATCGGCAAGATGCACGCCGAGCTCATCGCCCGACAGGTTCCGGGTGCAGCGCTGGCATATGTGCAAGATGTCAATGCCGCCGCAGCTGAAGCGGTCGGAACGCAACTCAGTGTGCCCTTCACGACCGAAGTCGCAGATGTGCTCAACTCTCCCGATGTCGACGCGGTCGCCATTTGCAGTAGTACCGACACCCATGTCGATCTGCTCATCGCGGCGGCGCGCGCCGGAAAGGCCATCTTCTGCGAGAAGCCCATCTCGCTCGACCTCGCCAAGGTCGATAACGCTTTGCATATCGTTGGCGAGAGTGGTGTGCCACTGCAGATTGGCTTCAACCGGCGCTTCGACCCGGCACATGCGTCGGTGCGCGACGCCGTTGTGAGCGGCGCCGTCGGCGACGTGCATATCGTCCGAATCACAAGTCGCGACCCTGCGCCGCCACCCATCGAATACGTCAAGGTGTCGGGCGGACTCTTCTGCGACATGACAATTCACGACTTCGACATGGCCCGCTTCATCACTGGCTCGGAGGTGACCGAGGTCTTTGCGAAGGCTGCCGTGCGGGTCGATCCCGCGATCGGCGAGGCAGGCGATGTCGATACAGCAGTCATCGTGCTCACTCATGCCAACGGTGCCCTCACCACCATCGACAACAGCCGTCAGGCCGTCTATGGCTACGACCAACGCGTGGAGGTGTTCGGTTCGGCGGGCCTCGCAGCGAGCGACAATCCGCTACAGCACACCGGATCGCGTCGGAGTCCTGCGGGCACTACATCGACAACAATTCCATACTTCTTTCTTGAGCGGTACATCCCGTCGTATCTACGTGAGTGGGCCGCGTTCGTCGCGTACGTCACGGGTGGGGGAGAGTCGCCGGTGAATGCCCACGACGGTCGGGCGCCGCTGGTGATCGGCCTTGCCGCCAAGAAGTCGGTGGCCGAAGGAAGATGCGTACTGATCAGCGAAATCGGTTAGGCCGCTGCTGACCCATTGGCCATCTACGACCTATTGGCCGTCGTAATCAGGGGCATCGGGAAGTACCAGATCCCAGCGATCGAGGCAGTCTTGGCATCGGTATGACACGAAGTCGCCCGGATACCACACGCCGTCTTCGGGTGGTTGGGTGAGTAGAAACGCTCGACCGCCGCAATCGACACACACGATCTCGGGTTCGGGAGACAGCTCAGATTCGGGCATCGCCCGTAGTCTTGCGGGAATGCGAGTGATTTCGGGCGAATTGGGTGGACGCAAGTTGGTGACGCCGCAAGGACTCTCCACGCGACCCACCACCGACAAGGTGCGCCAGGCAGTGTTCAACTCGCTCGGCAGTATGGGAGTGCTCGAAGGCGCAACCGTGGCTGATCTGTATGCCGGCTGCGGCGCACTGGGGATCGAGGCGTTGTCACGGGGTGCGGCGTCGTGCGTGTTCGTCGAGCGTGACCGATCCGCACTACTGGCTCTGAGGGCTAACCTCAAAGACCTCGGGCTTGAGGCGCGCTCGCACGTGGCCGCGACCGACGTGATGGCCTACATCCCCGGCATCAGCGGGGTCGACATTGCGTTTATCGACCCGCCGTACTCGTTCACGAATTGGCCGGCGTTACTGCAGTTCCTGAACGCCGGGTTGATCGTTGCCGAGTCCGACCACGAGGTGGCGGCCGACGATGGCTGGGTCATGCTGCGTAGCAAGCGGTATGGGCGTACCGTCATCACCACTCTCGAACGGTTACCGTAGAGCGCGATGAATGCCTCAGCTACCAGCGTGTTGTATCCGGGGAGCTTCGATCCGCTGCACCTCGGCCATGTCGATGTGATCGAGCAGGGCGTTGAACTATTCGGTCGGGTGGTCGTCGTTGCGATGCACAATCCCTCGAAGCCAACCGGCATCTTCACGGTCGATGAGCGCGTGGCGATGATTGCAGCCAGCCTTGCGCACCTGCCGGGTGTTCAGGTCGAGCGGTTCCACGGTTTGGCTATCGACGCCGCCGATCGATTCGATACCGACTTCATCCTCAAGGGCCTGCGCAACTCCGGCGACTTCGAGATCGAACAGCAGATGGCCCACACCAATCACTCCGTCTCAGGTGTACGCACCGTCTTTGTGCCCTGCCGCCCTGATCAGGTGTTTCTGAGCAGTCGCTTCATCCGTGAAATCGCGCAGTACGGTGGTGACGTTTCGCATCTGGTACCCGCACCGGTTGCCGCCGAACTTGCCCGAATCTTTCCATCCGTGCCACGTCCGACAGGGTCTACATCATGAGCTACGACGACCACAACGAAGGCCAGTTCGAAGACATCGACGACGACACCGACAGTTACTCGCGTATCGGCCAGGTGGGCGATGCCGAAACGATGGTTCGTCGTGCCGCCGACATCATTGCGACTGCACCAACGATGCCATTGTCGTCATCGCCACGAATCGACCGTGACGAAATCAATGAGTTGCTCGAATCGGCGCTCGAACGTCTACCCGACGAACTTCGTCAGGCGAGATGGATGCTCAAAGAGCGTCAGGAGTTCGTCTCGAAGACGCGTCGCGAAGCCGATGAACTGCTCGAGTCCGCACGGGTGCAGGCCGAACGAATGGTGCAACGCACCGAAGTCGTGCGAGCCGCCGAGCAGCGCGCTCGCCAGATCATCGAGGCAGCCGAAACCGATTCGCGCCGTCTGCGTCACGAAACCGAGGACTTTCTTGATCAGCGACTCGGCAGCTTCGAGATCCTGTTAGACAAGCTCTCCAAGACCGTGCATGCCGGTCGGTCGCGATTGTCCATCGGTGCCCACAAGGAACACGAGATCACCGACGATGAGGATCCCACCAAAGGGTTCTTCGATCAGGACCGGTGATCGTGGCTCGTCCATTAGTGGTGAACGCGGCCGAGCTACTTCGGCGTCCTGGTACTGAGCGAATCCTCGATTGCCCGATTCCAGCGTCCGAACTCGGCCTCACCGATTCTCGATTTACGCCCGACGATGTCATCGACGTGCACCTTCGTCTCGAAAGTCTCACTGATGGCATCGTGGTTCTAGGCACCATCGACGTCCCTTGGCACGGCCTGTGCCGCCGCTGTCTGCGCAGTCTGTCCGAAGTGGCCACGTCGATTGTTGACGAGCTGTATCAGACGGTTGTCACGAATAGCGAAGCCTTCGAAATCGTCGACAATCAGCTCGATCTTTTACCGATGGTTCGTGAGTGTGCGCTACTCGATGCCCCAGAGGCGCCACTGTGCCGGCCCGATTGTGCGGGCCTGTGCCCCGTGTGCGGCATCGATCTGAACGAGCAAGGGTGTGACTGCGTTGCACCCGCGGCCGAGTCGCAGTGGGCGGTTCTCGATCAACTCAAAGAGCAGCTTGGCGGAAATGGAATATGAGCCGCTAACATTCCGCGGCTGATTTAAGTGAGTGGAGACCTGCGATGGCCGTTCCGAAGAAGAAAAAGTCGAAGATGAAGACACACAGCCACCGTGCTGGTTCGTGGCGTCTCAAGGCTCCGTCGCGTAGCACCTGCCCGCGCTGCGCCGCGGCCAAATTGCCGCACACGGTGTGCCCGTCGTGTGGCTGGTACAAGAACCGCGTCGTCGTCGACGTCGGCTGACCAGCTTCCAAGACGTTCGATCTATGCTCCCCATCGCTGTCGACGCCATGGGCGGCGACAAAGCCCCGAGCGAGATTGTCGCGGGAGCTCGCCAAGCCGTCGAGCTCGGTTTCAATGTTGTTCTTGTTGGGCCTGCCGACCTTGAAGGTCGCGGTGATATCCCGCTGATCGTTGCATCCGAGGTCATCGAGATGCACGACGATCCCGCACAGGGCGTGCGCCGCAAGAAAGATTCCACGCTTGTGCGCGCTGCCGAGGCGGTTCGTGATGGAAAGGCCAGCGCGATGATCTCGGCTGGCAACACTGGTGCCACCATGGCTTCGGCGCTCTTGCGGATGGGTCGCATCAAAGGTGTGAATCGCCCGGCCATCGCCACGCCGATCCCTGTTCCCGGCTCGATTCCCACGCTGCTACTCGACGCCGGCGCCAACTCTGAGGTGCAAGCCGATTGGCTCGTGCAATTCGCGCAGATGGGTTCGGTCTTCAGTCGGCATCGCTTCGGCGTCCAGAATCCCAAAGTCGGCCTGCTGTCGATTGGTGAAGAGCCGGGCAAAGGCGACACGCTGCGCAAGGAAGCCTTCGAGTTGTTGTCCAGCGCGGGTGGCATCAACTTCATCGGCAACGTCGAGGGTCGCGACATCATGACCGACTCCGTCGATGTTGTGGTCACCGACGGGTTCACTGGCAACGTCGTGCTCAAGACGCTCGAAGGTGCGCTCAAGACCGTCGTCAAGGCGTTGTTCGCTGCCTTCGCCAGCGAAGAGTCGTACAAGCCACACGCAGATGCGCTGATGCCGGCGCTGTTGCCGTTGTATACGTCGCTCGACCCCGAGACCTATGGCGGAGCGATTCTGCTGGGTGTCGATGGCGTGTGCATCATCTCTCACGGCTCAACGAGCGCAAAGGCGATGGTGAACGCAATTACCGTTGCCCAAGAGATGGTGTCGGCGGGCATCGTCGACGAGATTCGCGCTGCGATTGCCGCAAACGCGTAGTCTGCAGACACATACGACAACACGCACAACGTCATCACGGCGCGACCGCGTCTGAACTCCGGGGAGAAATACACCGTGTCCGCCGAATCATCTGCAGCGCAAGGCCCTCTCGATCGGCACGCCGTGTTCGCCATTGTCCGTGACAACCTCGCCGAGATTCTCGAACGGGAGCCGGCGACCATCAGCGAGGGCCAATCGTTTGGCGACGACCTCGAAGCCGACTCGCTCGCACTCATTGAATTGGTCGAAGCGCTTGAGGAAGAACTCGCGGAGCGCGGCGTTGAGCTGCGTATCGAGGACGAAGATCTCGAAGACCTCAAGACGGTGCGCGACGCTGTCGACTACGTCTTCGCCCGCGTGCAGGAGAGCTGATTCTGGCTGCGACTTCTGAACGGCTTGAGACCGACCCATCTGACGCTGATCTCGACGCGCTCACCGGGCGCCTTGGGCACACCTTCAACGATGCGTCGCTCTTGCGGCGGGCGATGGCGCACCGATCGTGGTGTTCTGAAGTTGCGGGTGATGAACCCTCGAACGAGCGCCTCGAATTTCTCGGTGACGCCGTATTGGGTTGGATCGTTGCTGACATTGCCTTTCGTTGCTTTACGGATTTGCCAGAAGGAAAACTCACCGACCTGCGCAAGAGTGTCGTCAACGCATCGGCGTTAGCTGAGATGGCGGTGGAACTCGACCTTGGGCCGTGCCTCTTGCTCGGCAAAGGCGAATCATCCGCTGGCGGTAGGTCGAAGCCATCAATTCTCAGCGATGCCTTCGAAGCGGTGCTCGGCGCGATCTACCTCGACGCTGGTTCGACGGTCGCATACGATTTCGTCGAGCGAACTCTCGGCCAACGGCTACACATCGCGGTGCAATCGTTGCATCGACTCGATTACAAGACGTTGCTCCAGGAGATCGCAGTCCGCGAATTCGACTCTGCACCCGTCTATGTGCTGCGCGAGGATGGGCCCGATCACGCCAAGCATTTCTTTGCGACCGTACTGATCGCCGGCAAGGCTTGGGGCGACGGTGAGGGAAGCTCGAAGAAGCAGGCAGAACAGGTCGCGGCGATGGTGGCATGCGACAGTCTGTCTGCGGACAACGACTGATGCCAGAGCTCCCAGAGGTCGAGACGGTTCGTCGCGGCCTTGAGCAACGGTTTATCGGTCGGCTCATCGAGCGGGTTGAGGTCGGACGCGAACGCACAGTTCGTCGCACCTCGCGCCTCGCAGTGATCGACGGACTTACGGGGGTCACCGCTATTTCTGCGCAGCGTCGCGGTAAGTACCTGATCTGTCCACTCGATAGCGGCGACACGCTCATGATCCATTTGCGTATGAGCGGGCGAGTGCTCATCGAGCCGGCGGTAACCCCGCGGCCCGCGCACACCCATGTCGTGCTGCATCTCGCCGGAGATGAGCGCGAAGAGCTTCGTTTCGTTGACCCACGCACGTTCGGTGAGGTGGTGGTGTACGCGCCCGACAACGCGACCGTCGAGATGCCCGAACTCACTCGCCTCGGCATCGACCCCATCACCGACGGGCTCTCTCGCGCTCAGCTGGCAGTCATCATGCGCAGCCGATCGCGTCAGCTCAAGGCACTGCTGCTCGACCAAGGCCTCATCGCTGGCATCGGCAACATCTACGCGGATGAGATACTGCACGCCGCGCGCCTGCGCCACGATCGACTCAGCAATTCGCTGTCTTCGATCGAGATCACGCGACTGCACCGCGCCACGCACGACACCTTGAACGCGGCGATCGAGGCGGGCGGCTCCACGTTGCGCGATACCCAGTACGTCGACATTTCCGGTGCTGGTGGATGGTTCCAAGTGTCGCATCGGGTCTACGACCGCGAGGGTCAACCCTGCATCACGTGCGGTCGGGCGATCATTCGCAAGGTGGTGGCCGCCGGACGATCAACCTCGTTCTGCCCGCGGTGCCAGAAATAGCGAGGCTCGCCGGATTGTCCGAGGCATTGGCCTGATTGTTCGAGGCATGGGCCTGATTGTTGGAGGCATTGGGAAGATGCGGAGCCCCATCGACTAGCCTGCGATGTTGCCGTGTTCCTCAAAGCATTGACTCTCAAAGGCTTCAAGTCGTTCGCCGATACCACCGTGATGCAGCTCGAACCGGGCGTGACGGTAGTTGTCGGGCCCAACGGCTCGGGCAAATCCAACGTTGTTGACGCCATTGCCTGGGTACTCGGGGCGCAGGCGCCAAGTGCTGTACGCAGCCAGAAGATGGACGATGTCATCTTTGCTGGCACAGCGAAACGGCCGGCCCTCGGTCGCGCCGAGGTCATGCTCACGCTCGATAACTCCGCCGGGCTGCTTCCCATCGAGTTCAGCGAAGTCACGATCAGCCGCACGCTGTTTCGCACGGGCGAGAGCGAATACGCCATCAATGGCATTGCCTGCCGTTTGCTCGACGTGCAAGAACTGCTGAGCGATGCTGGCGTTGGCCGTCAACAGCATGTGATCGTGAGTCAAGGTCAGATCGACGGTGTGCTCAATGCTCGTCCAGAAGATCGTCGAGCGATCATCGAAGAAGCGGCCGGCGTCTTGAAATACCGACGCCGCAAAGAAAAGGCAGAGCGGCGGCTCGACGCCACTGAAGCGAGTCTGCTGCGCGTGCAAGATCTGCTTCGTGAGGTTCGTCGCCAACTACGACCCCTCGAACGTCAGGCCGAAGCGGCCCGTCGCCATGGTGGCCTTGTTGAGGAACTGCAGGCGCTACGTGTCTTTTTGTCGGGCCGCGAGATTGCCTCGCTCCGAACGCGTCTCACGACGCTGGCTCGCGACAAACTGTCAAGTGGCGACGCCGAGAAAGATCTTCGTGCCGAGCTCGCGCGGCTCGATACCGAAGTGCTCGCCGCGGAGGCCGAGCTCACCGCCCGTGGTGACACTGACACCAGCGACGAGTTGGTTCGCGTCGAACAACTTCGCGAACGCTCGCGTGGCATCGCAGCCGTTCTCGTCGAGCGGCGGCGTTCGATGGAGCGCGATCGCGGACAACTGATGGACGCTGGCGTCGTTGCCAACCTCGAAAACGATGCTGCCCGTTTCTGTGCTGAGCTTGACGCAGTCATCGTCGAACTCGCCGAGCTTGAGCCGGCTGCCGAAGCGCTCGCCACCGAAGAGGAGACCTTCCAGAGCGAGCGACACGAAACGCTCACTGTGTTGCAGGGTTCGTCATCGACGGCGACCGCGGCAAGCGCTGCCGCCGAGGTGCGTGGTGAACTTCGCTCGCTGCGCGCCGGGCTTGATCGCGGTGACAGCGAATTGCGCCGACAGATGGCACGTCTTGACTCCCTTCGCCAACGGCTCGAACGACTCGATGCCGATGCCGGGCGTCTCAAGGCCGACTGCGAGCAATCGCAGGAGGTCGAGGCACCGTTGGTGGCCGAGGTCGAAACGGCCGAGAGTCGTCGCCTCGCTGCGGATGCCGCTGCGGAAAGCTTGGGAACTGTTCGACAGGCAGCTGCCGAAGAGTTGTCTCGTTGGAGGGCGCGTTCCGACGCGCTGCAACTCGCGCTCGACAGCGCCCGCGCCCGCGCTGGTGCTGAACGACTTGCCAATCTCGATGGTGTGGTCGGCACGTTGCTCGAGCTTGTCGAAATCGACAATGGGTGGGAGGCTGCTGCCGAGGCCGCGATGGGCGAAGCGTTGCTTGCCGTTGTCGTGGCGAATCCGTCCGCGGCCCGCAATGCGCTCGAGTCGCTTCGATCCTCGAAGACAAGTGGGGCTGTCATTGCGTTGGGCGCGGCCGCAGTCGCCGCGTCGACCCCACCGATTGGTGAGCCGATTCGTGCACACGTGCGCGCCCACGCACACGGCCATCATGCTGAGATCGAGACACTGCTCGACACCTTGCTCGGTGGTGCGGTGCGCGTCAGTGAATGGTCAGCAGCTTTTGACGGTGCCCTGGCATACCCCACGGCGACGGTGGTCACCGATGACGGCGATCGTTTCGGCCGTGCCGGCTGGCGACTCGGCACGTCCGGCGGCGGCGCAACGGCGGCGGCGCTCGAAGAAGCGATCGATCGTGCGAGCGACGCAGCCGCCGAACTCGAACGCTGCGACGCTGCACTACGCGCCGCAAAGGCAGAACTACAGGCCGCCCGTCAGGCCGAAACCGACCTCACCCGGCGTCTCGATGCCAACGATGCGCGTTTCACTGCGGCTTCCGAGGCGCTAGTGCGAGTACAGAGCGATCGTCGCGAAGCCACCAACGAAATCGATGCAGCAACTCGTGCGATCGATGAGGCTTCCGAGCGCCACGAGCGAGAGCGCGGTCGCATCGCCGAACTCGAGTCGTTGGTGCCTGCGCTCGAAGCCGACGAACAAGCCGAGGCCGATGCTGCCCGCGCTCGCGGCGAGGCACGCGCCCGTCTCGAGTCGCGCACCGCACTACTCGCCTCGCGTCGCAAGGACATTGAGGTTCGCAACGCCGGACTGGTTGAGCGTCAGCAGTTCCTCGAACGACGCATCGAGGAGACTGAGCGTCGTCTGCTCGCCGATACCCAAGCGCGTGCAGACGCTGCACAGAATCGTGTCGCGATTGAGCGCAGCCTCCAAGCCGCAGCCCGCCTCGGCGATCTCGTCGACACGCATCGACACGCCATCGAGACACGACTAGCCGAGCTGCATCAGCAACGCCGCCGTCAGAGCGAAGAGGTTCGCGCGTTGGTGAGTCGTCTCGACGATCTGCGCCGCGCTCGAGCAACTGCAGAGCGACAGCTCGACGAAACCCGCGAACGTGCCCGACGCGTGGAGATCGAAGAAGCCGAGGCGCGTATGCGGCTCGAGGCTGCGGTCGAGTCGTTGCGTCGCGAGCTCGACCTCGAACCCGAAGCCGCCGAGGCAGCGCAAACGCCCGAGCTGCCCGAGGGCATCACGGCGCCAGCGCGTGTGCGCGACCTTGAGCGCGAACTGCGTTTGCTCGGACCCATCAATCCGCTCGCGCTCGAAGAGTTCAACGAGTTGCAGGAGCGTCACCGCTTCCTCGAAGAACAGCTCGAAGATGTTCGCAACACCCGCCGCGAGCTCTCACGGGTGATCAAGGCCGTCGATCTCGAAATTCAAACTGTGTTCGCGGCTGCGTTTGCTGATGTCAGCGCAAACTTCGCAAGTCTGTTCACCATGCTGTTCCCCGGCGGCACAGGTGCGCTGTTGCTGACGAACCCCGACGACCTTTTGAACACGGGTATCGAGGTAGAAGCCAAGCCGAGCGGCAAGAACGTAAAGAAGCTGTCATTGCTCTCTGGCGGAGAACGCTCGCTCACAGCGTTGGCCTACCTCTTCGCGGTGTTCCGCAGTCGGCCTTCACCGTTTTATGTCATGGACGAAGTTGAAGCCGCGCTTGACGACGTCAACCTGCATCGCTTCTTGAGTCTCGTTGCCGAATTCCGGCGCGATGCGCAGCTGCTGATCGTGAGCCACCAAAAGCGAACGATGGAAGCCGGCGACAGCCTGCTTGGTGTCAGCATGCAACCAGGAGGCTCGTCAAAGGTCGTCACTGAGCGACAATCGGCCAGGGCATGATCACCACGAACCCTGATCACGATTAACCTTGGAAAGTCGTCCACCGGAGTGCATGAGGGGAGCAGTGGCGTACCGTGAGCGAGTACGTAGCCCAATCCAGCGATGTCGCTGCCGGCGTCGCCGCCGCCGTTGATCGGCCATGCGCGATTCAGCTCGTTGGCTTGCGCAAGGCGTTCGGTGATGTCGTTGCGGTTGATGACATCAACTTGGAAATTGGCAATGGCGAGTTCTTCTCGTTGCTCGGCCCTTCGGGATCCGGCAAGACCACTGTGTTGCGTATGATCGCCGGATTCGAGACGCCAACTGCGGGCGTGGTGCTGCTTCACGGCCAAGACGTGACGACGCTCGCACCCTACGACCGCGATGTGAACACGGTCTTTCAGGACTACGCGCTCTTTCCGCATATGACTGTGCAGCGCAACGTCGAATACGGGCTCAAAGTGAAAGGCGTCGACAAGATCGAGCGCCGTCGACGCGCTGGTGAGATGCTCGAAGCTGTACGTCTTGGCGAATATGGCGCACGGCAACCGAGCCAGCTCTCGGGCGGTCAGCGCCAGCGCGTGGCACTCGCCCGCGCGTTGGTGAACAAGCCCAAGGTGCTGCTACTCGACGAACCGCTCGGAGCGCTCGACCTCAAGCTCCGCGAGGAAATGCAAGTAGAGCTGAAATCAATTCAGCACGATGTTGGCATTACCTTCGTCTTCGTCACCCATGATCAGGGTGAGGCATTGAGTATGAGCAGTCGCGTGGCAGTGTTCAACAATGGTCGAATCGAGCAAGTAGGCACCCCTCGCGACATCTATGAGCATCCCTCCTCAGCGTTTGTCGCTGGATTTGTCGGTACCTCAAACCTGCTGTCGCCGGCATTGTCCGAGCGTCTGTTAGGAGTACGTGCCGAGCACACCGTACGTCCAGAACGCATCCACGTGCTGAGCTCGGCCGTCGACGGTTCACCCGGCGATGTCGTCGTGGAAGGTCAGGTGACTGACATCCACTACCTTGGAGCGGAGAGTCGGGTGCGCGTACGTCTCGATGACGGCACCATCGTCGTCGCCAGCGTGTCGAGTGACCGACTCGCCGGCGTGTCGATCGCACGTCAGGTGCATCTGGCGTGGCGACACCAAGCCGCATTGGCAGTAATAGATTCCAACCAACAAGGGGAGAAACCATGAGAACACGACGCATCGCATTGGCGTGCGGTACCGCCGTCGGCCTGTTGCTCAGTGCCTGCGCAAGCAGCAGTTCGAGCAGTACTGGCGGCACGGCGCTGAAGGAGATCGGCAAGGGCGAGGGTTCGCTCAAGATCATCGCGTGGGCGGGCTACGCCGAAAACGGCAGCACCGATCCGGCGACCGATTGGGTGAGCAAGTTCGAAAAAGACAGCGGCTGCAAGGTGGATGTCAAGATCGGCAATACATCAGATGAGATGTATCAGCTGATGCAGACGGGTGAGTACGACGGTGTCTCCGCGTCGGGCGATGCCAGTGTGCGCCTCATCGACGCCGGCCTCGTGGCCCCCGTGAACACCGCACTCATCAAGAACTACGCCGACTTGTCGCCGTTCTTGAAGGACCAGCCGTACAACTCGAGTGATGGCAAGAACTACGGCATCCCTCATGGTTGGGGTGCGAACTACTTGATGTACAACAGCGAGGTTGTCACGACGGCCCCCGATTCCTGGGGCGTTGTGTTCGACAAGGCGTCTCCATACAAGGGCAAGGTCACCGCGTACGACGCCCCGATCTACATCGCCGACGCGGCGTTGTATTTGAAGGGTGCCAAACCAGAGTTGGGCATCAAGGATCCGTACTCGCTTACTCAGGCTCAGTTCGATGCTGCCGTCGCGATCCTCAAGGATCAGCGTTCGATCATCGGCGAATACTGGAGCAACTACGCGGTGTCGCAGGGTGCCTTCGAACAGGGCTCGATCGTGTTGGGCACCACATGGCAGGTCATTGCCAATCTTGCAGTCGTGAAGAACCCCAAGCTCACAACAGTGCTGCCGAAGGAAGGCGCAACCGGTTGGAGTGACACGTGGATGGTGTCGTCGAAGGCCAAGCATCCCAACTGCATGTACATGTGGATGGACTACATCACCAGCCCCGACGCACAGGCCCAGGTTGCGTACTATTTCGGTGAGGCACCCGCCAACCCCAAGGCATGTGCGCTCATCACCGCCGACGCCACACACTGTGACGTGTACAAGGCCAGCGACGAAACCTTTGCAAAGAGCGTGAACTTCTGGGCAACGCCGCGTAAGAAGTGCCTCGATGGTTCTGGCGACAGTTGCGTTCCATTCTCCGAGTGGATCAAGGCCTGGACGGCGATCAAGGGCTAAGCCTCCTGAGCGAGTGGCGCAGTCGCCGTATTGGTGATTGCGCCACTCGTATGGACGTGTGCAATGACCGCCGCAGTCAATACATCGCCAGGTGTCCGTCGGCGCATTTCGCGCTTCATGGACGCGCGCCCGCGGTTACGTCTTGGCATGTTGCTGTCGGGTCCCGCGCTCTGGATCGTGGTGCTCTACTTCGGCTCGCTGCTGTCACTCTTCGTGACGTCGTTTTACCGACTGAACGACGATGCGACAGCGATCACAGAAAAGTTTGGCACATCGAATTACCACGACCTGATCACGGCATCGGTGTATCGCGACATCGTGTTGCGAACCATCGGCGTCGCGGCGCTGGTCACCATCATCGACGTCGTGCTTGGTCTGCCGATTGCGTTCTTCATCGCCAAGATCGCCCGGCCGCGTGCCCGCACGGCGCTCATCACTGCTGTGTTGGTGCCGTTGTGGGGGAGTTACCTCGTCAAAGCGTTTGCGTGGCGCGCCATCCTCGGCTCTCCGGGTGGCGTGCTCGACAAGACCTTCGGATCGAGCCCAGGTTACGGATTGCCAGCGGTGGTGATGGTGCTCGCGTACCTGTGGCTGCCGTTCATGATCGTGCCGATATATGCCGGCCTCGATCGCTTGCCGGATTCTTTGTTGGAGGCATCAAACGATCTCGGTGCCGGCTTCTGGCTCACGTTTCGAACTGTGGTCGTACCTATCCTGTGGCCCGCAATCGTGGCTGGATCGGTCTTCACGTTCTCGCTATCGATGGGCGATTACATTGCGGTTGCCCTGGTTGGTGGCCCCACGCAGATGATTGGATCCGTCGTGTACGCGAACTTTGCTTCCAACCTGCCGTTCGCGGCGGCGTTCGCCACGGTGCCGGTGCTGGTGATGGTGCTGTACCTGCTGGGCATTCGCCGCACGGGCGCGCTGGACAACCTGTGACGGACAAGCCATGACGCACAAGCCATGACGCACGTCAATCGGCCGACCCGCATCGGTTTTCGCGTCTGGACGTTTGCCGTGCTTGCGTTCTTGTGGCTGCCCCTCGGGGTGGTTGCCGTGTTGTCGTTCAATCGATCGAGTTCACTGTCGTGGCCGCCCACCGGGTTCACGATGAAGTGGTGGGCCAAAGCAGTGCAGAACGATGGCGCACGAAATGCGTTGTTGATGAGCCTCAAGACTGCTGTGCTGGCAACCCTCGTGGCCCTCTTTCTCGGCACCGCTGCCGCTTTCGCAGTGCAACGCTTCAGGTTCTTCGGTCGTGAACCACTCAGCCTGATGATCGTGTTGCCGATCGCCCTGCCCGGCATTGTCACCGGAATCGCGCTCAACGCTGCTTTCCGTCAGATCGGTCTCGACCTCGGCATCATCACGTTGGTAGTTGCACATGCAACATTTTGTGTGGTGGTTGTGTACAACAATGTGTTAGCCCGGCTTCGCCGGATGTCGCCGAACCTCGAAGAGGCCTCGGCCGATCTTGGTGCCGACCTCTTCCAAACATTTCGTATGGTCACATTTCCGCTGCTGCGATCGGCACTGCTGGCCGGAGGTTTGCTCGCGTTCGGACTGAGCTTCGACGAGATCGTGGTCACCACGTTCACCAACGGTGCCGGAAGCGATTTGCAGACCCTGCCGCAGTGGATTCTCAGCAACCTCAGCCGAGGCGATCAACAGCCAATCGTCAACGTAATGGCCACGGCCGTGATGCTGTTCTCGCTCGTGCCCGTGTGGCTTGCGCAGCGTCTCACCGGCGAGCAGTCAGGGCTCGCGGGGCGCTGACCGCCGATAGCGTTCGGGCGTGCCTTCGATCTACCTCATTCTCATTGCCGTCGTGGCCATCTTCGGCCTCGCAGTGGTGGTGCTCAGCCGTCGACGCTCGGCTGGCGTCACGACTCGGCCAGCGATCAAGGCCGAAGGCGAAGTCGCCGACGAGGTTGCGGACGAGGTCGCCGACGAGGTCGCCGACGAGCCGACCGCTGGATCCGCACCGATGTCGTCGGAACAACACGTGCCGGAAGCTGCGATCGAATCATTCGAGCGGCCGCGATTTCGTGATCGCATGTCGAAGTCGCGTGCAGCGTTCGTCGGAGCGTTCACGGGAGTGCGCGGGCGCGCGGGCATCACCAGTGAGACGTGGGACGATCTCGAAGAAGCATTGTTGCGCGCCGATGTCGGCGTACGTGTCACCGACGAACTGCTCAATGGCTTGCGCGCTCGCGTGAAAGCGAAGGAACTCGTTGATCCCGACGCGCTCTTGAATGCGTTGCAGGCCGACATGATCGGCCGTCTGAACCACGCCGGGCGGTTGTTGCGCTTCGAGCCAGGCGACGTCGATTCGCCAAACGTGTGGTTGTTCGTTGGGGTCAATGGAGTGGGCAAGACCACCACAATCGGCAAGGTTGGCGCACAGCAGCGCCAACTCGGTCGAAGTGTATTGATGGCGGCGGGCGACACGTTTCGTGCAGCGGCGGCCGAACAACTGGGTACCTGGGCGCAGCGATCCGGCAGCGAACTGGTACGCGGCGCCGAGGGCGGCGACCCGAGCGCGGTCATCTTCGATGGCATCGAGAGCGCTAGCGCGCGTGGCATCAATCTTGTGCTCGCCGACACGGCGGGACGCCTTCACAACAAGACCAACCTCATGGAAGAACTACGCAAGGTTCGCCGGGTTGCTGGAAAGGGGCGCGGTCGGGTCACCGAGGTACTCCTCGTGATCGACGCCACTACCGGCCAGAACGGTTTGACCCAAGCGCGCCTGTTCGCCGAAGCCACCGACGTCACCGGCATTGTGCTCACGAAACTCGACGGCTCGGCCAAGGGTGGCATTGTGTTCGCAATCGAGACTGAGCTTGGTCTGCCCATCAAGCTCGTCGGTCTCGGCGAAACAATTGGTGACCTCGTCGAGTTCGATCCAGCCGAGTTCATCGAAGCACTCTTCTCCGAGTAAGCGGGTTACGGCCGATAACCTGATGCCGCATGTTTGACACCCTGTCCGATCGTTTTGATGGCATCTTCAAGCGCCTGCGCGGCAAGGGCCGTCTCACCGATGGCGATGTCGACGAAGTGCTCCGTGAGATCCGAACCGCGCTACTCGAAGCCGACGTCAACGTGTCCGTTGCGCGTGCCGTCGTGGAGCGCATCCGTGAGCAAGCCGTTGGCGCGAAGCTCTCGCAGGCGCTCGACCCGAGCCAGCAGGTCATCAAGATCGTCAGCAATGAACTCACCAACATCCTTGGTGGACAGACGCTCAAGATCAACTACGCCGGTCGTCCGCCGACGGTGATCCTGATGGCCGGTCTGCAGGGTTCGGGCAAGACCACGAACTCGGCCAAGTTGGCGCGCTGGTTCAAGAGCCAGGGTCGCCAGCCACTGCTCGTCGGTGCCGACCTGCAGCGCCCGGCAGCTGTCGAGCAGCTGCGTGTTCTCGGTCGCCAGATCGACGTGCCGGTGTTCAGCGAACCCGGCGATCCGGTCACAACCGCTGCTCGGGGTCTGGCCGAAGCGCGGCGTCTTGGTCGTGACGTGCTCATCGTCGACACCGCCGGTCGCTTGGCGATCGACGCCGACATGATGGCGCAGGTTCGCCAGATCAGCGAGACCATCGAGCCGCACTACACATTCTTGGTGATCGACGCGATGACGGGACAGGATGCCGTCAGCGTTGCCGAAGCGTTTCACGAGACGCTCGCAATCGACGGTGTGATCCTGTCGAAACTCGATGGCGATGCGCGTGGCGGTGCCGCGCTCAGCGTGAAAGAAGTCATCGGGCGTCCCATCGCCTTCGCGTCCACGGGCGAAAAGCTGGATGCCTTCGAACAGTTCCACCCCGATCGTATGGCTGGCCGCATTCTCGGCATGGGTGATGTCCTCACGCTCATCGAACAGGCCGAGCAGGCCTTCGAGAAAGACTCCGCGGCCGAAGCAGCCCAGCGGATGATGGATGGCGAGTTCACGCTCGATGACTTCCTCGAACAGATGCAACAGCTGAAGAAGATGGGCCCACTCTCGGGACTGTTGGGCATGATGCCCGGCATGCCCAAAGAACTCAAGGGTGCCAAGATCGACGACGACGACCTCAAGCCCGTCGAGGCAATCATCCGCTCGATGACGCCTCGCGAGCGCAGCAAACCCGAGATCATCAATGGCAGTCGGCGCAACCGAATTGCGGCCGGCAGCGGCACGTCTGTGGGCGAGATCAACCGCTTGGTGAAGCAGTTCAGCGAGATGCAAAAGATGATGAAGCGCATGGGAGGCATGCAGATGGGCAAGAAGGGCAAAAAGAAGATGCCGATGATGCCTGGCGGACTCGGTGCCCTCAAAGGTGCCATGCCCGCCGGATTCCCCGACATGCCGTTCAACCAACGCTGATCGCCCGTAATCGTCGGGGCGGGTGTGTACCCGCCCGTGCGGCGCTAACCTTTCCCAGTTCTTTGACCTATCAGGAGTCTGTATCAAATGTCAGTGAAGCTGCGCCTCACCCGAGTCGGTAAGACCAAGCAGCCGCAATATCGCATCGTTGCCACCGATAGCCGGTCGCCACGCGATGGTCGGTTCATCGAAATTGTTGGCCAATACAACCCACGTGCCGAGCCCAGCGTCATCACCATCGACAATGCCAAGGCCGTGAAGTGGCTGATGGACGGCGCTCAGCCAAGCGAACGGGTGCGTAAGCTGCTTGAGATCTCCGGTGCATGGACCGAATTCGGCGCTGCACGGGCCGCCAAGTGAGCGATGCGCACGACGGTGCTAACGACGCTGCCGATGTCGGTAACGAATTGGCCGCTCCAACGGCCACCGCAGTGCTCACGCATGTCGTTCGATCCATCGTTGACGATGCCGATGCCGTGCGCGTCGAGGCTCTTCCGGCGAAGGGTCGCATCAAGCTGCAGGTAAAAGTGGGTCCTGGCGATCTCGGTCGGGTGATTGGCCGCCGCGGTCGCACTGCGCAGAGCATCCGCACGGTTGTGCGTGCCGCCGGTACCCGCGACGGTGTCGAGGTCGACGTCGACTTCGTCGATGACTGATCGAGTAACGAGTGGCGCGCCCGACGTGCCCGCTGGTTTGCTAGAAGTCGGAGTCATCCGCCGCCCTCACGGAGTGAGGGGCGATACCTATGTAGATCTCGTAACTGACCGCGAGGATCGCCTCGCGGTTGGTTCGCGTCTGTGGGCTCGTGGCCAATGGCGCACGCTCGTGGCCTCGAAACGCCTGCCACAACGCTGGCTCGTACATTTCGAGGGCTTCGACGACCGCACCGCGATTGAAACGCTCACCAATGCAGCGCTCTACGCCGAGCCCGTTGCCGACGCTGAGGCGTTATGGGTGCACGAACTGCTGCAAGCGCGCGTGATCGAAGTCGATGGCACCGATCGCGGCCGCTGTGTTGGAGTGCTTGCCAACCCGGCGCACGATCTGCTCGAACTCGATTCGGGAGCGTTGGTGCCGATCACATTCGTGCTGACCTGCGTCGATGGCGTCATCACGATCGATCCACCGGTTGGGCTTTTCGATCTCAACGGCTGACGTTGGCCACCCGACATCTCGACACCAGAGCGGGCGACAAGCGGGTTGGCCGTAGAGTTGTTGGCGATGCGTATCGACGTCTTCACTATCTTCCCCAGTCTCGTCGATGGCTTCTGCTCAGAGAGTCTGCTTGGTAAGTGCCGCAGCAACGGTCTGCTCGATCTCCGTTGTCACGATGTGCGTGAACACACCACTGACGTGCATCGCACGGTTGACGACGCGCCATTCGGTGGCGGGGCCGGCATGGTGATGCAGCCAGGCCCGATCTTTGCATCGGTAGAAGCGGTGCAGCCCCCACGGCCACTCTTCTTGCTTGGGCCGGGAGGTCGTTGCTTCGATCAGGCAGTTGCCAACGAACTCGCCGCGTCGGGCGGCTTCAGTCTTTTGTGCGGCCGATATGAGGGCATCGACCATCGCGTACGCGAGCACCTTGTCGACGCCGAACTGTCGGTGGGCGATGTCGTGCTGTCCGGCGGTGAAGTTGCTGCGTGCCTGGTCATCGAGGCCGTCGTACGGTTGCTTCCCGGAGCGATGGGTAACACGGTCAGCCCTGTCACTGAGAGCTTCGGGGCATCCGGGTTACTTGAAGAACCACAATTCACGCGACCCAGCGAGTTTCGGGGTTGGGTCGTGCCCGAGATTCTGCGCAGCGGCGATCATGCCAAGATTGCCCGTTGGCGTCACGCGCAGGCTCTACATCGCACCGTGCGCGACCGGCCAGACCTCATCGAACGGCGCGGCGGACTTTCAGATGATGATCTGCGCTTGTTGGAAGAGTTCCCCCCAACGGCCTATCCTTGAGCGTTCGCCATTGAGGTGCCCGTCCCCGGGCTGTTACGAAAGACCGCGTCATGAAGTCCACCGATCTTGTAGACAACCAGTACCTTCGCACCGACATACCGCACTTCGGTCCCGGCGATGAGGTAAAGGTCCACGTCAAGGTCATCGAGGGCAACAAAGAGCGCGTCCAGATCTTCCAGGGAAACGTCATCGGCATTCACGGCAGCGGTGTGGCCGAGACCTACACGGTCCGCAAGGTCAGCTACGGCGTCGGCGTCGAGCGCACCTTCCCGATGCATGCACCAACCGTTGCCAAGCTCGAGGTTGTTCGCCGCGGCGATGTTCGCCGGGCCAAGCTCTATTACCTGCGTGATCGTTCGGGTAAGGCTGCCAAGATCAAGGAAAAGCGCGACCGCTGACCGTTGTGTCGGTGGCCGTTCCAATCGGTGAAAGCACCCTCCATTGAGCTCTGACGACCTCGAGAATTACGAGTCCGAGCGAGAGCTTCAACTCGCGCAGGAATATCAAGACGTCGCGGCGATGTTTCGCTACGCGGTCGAGACCGAGCGCCGGTTCTATCTGGCTAACGCGGTGCAGGTCACTCAACTTTTCGACGCCGCGCGGCCCCTCATCGAGGTGGTGCTCACTGACGCATGGGTATGGGACATGTACCGCAAGACCCGCTTCGTCCCGAAGGTGCGGGTTCTCACGTTCAAGGACGTGAACATCGAGGAACTCCCTCCAACCGATCTGTAGATCTCTCCAGGGTGGCCCGCGGTCGCTGGGGTGAAGACCAAGCCGCGCGCTGGTACGTGGCGCATGGCTACGTGATTGCCGACCGCAATTGGCGCGCTCCCGGTGGAGAACTTGATCTTGTGGTGACCCGTGATGGGCTCGTTGCATTCGTCGAGGTCAAGACCCGCGCCAGCGATGCCTATGGTGATCCGGCGCTTGCGGTCACGGCTCGCAAACAGTTGACGTTGCGTCGTCTTGCGGCGTCGTGGTTAGCAGCACATGACGTGCATGGTGTGGAAGTGCGTTTCGATGTGGTGGCGGTGCTCGGTGTGCGAGTGCGCGTGATCGAGGCGGCATTTTGATCAGCCGGCCAGAGCCCAGATGACGAGTACGAGCACCACGAGAATCGATGCAACGACGAGGGCGACATCGCCGCGTTTGGGTACGAACTTTCGGTGCGGGTTATAGCCCATTGCATCAGTATCGTCGCCACACATGGAAACAATCGAGGTCACCCGTCACGAGGGCGTTGTCACGGTCATGCTCAATCGTCCGGCGAAGAAGAATGCGGCCACGAATCAGATGTGGGATGAGTTGCTCGAGACGTTTCGTGACATTTCGGGCAGGGCCGACGATCGGGCCGTTGTGATCACTGGGGCCGGTGGCGAGTTCTGCTCGGGTGCCGACCTGTGGGCGGCACCGTCGGATGGTCCACCCCGCCATCAGCTGAGCGCGATGCGTCATGTGGGCGATGTTGCGTTGGCGTTGCACCGGCTTGCGCAGCCAACCATTGCCAAGGTGCGCGGCGTGGCCGTAGGAGCGGGTTGCAACCTGGCGTTCGGTTGCGATCTTGTTGTGGCGTCAGAGACCGCACGGTTCTCCGAGATCTTCTCGCGTCGAGGACTGTCGCTTGATTTCGGCGGCTCGTGGGTGTTGCCGCGTCGCGTCGGCCTGCACGTTGCCAAAGAGCTGGCTTTCTTCGGCGACATCATCAGTGCTGCCGAGGCCAAGGACTTCGGATTGGTCAACCGAGTCGTTGCCGATGCCGATCTTGATGACTTCGTCGCTGCGTGGGCGGCACGTCTCGTGGCTTCGCCTCCAGTTGCACTTGCACAAACAAAGCGTCTGCTCAACAACGCCATGAACGTCACGATGCAAGAAGCGCTCGACGACGAAGGCGCAGCGCAAACCGTCAACTTTGGAACCAAAGACACGCCCGAGGCAATCATTGCCTTCATGGAAAAGCGTGAACCAAAGTTCCACGGCCGATAGACGGCCATATGTCGGCAGACAACAGGCCATGAAAAAGTGCGGTGACGCCACGTGATCGAGGTGCACCAGTAGTTTGGCGAAGGTGAAGTGGCTCGCAGGATGTGTGGTGGCGTTTGGCGCGCTGTCGACAGCTCCCGCAGTGCCCGCGGTTCTAGCAGTTCGGGCATCGTCGGCCGTGCCGACGCCCGGCGTTGAACACGCCTCTGCATGGTTGAGCGCGCCACCCGATACGACACCAGGCGCTACTCCAAACGAAGTCAGTGACTCCGTGCCAACAGGCGCCCCGGTGCTCGGTGCTGTTCCTCCGGTGGCTGTGCCGGTAGGTGCCGTTGGGGCTGCGCCGCTCGTGGTGATTCCCTCGGGCTGCGCGGCACCTCGTCCGGCGGCAGTCGTGTTCGTTGGTCTGCTGGTGGCCAAGGACTCGCGCACAGCGCGTTTTCGGCTCGAACATGTTCGTGCCGGTAGCGCGGATGGTTACGCCGTCACCGACCTCATCGACGTTCGCTTCGACGACGACGCCCGCTTTCTGACGCCGAACGAGCAGTACCTCGTTGGTGCCGCACCCCTTGAAGGGAGCTCTGTGCTCGCGTCGAAGGTTCGCGACGCCGAGCCACTATTCGGAGGTAACGCCGTGGTGGGCGTCAACGACAAAACACTTGAATGCCCAACGCTCGATGACCCCATCCGCACGTTGCACGTCGATGGCGGCGAGATCGACAGCGGCATCTTCAACGGACTCAAAGGGGCCAAGCGCGACATTCTTAATGCGGTCGTCACACCCGTCGTCTGGGCGTTCGCGATCATTTTTGCGCTCGTGCTGTTCCGATGGCTGTTGATGGCGATGCTCGTTGTGGTGCGGCGGGCGGCCAGCGGTGAACAGGTGACCGCAATGCGTCGGACGCGACGGCATCACTCGACCAGGTGAACTCAGGTGGTGTCGCGCCCAAACGCCGCTGTCGCAAGCGCACGGATCTCCGCCACTGCATGGGCGAGGCCAAGTGGATCGCGAAACAGCGCGCTGCCGGCAACCAGAACGTTGGCTCCGGCTGCGGCCGCACCTGTAACCGTTGATGGCCCGATGCCGCCGTCGACCTCGATGTCGACGACACCAGTGAGACCTGCGGCCGCGATCATGTCGCGCACTTCGCGGATCTTGGGTTCCATCGAGGCGATGTAGGACTGTCCGCCGAAGCCGGGATTTACCGTCATCACCAGGACCATGTCGACGAGGTCGAGCACGTGCGCGACAGCACTCGCCGGAGTTGCCGGGTTGAGCGCGACTGCAGCCTTCGCGCCGAGTGAGGCAATGTTGCCGAGTGTGCGATGCAAATGGGTGCACGCCTCGGCATGAACGATGAGTCGTTCGCAACCGGCGTTGATATACGCCGCCGCCATG
>JANLPV010000188.1:0-34926 GCA_031367435.1 Actinomycetes bacterium | reverse complement strand
GTGCACTCACTCGAGCACGGTGCCGTGTGGTTGGCATATCGGCCTGATCTCGCGGCGGACCAGGTGGACAAGATTCGCGCGTTGGCGCGTCAACACACGCATGTTCTCGTGTCTCCGTACGAGGGGCTGAAGGAGGCCGTGGTTGCCACCGCGTGGGGCAAGCAGCTGCGGCTCGATTCCGTCACCGATGCGCGGCTCGCGGCCTTCGTTACGACGTTTGAGGAGGGTCCGCAAACACCTGAGTTGGGCGCCACATGCAGCGGCGCGATCGGTCAACCGATCGAATAAACGGTCAACCGCTCAACACGCCCCGTAGCGAACGCAATCTGATGACCCAGATGTTGGCGAAGCGCGGCGCTACGCCGTAGCGTTCGCAGTAACTCGCTCGTTTCGCGCAGCCCACTGGAGGTTCTGATGGACGACACAACACTGGTCGACACAACACCGATCGATACAGGCACGGCTCAGTCATCGCTGGCTGAGCCTCAGACCGCGCCGACTCTCGCAGGATTGCTTGTCGAGGAACTGCTTGTTGAGGAACTGTCCATCGACGGCATGTGCGGCGTCTACTGACATGCCCGATTCGAGCGTGCTCGACGATGCGCTCGAGCTGAATCCACAAGTCGCGTTGCGGCCCGAACCATTTGGTGCCCTCGCCTATCACTACGGAAATCGTCGGCTCGTGTTCTTGAAGCACCTCGACGTCGTCAACGTTGCCAAGAACCTGTCCTCCTATCCATCATTGGCTGCGACGCTGCAGGGTTGTGGCATCGACGCAACCCGATGGGCCAGCTTTGCCTCTGCGTTCGAGTCGTTGAAATCATCGGAGATTGTTCGTGAGCGTTGAATCGTTGGTCACGCAGCTCAAGAGCGGCCTCGACGCGCCGATCTGCCTCACATGGGAGCTCACCTACGCATGCAATCTGCAGTGCGTGCACTGTCTGTCGTCGAGCGGCCAGCGCGACCCGCGTGAGCTCTCCACCGACGAGGCCAAACTGGTGCTCGACGAACTCCGCGACCTGCAGGTGTTCTACATCAACATCGGTGGCGGTGAGCCGATGGTCCGTCGCGACTTCTTCGAGCTAGTCGAGTACTCCATCGGCAACGGCATCGGCGTGAAGTTCTCCACAAACGGCGCGTTCATCGACACCGACAAGGCCCAACGCCTCGCCGCGATGGATTACCTCGACATCCAGATCAGTCTCGACGGTACCGATGCCGTCACCAACGATGCCGTACGCGGGCCGGGCAGCTATGCCATGGCGCGGCGCGCGATGGACAACCTCGCCGCGGCAGACTTCGGACCATTCAAGATCAGCGTCGTCGTCACCCGCCACAACGTCGATCAGCTCGATGAGTTCAAAGCGCTCGCCGACTCGTATGGCGCGCAGCTGCGTATCACACGATTGCGACCAAGCGGCCGTGGTGCCGACAGTTGGCACGACTTGCATCCCACCAATTCCCAACAGCGTCAGATCTACAACTGGCTGATGGCTCACGGCGACAACGTTCTGACCGGCGATTCGTTCTTCCATCTCAACGCGCTCGGCGATGCGTTGCCCGGTCTCAATATGTGCGGCGCCGGCCGCGTCGTGTGCCTCATCGATCCCATCGGCGATGTCTACGCGTGCCCATTTGTGATCCACGATGAATTCAAAGCTGGTTCGGTTCGCGACGCTGGCGGGTTTAGTCAGGTGTGGAAACAGAGTCCGTTGTTTCTTGAGTTGCGCGAGCCGCAGTCGGCCGGGGCGTGCACCAGCTGTGGCAGTTACGACGCCTGCCAGGGTGGTTGCATGGCAGCCAAGTTCTTTACCGGGTTGCCCCTCGACGGTCCCGATCCCGAATGCGTCAAAGGCCACGGGGATCAGTTGTTGCAAGGTGTCGACGCCCGCCACAACCCCAAGCCCGCGATGGACCACAGCAAGCCGGTCGCGGTCACGTTGTCTGCTCCGCGCAAACTCACCGTCGTCAACTGACTGCGCATCCGAGTGGTTGCGATGGGGTTCAATGGTGGCGTGTCACTCATCTTGCTCGCACTCATTCCTGCGGCCTACGTGATCGGCATGTTTCCGAGTGCGCCGCTTGTGGCGCGCTCACGCGGAGTCGATATCACGACGCAGGGCTCTGGAAATCCGGGGGCATCGAACGTCAGTCGAGTGCTCGGTTGGAAATCTGGCGTGCTGGTCTTTGCGCTCGACGCGGCAAAGGGTGCAATCGCTGCCGGCGGTGGCTGGGCGATCGACGGCCGCCTCGGTGCCTATTTCTGCGTCGCTGCCGCTGCGCTCGGTCACATGTATCCCGTGCTGCATCGGTTTGGCGGCAAACGCTTTGCTGGCGGAAAGGGAGTAGCGACCGTCGGCGGCGCGATGTTTGTCCTCGAGCCGATTGTGTCATCCGTACTGCTCGCGGTGTGGTTCGGCGTGAGCAGGTTGACGAAAAAAGCGTCCGTGGCGTCCATTGCGATCATTGGGTTGCTACCGATCGGCGCGGCCATCGTCGGCACTCCCGGTCGAGAGATTGCTGCCATGGCGGCACTGGGGGTCCTGGTGATGTTGAAACACACCGCCAACATCAAGCGGCTGATCCGGCGCGAAGAACTCGCCCTCGGCAAGAATCCATAGACCATGAAGCTCCTCGACCCGATACAACTCGGACCGCGCACTGCACCAAATCGAGTGATGTTCGGACCACACGCGACGAACCTGGGCGATGACTCGCGCGCGTTGCCCGAGCGGTGGGTTCGCTACCTGGCACGGCGCGCCGAAGGTGGATGCGGCATCGTCGTAACCGAAGGCGCGAGCGTGCACGCCAGCGACTGGCCGTACGAACGCGCCCCGCTCGCAGAACGCTGCGGTGCGGGCTGGCAGCTCGCCGCGCAGGCGTGTCACGACCATGGTGCACTGATGATCGCTTCGCTCGACCACGCAGGTGGCCAGGGTTCGTCGGCGTACAGCCAACGTGAGTTGTGGGCACCCTCGCGCGTGCCCGAGGTGAACAGCCGTGAGGTGCCCAAGTGGATGGAGGCCGACGACATCGCCGCGGTTGTCGCAGGTTTCACGAGCGCGGCCAGGCTCGCCACGCACGCCGATTGCGATGGCGTGGAGATCAACGCTGGTCAGCACAGCCTCATCCGCCAGTTCCTCTCTGGCCTCACGAACCAACGCGGCGACGAATGGGGCACCGATCGCCTCCTGCTGGCGCGACAAGTCATCGCGGCGACGCGTGCTGGTCTCGGCAGCGACCGGGTGCTCGGTCTGCGATTGTCGTGCGATGAGCTCGCGCCGTGGGCGGGCATCACTCCCGAGTTGGCACCTTTGATTGCGGCAGATCTCGCCGAGTGCGGACTCGATTACATCGTCGTTGTGCGTGGCGCGATCTTCAGCATCGAAAAGACCCGGCCCGATTTTCATGAGCCCACGGGATTCAACATTGATGTATGTCGCGGCGTGCTCCGTGCCGTCACTGCGACCGATGCGGGCCGAACCACGAAAGTGATCCTGCAAGGTTCGATCGTGGATTGGGAGCAGGCAGAGCGGGCAATCGCCGACGGCGTGTGCGACGCAGCCGAAATGACCCGGGCCCAGATCGCCGATCCACTGCTCGTCCGCAAATTGACGACTGATACCGCCGCCCAGATTCGCCCGTGCATCCGCTGCAACCAGACGTGTCAGGTCCGCGATGCGCGCAACCCAATCATCACGTGCATTGGCGAACCGAGTAGCGGGCGCGAGACCGAAGACCCCGACTGGACAGCGCCGTCGCGGCATCAGCGGGAAGTGCTCGTCGTCGGAGGCGGACCCGCTGGCCTGGAAGCCGCTCGCATCGCGGCCAGTCGCGGGCACCGCGTTCGCATCGCGGAAGGCACCGCCAAGCTGGGTGGCGCGGCTGCAATCGCCGGCCCCGCGCAAGCGCTCATCGATTGGCTTATTTCGGAATGCAGTCGTCTCGGAATTGCCACGGAACTGAACACCCGAATCGACACCTCGAACACCGCCCATGCCAACGAGGTGATCATTCAGGCAACGGGTTCGGTGCCGGGAACCCGTACCTATGCGGTACATGCGCCCGAGATGGTGTTCGATGTGCTCGACGTGCGCCGCGGCGTTGCACCGCTGCCGGCCGAGGGCCGCATCGTCCTCTTTGATCCGATCGGTGGACCCATCGCAATCGCGCTCGCCGAACACATCGGTGCGCAGGCAGTGCTGATCACACAAGACAACATCGCGGGCAACGAACTCAGCCGCACCGGCGATCTCGCGCCGGCCAACGTCCGCCTCGCTCAACTGGGCGTACAAATTGAACGACGTTCGCTGCTGCGTGAGGTATACCAAAGTCGCGTTGTTGTCGAGGACCGCTTCACTGGCGACAAGCGCGACATCGCATGCGCTGCCGTCGTTGACTGTGGTTTCCGACTTCCTACTGAGCCGTTACCCGGCGTGCATCTGCAGGCGGGCGACTGCGTGGCACCGCGAACGATTCACGAGGCGATCCTCGAGGGGCGTCGTGCCGCGCTGGCCATCGATCACGCGTAGCAGCGCCTTACCCGCGACGGTCTTCGCGATATTCATCCTCTGACGCCGCCGCACGTAGGGCAGACTCTTGGGATGGGGGAACACGCACACGACGTCTTGGTCGCGCACGAACTGCGTAAGACCTTCAAAAAGGTGGAGGCCGTTCGCGGTATCAGCATCACGGTTGCGCCAGGCGAACGAGTTGGACTCCTCGGCCCCAACGGCGCGGGCAAGACCACGACACTGCTGATGCTGCTCGGCGCGATTCTGCCCGATACTGGCACCGTCACCATCGTCGGTCAGCGCCTGCCTCGTCATCGTTCAAAGGCAATGGAGAGCGTTGGCTTCGCAGCCGGATATCTGCCCCTTCCCGATCGTTTGAAGGTACGCGAGGCGCTGGGGGTCTTCGCCGGTTGGTACGGCGTGCGCAATGAGCGCGAGGCGGTAGCGGAGGCGTTGGAACGCTTCGAGATCAGTCATCTCGCCGATCAGCTCTGCAATGTGCTGAGCAGCGGGCAGCGCACACTCGTCGGCATCGTCAAAGCAACGCTGCACAATCCCGCCCTGCTCGTACTCGACGAACCAACCGCGTCGCTCGATCCCGATGTCGCCTCTCGAGTGCGCCATGGCCTCTTGCAGTTCTGCTCGTCGACGGGTGCAGCGTTGCTCATCACAAGCCACGACATGCGCGAGGTGGAGATGCTGACCGAACGTGTGATCTTCTTGGCAAATGGACAAGTGGTCGCGAACGACACTGCCAGCGCGATCGCCACAACGTTTGGTTACGACGATCTCGAGGGCGTCTTCATGCAGCTTGCGAACGAGGCGAGACGAGCATGAGCCTGCATCGCATTCGCGTGGTCATCCGCCGCCACGCGTACGTACTTTGGCGCGCACCGCATCGCTGGTTCGACATCGGTTTCTGGCCGTTGATGGACATCATTTTGTGGGGAAGCCTCGGCACGTACGTTGCTCGCAACACAACGGGCGCGCATTCCGGCACGCCGTATCTCATCGCGGGCATCATGATGTTTCACATCCTGTTCCAGAGTCAGATCGCCGTTGGCACCGGATTCTTGGAGGAGACGTGGAGCCGCAACCTGCTCAATGTGCTCACCACACCGGTCACTGAATTCGAATACCTCGCGGGCACCGCAACGTTTGGTCTGTTCAAGGTTGCGTTCGCATTGCTCACGCTCTCGGTGACCGCGTTTGGGTTCTTTCGTTTCCAGTTGAGTTCGATCGGATGGTCGATCGTGCCGATCGCACTCATCCTCACCATCGTTGGATGGTCGGCTGGCATAGCCAACATCGGCATCGTCCTACGCTTTGGACAGGGTGCCGAGATCCTCATCTGGGGAAGCAACTTCATCCTGATGGCATTCAGCGGCGTCTTCAATCCTGTCAACGCGTTGCCCGGCGCATTGCAACCCATCGCACGCGTGTTGCCCAGCACCCACGCGTTCAGCGCGCTGCGCACCGTGCTCAACGGGAACCCGCTGCCGACGAGCGAGATCGTGGTCGGCGTGATCGGTGCCCTTGTGATGCTCGCTGCCGGCTTTTCGTTCACGGCGTGGATGCTGCACGTGTTCCGCCGCCGCGGATTCGTCACCCGCTTCTCGTAAGCAACACTGTCGACAGTTGGTCCCGCACCCATTGAACCGTGTTGGGAGAGGCTCGGCAGCGGCGGTCACCGACACGGGAGCCGCCTGATGTGGCAGCATTCGCAGATGAGCGCTGAACTCTTCGACCTGTCCGGAAAAGTTGCGATCGTCACCGGTGGCAGCCGCGGGCTCGGACGCGAGATGGTGCTCGCGTTCGCTGAGCACGGTGCCGATGTGGTCATTGCCAGCCGCAAGATTGAGAACTGCGAGGTCGTTGCCAAGGAGGTTCGCGCGCTTGGCCGACGAGCGGTCGCCACCGCGTATCACGCAGCCTCGTGGGACGCAGCCGACCAACTGGCCGAGCTCGCCTACGGCGAGTTCGGACACGTTGACGTCCTCGTCAACAACGCTGGCATGTCGCCGTTGTATCCCTCGGTCGACGCCATCAGCGAGGACTTGTTCGACAAGGTCATGGGAGTCAACCTCAAAGGCCCGTTCCGACTCTCCGCCGTCGTCGGCACCGCGATGGCCGAAGGTGACGGCGGCTCGATCATCTTCGTGTCGTCGATTGCATCGCATCGGCCGAGCCCTAACGAACTGGTGTATGGCGCTGCCAAGGCGGGGGTCAACAATCTCACGATCGGGCTCGCACGTACGCTCGGCCCAAAGGTGCGCGTGAACTGCATCGTGCCTGGACCCTTTCTCACCGACATCAGTAAGGCGTGGGATCTCGAAGCGTTCAACCGAGGTGCCTCCACTGGCTTTGCGCTCGGTCGCGGCGGCAAGCCGAACGAGGTTGTCGGCGCCGCGCTGTACTTCGCCAGCGCGGCCAGCACATACACAACGGGTGCGCTCCTCAACATCGACGGCGGGCCCCGCTGACGTTCACGGGTTCACGGCTTCACGGGTTCACGGGTTCACGGGTTCAGGCGTTCAGGCGTTCAGGCGTTCAGGCGTTCAGGAATAGTTGCAGACGCAACTTTGTTGAGGTGAGCATGACTATCGAAATCCAAACGTCCACCGATCGGTTCTCCACCGATATCGGTTGGCTGACGTCGCGGCACTCATTCAACTTCGGTGGACATTACTCACCTCGGCACAATGGCCACGGCCTGCTCCTCGTCAACAACGACGACGTCGTCGCGCCAGCATCGGGGTTTGGAACACACGGCCACCGCGACATGGAAATCGTCACATGGGTGCTCAGTGGCACGCTCGAGCACAACGACAGCGAAGGCAATCATGGCGTGCTCTACCCCGGTCTCGCGCAACGCATGTCCGCAGGCAGCGGCATTCGTCACAGCGAGATGAACCCGAGCCCCGACACCGAGGTGCACTTCATCCAGATGTGGGTGTTGCCCGATACGACTGGCATCAAGCCCGGCTATCAACAACTCGACATCAACGCGGAGTTGTCAAGGGGCGGCCTCGTACCGATCGCTTCGGGCCAGGCGCACGACGCAGCAATCACCATCCGTCAGCGTGGCGCGGTGTTATGGGGCGCACGGCTCGCCCCCGATCAGATCGTCATACTTCCCGACGATCCGAACGTGCATGCGTTCGTTGCGCTCGGATCAGCCACGCTCGAGGGTGGCCATTCGTTGGAGACAGGGTCCGCCGCACGCCTGCGTGGAGCAGGTGCGCTCACACTCACCGCAGGCGAGAACGGCGGCGAAGTTCTGGTGTGGGCAACCACCTAGAACTCAATCTCCGCGGATCCGACGCAGATGTGACGGCTGGCATACGCTGCGGTGATGGAAATGCATTTCGCAACTGTGTGGGAATCAATCGCTGACGAGATCGGCGATGCAACAGCGATAGTGCACGGCACCATCCGTCGCACGTGGACTCAGTATGACAATCGCTCGGCGCGGCTCGCCGCGGCCTACGTCGACGCTGGTCTTCAGCCCGACAGCAAGATCGGCCTGTTCCTCTATAACTGCAACGAGTACTTGGAGGCGCAGTTCGGCGGCTTCAAAATGCGCGGCGTACCTGTCAACGTGAACTATCGCTATCTCGACGAGGAACTCTGGTACCTACTCGACAACAGCGATGCCGAAGCACTGGTATTCCACTCCTCGCTGGGCGACCGGGTCGCACGAATTCTCGGCCGCCTCCCGAAGCTGAAGCTGCTCATCGAGGTCGACGACGGAGGCACCGGCCAAGTGCCCACCGCTCGGCGATACGACGAAGTCGTCGCGAGCTACGACCCGATGGAACGCATCACCCGCGCCGAGGACGACATCTACATGCTCTATACCGGTGGCACCACGGGGATGCCCAAAGGTGTCATGTACGCAATGGGAGGCATGACCGGAGGTTTTGTGATCAGTGGCTTTCCGCTGCTCGGTGCAACGCCGCCGAACGTCGCAGCCGACGTTGCCCCGATCGTGGGCGACGTTGTGCGCAGCGGCAAGCAGATTGTGAGCATCCCGAGCTGCCCGCTCATGCATGGCACGGGCCTGTGGCTCGGCGGATTCATTCCACATCTCATGGGCGGAAATGTGATCACGCTGCCGTCGCGTTCGCTCGACAGCGACGAGTTGCTCCTCGCCGTGCAGAACGAGAAGGCCACCAGTGTGGTGATCGTTGGCGACAGCTTCGCCAAGCCGATCATTCGCGCCCTGGATGCCGCGATCGACGCCGGTAAGCCATATGACACTTCGAGCCTGCAGATGATCATCTCATCTGGCGTCATGTGGACAGCGGAGGTGAAAGAGCAGATGCTCGAGCTCATACCGCAAACCATTCTCCTCGATGCCATCGGCTCCACGGAGGGAAGCATGGGTACACAAATCTCAATGCGAGGCATGCCGATCGAGACAGCGAAATTCAGCCAGGCCGTCACGACAAAGGTGTTCACCGACGACGACCGTGAGGTCATTCCCGGTTCAGGAGAAGTGGGGATGGTGGCCGCTGGCGGCAACGTGCCGCTCGGCTATTTCAAGGACCTCGAGAAGTCGGCGCGTACTTTTCGCGTGATTAACGGCGAGCGCTACTCGTTCCCCGGCGACATGGCCACGGTCAACGCTGACGGCACACTTGTGCTGCTCGGGCGCGGCAGCCAGGTGATCAACTCGGCCGGCGAGAAGGTATTTCCAGAAGAAGTCGAGGAAGCCGTAAAGCGTTCTGACGGCGTGCTCGACTGTCTCGTGGTGGGTGTCGACGATGAGAAGTTCGGGCAATCGGTTACCGCGGTTGCGTCATTGGCAGACGGCGCAACAATCGACGAGGCCACGATCATCGCCTCTGTGAAGGCGCAGCTCGCTGGATACAAAGCGCCAAAGCGAGTCGTGTTCGTCAGCAAAGTGCCGCGGGCACCAAACGGCAAGGCCGACTACAAGACTGCCAAACAGTTCGCGCTCGACGCCTTGGGCAAGTCGTAACCGAGCCACGCGACCGTTAGTCCAGCAGTTTCTGTTGCAGGAACTGCAGAACGCGCTGAACACTCGCTTCGTCGCGTTGCTCTGTCAGCACAGAATGATCAGACTTTGCCGCGCTGGGCAGCTCGATTGCAATGAACGCATCGCCGAGCAGTTCACGCAACGAGTCGAACCGCGAGCCCACCAGCTTGTCACCCGTAAAACGCAAGCCGAGCACCTCACAACCTGCTGCGGCGCGTTGCGCGATCGCCAACGCGTCGTCCGGCGACAAGTTCAGATCGGCACCGCGACTCTTACCGCCGATCGCAAACGGCATCGATGGCTGTGACAGCACTGGTGCAACCATGATGTCGTCCACCATCATGCCCAACGCGAATCCGCCGCTGAAGCACATACCGAGCGCACCAACGCCCTTGCCCCCAAGTTCGTTGTGCAGCGAACGCGCGAGCGCCCGCAACCAAGCGATGATCGGCGACGTCTGGTTCATCGCCATCGTGGCAAACTCCTTCGCAACGCACACCTTCAACATCGACGTCAACATGTATCCGTTGCTGAACTGTTGGCCCGGAGTCCCGACGAGCGATGGCATCACGACGGTGAATCCCGCGTTGACCACATCGTTCGCGAACGCGGTCACGGCCGGAGTAATACCCGGGATCTCATGCACGACAATGACCGCCGGACCAACGCCGCGGCGGTAGGTTTCTCGAGTGAAGCCAGCAGCGCTGAACGTGCCTCGCTCCCACCCCGCAAGAACTTCATCGTTGCGTACGTTCATGACAGACTCCTCACTGCTTCAAGCGCCCGTTCGGCGAGGCCCTCTGCTCCGGCCTTCATTGGGGCGAGGTCAAGGCCTTGGTCGCCCATCGCCCCGTGCAGATACCGCGCATAGACGCCCTCACTGATCACCGCGAGGCGCCAACACGAGAATGCAACGTAGTAGCCAATCTCGCTGACGTCACGCCCGGTGCGCTGTGTATAGCGGTCGATGAGGTCGGCGTACTTCAAGAACCCACCCGCCGGCGTCGGGTCATTTGCCTTCAGCGACGATGCTTCATCGCCGTCGCTCCAGTACACGCCGATGTAGCCGAGGTCGGCGAGCGGATCACCGAGCGTGCACAACTCCCAGTCGAGCACGGCGGCGATGCGTCCGCGACTGGTGTCGACGAGACAATTTCCGAACCGATAGTCACCGTGCACAATCGAGACACCCTGCTGAGTCGGAATTCGATTGCGAAGCCGCCGACCTACTTCATCGACGGCAGCAAGCTCGCGGGTCTTGCTGTTCTCCCACTGCGTGGTCCAGCGTTTCAGTTGTCGTTCGATATAGCCCTCGCGTCGCGCGAGATCACCCAGACCGACCGCATCGATGTCCACCGCGTGTAGGTCGGCGAGAACCTCGATGAGGTGTTCACTCGCCGTCTCCCTCAATTCGCGGGGAAGCGCCTTGGCGCGCTCGGCGCTGTCGAGTACGACTCCATCGACGTAGCCCATGACATAAAACGGGGCATCGTTGACGTCAACATCGACGCAAAGTCCGAGTGCTTCGGGCACCGGCACCGAGGTTTGACCAACAGCGGCGATAATGCGATATTCGCGGGCCATGTCGTGAGCAGTTGCCAGCACATGCCCGAGCGGTGGTCGACGCAGGACCAACATGCGCCCCACTGAGTCGGTCACGCGAAAGGTGAGATTCGAACGCCCACCGGCGATGAGTTCCACCGTGAATGGCGGCCGAACACTTTCGATGTTGGCAATCAGCCACTCGGTGACATTGGCAACATTGAGTCCCTGCACGCTGCGACCGTAGCGCCCGCCGGCGGCGCCGTACTACCCAGGTCTACCGACGCCGACGACTTTGTCCCAATGCACTTGCGTGTACGACACGGTCGAACCGCGCTGTGGACTGTGAATCATTTGTCCGCCGCCGAGGTAGATGCCTACGTGACTGATTGGCGAGTAATAGAAGATGAGATCCCCCGGTTGTGCGTCACTCGGAGATACATGGGGAACAGACGCGTATTGCTGACGAGACTGATGCGGGAGTGCAACCCCAGCGCGACCCCACGACCAAGCAGTAAGCCCCGAGCAATCAAATGCAACCCCAGGGACCATCGTTGCAAACACCCACGGCACGCCCAATTGGCTCTGCGCGGCGCTGATCGCCACGCCTGCCTGGCCCGACACGGCAACGTACGGGCCGCCGCCCGAGCTTGACCCGCCGCCACCCTGGGGCGCTGCGCCTGCACCTGCGCCTGAGCCTGAGCCCGAGCCCGACCGCTTTGCCGCGGCGGCAGCGGCAGAGGCGGCCTGTTGCTGCTGCAACTTCTGCTCGTATTGGCGCTTGGCGGCAGCGGCTTGGCGCTGACGTTCCTGTTCGATCAGGACGCCCAACTTCGCCTTGGCCTTGACGAGTCTCGCCGATGCCTCGTTCGATGCCTTATCCGCGGCGATTCGATTCTCTTCCGCGTTCGCGGCGAGATCGGTTGCCTTCTTCTGCTTCTTCTCCAGTGCCTTTTGCTCTTTGTCGAGCGAACTCAGCAATGCCTCGAAGTCGTCGGTTGTGGCCGCACCCGCGTTGACGGCCACGCGTGCGAGGTGATCGCGTTGCAGCCCATCGTCGATGGCGGCGGGATCGGTGAACAACGGACCGAGGGCGCCGCTGCCGCCGCCCATCACCTTTTGCACGGCAACCTCGGACAACTGACCGGCCAGGGTATTGAGCTCTGCTTGTTGCGCGGCAATCTTGCCTTGGGCTACGACGATCTCGGCATCGAGCTGCGACTTGCGGTCGAGAGCCTGCGCACCCAACTCGGCGAACTGGCTCGACTTCTGATCGAGGGCATCAATTTCGGCGAGTACCCGCTTCACTTCGGCCTGCTGATTGCTAACGCCATCGGCCGCAGCGGGTTCGAGCGAGACAGCGCTGAAGAAAACGGCCACTGCCATTCCAAGCGCGAATCGAAGAGCAGCCGGTGAACGCATGATGGGTGAAATCCTAGCGATTATTACGGTTATGTTGCGAAACGAAGAAGGAAGCGGGCCGCCGCCTACTCCCATTCGATAGTTCCGGGCGGCTTCGATGTGATGTCGTAGACCACCCGATTGATGCCTGCAACTTCGTTGATGATCCGACTCGCCATCCGTTCGAGCAGGTCATAGGGCAAGCGAGCCCAATCGGCAGTCATCGCATCGTCGCTGGTCACGGCGCGAATAATGATCGGATGCGCGTACGTTCGCTCGTCTCCCATCACGCCGACGGAGCGGATATCAGCAAGCACGGCGAATGCCTGCCAGATCTCACGCTCGAGGCCAGCCAAACGAATCTCCTCGCGAACAACGGCGTCAGCCTCCTGCAGCATCGCAACACGCTCGGGAGTCACCTCGCCAATGATGCGCACGCCAAGGCCGGGGCCCGGAAAGGGCTGTCGCCACACGATCTCGTCGGGCAGACCGAGCTCCGAGCCGAGGCGGCGTACTTCGTCTTTGAACAAACTGCGCAGCGGCTCGACCAACTTCAGCGTCATGTCGTCAGGAAGGCCACCGACATTGTGATGGCTCTTGATCACCGACGCCGTGCCGTCGCTTCCGCCACTCTCGATGACGTCGGGGTACAACGTGCCTTGCACCAAGAACAAGGCATCAGTCAGACCACCGGTATTTTCCTCGAAGATCCGAACAAACAATTCACCAATGATCTTGCGCTTGAGCTCGGGCTCGGTCACGCCTGCAAGTCGCTCAAAGAAGCGCTGTCCAGCATCGACATGAATGAGTTCGATACCCATATTGCGACGAAAGGTCTCAACGACCTGATCACTCTCGCCCTTGCGCATGAGCCCGGTATCGACGTACACACAGGTGAGCTGCGAACCGATGGCGCGATGCACCAAAGCGGCAGCGACGGCGGAGTCGACTCCACCCGACAGTCCACAGATCACACGATGATTGCCCACCTTGGCGCGGACCGCTGCGATCTGATCATCGATCACAGATGACATAGTCCACGTCGGTCGGCAGCCCGCGAGGTCGTGGAGAAAGCGACGCAACACCTGCATGCCATACGGCGAGTGCACTACTTCAGGGTGAAACTGCACTCCCCAAATTCGACGCTCGGCACTTTCCATGGCCGCCACCGGCGCATCGGGCGTGGACGCAGTTGCGATAAAGCCGATTGGAGCCTGAACGACAGCATCGAAGTGGCTCATCCACACGTCTTGTTGCACCGGCAGGTCGGCAAGCAGTTGACTTTCCGCGTCGGTCACGGTGAGCCGGGCCCGACCGTATTCGCCGCGCATACCGCGACCGACCTCGCCACCCTCGAGTTGCTGCGCGATCAGCTGCACTCCGTAACAGATACCCAGAATGGGAATGCCGAGGTCATAGATTGCCGGATCAAGCGACGGTGCACCATCGACATGCACACTCTTGGGGCCACCAGACAAAATGATCGCCGCCGGTTGACGCCGAACGATCTCCTCGGCAGTGATTCGGTGGGGCACTATCTCGCTGTATACGTTGAGCTCGCGAACACGCCTCGCAATGAGCTGCGCGTATTGGGCTCCGAAGTCAACGACGAGGACGGTATCGATACTGTCGGTCAAGACATCGAATCTAGCCCGCGCTGGGCGAAGCGACCTAGAACGCGCGACGATGTGCCCATGCGTCGATGGATCGTGCTCACCCTGATCGCTACAGCGCTGTTTGTTCCAACACACGCGTTCGCGGTCGCCCCCCCAAACTCTGGCGAACCCAGTGACTCGGCGGTGACGACAACCTCACTCAACAACGACTTCCTCAACACCAAGCGCGACTTGTCGCAGTGCCTCGGTCATTCCGTTGATCTGCCTGACTGCGGCATCGAGCCAACCCACCCCGGCGATCGCGGCGGAGCGCTGCAGTACACCACCTTTGGTCTGATGATCTTGGGCGTCGCGTTCATCTTCTGGCGCGTTGCACGAGGCATCAAAGCCCGCGACGCCGCGCTCGGCACCCGCCCCTCATAGACCTCGTTGCGCACGTTCACACCTCGCACACGTCGCACACCTCGCACACGTCTCACGGGAACGTCGCACACGTCTCACCGGAACGTCGCTACGCCACGCCGAGCAGATCGCCGCAGAATGCCGCAGTGCCACTCACGAGGGCATGGCTTGCTTCCCACTGCACAAAATGGCCACAGTCTCGAAGCAGGAATGGTCCGACGTGTTCAGCGAACACCGCGGCAGCCATCTTGTCGAACGCCGGGTAGATCACATGATCGCTCGTGCCATGGAGTATCAGTGTTCGCGTTCGATCATTTCGTCCCAACATCGTGGGTTCGCTGCGCGCCGTTGCGGTGAAGGCACTCTCGTAGCCTCCGAAGCTGGCCCGAAGTGATTCGGCGCTCGCGAACGGCTCGGTATGAAAGTCGACCTCACCGGGCAGGCCGAACGCGCCAGGGTGGGCCCAAAATCGGCTCGTGTAGAACGTGGCGATGTAATTTCGACGTTGCTCAGGGGTCACCAACTCAGCAATCAGCCCGTCGGGGTCAGTGCCCTGACGAATGAAATAGTCCGCAGCTTCGCGAGGGGCTCTGGTGCCTTCGATCCCTGCCATCTCCTGTTTGAGGTAGGGCAACGGCGAGTTGAACAGCACCATCCGATCAACCCAATCAGGGTGCCGCAGTGCAAGGTCCTGAATGATTGGCCCTCCGAGATCACCGCCAAGTAGTACGACCGACTCGTGACCGAGATGATCGTGGACGAGAGCACGCAGATCGCGCGCGTGCGCCGCTACGTCGTGAAAGCCATCAGGACCGACTTGACTCGCGCCGAACCCGCGAAGATCGGGCACAATCACCTCGAACCCAGCATCAGCCAACGGCTGAATCACCTTCCAGAAGATGCGCATCGTTTCTGGCCAGCCGTGAACGCACAGCAGCGGCACTCCGCCAATCCCATGGCGCACGAAAGCTTGACGGAAGCCGCGGGGATTGGCGGTGTGCACAGAAAACCGATGCGGGTCGAGATGCGAAAGCGACATGTTGGAAGGGTACGCCAGACCCGTCTGGTCGGTGCCCGTCGACACGATTACCCTTCATGGCCGTGAACCCCGATGAATTTCGACAGAACGGCCACGCACTGATCGATTGGATCAGCGATTACATCGAAGGAATCGAGCAGTTTCCCGTCTCCGACCCGACGATCCCGCCAGGCAGTGTGCGCGCCAGTCTGCCGGCGCATCCACCGTCTGCGGCCGAGCCCTTCGCCGACGTGCTACGCGATCTCAACACGGTGATATTGCCGGGCATCACACACTGGCAGCACCCCAGCTTCTTCGCCTACTTCCCCAGCAATTCCTCGTACTCCTCAATTCTCGGTGAGCTCGCAGCCGCAGGCCTCGGAGTGCAGGGAATGAGCTGGGTTACGAGCCCAGCGTGCACCGAGGTGGAGACGCTGATGCTCGACTGGATGCACGAACTGCTCGGACTACCCGATTGCTTTCGCAGCGACTCACCGACTGGTGGCGGAGTCATTCAGGGCTCAGCATCAGAGGCCACGCTCACCGCGATCCTTGCTGCGCGATGGCGCGCCACGAGTGGCCAAGTCAACCTCGATGGCCGCACCGACACACTCGTTGCATATACAACTTCTCAGGCCCACAGCAGTATCGAAAAAGGACTTCGCATTGCAGGCATCGGCCAGCAGCACATGCGTGTCGTGCCGATCGATCACGCCCTTGCCATGCGAGCCGACGAGCTCGGGCGCATGATCACAGCCGATATCGAGGCAGGCCTCACACCGTTCTTTGTATGCGCCTCACGTGGAACGACGAGCTCCACTGCATTCGATCCCACACCTGACATTGCGGTGATCTGTCAGCAACATGGGCTGTGGCTGCACGTCGACGCAGCGATGAGCGGTATCGCCGCGCTAGCTCCAGAATTCCGGTGGGTGAATGACGGGCTCGGATTGGTCGACAGCTACTGCACCAACCCGCACAAGTGGATGGGCGTCAACTTCGACTGCGACCTCTTCTGGACGGCCGATCGGGCCGCTCTGCTCGGAGCGCTCAGCATCCTTCCCGAGTACTTGCGATCGAAGGCCGCCGAGTCGGGCGCCGTGATCGACTATCGCGATTGGCAGATTCCTCTCGGCCGCCGCTTTCGCGCGCTGAAGCTCTGGTTCACCATTCGTTGCGATGGCATCGCGCCGATTCAGGCAATGATCCGCGAGCATGTTCGACTCACTCAATTACTCGCCGACTGGGTGAGCGCTGATTCACGATTCGAGATCGTGGCACCCCATCCGCTGAACCTGCTCTGCGTTCGCCTTCGTGATGGCGATGCTGCTACCGATGCGCTGATCGAGAATGCCAACAACACCGGCGAGGCGCTGTTCACACGCACCGTTCTGAACGGGTACAGCAGCCTGCGGTTCTCAATCGGTGCACGACTCACGACCGAACGCCATGTCGAGGCTGGGTGGCGTCTGCTGCAGGCCTTGGCCTGACGAACTCGCCAGGCGCCGCACTGGCGGCGTCGCACCCACAGGTTGCATGCTCTGTTGTTTCGCGCTTGAATCGCAGCATCGGCATTAGCCCGATCAAACATCCACGTCGGCGTCTGCCGACCGCTACCCGAGGGGGCACCATGAGGCGTTTCGCCCGTGTCCTCGTCGCAGTCACGAGTGTGTTGACTGTCGTTCCTACCGCACAATCAGCGGCAGCGGCCAGTTCTGAAGCAGTTGCCGACATGCACTATGTCGAACACCTGATGTTCGACATCTCGCTCAATCAGTTCTCGGCGATGGCACACGCACGGATCGGTCGCGAGGGCAGCAGCGGCGATACGTGGTTCGATTGGACAACCGATCTGTGTTCGGCCCCGCTGGTCGGTAACACCGGTCGCTCGTTCAACTTCACCGAGGCCTGCCGTCGGCACGACTTCGGTTATCGAAATGCACACCTGCTCGAGCGGCGTTACGGCGCTGAGGCGTCGTACTGGAACGGTCCGAATCGTAAGCGAATCGATCGACAGTTTCTCGCCGATGCCAAGGCCCACTGCGCAACACGATGGTTCTTCGACCGACCGTCGTGCTACTCGTGGGCGTATACGTTCTATAGCGCTATTCGCGTCGCCGGCGGCCCGTAGACCACGCCAAGCAACTCGTGCAAGATGCGCCCTGTGGCACCCCATATCGTCTCGTCGTCGAGGTCGAAGAAGTCCATTCGTCGGTCAAGCGGTGGGGTGCCCCACCACTCCTCGCGATACGTATCAGCGTGCGCGAGTTCGATCAGCGGCACCCACAGAATTCGATCCACTTCTGTGGCATCCGCGTAGAGCGTCGGTTGTGCGTCGAGCCTGGCGACCAAGGGCACGATATAGCTTCTACTCACCACGGTCGATAGGTGGCTCAGTTGGCCGCAAACGTTGACCGTGTCGGGGGGCAGGGCCACCTCTTCGTACGCCTCACGAAGCGCTGCCTGGGTGGGCGACTCACCGGACTCAATGCGCCCACCGGGGAAGCTGATCTCGCCAGCGTGATTACGCAAGTGCCCAGCACGCTTGGTGAGCAGCACCTCGGCCCCGCGAGTGCCGTCGGCAATCGCCACAAGCACGGCCGACGGGCGGGCATCGGCGAACGTAGGGGTCTCCGGTTGCAAACCACGACGGGCCGATTCGACGGCCAGCATCACCTCAGATGCGGACGCGGGAACGTTCACCGTCCACGGGGCAACCTCGCCAAGATGCCAGGCCAACGGTCGCGGAATCGGTTGGTCACCGCCGCGACGTCGGCGCGCGTTCGACATTGCTGCACACACCCTGACGCGTTTTCCGTGGCCCTTACAGGGTGGGCGACGGAACCCAGCCTGACTCGATCAACTCCGTCAGCACATCGGGGAGTCCCGCCTTCTTCAAGTCGGCAAGCACTCGCCCGGGAGACTGTTCTCCAGTCTCCCACTCCTGCCACGCGGCAAGCAGCTTGGCGACATCGGCCACGGGACGTTCAAATGACATGCGATCAGACTAGGCCGAGCGGGGGTCAACGAGGCTGAGTCATTATTTGCGCTTGCGATAGGCGTTCATGCCGCTGCCGACGAGCCGACCAGCGGTACGACCAGCCCAAGCAGCCAAACCGTCGTCGGCCGCCGGCTTGGAGGCAGCCTGCAACGGGCGTGGCGTCCTCACCCCGGTGGCCTGCTGGTCTCCTCCTGTCGACTTTGCTGTTGTGGTCCGCGCGGTTCGCGGCACGTTCACCTTCTCAGTGAAGTCGCTGAGAATCCAGATAAAGGCCAACGCAAACGCAAGCAACCCCATGATCAGTCGCGTGCCAGCATCGATCGACACGAACTGTTGAACCGCACCGACGGCGACAGCCAGAATCAGCACAGCATCAAGCGCGCGATGGACACGTCGCCCGAACACTTGAAATGCTGCGAGCGGACCTTTGGCACATGCCGTGTTGAGCACGACGGCGCCACCCAGCAACGTGGGCACCATTGGCGTGGTGCTCTGCAAACCTTGTGCAACGAACACGATGCCAATCAAGTACTCCGCGCCCTGGTGCGCCCAGAACGGCCTCTTCCCCGACGACGCCATCGTTACAAGCTACCCGTGAGGTGCCCGACAATGAGAGCAGATTGCTCTCGTACCGCTCGCCGCCCCTTGTGCCATCGAACGAACCGCGGGATCGAAACCGTCGACGCCCGGCACGCATCGCCATACGAAAAAGGCAGCGGCCCCGAGATGAAGATCCCGGGGCCGTCTGTTTGGAGAGCCGCTCGATGAGACATCACGCGCACCCACGGTATTCCCGCCGAAGTGGTTACATCATCCCGCCCATGCCACCCATGCCACCCATGCCGCCGCCACCGGCGGGCATTGCCGACTTCTTCTCGGGCTTGTCAGCCACGAGACACTCAGTGGTGAGCACGAGGGCCGCAATCGACGCTGCGTTCTGCAGCGCGGCGCGGGTGACCTTTGCAGGGTCGATGATGCCAGCCTTGACAAGGTCGGCCATTTCGCCAGTTGCAGCGTTGAGACCCATATTGCCTTTGGCTGACTCGACCTGCTGCACGACGACGGCACCTTGCAGACCAGCGTTATCGGCGATCGTGCTGAGTGGCGCAATGAGTGCCTCCCAGACGATCTTTGCCCCGGTGGCTTCGTCGCCTTCGAGCGATGCAACAACCGCAGCGACGGCTGCGCGTGAACGCACGAGCGCCACACCACCACCGGCGACAACGCCTTCTTCGATCGCTGCACGAGTAGCCGACACTGCGTCTTCGATGCGGTGCTTCTTCTCTTTCAGCTCAACCTCGGTGGCTGCGCCGACCTTGATGACGGCAACGCCGCCGGCCAACTTGGCGAGACGCTCTTGCAGCTTCTCGCGATCCCAGTCGCTGTCGGTGTTGTCGATCTCGGCCTTGATCTGGTTGATACGGCCCTTGACATCGTCGTGATCGCCGGCACCATCCACAATCGTGGTGTTGTCCTTGGTGATGATGACGCGCTTGGCCCGACCCATCAGATCGAGGGTGACGTTCTCGAGCTTGAGACCGACTTCCTCGCTGATGACCTGACCGCCAGTGAGCACGGCCATGTCCTGCAACATCGCCTTGCGACGATCGCCAAAGCCTGGGGCCTTAACTGCTGAGGAATTGAACGTGCCACGGATCTTGTTGACGACGAGCGTGGCAAGTGCCTCGCCCTCGATGTCTTCAGCAATGATCAACAATGTGCGACCCGTCTTCATCACGGCTTCGAGCGCTGGCAACAGCACCTGCACCGAGCTGATCTTGCCGTTGTTGATGAGGATGTACGGATCTTCGAGCACCGCTTCTTGGCGCTCGGCATCGGTGACGAAGTAGGGCGAGAGATAGCCCTTGTCGAACTGCATGCCTTCGGTGAACTCGAGTTCGGTTCCGAAGGTGTTGCTCTCTTCGACAGTTACAACGCCGTCTTTGCCGACCTTGTCGATTGCGTTGGCAATGACTTCGCCGATCGATACATCGGCGGCCGAGATGGTGGCGACGGCGGCGATGTCGCCCTTGTCGTCGACATCTTTGGCCTGGCTCTTGATCGATTCGACCGCAGCGGCTACTGCCTTCTCGATGCCCTTTTTGAGGCCCATCGGGTTGGCACCAGCAGCGACGTTGCGCATGCCCTGATGCACCATTGCCTGCGCCAGCACCGTTGCGGTGGTGGTGCCGTCGCCGGCGACATCGTTGGTCTTCGTGGCGACTTCTTTCACCAACTGAGCACCCATGTTCTCGAAAGGATCGTCGAGCTCGATTTCTTTCGCGATGGAAACGCCGTCATTGGTGATGGTGGGTGCACCGAACTTCTTGTCGAGAACAACGTTGCGACCCTTTGGCCCAAGCGTGACCTTGACCGTGTCGGCCAACTTGTTCACACCGGCTTCGAGTGCGCGACGCGCCTCTTCATCAAATTTGAGAATCTTGGCCATGGGGCTATTGCCTCACTTGCCGACGATTGCAAGGACGTCACGGCTGGTAAGGATCAGAAGATCCTCGCCCTCGATCGTGACTTCGGTTCCGCCGTACTTGCTGTACAAAACGGTGTCGCCAACCTTGATGTCGAGGGCGGCGTGTGCGCCCTTGTCGTCGCTCCAGCGGCCGGGGCCAACAGCGAGAACGCTGCCCTGCTGTGGCTTTTCCTTGGCGGTATCGGGGATGACGATGCCAGATGCTGTGGTGAGCTCGGCTTCGTTGGGCTTGACCACAATGCGGTCGTCCAGCGGCTTGAGATTCATGAGAGAACGCTCCAGGTTTGTTGTGACGTGTTGATTGGCAGAGCCGAGTGTGGCGACTGCCGCACAGGCATTAGCACTCGACGAGTGCGAGTGCTAATGGTAGGGGTTGACCTACGGGGTTAGCAACCGCAGCAGCGAAACACCAACGTCATCGAACAACCGCCCGACAAGAGCAAGTGGCAGGCCGATCACGTTGGTGACACTGCCCTGCACATGATCGATCAGTACTGCTGCCGCGCCCTGAATCGCGTAGGCACCTGCCTTGCCGTGCGGTTCGCCCGTCGAGATATACCACTCAATCCAGTCTGGGCTCAGACCCACCACACTGACGCTCGTGGTGCTCACTTCTGCCACAACGCGATCGAGATACCGCACCGCAACGCCGGTATGCACCTGATGGGTTCGCCCAGAAAGCAGGCCCAACATCCGCCGGGCATCGTCGTCGTCGATTGGCTTGGCCAAGATGGCACCGTCAACGTCGACGGTGGTGTCGGCAGCAATGACAAGGTCGTTCGCGTCCGCCTGCGCTGCCCACGCCTTTTCGATCGCTAGCCGGCGGACATACGACAACGGCTCCTCGTCGGGTCGCTCGGTTTCGTCGATATCGGTAGCCATGATGACGAACCTCAAGCCGATCTGGGTCAGCAACTCGCTGCGTCGGGGTGAGCCGGAGGCGAGCACGATCCGCGGCGCATTCGATTGTGTCGAATCCGTCGAATTTGTCGAAGGCTTCGAAGGCTTCATCCGCCGCTGAGCGCCATCACATGCGCGTCGTCCGGAGGCGTCGCGTCATCGAGATCGTCGAGGAAGCCGTCGGGAAGCACAACCCGGATCGGGCCATTGGTGTGTCCGCGCCGAATACGTTCGCCCCCAGCAACAACGAACAGATCATGATCCATTGCCGCGATCAAGTCGTCGAGTTCGGCGAGCGAGTTGATCTTGCTGAAGTTGCCCCGAGCCTCGCCGCCTACCGGGTAGCCGGTGAGGTACCAAGACGTGTGCTTGCGAAAGTCTCGGACTGCGTGATCCTCACCAAGATGGTCTGCAAGCAGCCGACAGTGATCGGCCATTTGCTCGAGGACGAAGCCAAGCGCGGGAGAGTCGGGGACCGGGTCACCGTTGAACGCGGCCACAAGTTGACCGAACAACCACGGTCGCCCAAGGCACCCCCGACCGATCACAACGCCGTCGCACCCTGTCTGCTTCATCATGTCGATCGCGTCCGATGCTTCCCAGATGTCACCGTTGCCCAAGACAGGGATACTCGTGACTGCAGCTTTGAGTTCGGCAATGGCGTCCCAGTTCGCGGTGCCGGCGTAGTGCTGTTGGGCGGTGCGCGCGTGCAAGGCAATTGCGGCGACGCCCTCCTGCTCGGCGATTTGCCCGGTACGCACGAATGTGAGTAGCTCGTCGTGGATACCCATTCGGAACTTGGCAGTGACAGGCACTCCATACGGCGACGCGCCGCTCACCACAGCGCGCAAGATCGCGCGCAACAGGTTTGGCTTTACTGGCACGGCTGCCCCTCCACCGCGACGCGTCACCTTTTGTGCCGGACAGCCAAAATTGAGGTCGATGTGATCAACGCGATCCTGTGAACACAGCAGCCGAACAGCCTCACCAATGATCGTCGGGTCACTGCCGTAGAGCTGCAAGCTACGCGGCGATTCCTCGGGGCTGAAGGTCGCCATACGCGCAGTCTTGGCATTACCATGCACGAGCGCCGTCGCCATCACCATCTCGTTGACGTAGATGAGACCAGGGCCGAATCGGCGGCACATTGTACGAAACGGAGCGTTGGTGACACCCGCCATGGGGGCGAGAACAACAGGGGGCCATATCTCGAAAGGGCCCAAACTCAACGGTTTCACCCGGCAAACGCTACCTGCACAAAGCGAACAGAAAGCCCGCCGTTGCTCGTGGCCAAGGTGTCGTCGAACTCGCGCTTAAACGACGCGACGCTCGACGCTGGAGCAATCGCAGCGAGTCGGTCGGCCTTGCCGAGTGCGAGATACAACGACCGTTGATTCGCGGCGCTGAGCCGCTCGCCATATGGCGGATTGGTGACGACAGCAAGACCCGCACTGCCCGTGGGTGCACCGAGGGACTTTGTGGCATCGCCGATTTCGAACACGATGTCGTCGGCCACTCCGGCACGCTCGGCGTTGGCCTTGGCCTTTTCGACCATCTCACCTTTGAGATCGCGGGCCACATACTTCTTCTTCAACGGCCCGCGTACGTCGGCATCGGTTGCCGCAAGCAGCTTGGCCCACTGCGACGGATCGACAGGCAACCAATTCTCGAAGGCAAACGAACGATGTCGACCGGCGGGCATACGGCGCGCCATCTGCGCTGCCTCGATCATGATCGTGCCAGCGCCACAGCACGGATCGATCAGAACACCCTTGTATGAGGCCGCTCCACTCCACTGCAGCAACGCGGCAGCGAGCGTCTCGCGGATCGGCGCTGGGCCGGCTTCGGTGCGCCATCCACGTTGATAGAGCGGATCACCTGTTGCGTCGATGCTGATCGTGGCGATGTTGCGCGAGACACGCACGTGCAAGGTATGCACGCCACCCTCGTATTCGAATGCGGGATCGTATGCTCGCCGCACCACGGCGCGCACCCGTTCTTCAATCGCGCCGGTGTGGTTCAGCCGCGACGCGGAGGCCGACACGCTGATGTTGAGCGCGCAGCGCTTCGGAAGCCACTCGTGAAAGGGAATCTCGCGTAGACCAGCCTGAAGGTCGCCAAACCCGCTCGCGTCGAACCGACCAATTCGAATCAGTATGCGCGTTGCTGTGCGAAGGTGAAGGTGGGCGAGCATGAGTTGCGACCACGTGATCGATGCGGTCAAACCGCCGACACCCAGATCGACTACTTTCATGTCGAGCTTGGACATCTCCGCAGCAGTCACCTGTTCGAGGCCGGGTGCGGTGACGATGTAAGCAGCAAGACGACTCATGGGGTCTACGACTGTACCAGCGGCAACCGTAGGCCCGGATAGGCACCACAATCGAGAGATGTCGGGCCGTCACTGCGCAGGCGATACCAACCGGCTGCCGCGATCATCGCTGCGTTGTCCGTGCACATCGCCCGACTCGGGACGAACGGTCGAATCCCATCTTCAACGCATGCTGCGGCCCAGCGCTCGCGTAAGAGCGAGTTCGCGGCGACACCACCACCAAGTGCAAGTCCCTTGGCGCCCACCTCACGGGCGGCGCGTCGGGCTTTGGTGACAAGCGAATCAACGACAGCCATCTGAAAGGACGCAGCGACGTCAGCCGTGAGCGCATCCGGATGACGTCGCACGTGATTCATCACGGCTGTCTTCAATCCACTGAAACTGAAGTTCAGCGAGTCAGGAATCGCCCGCGGAAAAGCCACCGAAGTCGGGTCACCGGCGTGCGCTTCACGATCAATGGCGGGCCCGCCCGGGTAACCGAGTCCGAGGAACCTCGCGACCTTGTCGAACGCCTCCCCGGCCGCATCGTCGATGGTCTCGCCGAGTAAGCGATACCTGCCGTATCCCTTCATCTCCACCAGCAGTGTGTGTCCACCCGAAACGAGCAGCACCACCAGCGGCAACTCGAGTGATGGATCCTCGAGCAAGCCCGCATACAGATGCGCCTCTAGGTGGTTCACGCCGATGAACGGCACATCCCATACCAACGCCAGTGCCTTTGCCGCAGCAACACCCACGAGCAACGCACCGATAAGTCCGGGACCCACGGTCGCGGCAACTGCATCAATGCGTGAGTCGGCCACTCCGGATTCCTCGATGGCCTGTGCGATGACTGGAGCGATCAACTCGACGTGCGCGCGGCTGGCGATCTCGGGCACAACTCCTCCGAAAGGAACGTGCTGCTCGATCGATGTGTTGACGACGCTGCTGAGCACGTCGCTTCCGCCCATCACCAGAGCCGCGGCGGTCTCGTCGCAACTCGTCTCAAGACCGAGCACAACAGTGCCGTCATCGACGTTCATGTCGCGGAGTTCCCTTCCTGTGCCTCTGGGCAAATCTGACGGAGGCGTGCGGCGTATTCAGGTGTGTCGATGTTGTGGCACCACATGACAATGGCGTCCTCAGTGTTCTCGTAGTACTTCTGGCGGACGCCAGCAGGTTCGAAGCCGAACTGGTGGTACAGCCCCTGCGCGGCGTCGTTGCCCATTCGAACCTCGAGCGTGAGTCCGGTGCATCCACGTCGGCGCGCCTCCCAAGCGAGGTCGGCGAGCAGACGTCGCCCAACACCCGCGCGCCATCGATGTGGATCAGTCGCGATGTTGGTGATGTGTGCTTCGTCCATCACCAACATCATCCCCGCGTAGCCCACGAGCTGACCACCGCGATAGCCAACGACGTAATACCGTTGTCCCTGTCGTGCCATCTCAATTTCGTTGAGAAACACATTGATCGACCACGGTTGAGGGTAAACCTGCCGCTCGATGACTTGAATCGCCGTGAGGTCGCGACGACGCAGCGGGCCAATGACAAGACCTCGCGCAGGCGTGTCCCGATTCAGCAAACGCGAAAGAACGCTCACCGTGTCGTCCAATTGATCTGTGCATCCGGTGCTCGCAGATACATCGGATGGACGTTCTCAGCGCTGTAGCCGTTCGATTGACCGACATCGTTTCGCAGCGCCTTGGAACGGGCCAAATGAACCAGGGGCGCCGCAGACGGATGAGCAAGATCGGCGACCTCGACTGCGCTGTCGATCTCGCTTCGATATCGGTGCGCACCGTCGCCAACGGCCAACACGCTCTGACCCCGGGCCATCACGTCGGCATTGAAATCCTCGACGTTGCATGCTCGAGGCTCGCTCACCCGCTGCACACCGCCAGGCGACGGCAAGTAGAAGGCGTAGAACACTTCACCTTTGCGCGCGTCGATCACACTCGCAATCACCTTGGCTGTGTGGCGCAACGGGAATGCTAAGAGGTCGAGCGACGAGATACCAACGAGAGGCACGTCAAGTGCTTGAGCCATCGCTTTGGCCGTAGCAATGCCAACGCGCATTCCGGTGAACAATCCGGGGCCGATATCGACACCAATCGCGCCGATATCTGCGATCGCCACCCGCGCCTGCTCGCACACAAACACGATGGCAGGTGCAAGAATTTCGGCGTGCCGCCGACCCTGCATGATGTCGACAACACCGAGTAGGCCGTCGTCTCCGCCGAGGGCCACGCTCACCACTTGTGTCGCCGTTTCAATGCCGAGTGTGATCACGGCGTATTCCATTGGTCGACGGCTGCCTCGAGACGCTCCCAGCGTGGTAGCCAACGCGCGTCGTTCGAGGTGATCGAAATCTGGCGTCGATCGAATGAGTGGTCGGCATCTCCCGTATCGACATCGGCGAGTTCGATGAACTGAAGGTCAACCCGCAAATGTGGCCCGAGGTCGACGACATCACCCCACTCCACCAAAACTATCGCGTTGTCCTCAAGAAGTTCGGCGAGCGCGAGATCATCGACCTCGGTGGTGTGCTCGAGTCGATACAGATCAACATGATGCAATGTTGTGGAGCCCGCAGCGTAGGTATGCACCAGTGTGTAGGTCGGAGATGTGACCGGCTCGACGACACCCAACCGACGCGCAAAGCCTTGGGCAAAGGCCGTTTTACCTGCGCCCATTTGACCAGCAAGTACCAGGAGATCACCTGGGCGCGAAAGCTGAGCAATACCTGCAGCGATGGCGCGGGTGTCGTCAGGAGTCTGTGAGAGTAGTTCGATCATTGGGGGTATCGCGCTCATGGATACGTTCGTTCAATCCGTCGGCTGATACCGCACAGTATTTCGTAGCCGATCGTGCCGAGTCGATCTGCCCATTCCTCGACTCGAATCTCACCGTTGCGATCGGTGCCCTGCTGTGCGCCGAGGAGCACCACTTCATCGCCCACCGCAACCGCATCATCGCCGCAATCAATCATCAGCTGATCCATGGTGACCACGCCAACGATTGGCCGACGCACCCCGTCAATCAATACCTCGCCGCCGGTGCCGAAGAGTCGCCGCGGCACACCGTCGGCGTATCCAATCGGCACTGTGGCGACCGTTGTTGCCGTAGCGAACACATGACGGAGACCGTAACTCACCCCTGCTCCGGCCTCGACGCGCTTCACAAAACTCACACGGGCCCGCAAACTCAACGCTGGCCGCAACTGCGTGCAGAGATCACGAACGCCGACGCCTGGCTGGACGCCGTAGATCGCGATCCCAATGCGCACGAGGTCGCGACGGCTCTGCGCCAGTGCGAGGGCACCCGCGGAGTTGGCGACGTGCACATACGTTGGCGAGTGGCCGGCGGCGAGGAGATCCGCCACCACGCGATCGAAACGCTCGAGTTGCGCTTCGTTCGATGTAGCCAGAGGTTCGTCAGCCATCGCAAGATGGGTGAACACGCCCTGCAGTCGGAGCTGTGAATGCGAACTGATTGCGTTTGCAAGTACCAGCGCATCGCACGGGTCGGCTCCGACACGGTGCATCCCGGTATCAATCTTCAGATGCACGAAGTAGGCCGTGCCAGCAGCTCGCGACACCGCCTGCGCGAGGGCCTCGATGCCGTCGAGCGTGTAGAGCGTTGGCGTAAGTCGATGAGACACCGCGAGGTCAAACTGATCGTTTGGGGGTTGACTCAGCAACAGAATCGGCACCCCGATTCCTGCGGCGCGTAACTCTGCTCCCTCAGACACCAACGCCACGCACAGACCTTCCGCGCCCGACGACAACGCCGCGCGAGCTGTGGGAATCGCCCCGTGTCCGTAAGCGTCGGCCTTGACAACTGCCCACACCTTCGCCGGGGCCACAATCTCACGCATCACCCGAACGTTGTAGGCAACTGCGTCAAGGTCGACCTCGGCCCACGCCCACCTCATGCGAGCGAATCCAGCACCCGTGGGATAAGGGCGAGCAGATCACTCGCAATGAGCCCGCGCCGCGCGCCAAGCCGGCCAGCGCGGCCATGAATCCATGCACCGGCTGCGGCGGCCTCAAAGGCCGGCACGCCTTGTGCAAGCATGGCACCAATAATTCCCGACAACACATCGCCGGTGCCTGCGGTTGCGAGGCGATCATCGCCTGCGGTCACGACCAACACACGGCCATCAGGATCCGCGATCACCGTGGCAGAACCCTTCAGCAACACCACCACCCCCAACTCGAAGGCAAGCAGGCGCGTCTCCATGATCCGATTCGCACCAACCTTGGCGCCGGCAAGCAACGCAAACTCACCGTCGTGGGGAGTGAGCACCGTTGTTGCCTCGCGGTCCCGAAGCGCCGACGCAGCACCATCAGTGCTCCACGCCAAGGCAAAGAGACCATCGCCATCCACAACGGTCGGAACCGGTGAGGTGGCCACCACCTTGCGGATGGACGCAACCGTTGCCTCGTCGCGACCCAAGCCTGGACCGATGATCAACGATTGAAAGCGGTCAAGGCTCGCGCTCACCTCGCCTGCCCAATCCGACGCCGGCAATAAGCGCTGGACGTACTCGTGTTCACCGCTGTTCAACATCGCGCCAGGAATCGACAGTTGAACCATGCCAGCGCCGCTGCGCTGTGCTGCCGATGAAGCGAGATAGGCCGCACCTGTCATACCGGCGCTACCGGCGATGATGCGCGTTGCCGATGTCCACTTGTGCGAGTCGGCGTCGCGCGGTTGCCACCAGCTAGCGACATCAACCTGTTGCACCAGATGGGCGCGAACATATTCGGCTGACAATCCAATATCGGCGATCTCAACGGAGCCCGCCAGCCCCGAACCGGGTTCGAACAACAACCCCGGCTTGAGCGCGGCAAACGTCACCGTATGGTCGGCCTGCATGACGCCGACGCCAGCAGATCCAGTGAGTCCGTCCACCCCCGAGGGAATATCGACGGCAAGAACCTGCGCAGCCCCCGGATCGGGCGAGGGCCACAGACCATGAAAGCCAGTACCAAAGGCTGCGTCGATGACGAGGTCACATTCGGGCAGTACGCGAGGACAATCATCGACCGTGAAGATACGCACGTGCACTCCACGTGCCTGCAGTTTCCGCGCCGCCACGCGACCGTCGGCACCGTTGTTTCCTGGCCCGGCGATCACTACCACGCGGCGGCCGTACGAACCACCCAACATGCGCAATGCTGCCCACGCAACCGCTGACCCGGCTCGTTCGATGTAGATGCGCTCGGGAGTCTGCACCGAAGCCGCAGCGTCGATGTCGCGCATTTCCTCGGGCGTCACGATTGACAACATGAGTGTCAGCGTAGCTATTGCGAACGAGAGGAGCGGGGGACGCCGCCAGTCCTATTCCGCAATTACGTACGCGATTGCGAGGAGATCGCTGTGCGTCAACGACAGATGCCATCGCCTGACGCCGGCCGCTGTAGCCAGTTCGGCCGCTCTGCCAGCGATGCACAGAGATGGTGCTCCCGAATCAGCGCGTTCGACCCACGCATCGTGAAATCCAAACGCCCCAAGGCCCACGCCCAACGCCTTCATCACCGCCTCGCGCGCAGCAAAACGTACGGCCAATGACGGCACGGGATCGGCTTTGCCGGCCACATAGGTGAGTTCGTCAATAGTGAACAGCCGCTCGCGCATCGACGGCGTGCGCTCGAGCGAGCGCCGAAACCGTTCGATGTCTACGGCGTCAACTCCAATTCCGATCATGATCTATTGACGCCAGCGATCGGCCATCTCGCTGATCGGCAGAATGAGCAGATCGGCGACGGGAACGTCAGCAAGCAACTCTTCTCGAAAGCTGCCCTCAGTCTCGGTTACCCAGTCCACGAGACGGTTGTATCGGCGGTCATAGCCCTGCAGAACACCGCGCATCGTGCTCGCAGGCAGATACTCATGAAAGCGCACGTGCAACAACGTGATTCCCGTCACGTGCGTGCCCTTTAGCTCCGGCACGAAGATCACGGTTCGACGATCGCTACGACCCCGCGCCACGAGCACTTCGCGCTCGGCGGCAACGCGGCGCTTCGTGCCAAGCAGCGCAGGATTGCGCTCAACTCGAGAGGGCACATCGCGCGACAGACCACCACGGTCAACGATGGCAATCGTGGCTTCGTTCGTTTCCGGATCGCCTTCGATTGCGTATCTGGTGAACCCGGTGACCTCCACAATGGCAGGGTCGAGATCGGCAAGTACCTGCATCGACCGATACGACAGGCGATCGCGGCCCACACCAAGAGTGAGCACCGCCTGCACGAGCCGACGGTCGAGCACCCCCTCGTCGTTGCGGCTAATACCAACCGTTACTGTCTTGGCCTGATGCTTGATTGCATCGATTGGGCGGGTGAGCTCTTCGATAGCACGCGTGAGGGCCGCGATGAGATCATCGATCAGTGCGCTCGGCGTGCCAACCTTGCCTGTATCGACGTGATACGACTCGAGTGGTGTATCGCTGAGCGCGTCGCGCAGCATCGACGTAACCCGAACCGCTGTCGACGCCTCCATCTGGCCGTCGTAGGTACCTGTGCGCAGTGCAGCAAAAAAGCGATCCGCAAACGGCGCGAGATCCTTACGGACCAGACGCATGACTTCGTCACCCACGTCCGTGTTCGACAACGCGTGCTCAATGACCTCACGCGCTTCGCGCAGCGGTCGAGCCGAGGCATCGATGGCCAACGCTGCTTCGTAACCAAACAAGTGACCCACCATCGCCGACAAGATGAAAGCCAAAGCAGAATCAACCGTCGGGACTCCGACCACATGCGCTGCCGCTGTGAAACGGTTATCGCCTTCGGTCGCGATCACGATCGGCAATGCCTTGTGCGCTCGAAAGATCGCAACTTCTTTGGCCACGTCGTCGGCCGTTCCGCCCACCAAACCGGCGGCACACACGATGATGAGTGGCTCGCACGACAGGTCGATATGTTTCTTGTCCTCGGTGATGTCGCACGCGATGCTCTTGTAGCAGAGCTCGCTGAGCTTAATGCGAACCTCCTCGGCCGCGACAGCGTTCGAGCCGTTGCCAACAACCGTCCAGTATCTACGTTGCGGTGCAAATCGCCGTGCCGCTTCACCGATTTGTTCGCGCGAAGCAAGCACAGTGCGCATCGCATCGGGGACGTCACGAAGCGAAGTCAACAGCTGATGGCGACGTTGGTCAGATCCAAGCCCGGCCGCCTCGCTGATCGCACATGCCAGAAGTCCGCCAGCAGCTACCTGCGCGTAGAACGCCTTGGTCGAGGCAACACTCATCTCGACGTCGCGCCCATCGGATGTGTACAGCACACCGTCGGCCTTATCGGTGAGGTCGCTGTTGCGACGGTTGACGATGCCGATTACCACGGCGCCGCGACCACGCACCAGATCAACGGTGCGGTTGGTGTCAGTGGTGGTGCCACTCTGACTCACCGCGACAACCAGGGTGTCGCTCATATCGAGTCGCATCCCAAAGCCGCTGAGTTCCGTGGCAACGACGGGGTCAACTTCAATGGCGCCCTCGGTCAGCGTCTCGAGCGTCGCAGCCATACTTCGGCCGGCAATCGCAGCGGTACCTTGGCCAATGACCAACACACGACGAATCGCGCCGCTCGCGAGGCGGGCCGCTATGAACGGGGGCAATGAACGCTCACCGACGAATGCATGCAGTAGGCCATTGCGCTCGACAATCTTTCCGCGCAACGTCTTGCGGAAGCTCTCCGGTGCCTCACTGATTTCTTTGAGCAGAAAATGTGGCGCGTCGCCGCGATCGATATCGCGCGTGGTGACTTCAGCTGTGACGACCTCGCGCGACGCGAACGGAATGTCATTGCCTCCATACGAAAGACGTCGGATGCCGGCAAGCTCGCCCGCACGTGTTCCCGACAGGACAAAGACCTGGCCGCGACTTGCAGGTTGATCGGGGTCGTCTGGTGTCTCGCCATCCATGCGCACATAGCGACTTGTTTCTTCAACCACGCCATAGGGCTCACTCGCGACAATGAACGCGTCCTCGGCAAGTCCGACGTACAGAGCCTGGCCGCTGCCTCGCAGCGCAAGCAGCAACTCGTCAGGATGCTCGGCGCTGGCTGCTCCGATAGCGACGCTACCTTCGAAGCTGGCCACGGTGCGGCGGAATGCTTCAACGATGTCGCCGTTCGTGCCGGTACTCAATCTGGATACCAATGCCGGAATGACCTTGGCATCAGTTGTGATCGGTCCGGCAATACGCAGGTTGTGCTCGACCTTCAGATCAGCGTGATTGTCGACATCGCCGTTCAACGCGGCAACCAAATAGGGCCCGGCTTCATAGCCTGTTTCAAGTTCTTCACTGTTCAACGGATGACAGTTGGGCTCGCTGATGATGCCCACACTTGCCCACCTCGTGTGCCCGAGCAGGCTGAGTCGCGACGTGGGCGAGGCAAGCGCCAAACGGAGTAGTGCGTCGGCCGCGATTGCCGAGCGCAACGCCCGAGTGTTGTCACCGAGTTCGCCGATCTCGGCGGCAGCCTTGTACACGAAGCTCAGACACGCTCCAGCGATCCGCACGGAACCGCCGGTGAACAGCGGATTGTCGTTGCGACCCGCAAGGAGCGTCCGTATCGCTGGGTCGTCTGACGAAAGTCCATGACCCCAAACGAACAGATGAACTCCTGCAGAATCTCGACCACGCACCTCGAGTCGGTCGAGCGCCGAGAGCGCTTGCTGAATCGCGAAGTATCCCGCGATTGCGGCGGGCGCAGCATCGCGACCTGCGAGGTCATCGACCATTCGAGCAGCGCGCAGACGATCATTCCGGATCGCAAACAACGCATCGCGCAGACCACCGAGGGTCGCGCTGGCCGCTTCGATCGCTTCGGGCTGAAGTCCTGCTTCGATCTCGAGTCGATGTTCAGCCGACACGAGCATCGCCTCGAGCTGATCGACTCGTCCAATGATGCCAGCCGCCAATTCATGACGCCCAACAAGCGCCTCGACTCCGGCAACACCGCGCAACATTTGATCAACAGCCACGCTCGCCTCAGCCACAGCAACCATGTCAGGGCCAAGAGCGATGGCGTGATCGAGGCCCGCCAAGATGTCGGCGGCGGTCGGCACAGCACGTGTTGTTGGCCGACTGACGATTGCAATGATTCCGCACATGACAAGCAGGTTACAGCGGTGATGTACCGCGGTTCTTTCGCCTCAGGTCGACGCGGCAAATCGGGCGCGGACCACTTCAGCGAGCTGTTCGGCGGCCTCGCGCGCGATGGCGTCAGTGGGTGCTTCCACCATGACCCTCACCAATGGCTCTGTTCCGCTAGCACGAACTAGTACTCGTCCATCGCCTCCGAGCGCGGCCTCTGCGACACTGATTTCAGCAGCCATTTCCGCGGCGATGTCGGGATGGCGTTGATCGACACGCACATTCACCAGCACCTGCGGGTAAGTGGTCATTACCGCCCCTGATAGTTCCGCGAGCGACCGACTCGTGGAGCTCACGTGATGCAACAGTCGTACGCCCGCGAGTAGTCCATCGCCGGTTGTGGCCAGGTGTCGGTAAATCACATGACCGCTCTGCTCCCCACCAATCGCGAAGTCACCCTCATCGAGTGCCTCGAGTACATACCGATCGCCGACGGCAGTGGCGACAACCGCAATACCCGCTTGTTCCATCGCTCGATGAAATCCGAGATTGCTCATTACCGTCACCACCACGGTATTGCCGGTGAGCTGACCCTCGGCTTGAAGTTGCAGTGCACCGAGCGCGATGAGTCGATCGCCGTCGACAACATGCCCGTGGTTATCGACAGCAATCACGCGGTCACCATCACCATCGAGTGCGAGTCCGACATCCGCGTGTTCATCAAGCACTGCCCGTGACAGCGAGGCGGGATACGTGGCGCCACATTGCGCGTTGATGTTGGTGCCATTCGGTGCGGCATGGATCACCCTCACATCTGCGCCGAGCGCCCTCACCACCTTCGGGGCAGCAACGCTCATGGCGCCATTGGCACAATCGAGCACAACACGCAGTCCCCGCAGTGCATTCTCGGGAAAGAGGCCGACTACATGATCGACGTACTGGGCGAGGGCGTCATCAAACAACCTGGGTTCGTTGAGCCCTTGGGCAGCAACCGAGGCCAGTGCAATTTCGCGCTCAAGCTCGCGCTCGATGTTGGCCTCCACGTCGTCGCCTAGCTTCACGCCGCCGGCGGCGAAGATCTTCACGCCGTTGTCGGAAAACGGATTGTGCGACGCTGTGATCATCGCGGCTGGAACGCCACGCCGTTGAGACATCAGAGCAAGCGCCGGCGTCGGCACCACTCCGCACAACTCGACTGACGGCACACGCGAACCCAAACCGTCAACGAGCGCAGCTTCAAGAATCGGTCCAGACTCGCGGGTGTCGCGGCCGATCAACCAGATCCCGCCCTCAAGCACCGATGCCGCGGCTGCGCCGAGACAACGAACGTATTCCGGGGTCAACTCAGTGAGTGCGACCCCGCGAACCCCGTCGGTACCAAAACGAAGCAAATCAGCGCTTGGTGTACTGAGGAGCCTTACGGGCCTGCTTGAGGCCGTACTTCTTGCTCTCCTTGCGACGAGCGTCGCGAGTAAGCAGACCGGCCTTCTTCAGCGCCGGGCGCTGCTCGGGATCGAGTTCGATAAGCGAGCGGGCAATGCCCATGCGCAGTGCACCAGCCTGACCGCTGATGCCGCCACCAAAGATGCTCGCATCGATGTCGTACACCTCTTCGGTGTTGGTGA
>JANLPV010000177.1:0-2900 GCA_031367435.1 Actinomycetes bacterium | reverse complement strand
CTCAATGCCCCAGTTCTTGGCCGACACCATCCGTCGACGGAATTCTTCCATGCGCTCAGGAGTACGAGCTACTTCGATACCACCGCATTCGGTGTTGACGCCCATCTCTTTGTACTGACGCTGACTGTCGAGGTTGAGCATCGCCATCTCGCGGTTGTGATCAACCGGAAAGATGAAGTTCGAGGCGTGGCCCGTGGAGCCACCAGGGTTGGGTAAGGGGCCCTTGTCGATCTGCACGATGTCGCGCCAACCAAGCTCGGCCAAGTGGCCAACGACAGAGTTACCGACGATACCGGCACCGATGACGACAACTTTTGCCGATGTTGGAAAGTCGCTGCTCACGTGGATATTCCTCTCATTTGGGGCGACCCAAGTTGGGTGCCAGCACAAACCGTTCTGCGGGAATGCTCCGCATCGCGGGAACTATAGACGAACTCGATTGAGGATTGGAAAACGACTCAGCCCACCTCATCGGGCATTTCATTCTTTCGTCGGCTCACGAATTCCTGTAATTCGGCGTCGATGGCCTCATCAAGTGGCGGCGCCTCATAGTCGGCCAACGCCTTCTTCCAGATCTTGTTCGCGCGTTGGTTGGCATCGAGGCTGCCCTCCTCCAACCATTGCTCATAACTGGCATTGTCGGCCGTGTTCGATCGATAGAACGCAGTTTCGAAATTGGCGAGCGTGTGCGCTGTCCCGAGGAAATGCAAACCGGGCTCATGATCGACGATCGCATCGACGGCTTGTCCGTTCGGCGAAATATCCACGCCCTTCGCAAACGTGTGCAGCATGCCGAGTTGGTCACAGTCGAGCACGAACTTCTCGTAACCAATCGAGAGGCCGCCCTCAAGCCACCCAGCAGCGTGCAACACGAAGTTGGCGCCACCCAGAATCGTGGCCTGCATCGTGTTCGCCGACTCGTACGCGGCCTGAGCATCGGCAACTTTGGAGGCAGTGAGTCCGCCGCCGGAACGGAACGGCACACCAAGTCGGCGGGCTAGATGGGCCATCACGTATAACACCAATGATGGTTCAGGAGTGCCAAAGGTCGGCGCTCCCGTCTGCATCGACATTGACGACGCAAACGAGCCAAGGATCACGGGGGCACCTGGACGCACGAGTTGCGCGAAGGTCATCCCCACGAGCGCCTCAGCAAGACTCTGCGCGGCAACTCCTGCCGTGGTGACGGGAGCCATCGCCCCGGCAAGAATGAATGGGGTAAAGATGCACGCTTGATTGTTGCGTGCATACACCTCGGCCGAGCCGAGCATGGTTTCGTCCCAGACCAGGGGCGACGACGCGTTGATCAGGCTCGTCATCACGGTGCGATCTGCAAGGTCGCCGCCGAATGCGATGCGGGCGAGATCCACACTGTCCTGGGCGCGACTCATTGCGGTGACCGAACCCATGAAGGGCTTGTCGCTATATTTGATGTGCGAATACACCATGTCGAGATGACGTTTGTTGACAGCAATGTCGACGGGCTCACACACGGTGCCGCCTGAATGGTGCATGTAGGGCGACGAGTACGCAAGCTTGACGAAGTTCTGGAAGTCGGTCAACGTTGCATAGCGGCGGCCATTGTCGAGATCGCGCACGAACGGCGAGCCATAGTTCGGCGCGAACACCGTGTTCATGCCGCCGATCTCAACGTTGCGCAACGGGTTGCGGCCGTGTTGTGTGTAATGACGCGGCGCGCAGGCCTGCACGATGCTGCGGCACATTCCGCGAGGAAAGCGAACCCGCTCGCCATCGACATCCGCGCCCGCAGCAGCGAAAAGCTTGAGAGCTGACGGGTAATCACGTACCCACACGCCAAGCTTTTCGAGAATGGTGTCAGCGTTTTCCTCGATGATCGCAATGCTCTCGTCGCTGAGCACCTCGAACGGCGACAGCGTGCGCGTCAGAAATGGAACGGAGTCGGCATGACTCGCCAAGCGGGCCGCCTGGCGGTTGGCGCGACCTCCGCCCAAGCGGCCCCCAGAACGACCCGAGGGAGCGGCCTCTGGTTGTGATGTGTCTGTCATGGGTTCCCAGCACTTTCTCGTGGTTCACGCAGGCCGGACACGACGTCGTGTCCGTGCGGAACCAGCAGGTTCGCTACGAGTGGGCAATGCAATGGTCGCGCCCAAGCGCAGATATGGATCACTTGAATGCGGCAGGCCCATGGCCTGAACAAAGTGCTCTTGAAAGCGCGGCTCGATCGCCGTCTCCACCTTGGTGATCGTTCGCGCGACCTCGATGATCTCCGCGCGATCGTGTGCCGAGAGCAACGCACGCACCGCACCCGAGCCAGCCGCGTTGCCGACAGAGACAACGCACGCGGGATCGCAGTCGGGAATGAGACCGAGCACGAGTGCATAGAGCGGATCGATATGACTGCCGAACGCTCCGGCAAGTTTCACCGAGTCGACCGTCTCGAGACCGGCGCGATCCATCAGCAAACGAGCACCGGCGTACAGGGCACCCTTCGCGAGTTGAATACCGCGCACATCATTCTGCGTGATCGAGAGCTGCGGTTGGCCGTAGTGCAACACGTAACTGAACGTGCGGCCGTCGGCAACAACGCGCGGGGTTCGTTCGGCGGCCGCACCATTGATGGTGCCATCTGCGTCAATGACACCCGCCAAGAACAACTCGGCGAGTACTTCGATAATGCCCGAGCCACAAATGCCCGTAATACCCACCTCGGGCAACGCTTCGGCAAACCCAACCTCGTCACTCCACAGGTCGGAGCCAATCACCTTCAGTCGCGGCTCGAGCGTTTCGCGATCAATACGCACGCGCTCGATGGCCCCGGCAGTTGCACGTTGTCCGCAGGAAATCTGGGCACCCTCGAACGCCGGACCGGTAGGGCTCGACGCGGCGGCCAGACCGTGGCGGTTACCGAGCACCAACTC
>JANLPV010000172.1:0-16527 GCA_031367435.1 Actinomycetes bacterium | reverse complement strand
GTATTCGCAGGGCTCGTCGACCCCGGCAACATCGTGGCCGTCCGTGAAATCTTGACCCCGGTCGTAGGTCTTGCCGACTGCGCAGCTGCGTTGCCGCTCAACTGCGACACGGCGCTGTTCTCACTGCCTGCCAGCAACTACCTCATCACCACCTTCGCAGATCCAGACCCCAGAATCACGGTCGCAGGCCTCGTCGGCGGCGACGGCACCGACACGCTCCGCAACATCGAGCGACTCGGGTTCTGTAACTCGACTGACCCGGTGACTAGGGCCTGCCTCGCCTACACCTTCCAGTTGACCACGCCAGCCGTGCCGGCCCCGGCAGCATCGCTGTCAACTGCCTCACTGACGTTCGCCAACCAGCTGGTCGGCACCAGTAGCGGGGCACAGGTAGTGGCGTTGACTAACACCGGTAACGCCACACTCAACATTGCCAGCATTGTGGTCAGCGGCGACTTCGCCAACACCACCACATGCGGGGCCACCCTCCTTGCGGGTGCAAACTGCGCCATCAGTGTGACCTTCACTCCGACGGCCACCGGAACACGTACCGGCGCAATCACCATCACCGACAACGATGGCAATGTCGCTGGTAGTACTCAGTCCGTTGCACTCAGTGGAGTCGGAGTTGCTCCGATAGCAATCTTGTCGCCTGCCTCACTCACTTTTGGCAGCCAAGTGACGGGCACCACCAGCGCGGCGCTGCCAGTGACGTTGAGCAACACGGGTCTTGGCGTGCTCAACATCGCCAGCATCGTGGCAAGTGCCGAGTTTGCGCAGACGAACGACTGCGGCGTCAGTCTGGCCGCAGGGTTGAGCTGCACGATAAATGTGACCTTTACCCCGGTAGCCACCGGCACACGTGGTGGTTCGCTTACCGTCACTCACAATGCAGCTCCTACTGCCACAAGCACAACCATCCCGCTCAGCGGCACCGGCACCGCGTCCATTTCACTCACGCCAGCATCACTGACCTTTGCAAACCAGAATATTGGGTCGGTATCGGCCTTGCAGACGACGGTGCTGAGAAACATCGGGGCTGGCCCGGTCACAACTAGCAGTGTGACCGTGGGTGGACCCAATGCGAATCAGTTCCGGGTCACAATCCCGGCCGGTTGTATCCGCACCCGCGGTGCCGGAGCGACCTTCTGTACCATCAGCGTGCGGTTTGCCCCAACTGTGGCCTCCGGCGTTGGTCTAAAGACAGCAACGGTCACGGTCGTCAGCACTGGTGGAACCATCGTGGCCAACCTGAGCGGCACGGCTGTGGCCGTACCGACCATCGGAGTGCCGGCCACTCTCAACATGGGTCGGCACCCGCTGGGCAGCACCTCCACAACAACACTGACGGTGACGAATGTCGGTTCTGCCACTCTCAACATCAGCGCAGCCAACGTCGCTGGGAGTGCCGCATACACGGCCGTCCTCAATACCTGCGCTAATCCGGTGCTAGCAGGTGGAGCTTGCCAAATTCTTGTCACCTTCAAACCGACGGTCGCCGGGAACCCCATCACGGGAACGCTGACGATCGTGAGCAATGCCAGCAATAACCCAAGGACCGTGAATCTCACGGGAAGAGCACCATGATCGTGACGAGATAATTCGACAGACGCCTAACGTCGACGACTTCATCTTGGCGTAGGCAACACAGATCGCCGGTGCGTGGGGGTTTGCCCGAGTTCCCACGCACCGGCCACGTACGGGTCGCCCGGTTGGGAGCGCGCATGCCACGTACATGTTCGTTTGAACGGGCTACCTAGGGTGCAGCGCAGGCGGGGTCCGTCCCCTCGCCTGCGTTGTGCGTTTTCGCAAGAACAGCGCGAACGCACGAGGTGCCATAGTCTCTCTCAGATTGAGATGAGCTATCACTCGTACGAAACACCGAAGAAGATGGGTGTGGCGCGTCTCGAGCCGGCCCAGATTCTTGCCGTGGTCACAGCTGCGTGCCTGGCATTGTCGGTGTCGCTGCCGATGCTTCGAGCGAGCGGCACACCAGGCTCGCACGACGTCTCACTGGCAGATGGATCAGGCCGCCTTGTCGCGTACGTGCTGATATCTGCAGGTGTCGTCTTCGCGGGTGCGTTTGCAGGCCCGCATGGCGCACGCGGAATGGCGCTCGCTGGAGGCGCGGCCGCACCAATCGCGGGGCTCTTCGCGTTTGCGGGTGCGTTGGCGTATGTGATGTACGACAAGCGCAGCCTCATCGGTGCTATGTCCTTGGGTCCCGGTTTCTACGCCATCTGCGCGTCGGTAGGAACCTGTGTCGCGCTGTTCGTTATGAGCGTGCGTCAGCGCGACAAGAATTCGCTCAAGCGGGATGGCGTACACGCTGTGGTCGGTGTGATTTCCGCGGCCGGGATGACCCTCGGCACGATGTTGTCTCCGGGTAAATCCGGTACGTCGTTCATGAAGATGAACTTCGGTTGGAGCAGTTGGCAGATGCAGATTGCATGGCTGCTTTTCGTCGTTCTCGTCGGCACTCCTGGATTCGTGGGATTTGCGATGAGAACTGTTTGGGGCGCTGATCTCGCGTTAGGTGCACTGCTCGCACCGGCGTGGTTGGTGCTCACTGGCTTGGCACCAGCAAGTGCGCCGAGCCTGTTTGATTTCACGTTCCGCACAGTGCATCCGGTGGTGGTGATCGCGTTGGCCGGCCAAGTCGTGGCGCAGGTTCTGTTCCGCTTGACGAGCGCGCCACGGTGGCGTTGGCCTGCTCGGGGCTGATCGCCGAGAAAGAGCGTCGTTCAGGTCGTCGTTCAGAGCGTCGTTCAGGGTCGTCGTTCAGGTCGTCGTTCAGCCCGGTGCGGCGAGCACTGCCACCTTCGCGTCCGGGTGAAGCATCTGCTCGCGTGGCAAGCGAATCGGTAGCTGTCTGCGGATCCGGGCGTCGATGTCTTCGGGGATGTGGCTCGGGAAGTGATTGGCGAGCACCTCGCCGACCTTGGCGATGGCCGCATCGATGATCATCGGTCGGCCGACCTCGTTCCATTCCTTTGGGCTGAGGCGATCGCCGATGGCCGGATAGATGTATTCGGTCTGCATGAGCTCGAGCGTTTGCGAAGCCCCGAGATAGTGGCCTGGACCATCGATGACCGCAGCGCGGATGGTGTCGATCGACAACGTGTCATCGGTGACCTCAATGCCCTTGATCGTGCGTTGTACCGCACCGATGATGTCGTTGTCGAGGACGACACCCTCGAGTGAAAAGCCGAGCAGGCTGCCGTGCATACCCGCCGCTTCGTAGATCAGGTTCGCGCCGGCGTTACCTACGAGCGCGTGGTTGTAGCCCTTCTCGGCGCCGGCCTGCGCATCGGGCATCTTGGAGTCGCTGATGCCTGAAGATGTGCCGCCCGTGAGGTCGTAGAAGTGCGCCATCTGACCGCACGCCGCCGACAGCAATGCTTGTTCGGGACTACCGCCCGACATCGCGCCGCTACGGAGGTCAGACACGAATGGCCACAGGCCGAAGATGGCCGGGTGCCCTGGCTTCATCGCATTGACATAGGCGAGGCCGGCGAGCACCTCGGCGACTTCTTGCACGAGCGCACCTGCCAGTGCCGCCGGTGCGGTTGCGCCAGCTTGGCCTGCTGAGAGGAGCAGCACAGGCATTCCGCCATGAACCGCGACCTCAAGGCATCGGCACGCATCGGTGGCGAACTTCAATGGAGGCACCACGAAACAATTCGATTGACTCACAAACGGTCGTGCTCGCCATTTGTCTTCGCCGCCAGCGATCTCATGCAGCATCTTCAGCGACGCCTCGAGATGATCGGGATGCACCCACGATGTGCCGACGTGTTTGGTGGTTCCGCTCACGCTGAGATAGCAGGTGTTGATGTCCATTTCCGCGGGATCAGGTAGGTCACGCGGAACGACCGAGCGCTGGTAGAAGTGGATGTGCTCCATCGTGTCGACGAGCCGGGCGATGTCGTACGCGTCCTGCGACAGCGACTCGCGATACTCGCCCGTGATCGGATCGATGATGTACACCGCAGCACCTGCCGTGCCGAAGTAGACGCGCTTGCCCCAAGGCTCCATGTCGTGAATCGGGTCTTGACCGTGGAGCACGAAGTTCCGTCCAGCCATCGCCACGGTGTCCTCGATGAGCCCACGCGGAAACAGGAGCCGACCGGAATCGGTAAGGGTGCATCCTTTCGGCAGAAGGACATCGAGGCACGATGGGATCGCGTCGGCGAGGCCGATCGTTTCCAGGACATCGAGCGCAGCATTGTGCACCTTCAGAATCTCGGCATCGGTGAGAGGCTTATACCGACCGGAAACCATGCCGGGATTGACTGGTCGGATATCTCGCGCGAGCGGTGCAGCGCGAAGTGCGCGTCGGCTGTCGCGCCCGCCTCGACGACCCAAATGTTGAGTATCGCTCATGTAACGCCTCTCTGGAAATCAGCGCGATGGCGCAGTTCAGGGTCCATTCTGAGGGCCTTTTGGGAACGGAGCAAGTGATTGCATTTCATCGACACATGAACAGAGATCATGTACGTTGAACCGATGCAGATCCCGTCATTGGCCGCGCTGCGCTCGTTCGAAAGCGCGGCGCGCCTGCTCAGTTTCCGTGCTGCGGCCGATGAATTGTCGGTGACTCAATCGGCCATCAGCCATCAGATTGCCGAACTCGAGCGTCGACTCGGTGTGAGTTTGTTCACACGCCATAGTCGTCGTGTCGAACTCACCGCGGCCGGTGAGTTGTATCACCCGTACCTTCGCGAGGCCTTCGAGCGCATCGCGCACGGCACTGCGTTGGTGATGGCCGCAGGTGCGTTCCGAGAGCTCGATGTTCAGGTCTATGTCACAGTGGCGGTGCGTTGGCTGATCCCGCGCTTGCATTCCTTTCGCGCGTTGCATCCGGAGATCATCGTGCGATTCCACGCGAGTCATCTCGATTGGGAGTTCGACGAGGCCAGCGGCGATGTTGCGATCGTGTGCACCGATCAACCCACGCGTGCGCACCTGCACTACACCCATCTCTTCGATGCTCGCCTCACACCAGTCTGTAGCCCGGCACTCGTGCACGCCGGGGTGGGTCTGCGCCACCCCGGCGATCTTGTGCATCATGCGCTACTCGAGCTCTACACGGCGGCCGACGAATGGGCGGTGTGGCTGCAAGCAGCTGGGGTACCCGAACTGGCCGATCAGAACGCGCCGCGGTTCGATTCGTATCTGTTGGCAATCGAAGCAGCGATGGATGGCCAGGGCGTCGCGATCGTGCCGCGCTTCCTAGCGGCCGCCGATCTGAAGGGTGGTCGACTGGTGGCCCCGTTCGCTCTCGACGTTGCGCAACCGCGCCGGTGGTATCTGGTGTGTCGGCGTGAACGACGCGACGACCCAATGGTGCAACTCTTTCGCCAGTGGCTGCACACCGAAGTCGCGAGTGACCCAGACATGCTCACTAGCGACGCCGACCTTTTCAGTAGTGAGGAGGCGTAATCACCCACAGCACCTTCACCGCGGTGCTGGCCGTGTTCGCGCAGCGGTGGCGTTCGGTACTTGCGAACGCAAAGCTGTCACCTTTGCGAAGCACGAAATGTTGCTCATCGACCCAGAGGTCGAGAGTGCCCGACATCACCATGCCGGCCTCGGCGCCGTCGTGCGAATAGAACTCGCTGTCGGCTCCGGGGTGAATGGTGCTGATCAACATCTCGAGCGGACCGGACAGATTGGGTGACAGCAGTTCCTCGGTGATTCCGAGCCCTGTGAACGACAGGTGTTGACGATTCGCGGCGCGCACGACGATGTCGCGTTCCTCGCGCGGACCCTGTGCGCCGCGCTGAAAGAACCAGTTCATGTGCACGCCCAACGCATCGGAGATCGTCTTCAAGACGCCGATCGGAAGTCGTGAAACATTGCGTTCGATTTGGCTCAGGTAGCTGACCGAAATGCGTGCAGCCGATGCCACCTCCTGCAGCGTGAGACCTTTTGCCTTACGCAGTTCGCGAAGTCTCGCGCCGATCTGAACATCTGCGTCGAACTGGTTGCCGCGCCCAGCCGTGGTTGCCTCGCGTGCGGTATGCAGCGCCCTGATCGCCATTGGTTCAGCTTCTCACGCGCAGGCTCTTGGGATCGTAGAAGGGTTCGAGCGACACGCTTGCCGACACCCGTTCGCCGGCAACCTCGATGTCATAGCGGCCGCTCATCACAAAGGCCTTGTCCACGAAATCTTTGCCGTTGGAGACGTACCCCATGCCGAGCGAGGCGTCGATGGTGTGGCCGAACATGCCAGATGTGATTCGGCCAACCAACACGTCGTCGCGCCAAATCGGTTCGTTGTGATAGAGCAGATGTTCGGGACTCTGTAATTTGAATTGCGCGAGGCGTTGATGGACCCCGGTCTCCTTTTGCTGCAGCAGTGCGTCGCGTCCGATGAACCCATCGGGCTTCGACCATGAAACGACGAAACCGAGGCCGGCCTCGAGCGGGGTCTCGTCTGGGGAAATGTCGTGTCCCCAATGTCGATAGCCCTTCTCCATTCGCAACGAGTTCAGCGCGTGATAGCCCGCGTGACGCAGACCGAACGCGGCTCCGGCTTCGGTGAGGACATCGAAGACACCTGTGGCGTACTCGGCTGGGATATAGAGCTCCCACCCCAGCTCGCCGACGTAGGTGACGCGGTTGGCGCGAACTCGTGCATAGCCGAGGTCGATGATCTGCGAGGTGCCAAACGGGAATGCATCATTCGACAGGTTGGAGTGGGTGAGGGTTGACAACAACTCGCGCGAATTCGGACCCATCAGGCTCAGCACCGCATGACCTGACGTGACGTCGGTGGCCACCGCATGAGCTGATGAGGGGATGTGATCGTTCAGCCATGCGAGGTCGCGCACCTGTGTAGCTGCGGCGGTCACGATGAGGTAACGGTTGGACGCTTCGCGGGTGACGGTGAGGTCGGCTTCGATGCCGGCGTGTTCGTTGAGCCATTGGGTGTACACGATCTTGCCGACCGGCACTGCCACGTCGTTAGCGCAGATCTGGTTGAGTACGTCCTGCGCGTCGCGGCCCTCGAGGATGTATTTTCCGAACGACGATTGATCGAACAGGGCAACGTTGGTCCGCGTAGCGATGTGCTCCTGCGCGGAGTATTCGAACCAGTTCTGTCTGCCGTAGCTGTATTCGTACTCAGGCATCACGCCCGCCGGAGCGAACCAATTCGTTCGCTCCCAGCCTGCAACTTCGCCGAAGCAGGCCCCGCGATCGGCAAGACGATCGTGGAACGCGGAGCGACGTACGCCGCGAGCCGTTTCAGGCTGCCGGTAGGGCCAATGCATGGCGTACAACAAACCGAGCGTTTCGACCGTGCGATCGTGGAGATAGCTGCGATTGCGTTGGAACGGCATCACGCGGCGAACGTCAACATCCCACAGGTCCATTGGTGGTCGACCATCGATGATCCAGTCAGCGAGTACCTTGCCCGCGCCACCCGACGACTGAATGCCAATCGAGTTGAATCCTGCTGCAGTGAATAGGCCCTTTACCTCAGGAGACTCGCCCAGCAGATATCGGTCATCGGGAGTGAACGACTCGGGCCCGTTGAAGAAAAGTCGAATGCCCGTAGTGGCAAGCAGCGGCATGCGATGGGTGGCGGCCGCAACCAGTGGCTCGATGTGTTCGAAGTCTTCTGGCAATGAGTCGAAGCTGAACGACTCGGGAATGCCGTTCATGCCCCACGGTTTGGCGACGGGCTCGAACCAACCCACCAACAACTTGCCGGCGTCCTCCTTGAAGTAGCCGCATCCGTCGGGGTCACGCAACACGGGCATGTTCGGCGAGATCTCGGCGACGTGTTCGGTGACGATGTAGAAGTGCTCCGCGGCGTGCAGCGGTACGACATCGCCGACCGCATCACCGAGTTCGCGTGCCCACATGCCGGCGCAGTTCACCACCACATCGGCGCGAATGTCGCCCTCGTCGGTGGTGACACCAACGGCTCGACCGTGCTGGACCATGATCGAATTCACTTTGACGTTTTCGATGATGCGTACTCCGCGTTCGCGTGCGCCTTTCGCCAAGGCCTGCGTTGCATCGATGGGGTTGACAACGCCGTCGTTGGGTAGGTGAACGCCGCCGACGAGGTCGTCGACTCGGGCGAGGGGCACCAGGGCAGCGATGTCTGCTGGAGTGATGATGTCCACCTCGAGGCCGAAGACGCGAGCCATCGAAGCGCCGCGCTTGAGTTCTTCGAAACGCTCGTGATTCGTTGCAATCGATACCGAACCGCGCTGTTGAAATCCGGTGGCTTGCCCGGTCTCTTGTTCGAGCGTCGCGAAGAGGTTCGTGGTGTATTGGGCAAGACGTGTGAGGTTGTGCGTCGCGCGGAGCTGCCCGACGAGGCCGGCTGCGTGCCATGTGGTGCCGCACGTGAGCTGCTTGCGTTCGAGCAGCACGACGTCGACGCATCCGCGCTGTGCAAGGTGATACGCGACACTGCATCCGACAATGCCGCCACCGACGATGACAACTCGGGCAGTGGTGGGCAGATTGGTCATGAGGGCCTCCCGAAGAATGTGCAGTCCGCATGCGCTCGGCATGTGCAATCGCTGTGTAATTTCTGCCTACTATTACACAAACACCTATCACATCCAGACAAGAGCAACGTCGAACACGTCGAGCGCACTACAGGGCTCGAACTCGACAAGACCTGACCCATCACCGTGGAAGAGGCCGCAATGAGCGAGCGTGTACGAATCGTCATTATCGGCGGTGGCATCGCCGGATGCAGCGCGTTGTATCACCTCGCGAAGATGGGCTGCACCGATGTGTTGTTGCTTGAGCGCGACGAGCTGACGTCGGGCTCCACGTGGCACGCCGCGGGCAATGTGCCCACGTACTCCACGAGTTGGAGTGTGATGAAAGTGCAGAAGTATTCGGCCGAGCTCTACACGGAGTTGGCCAAGGATCCCGAGTTTCCAATCAGCTATCACGTGACAGGTTCGGTGCGGCTCGCGCACACCGACGAACGCATGGCCGAGTTCCGCCACGTCAAGAGCATGGCGCGCGCGAACGGTATGGAATACGACGTGTTGACTCCGGCGGAGCTCGTCGAGCGATATCCATTGGTGGCAACGCACGACCTCGCCGGGGCGCTGTGGGATCCACTTGACGGTGACATCGATCCGTCGCAGATCACTCAAGCGATGGCGCGGGCGGCGCGAGCATTGGGATGTCGGGTGCGACGAGGCGAACGCGTGACTGCACTGCATCAACATCCGAACCACGAGTGGACCGTCACGACCAACCGAGCCGAAATCGAATGCGAGATCGTAGTGAACGCGGCTGGCTACCGCGCCGGCGAAGTCATGGACCTGATCGGCCGCCACTTGCCGATCATGACGATGTCGCATCAATATCTGCTCACGGATGAGATTGCTGAGCTCGCCGAGCGCACCGAGCCGTTACCGCTGCTCCGCGACCCCGACACCTCGTACTACCTGCGCCAAGAACGCAACAGCTACATTCTCGGACCCTACGAGTGGAGCGCCACGCCCATGTGGCTCGATGGCATCCCCGACCAGTTCGCAAACATGCTCTGGTCAGATGATCTCGAGCGCCTCGAGAAGCAGATCCTCGACGCCGGTGAACGCGTGCCCGTGCTCGCCGAGGCTGGGATCGCGCGCGTGGTGAACGGCCCGATTCCATACGCGCCTGACGGCAATCCGTACCTTGGTCCTGAGCGAGGGTTGCGCAACTTCTTTCACTGCAACACATTTAGCTTCGGAATCGCCCAGGGCGGCGGCGCCGGTAAGGCCATCGCCGAATGGATTCTTGAGGGCCGCCCCGACATCGATCTTTGGTCGATTGATCGCCGTCGCTACAAGGCTTACGCAACCACCAAGTACACGGTGGAGAAGGCCGTTGAGGTGTATCAGAACGAATACGCCATGTCGTTCCCGTTCGAGGAGCGTCCGGCGGGCCGCCCGGCCTACATCTCGCCTCTCTATGAAACTCTGCGCGCCAAGGGTGCCGCGTATGGTGCCCGTGGCGGATGGGAGCGACCCACCTACTACGACCCGGATGGCCTGGTCACTGAGAATTCGTTGTCGTTCTTCCGCCGGAACGAGTGGCGACCGTTGGTCGCCAACGAAGTGCACGCGGCACGCAATGGCGTTGCTGTTCTCGACCTCCCGGGATTCACCAAGTTCGTGATCGAGGGCCCCGGTGCCGAGGCGTACCTCGATCGATTGCTGTGCACGAAGTTGCCAAAGTTGGGCAGAGTCGGCCTTGTGTACGCGCTCCTTCCCGACGCCAAGGTGCTCAGCGAGTTCACGCTCACGAGAGTGTCTGACGATCGGTTCTACGCAGTCGGCGCGGCCGGCGCAGAGTGGCACGACCTCGATGTTCTCGAGCGGGCACTACCCGGCGATGGATCGGTCCGAATCGCCAACGTCACGGCCGACTTCGGTTCGCTCATCGTCGTTGGGCCACGGTCGCGCGACGTGTTGTCCAAGATCACCACGACACCGCTCGACAACGCGTCGTTCCCGTGGTTGTCGATGCGAATGATCAGCACAGCAGTCGGCGAGGTCATGGCGCTGCGTGTCAACTACGTGGGTGAACTCGGTTGGGAACTCCACGCGGCGAACAACCAGATGGTCGCGTTGTACGAGGCAGTCTGGGCCGCAGGTGTTGAGCACGAGATTCGCGATATGGGCATCTATGCCGTTGACAGCCTGCGGCTCGACAAGTGCTACCGGGGGTGGAAGGTCGATCTTGAGATTGGCTTTTCGCCCTTCGACGCGTCGCTCGATCGATTCGTCGATCTCACAAAGCCTGACTTTGTTGGCCGCGACGCGTTGGTTGCCGAGCGAGCGCGAGGGTCGGACTATCGCTTCGTGCCGATGACCCTCGACTCAGAAGGTGACGCCGATGCACCGTTCTGCGCGTCGGTGTTCAGTGGTGCCGCTCGCGTCGGCATTGTCACCTCAGGTGGATGGAGCTTCACCCTGAACAAGAGCGTCGCGCTCGCATACGTTCGCCCCGAATTCGAGCAGCCGGGTACAGCTCTCGAGATAGAGATCTTTGGAGTGCGCGAGCCGGCAACGGTTGGCCTCGAACCTCTTTTCGATCAGCGCAACGAACGATTGCGCGCCTGATTGTTCGCGCTGGCCTGACCCGATCGCACTGTTGAAGAACGGCAGTGCCACGACCTCGGCCGTCTAAGGTTGACGGCCTATGGAGTTGTTTGGTGCAAACGATGGGGGCGAGCAACGGTTGCGCGATGCGGCTGCAGCAGGTGATGTCGATGCAATGTGCAATCTCGGGGTTCTGCTCGACGAGCGCGGCATCGTCGACGGTGATGACGGCGCGGAGCACTGGTTCTCGCGGGCAGCGGGTGCTGGCCACGCTGACGCAATGTACGGCCTCGCTGTATTGCGCTACGAGCGCGGCATTGTGGTTGGCGACGATGGCGCCGAGCATTGGTTTCGTCAGGCTGGCCACGCAGGGCTCGCAAGTGCAATGAGCAATCTCGGGTCGCTACTCAACGAGCGCGGGCTGGTCGACGGTGATGATGGCGCCGAGCAGTGGTATCGGCGAGCGGCCGACGCGGGCGACACCGTAGCGATGTACAACCTCGGCGTGTTACGCGACGAGCGTGGCACGATCGACGGTGATGATGGTGCCGAGCAGTGGTGGCACCGGGCAGCCGATGCGGGCGACACCGTGGCGATGTACAGCCTTGGTGTGCTGCGTGGTCAACGCGGGGCCATCGACGGTGATGATGGTGCCGAGTTCTGGTTTCGTCGCGCGGCCGATGCTGGCAATACCGATGCGATGTATGGGCTGGGTCGACTTCGTGATCAACACGGAGCGATTGACGGTGATGATGGTGCCGAGTTCTGGTTCCGCAAAGCAGCCAATGCAGGTCATGCGGCAGCGATGTACGGACTTGGTGTGCTACGCGACGACCGCGCCGCGGCCGATGGCGGCGCGCGCGCCGAGTACTGGTACCGCGGTGCAGCCAAGGCGGGTCACGCAGTTGCGATGTATCGACTTGGAAGACTGCGTTACGACCGCGGTGTCGTTACAGGTGGAGACGGCGCAGAGCACTGGATGCGCAGGGCTGCCGAAGCTGGCGACGCCGATGCGATGTACAGCTTGGGCGTCCTGCGTGGCCAGCGCGGCGTTATCGATGGCAACGATGGAGCCGAGCATTGGTGGTTGAGAGCGTCCGCGCTCGGTGATACCCAGGCCATGTTCGGCGTTGGCGTGTTGCGCGAAGAACGCGGCACTATCACCGGCGACGATAGCGCCGAACATTGGTGGCGGTTGGCGTCAACTGCCGGCAATGTCGACGCCATGAATCGGCTCGGTCTGCTCGCCAAATCACGTTCGATGACCAGTGGCGATGACGGCGCCGAGGCCTGGTTTCGCCGCGCCGCGCAAGCAGGTGACGCCGACGCAATGTTCAACTTGGGTGTGCTTCGCGAGGAGCACGGTGTCATCGACGGACTCGACGGTTCCGCGCACTGGTTTCGTCGTGCGTGTGACCTCGGAGTACGACGCGCTTGCGATCGATTGCGCTGACCGACTCGACGCGGTTGCACCGAAAGCTCGGCCGAGGTTTCTGCTACAACTCAAGCATGCGTTCTGCCATTGCCGCTCTGGATCATCTTGTTCTCGCAACGCCCGAACTCAACCACACAGCCGACTGGTTGGTGGACGCCACCGGCATCACGCCGTCTCCGGGCGGACCCCACATCGACCGCGGTACCCGCAATGTGCTCTGCTCACTCGGCCACGCCAGCTATCTCGAGGTGGTTGGCCCCGATCCGGATCAGCCGGCTCCCTGCGGTCCGCGTCCCTTCGGCGTGGATGACCTGCATGCCCCAGCCATGGTTGGCTGGGCGATCGCCGTCACCGATATCGATCGAGCGATCGCGGCCGCGCGCGCGAACGGATACGACCCGGGCCCTGCAGCCCCGATGCAGCGGCAGCGTCCCGATGGCGTGGTGCTGAACTGGCGGCTCACCGTTTCGTCATCCAAAACCGTGCCATTCCTCATCGAGTGGGATACGCCGCAGCACCCGGCGGCTGATGCCGCGCCCGGCCTTGAGCTGGTGGAGTTGCGTGCTCGGCATCCTCGCCCCGCTTCGCTCGCGAACACCCTGGCGGCCCTCGGCATTTTCATGGGCGTGGAGCGCGGCCCGGAAGCCTTGCTCGTGGAGATCACCGGCCCTCGCGGCTCGATCTGGTTTGCGTGATCCGACGCAGAGGCTCGAGTTCACGACGTCACGCAGAGCTTTTGCCGTTTCCGCCGTCGGCGATAATCGCAGCGACGAGCGCGGTCCAGCCGGTTTGATGGCTCGCGCCCAGACCAGCGCCGGTGTCGCCATCAAAGTATTCGTGGAACGGAATGAGATCGTGGAGCGCGGCGTTCTGCTGCAGCTGTTGCGATTGCCCGAACACCGGGCGTGTACCGCTGGCGTCGTTGAGAAAAATCGACACGAGCCGATGGTCGAGTTCATCGGCGATAGCGCCCAACGACGCGCTGTGGCCGGAGCCGGTGGGAAATTCGATCGTGAAATCGCCGCCCAAAAATCGGTCGTAACGCCGTAGCGCCTCGATGAGGATGTAGTTCACCGGAAACCAGATCGGGCCGCGCCAGTTCGAGTTGCCGCCGAACAGCGGTGACATCGATTCGGCCGGCTCGTAATCGACCTGCGCCATCTGCCCGCCGATCTCGATAGAAAACGGATGATCGCGATGCTCGGCAGACAGCGCCCGAATACCGAAGCTCGAAAGGAACTCGTTCTCGTCGAACAATCGGGTGAGTATGCGCAAGAGTTTGTCGGGGTCGACAATGGCAAGCAATTGCGCGGGGACCTGCGACCCTGGAGCTGACGGCGTGATGTAGTCGCCGTATTGCGGCTTGTGCGTTCGGAACCATGCAAATCTGCCTGCGAAGTTCGCGAGAGCAGCAACGACACTGTTGGGCACGACGGTGGCTGCGGCGAGCGGCAGCAATCCGACGACGGACTTCACGCGTAGCGGAGTACGCGTGTCGTCGTTGCGGTGCAGAACGTCGTAGAAAAATCCATCCTCGTCGTCCCACAGACCCGAATCATGGATTGCCTTCGCAATGTAGGAGAAGTGCTCAAAGAACTTTGTCGCGAGGTCCTCGTACGTGTCGTCTTGTTGCGCGAGTTCGAGCGCGATGTCCAACAGGTTGAGGCAGTACATGCCCATCCACGCGGTGCCGTCGGCTTGTTCGAGGTGGCCGTCGGCTGGCGACACCGCGGAACGATCGATCGGTCCAATGTTGTCGAGGCCGAGGAACCCGCCTTCGAACACGTTGTTGCCTTCTTCGTCCTTGCGGTTCACCCACCACGTGAAGTTGAGCAGCAGCTTGTGGAAGATTCGTTCGAGGAAATCGTGGTCGGTGCCGCCGTCGATCTCGAACACGCGTCGAGCCGCCCACGCATGCACCGGCGGATTCACATCGCCGAACGACCACTCGTAAGCAGGCAGCTGACCGTTGGGGTGTTGATACCACTCGCGGCAGAGCAAGATGAGTTGCTCCTTGGCGAACACCGGATCGACATACGCGAGCGCGACGCAATGAAAGCCAAGATCCCACGCGGCATACCAGGGGTACTCCCACTTGTCGGGCATCGAGATCACATCGGCGTTGTTCAGGTGCCGCCATGCAGAGTTCCGGCCGACCTTGCGCTCAGCTGGCGGTGGCGCAAGCCCGGGGTCGCCATCGAGCCAGCGTTCGATATCGAAGTGATAGAACTGCTTGCTCCACAGCAATCCGCCGAAGGCTTGGCGCATCACGTCGCGTTGTTCGTCGCTCTCAGCCCGGCGGCCGACGTATGCGTAGAACTCATCGGCTTCGGCTCGTCGAGTTGCCACGATCTCATCAATCGCCGATGTCTCGCTCGTGCGCGCCGCGGGGGAGAGGCGAACGCACACGGCCGCCGTCTCGCCGGCGGGAACGGTGAGTTTGTGCCAGAAGGCCGCCTTTGTGCCGTGTCGATCGGGATTGCACGTCGGGCGGCCATTGACAACCCGATCGTTGATGGCGTCTTTCGGATACACCGAAGCCGACGTGTCGATTGCAGGGCTGGGTGCGTGGGGATTCAGTCGACTGGCGTTGGTGTCGTTGTCGCAGAACAGCGGTGTCGGGTTGCCCGAGCTGGTGAGCGCCCACCGTCCCACGATCGGATGATCAATGAGTATCGCGCGGTCGTCGGTGCCGGCCGAGATGATCGGACGCTTGACGGTTGGGTCCCACGACCATGTGTTGCGACACCACACGGTAGGTAACACATCGAGCGTTGCGGTCTGATCGCTCACGTTGCGCACAGTGAGTCGTATGCAGAGATCGTCGTGATCAGCCTTTGCGTAGTCGGCCGTGATCTCCCAGTAGCCAGCATCGAGCGCGCCGGTATCGACGAGTTCGTACTCGGGATCGAGCCGAGAACGATCACGGTTGGTGTTGACGAGATCAAGGTAAGGGAATTCATCGATGGGATAGACGTAGCGCCATCGCATCGACGAGTGTGTGGGCGTCGAGTCGAGGTACCACCAAAGTTCCTTGGCGTCTTCGCCATGGTTGCCCTCGGTGCTATTGAGACCGAAGATGCGTTCCTTCAGGATTGGGTCACGCCCGTTCCAGAAGGCGAACGCCAGACAAATGTGTTGTTGTTGATCGCATATTCCGCCGAGGCCGTCTTCGCTCCAGCGATACGCGCGGCTGCGCGCGTGATCGTGAGGAAAGTACTCCCACGCCTGACCGTCGGCGCTGAAGTCCTCGCGCACCGTTCCCCATGCGCGCTCGCTGACGTATGGGCCCCAACGCAGCCACTGACGACGATCACCGTTCAATCGTTGGTGTTCCACCGTTGCCTCGCTGTGTTGGCGAGGTCCTTCTGTGTCCATGTGTGCGGGCGGAGGGACTCGAACCCTCACATCTTTCGATACAGGGACCTAAACCCTGCGCGTCTGCCAGTTCCGCCACGCCCGCGTGACCTGTACAGCCTGCCGTGAAGCAGTGGCTTGTGCAAACGTCAGCGTTGAGGCAATTCGTCGACCGACATCACAACATCGTCAGCATCGACACCGACATCGATACGCGACAACCACTCTGCAGGGATGGAGATCGAACGATGCGGTATCAGCTGTCCACGTGGGCGACCTCGCCACAACACCGAGCCGCCTTGCATTGCTGAGATGTGACTCGCACGAATGGGTTGGCGCACGCGCAAGGTCAATCGATCGAGCGGTGCACCGTCGCTCGGATGCACGAGCGATGGCGAAATCCATGCGATCGGGTCGCGGACCCTTATCCGCGTGCCATCAGTGGGCCATTCGCCGATCGTGAGCCAGTCGACGATCGATGTGGCCACATGGCGACCGTCCAGCGCGCAGATGTCGGCCGTTTCGGCCGGGTGCACCAGGTTGCCGGCCGCGAAGACGCCACGACGATTCGTGCGCAGCGCGCCATCAACGATCGGGCCGCGATGCGAATCGTCGATCTTGATGCCGCCGCGGCGGGCAAGCTCATGGTCGGGT
>JANLPV010000165.1:0-11303 GCA_031367435.1 Actinomycetes bacterium | reverse complement strand
AGCGAGCCACCGAGTGTGCCGCGATTGCGCACCTGCGGGTCGCCGACCTGTCCGGCGACGTGCGCCAACAGCCCGAGGTGCTCGGCGAGCAACGACGAACCCTCCACCTCGCGATGACGGGTGAGTGCACCAACGGCGATGTGGTCGCCACGGTCTTCGATGTAGGACAGTTCGGTGATGCGCCCGATGTCGATCAACACGCTCGACGACACGAGTCGCAGCTTCATCATCGGGACCAACGAATGGCCGCCGGCGAGGAACTTCGAATCGTCGTGTTCTGCGAACAGCGCCAGCGCGTGCTCGACCGAAGTGGCCTCGACGTAGTCAAACGATACTGGGATCACGATCCCGCTCCCTGCGTGCTGGGTGCCGACGAAGCGGCATCGGACGATTCGGGCACGATGCCATCAGGGTGCTCGGCAGCCCAACGAACCGAGTTGACGATCATCTGGTAGCCGGTGCACCGGCACAGGTTGCCCTCGAGCGCGTGACGAATCTCGTGCTCAGTCGGGTCGGGGTTCTCGCCAAGCAACGCCGTGCACGCCATGATCATGCCCGGCGTGCAGTACCCGCACTGCAGCCCGTGCTCCTGATGGAAGCCCTGTTGCACCGCACTGAATGGCTCGCCTGGTGCCGCAAGACCCTCGATTGTGGTGATCTCTCCACCTCGAGCCTGTACGGCCAGCACGGTGCACGACTTCACTGCTGCACCGTCGAGGATGACGGTGCATGCCCCGCAGTTGGAGGTGTCACAACCCACATGCGTGCCCGTGAGACGCAGGACATCGCGCAGATAGTGCACGAGCAGAACGCGCGGCTCTACCTCATGGGTACGGAGTTCGCCGTTGACGGTGACGGAAACTGACACGGTGCTCATTTGGTCTCCTCGAGAACATTCCACACCGCGAGCGGTGTAATCGGCATGTCGAGGTGCTGCACACCGAGGTGGCTGAGCGCATCGACGACTGCATTGACAACAGCGGGCGGTGCGCCGACCGAACCCGACTCACCGATCCCCTTGGCGCCCAGACCGTTGTTCGGCGTAGGCGTATTGACCCGGCCGTCGGTGTACGACGGGAGTTCGGTGGCTGCGGGGATGAGATAGTCCATCAGCGTGCTGTTCTGGGGCAGCCCGTTCTCGTCGTAGCTAATGCCTTCGTACAGCGCCTGGGCGATGCCCTGTGCAACGCCGCCGTGGACCTGGCCCTCGGCGAGCAGCGGGTTGATCACCGTGCCACAGTCGTCGACGAGATACATCCCCGTGATGTCGATCTCGCCAGTGCCACGGTCGATCTCGACGGTGCAGCAGTACGCACCCGAGGGGAAGCTGAAGTTGGGCACCTGTTGGAACACGGTGATGTCCAGCGACCCGGGTTCCGAGTCGGTGGGGATCTCCAACGGCCGGAAGCTCTTCCAGGCCACTTCGCTCCACGGCACGCTGTGGCTAGGGGTGCCGTTCACGGCGAAACCGTCGCCCTCGAGCACGATGTCAGCGGGGTCGGCCTCGAGAATGTGTGCGGCAATTATTTTAGCGCGCTCGACGACGCGCACGCTTGCGGTCCGGACGCCTTCGCCACCAACCGCGGTGGCTCGTGAACCCATGGTTCCGATGCCCTGCGGAACCGTGGCCGTATCGCCGTGACGGACGCTGATCTTGTCGAACGGGATACCCAGTTCGCCAGCCGCAATCTGGGCGAAGGTGGTGACTGTGCCCTGGCCGTGCGGGGATGCCCCCGTGTAGATGATGGCACTGCCGTCGGGTTGCACACGGATCTGCACCGACTCCCACGAGCCCAAATGTCCGAAGCCCTCGAGGGACCCGGGAGGGCCGAACGCAGCGATCTCCAACCAGCTCGAGAAGCCGATGCCGATGAGCTTTTCGTCCCGCGTGTTTCGACGCCGAGCCTGCTCGGCTTTCAGCGCGTCGTAGTCGAACAAGGTGAGCAATTCGGTCATTGCGCCGGCGAAGTTGCCACTGTCGTACACCGCCAACGGCGAATGCGTTGCGTAGGGGAACTCGTCTGTGGGAATGAAGTTTCTCCGGCGCACCTCGACAGGATCAATGCCCGATTGATCTGCGACGAGGTCGACGATGCGTTCGATGAGGTAGCTCGCCTCTGGGCGCCCGGCACCACGGTAGGCGGCAACCGGCGTGGTGTTGGTCACGACATTCCGCCACGAGATTGCCACCTTGGGAATCTTGTAGCAGCCGGCAGCCATCGCTGTGGTCAGCACCGGAAGACCCATGCCCGTCGGGTCGGGGTAGGCGCCCTGGTCCTGCGTGACGCGTACCCGCAGGGCGAGAAGCCTGGCGTCGTCGTCGTAGGCGACGTCGACGTCTTGCTCCTGGGCCCGCCCGTGGTACATCAGCACCTGGCATTCGCTGCGAGTCTGGGTGTACTTCACTGGTCGGGCCAGCTTGCGCGACAACGCACAGGCGAGGAAGTACTCCGGCACGAAGTTGATCTTGGCCCCGAACCCACCGCCGACATCGGGGGTGATGACCCGTGTGGTGTCCTGGGGGATGCCGAAGTAGGCGGCGACAGTGTTGCGCAGGTGGTGCGGTGCCTGGAACGTGGCCCACAAGGTGAGCCCGGAGGGACCCCAGTCAGCAAGGCACGCATTCGGCTCGATCGGCACCGCGGCGCAGCGGTTGTTCACGAGGTGCAGCGACGCCGTGTGCGGTGCAGCGGCGAAATCTGCAGCGAGATCGTCAACGAACGGCTGATCGAAGACGGTGTTGCCGCCGAGGACCGAGTGCAGCACAGGCGCACCATCGGCGAGCGCCGTGGTGATGGTGGCAGCAGCAGGCATCGACTCGTAATCGACGATCACGAGTTGGGCTGCGTCGGCTGCGATGTACTTCGTCTCCGCCACCACGACCGCAACGGGTTCGCCGACGAAACGCACCACATCGGTGGCGAGCAACGGACGACCGAGACCGGGCAGGCCCAGCGTGGAAAGCTCGGCGATGTCGGCTGCAGTCCACACTGCGAGCACGCCGGGGAGCGCCAGCGCGTCTGCGCGGTGTATGTTCACAATTCGACTATGCGGCTCGGTGGACATGACGAATGCCATGACAACCGTACCGGCAGGCGTGATGTCATCGACGAACTGGCCACGTCCGGTGATGAGGTTGGGATCTTCCTTGCGCAGAACACGCGCACCAATCAACGACATTTCAGCTCCTTCTTCTTCCCCACACGAATAGTGGCAATGTACAGATGTTCCGGCCCGGCTAGAAAGTCGCGGCTCATCGCGACGCTTCCGCAGCATCGTGTTGGCGACGACGGGCGGCAAGGCGAATGGTACGACGCTCGAGCAACCTGGACATACCGACGGCGATGATCAGCGCGAGGCCGAAGAAGAGTTGGTTGAGCCAGCGGTAGCTCTGCAGCGCCAACTCCACACCCTTCACCAACGACAGGAGCACCCACACCGCGGCGACGGTGCCCAAGACGTTGAACCGACCCTTGAACTGGGTGGAGCCGAGGAATGCCGCGGCAAATGCGGAGAGCAGAAACGGACCACCGGTGTTTGCATTGCCGGCGCCCACGCCAGCAGTCTGAATGACGCCGGCGATACCTGCCACGAAGGCGCTGGTCATGAGTGCGGCGAAGGTGTAACGGTTCGTCTGCACTCCAGCGAGTCGGGCAGCTTCACGGTTGTCACCCGTGGCCTGCAGATACCGGCCGATGGGTGTGTGTTCGATGACGTACCACACCACGAAGGCGATGACAATGAGGTAGATCACTTTGGCTTGGATGCCGAAGGCGATCTCCTTGCGGGCGAGGTCCTTGAAGTTGTTCGGGAGACCCGTGATCTGCAGGCCACCGGAACGCCACTCGGCGTAGGCCGTGAGGACTGCGCCCACACCGAGCGTTGCGATGAATGAGTCGATACCGACCTTCACCACCAGCACACCGTTGAGCACCCCGGCAATGAGCGCTACGAGGATCGCCACGGCGATCGAAGGGTAGATGGACCAACCTTTGTCGACGATGAGCCACGATGATGTGATGGCTGACGCGCTCATGACGCCAGCGATCGACAGGTCGAATGCTCCGGTGAGCAGCGGCACGCACAGTCCGACTGCGACGATGGCAGGCACGACGAACGAGATGTTGAGAACCGACTTGTGTGTGACCCACGAGAACCACAGCTCGGGGATCCAGATCGCAAACAGGAGGAATCCTGCGCCGTAAATGTAGACGATTGAGGCGCGCGACGGGGACAGTCCGTTGAACGCAGATCGGCGCGTGCCCATTGGCCCGTGAGCGGGGACTGTCTCCACCGCGTCTGCTGTCATGTGAGTGCCCTATCTGGTGTGGGTAGTTGCTTCATCGCAGCAACTGCTGCACGATTGATTCTGCGGACAGCGCTGAGCCATGGAGTTCGGCGATCGACCGGCCGTTGGCCAGCACGATCACACGATCGCAGATGGCAGCCAGTTCCTCAGCCTCGGATGAGCACACGACAAGCCCCATCCTCTCGGCTGCGGCTTGAGCGAGCAATCCGTAGATGGTGCTCTTGGCCCCGACATCAACGCCCTGCGTCGGCTCGTCAAGCACGAGGATCGATGGTGTGGTTCGCAGCCAGCGGGCGATGACGGCCTTTTGCTGGTTACCGCCGCTGAGCGTGTCGAAGAGGCGCTCGGGCTCGGCTGGACGAAGCTCGACGCGTTCAGCCCACGTGGCCACTTCGGAGCGTTCGAGCCGACGCGAGAGGCGACCGCGTGACATGAACGGCCGGAGGTGAGCAAGGCTGATGTTCTCGCGAATCGTCTGGTGTCCGATGGATCCGTATCGTTTGCGTTCGGCCGGGACCAGTGCCATCCCTGCGCACATGGCTTCGTACGGGTCCTCCAGTACGGGGTTGCCGTTGATGCTGACCGTGCCAGCGGCTCGGTGCTTCGCCCCGAAAAGCAGGTTGGGGAGTTCTTCTCGGCCTGACCCGACCAGTCCGGCGAAGCCGACGATCTCGCCAGCGCGAACGGTGAGGTTGAGCGCCTCGAGTCGATCCCCCCACAGGTTGCGCACTTCCATCACCGGTTGCCCGGCGTGCTCGTGCTCGTGGATTCCGATTTCGTCCAACGCCCGACCGACGATGAGTTCGATGAGCGATTCGTGGGTGAGGTCTGCGACCGCACCCGAGGCAACCACCTTGGCATCGCGAAGGACCGTGTAGTCATCGGCGATTTCGAACACTTCGTCGATACGGTGCGAGACGAAGACCACCCCGGCACCGCGATCGCGGATCTTGCGAACCGCTTCGAAGAGACGCAGCACGTCGAGGCGCGCCATCGCTGCCGTTGGCTCATCGAGGATGAGCAGACCACCGCCATCGTCGTCCCAGCCTTCGAGCGCTCGGGCGAGGGCCACGAGCGAACGTTCCGATGGCGTCAGCATGCCCACGGGAATACGCACGTCGAACGTTGCACCGATGGTGGCGAGGTGCGCGGTGGCGTGGGCGTTCTCTTCTTTCCAGCGCACCCTGCCGAGGAAGCCGGTGTGGAACCCGCGACCGAGTGCCAGGTTCTCGACAGAGTTGAGCGAGTTGACAAGACCGAGGTCCTGGTGCATGACGTGGATCCGGTCGGCGCGTCCACCTGCACCGCCAACAAGATCAAGATCCTCGTCGAGCAATGTCGCCTTCGCGCCGTCATCGGCCCGGTGGTAGCCGGCGAGGATCTTGATCAGGGTCGATTTACCCGACCCGTTTTGCCCGACAAGGGCGTGAACCCGCCCCGGCTTGACGATGATCGACACGTGATCGAGTGCCACCTGACCGGGGAAGGTCTTCGAGACCGCCTCCACGTTCAGTACAGCAGTGTCGACCATGAGCGCTGATTCGTTCGTCATACCGGGGCGGGCCTCAGCCGAGTCTCAGCCCAAGATCCAGAGTGCCTTGAACAGGTTCTGGTATCCATCGATGCCGGACCATGCGGCCTTCGGATCGGAGATGTCTGCCTTCTGCAGGATCTTCAATGGCACGCCGGCAATGGCGATGTCAGGGTGACCTGCGATGGTGGTCAGCGGACGAGGCGAGAACACACCGGTCTTCTGACCGGCGATTGCTCGCAGACCTGCGTCGATTGCACGCCAGCCAAGCAGACCAGTGGGCAGACCAGCGTCAGCGACCTGCAGTGACCCATCGGCGATGAGCTGATAGTTCGCCGGCGTTCCAGCTTGCGAGATTGCCGGGACTTTCACGTTGATCCCCTTGAGCGCATCAGGCATACCGAGCAACATGTCGCCGAAACCGGTGACGAGGTAGTTGATCGAAGGATCCTTCTGGAGCTCGCTGACAGCAGCCGAGATGTGATCGCCGGCGATGAGTTGATCGACGGTGAAGTCGAGGCCTTTCACCTTGCATCCGGCGCAGACAGCGGCCATCTCAGCCTTGAAGCCTTCAGCCTCGAGACCCAACACGGGGAACTGCGGGATGTTGAGGAACAAGGCGTTCGCCTTGCCGTTCGTCTTCGCCGTGACGTAGTCGGCCATCAGCACGCCGTTGAAGTAGTAGTCGTCGCCGGTGATAAGGTTGGCCGCAAGGCCTGGAGCCTGATACGGCTCCGGCATCGACCATGCAACGACCGGGATCTTCTTGGCGTTCAACTCGGCCAGCGATGCCTCGAACCACGCACGGGGGTTACCCGACGTGAGCACCATGTCTGGGTTCGACTGGACGGCAGCCTGGAAGGCGGCCTGCACCGTGTCAGCTGTATCCTTCGTGGTGAAGATCTGCAGCGTGCCGCCGATGGCGTCGACTGCCTCGACGATGCCCTTCTTGATCGATTCACACACGGGAACCGAACACTGAACGTAGGCAACCTTCAGCCCCTTGGGCGCCTTGACCTTCTCGGTGAGGCCGAGGTCCTTCAGCGTCTTGCTGAACTCGTCGACGCGGCCCTGCGCGAGAGCAAGCCCCGTGAGTTCGCCACTGGTAGCGGTGCCAGCGGTGGTGCCAGCCGTCGTACCAACGGTGGAGAGGGCGGCGGTGCCACCGGCTGGCGTCGTGGCCGGGCTGGCCTTGTCGCTGCTACACGCTGCGACCGACAATCCCAAGACCGACACCGCTGCGAACGCGATGAGTTGTTTCGATAACATTCATTTCCCCCTTGGTTGAAGGCGAGACCCCCGCCAGACTGCATTATTAACATAGTCCGGCTCTAGTCGTCAACTTGCTCACGACGCCTAGAGCCGGCAACCGTCACGCGTCAGCGCGACATCTGACCGCAGTCGACCGGGATAATCGCTCCGGTGATCATGTCGGCGTTGTCACTTGCAAGGAACAACACCATGTCGGTGATGTGCTGTACTTCCGCACGCCACTTGAGCCCAGGCATGTTGCCGCCGGCCGAGAACATCTCGAACGCCTCGTCCATCGTCACGCCGGCTTCGGGCGCCAGGCCGAGCACCATGCCAGAGCCCTGGCCGATGCCGGGCTTGATGGTGGCCGGGCAGATCGAGTTGACGTTGATGTTGAACTCGCTCAGTTCCATTGCCCACGAGGTCGTGAGTCCGTTGATGGCGTGCTTCGCCGCCACGTAGTGCGACAGCATGGCGTGTCCCGATCCGGTGACGGCCGACGAGATGTTGATAATCTTGCCCGAACCACGGCCGATCATGTTGTCCACGGCGTATTTGGTGACATAGATGGCACCCTTGACGATCGTGTCGATCACGGCGTTCATGGTTGACGAACGCATCTTGTGAATCGGGTCAAGCGCAGCGACGCCCGCGTTGTTGACGATGACGTCGATGCGACCGCCGAAGAGGTCGAGTGCCTTCTCGACGGATGCTTTGACTTGCGCCTCGTCACGGATGTCGCAGGGCAGCGGGATGCATCGCTGGCCGCGCTCCTCGATCGCCTTTACGGTGGCTGCCATCGTCTCCGGTGTACCCAGCGGATAGATGTCCGGGATCGGTTCGGTGATGTCGATGGCAGCGATGTTGCAGCCCGCTTCGGCGAATGCCTTGGCATGGCTGAACCCCTGGCCCTTGCTGGCGCCGGTGATCAGAACGTTCTTGCCTTCGAGACCTCGAAGTTCTACGCCCATGTTGATGTACCCCCTGTTGATACGAAATTCGAATTGAGATTGCGACATCCCGCTTCTCGGGCGTCGTTAGTTACCTTACTACGTTCTAATTAGGCGAAGAAAGCTCATCACACCCCGAGCGGCCGTCCACCGTCGACAGCGATGATCGTGCCCGTCGTGGCGCGAAGGATCAGTGCCGCCTCCACGGCGTCGGCGACGTCCACAGGCGTCGCCAGTCGGCCCAGAGGCGTTGCTGCCGTTTGGGCATCGAGGAGTTCTCGGGGCATAAACGCAGCGTATTCGCCCTCTACCCAGCCGGGCGAGACGGACACGACGCGGATTGCCGGCGCGAGCGCCCTGGCGAGCGAGCGAGTCATTGAATCGACGGCCGCCTTTGATGCGCAGTACGCGACGTTACTTCCCAACCCGGTGATTCCGGCGATGGAGGAGATGTTGATCACTACTCCCCCACCATCTGCGGCCAACATCGTCTGGAGTGACCGGACGGTGGCGAACGAACCCCGCCAGTTGACGCGGAAGATGCGATCGATCAACTCGTCGTCGAGCGAGTCCAGATCGGCATGGGGGACCGGTCGCGTCAGACCTGCAGCGTTGACCAGGACATCGACGCGCCCGTACGTGGCGGCAACCAGCGCGGCGAGTTCGGCGACGTCGGCCGATTCGTCGACCCTGGCCCGAACGGCGAGGTGTCCCACGCCGGGAAGTGCGGCGGCAAGTGTCTCTGCCCGTTCCAGACGTTCGGCGACGCAGATCACCACGGTGGCGCCGAGTGAGGCCAATCGCTGGCAGATAGCTGAGCCAATTCCTCCGCCACCACCGGTGACGACGGCGACCTGACCGGCAAGGTCGATCACTGGACAGCAGTCCCGTAGCGGCGGACCCGCAGATCGGCCTGTTCCTTGTGACCCCAGAAACGCTCGATGGCGCACAAACGTGACCCGTAGGACCCGATGAGTGCGCTTGCCTCGGGCGTGCACCGCTGATAGGTGACGGTCTTGATGAACTTGCCGACCCAGAGGCCTCCGGTGAAGCGACCGGCCCGGCGGGTCGGCAGCGTGTGGTTGGTACCGATGACCTTGTCGCCGTAGGACACGTTGGTCTCCGGTCCGAGAAACAGTGCTCCGTAGTTGCGGAGCCGTTGGAGGTACCATTGTGGATCCTCGGTGAGGATCTCTACGTGTTCATACGCGAGTTCGTCCGACAACTCCGCTGCTTGCTCGTGTGAGTCGACCACGATGACGCGGCCCCAATCTCGCCATGCGACGCCAGCCACGTCTGCTGTCCGGAGCACCGTCAACTGCCGGTCCACTTCGATAATCACTGCCTCGGCGAGTTCACGGTCGAGACAGATCAATACGGCCGGCGATGTCGGACCGTGCTCGGCCTGGCCGAGCAGGTCGGTGGCGATCATCTCCGCGTCGGCGGTGTGGTCGGCGATCACCATGACTTCGGTGGGTCCTGCCAACAGGTCGATGCCTACCTCGCCGAACAGCTGTCGCTTGGCCTCGGCCACATACGCGTTCCCGGGCCCGACGATCATGTCGACCGGGGCAACGGTCTCGGTGCCGAGAGCCATCATGGCGACGGCCTGCACCCCACCGATGATGTGGATCTCGTCGGCGCCCGCAAGAGCCATCGCAGCAACCGTTTCGCGGGGCGGGACTCCATCCATCGGAGGCGTGCACGCCACGACGTACTTGACGCCCGCGACCTTGGCGGTGAGCACGCTCATGTGCGCGGAGGCGACCATCGGGTACCGACCGCCGGGAACATAGCAACCTACAGAATCCACGGGGATGTTGCGGTGGCCCAGGAAGACGCCCGGAATGGTCTCCACCTCGAGGTCGCTCATCGTCGCCAACTGCGCCTCAGCGAAGCGCCGGATCTGGGTCTGCGCGAAGTTGATGTCGTCGATGGTTTCCGCCGGCACGGATGCCACGATGTCGTCGATCTCCTGCTGCGAGAGCCGGAATGAGACCGGCGACCAGTGGTCGAGTCGTTCGCTGAGCGCGCGCACTGCTGCATCCCCACCGGCACGAACTTCGTCGATCAAACCCTCGACAACCGCAGACACCTCTTTGAGAGACGCTGCGGCAACTCCCGTTGCTTCCTTGATGACCAACATGGACGTTCCCTTCGACTCGGCCGTGAGACGCGGGGAACCCCTCCTCGCTCAGATCGACCGTCGTGTGACAGATCACGACTATAGACGACGCACCTCGGGAAGCACGCTGCTCCCCAGGATTCGCAGCCGCTCGACCTGCACTTCGGTGGGTTCTCCCGGAAAGAGCACGCGGAGCACCAGGTGCACAGTGCGCCAGCCCGACAGCTGCTCGATGACCCGTCTGACTCCGACTACCACGTCGGCGACGTCTCCAGCAATCTGGATATAGGAGTCGATGCTGCCCTCGGACAGTTCTTCGCCGCCGGAGGGGTCGGGAATCATCGAGCTGTAGACGTTTGCGCCGTGCTGCACACGCTCGTAGGTCAGCTGTTGCGCGGCAAATGCGGCACGGGCCGAGGCCGCAGAGCCGCCTTCGTCCTCGAGCACAACGGTGATGTTGACAGCACGCGTGAACGACGGGGCATCCGGTTGGCGTACGCCCGCAAGGAGCCGATTCGCGCTCTCGATGATGTGCGGCGACCCTCGGCCGATCAGGTGCCCATCGGCCGAGACCCCGGCCCGACGGACTGCATCGTCGGAGTAGGCGCCCAACCAGACCGGAACCCCACCGGGCCGACTGACCGGCGGGGTCACCCGCACGTCGTCGAGCACGATGGATCGCCCGGCGTATGAGAAGGGCAGTCCCGTGCCGGCCCGCCGGAGTACCTCGATGACGTCATCGAGTCGTGCCGCTCTCGAGGACCGCTCGACCCCAAACGTCGCGTACTCCTTGTCGATGTATCCGAGGCCGAGGCCGAGGATCAGCCGACCGCACGATAACTGGTCCAGAACCGCGACATCAGACGCCAAGCGCACCGGGTGGTAGAGCGGGGCAAGTACCAATCCTGCGCCGAGCTCGATCCGATCTGTGACGCCAGCCAGGGCAGCAAGCAGCACGAGCGGACTCGGCAGGTACGCGTCGTCCCACCCGTGGTGTTCGCTGACCCAGAACGAGTCGAAGCCCGCCTCTTCGGCGGCCCGGGCCAGGACGATGGCGTCGCGATATCCCTCGCCTGAGACAGTGGACCCCTGGCCGGTGTAGAGACCGACACCGACCTTCAACTGGCGGGCTTCAGG
>JANLPV010000123.1:0-13409 GCA_031367435.1 Actinomycetes bacterium | reverse complement strand
GTTGCGAAGCCAATGGCATCGCGAGTCGCGCCGGCATTGCATCCGGCAATCAACTGCGCGCGACCGTTCACGATGTCTCGAGCCAGTTTGAATTGCGCATTTCGTTCGTCGTTCGTGAGGGCGTAATACTCGCCCGTTGTTCCGGCAACCACGACACCGCGCACACCACCCTTGAGTTGGTACTCAATCAGATCCGCGTAACGAGCCTCGTTCACCGACTCGTCGTCGTGAAACGGGGTCGCAACCGGAACGTACACACCTTCGATGTCCATTGGTCTCCTCGAACAGGTCGGCAGTTCAGGTTCGTTCGCGTCTGCGCAGCCGACCCTGCGCAGGTAGCCGACTGTACCACCGCGGATCTCACGCCCGCCTGCCCGCCCGAAGCCACCTCGTCCTAGTGTACCCACCCCGCTGATGGCGCACGACGACTAGCCAATCGCCATTAACCCAACGCCAACGGAAGCCATCGCCAGCCCAACACCTTGCCACCAGTGCAGGCGATCGCGATACACGATCGCAGAGATGAGCACTGCTGCTGCCGCGAATTGTGAGGCGGCGACCGACACTGGTCCGGCCGATCCGTATCGGTAGCCCAACTGCAAAGCTCCCATCGCCAAACCAGCCATGAGCCCGGTGGCAATTGCCGGTTTACGCGCCGGTCCCGACGTGATGACCCACGGCGCCTTGACGAACGGCATCGCGATCGTCAGACAGAGCAGACCCGACAGACGTTGGATGGGCACTGGCGCAAGTCCGGCCGTGTCGGCCGTGAGGTCGAGCAGCGTGAACGACAAACCAATGCCAACGCCGGCGAGAAACCCAAGCATGAGGCCTGCTTTGATGCTTCCTCGCCCGCCGGGGTGATAGGTGCTGAATGCGACCGCGCCGATGCCGATGACGGCACCCACGCCTGACACCACGCTCAGACCCTTGCCGCGGAGCAAGTCGATGATCAATGGCACGCACGCGGTCAGGACAGAGGCAACCGGCGCAACAATGCCGATTGATGCACGACCGTACGCAACGTACAAACAGAGCAGACTCAGACTGATCAGCACGCCTGACACGATGGCGTAGAGCACGTCGGTCGCTGAGAGCGAGAACGGTTTCAGCACAAGGAACAACGGCGTGAAGATGAGGGCGACGAGCAACGCCGTGCGCGTCACGGCAATCGAGTGCAACGAGCGCGAGGCGTGCGCCGCGTACACATCGGATGCGCCGAACATCACGGCCGCGATGGCGCCGAGGAGGATACCCATCTCAGTAACGCTGCTGCATGGTTATCGACTACTCGGGCAACGTCGTACGTTGCGCGAGCGACGGCGGCACGCCATGCGGTTGCTTGAGTCCGTGGCGTGTGCCGTGCACCCCCGCATAGATGGCCCGTTCGGCAGGAGCCCATCCGTGCAACGCTTCGCTCGGTAACTGAAACACCTGCACGCGCAACGGGTTGCAGTTGGGTTCGGCATCGGAACCCTCACCCCAAAGCGGCACGGCAAGATCGCCACCCGGGCAGAGTGAGATCGCCATCAGCAGGTCGATCTCGGCGAGCACCTCAAGAAAATCGCCTGGCCGCGCCGGGCACGTCTTCATGAAATAGCGCTTGTCGTCGGGCATGAGGCCGGTCACCTGAAACAGGTTGATCACGTCGTGGACGTCGAACTCAGTGAGTCCGAATTGCGTCACGGCGCGAACCAGGTTCGAGTGGCAATGAAAGTCGTAGGGCGCACCAGAGAGCATTTGATTCACGTAGGGATCACAACGAGTACCGAGCAGATCATGACACCCGGCGTCATCGGCATCGCGGCCGTACTGCAACGTGTCGACCAGCAGCGTCGCCATCGGGCGGAGAAACGGCAGGTTCGACCACAGTCGATGACCCGTGGTGAGATGGGTGCCATAGAACTGGCGCGTGCGCGCCGCCCAGAACCGCTCGCGGGGATCAGCGCGGCTCCAGAGATTGAGGTCGACGACCTGTGGCCCATCAACCGTGCTGAAACGCACGACATGGCCAGCCGCAACCTCGAACGCGAAGCCCGAACGCACAGGCACAACCGTGTCGAGTACGCACACCCGATTCGCATCCTCGACTGCCTGAATTCGCGCGAGAACGGCGGCGTTTGGAAGCAGCGGACTATCGACGCTGGCAACGTAGGAAGGTGACGGCATGATCGACGAATCCGGCTCTAGACGACGTTGTGTTCGCGGTGGTGATCGCTGGCGCTGAACCGATCGACCGAGAACGTGGAGACATTCACCGGCGGCGTTCGCCCAAGGATGAGATCGCGCATCACCTCGCCAACAGCTGGGCCGAGCAGGAACCCATGCCCGGAGAATCCGGTGGCGTAGAAGAATCGTGGCAACACGGTGGATTCGCCGATGATGCCGTTGTGATCAGGTGTCGTTTCGTAAAAACCCGTCCACCCACCGGCGATGCCAACGTCGAGCAGCTTAGGTGCTCGACGCTGCGCAACCTCGCCGACGACTTCGAGCCAATCACTGCGCAACTCAACGTCGAAGCCAGCCGCCTGCTCGGGATCGGCCATGCCGAACAGCAAACCCTGACCCTCACCGTGGAAGTAGAACCCAGAGGTGAAATCAATCGTCATCGGCAGATGATCTGGGCGACCGGGCATCGGTTCCGTGAACCACACCGGTCTGCGAACGGGATCCACCGGAAGGTTGACCCCCGCCATATCGCCAACGACTCGCGACCACGGACCCGCTGCACACACGACGGTGTCGGTCGCTATTCGGCCGCGACTCGTGACAACTCCTGTGATCACATCGCCCTCGCGGTCGACAGCGGTCACCGCGCAGTTCGTCAGGATGCGAACGCCCAGCGCACGCGCTCCCTGCGCATAGCCCTCCACGACAGCGCCCGTATTGGCATGACCGTCGCGCATACAGATGGATGCGGCGAGCACATCGTCGACATTGGCGAGCGAACAAAGCTCGCCGGCCTCGCGCGAGGTGATCATTCGGCTTGGCACGCCAAGACTGTTCTGCAACGCAACACTTGCCTCGAAGGTCGTTACATCGGCTGGCTCAGTGAGCAAGAACAAGTAGCCCACCTGTTGCAGATCGATGTCGTAGCCGGGTCGCGTACCAAAGCGTTCGAACGCATCGAGCGATCGCAATGCCAATTCGATGTTGACCGCGCCCGAGAACTGCAAGCGCACACCGCCGGCAGCCTTTGATGTCGAGCCGCTGCCGAGTTGGTCGGCCTCGACGACAACGACATCTTTATGACCGGCCTCGGCAAGGTGAAAGGCGGTACTGAGTCCCATCACGCCGCCGCCAATGACGACAACTGAGGCATTGCTGGGTGCGTCGTTCATCGGGCCAACCGTAGCTGTCGCGAGCGAGAAGGAGTTAGGCGAGATTGCAGAAGCAGGCGGCGCTACGCAAGACCGAGATAGGCGTTGCGAACGTCTTCGTTGTCGGCGAGTTCCTTAGCCGGTCCCTCAAGGCCAATGTGACCTGTTTCGAGCACATACGCATAGTTGCCGACATTCAGCGCGGCGAGCGCGTTCTGCTCGACCAGCAAGATCGTTGTGCCCTGCGCGTTGACGCGCTGGATGATCTCGAACACAACATCGACGAGCACAGGAGCAAGGCCCATCGATGGCTCGTCAAGCAGTAACAGACGCGGCTGCGACATCAGCGCGCGACCCATCGCGAGCATCTGCTGCTCGCCACCCGAGAGTGTTCCGCCCTTTTGCGCGATGCGCTCCTTGAGGCGGGGGAAGAGGTCGAAGACACGTTCAAGATCTTCAGCGATGGCGGCTTTGTCTTTGCGCAGGAACGCACCGAGTTCGAGATTCTCGGCGACAGTCATACGCGGAAAGATGCGTCGACCCTCGGGACTTTGCGCGATGCCAAGCTTGGCGACTTCGTCACCACGCAGACCCGACACCTTCTTGCCTTCGAACATGATCTCGCCCTTGCGGGGTTTGAGCAGCCCCGAGACCGTGCGCATGGTGGTGGACTTCCCAGCACCATTCGCACCGATGAGCGTCACGATCTCGCCCTGATACACCTCGAGCGAGATGCCCTTTACCGCAGCGATGTTGCCGTAATACACATGAAGGTCGGTGATGGTGAGCACGGGTGGCTGACCGCCACCGCGCACCGTCGTTGCACTTGTCGACTCCGCGGTCACTTGGCCGCCTCCGTTCCGGACTTGCCAAGGTAGGCCTCGATCACGCGCTGATCAGAACGAATGTCGGCCGGCGTACCTTCGGCGATTTTCGACCCGTACTCCAGCACTGTGATTCGTTCGGACACGCCCATGACCACTTTCATATCGTGCTCGATGAGCAACACCGTGACGCCACGCTCATCGCGAACGCGGTGCACGAATTGGGTGAAAATGGATGACTCCTGCGGGTTCATACCCGCCGTTGGCTCGTCGAGCAACAACAGCTTCGGCCGCAACGCCAACGCACGCGCCACCTCGAGCCGACGCTGATCGCCGTAGGGAAGATTCTTGGCGAACTCGTCATCGACACCAGCGATGCCAACAAACTCGAGCAGCTCCTTGGCCACCATGCGGGCGTCGTGCTCTTCGCGACGCTGCTTGGGTGTACGAATGATCGTGGACGCGACGCCGCTCTTGAGATGCGGGTGCATCGCGACCATCACGTTCTCGGATGCGGTCATGGCGCCAAACAGGCGGATGTTCTGAAAGGTACGCGCCATGCCGAGCGCGGCAATTTTGTGTGGCGGCACGCCGAGCACACTCTTGCCGTCGAAATCGACGCCGCCGTGCGTGGGCGTATAGAGCCCGGTGAGCACGTTGAAGAACGTGGTCTTGCCGGCCCCATTGGGCCCGATGAGTGCCACGATCGAGCCGATCGGAATCTGGAAGTCGACGTCGTTGACGGCAACGAGTCCGCCGAACTCGACCCGCACCTTGCGGGCATCGAGGAGAACTTCGGTCACGACGCACCTCCGGCGATCTCGCTGGCTTGCACTTGTTTGTCGGCTTTCTTCACCTGTCGTGAACGCGCCGCTGGAATGAAGCCCTCGGGCCGGAAGAGCATCATCAACACCAACACGAACCCGAAGAACATGAACTCGTAGTTCTTGAGATTGATGTGGGTGCCAAGCCCCTTGTTCACCTGGGCGCCGATGTACACCAGGCCGGTGTAGTTGAACCAGGTGATCGCGACACCACCCAACACTGCACCCCACACGTTGCCCATGCCACCGAGAATAACCGCGCACAGCACGATGATCGAGAAGCTGAATGTGAAGTTGTCGACGTTCACCGTGCCAACGATGGTCGCATAGAACGCACCGCCCACACCGCCGGCGATCGCGCCCACTGCGTACGACCACAGCTTGGTACGCATCAGCGGCACACCCATCAGGCTGGCGGCCAGTTCGTCTTCGCGAATCGCCATCCATGCCCGACCCAAACGACCATCGCGCAACTTGATCGAGGCATACATGAACAGTGCGCAGAACAGCAAGATCACGTAGTACTTGGTTCTGTAGTCGCTCGACACGATGGTGCTCGGAATGCCTGGCAACTTGTCGAGAAAGCCCATGCCGATCTTGTCAACCGGACCGATGCCCTTTGTGCCGTTGGTGAGGTTGTATCCGGCGACGTCGTCACCGTTGCGGAACACCTCGGGAAGAATTTCTCCGAACCCGAGCGTGACCAAGGCGAGATAATCGCTTTTTAGTCGCAGGGTCGGCGCACCAATCACCAATCCAGCCACGGCGGCAATCGCAGCAGCGGCAAGAATCACCAGCCAAAAAGATAGGTGCACGCCCTTGATGTTGTGCGCAGCAGTCGACAGGAAATGAATGTTGAACGAGAACTGCTTACTCGAGGGATCGCGCGGGTTCACCTGATAGAAGAAGTCAGACATCAGCCAGGCCGACGTATACGCGCCGAACAGGAAGAAAGCAACGTAGCCCAAGTCGAGTAGGCCGGCGAAGCCAACCACAATGTTGAGACCGAGCGCGAACAACGCGTACACGGCACAGAGGACAACGGTGAATAGTGGCAGCGGGCCATCGGTGCCGGTAGCGATATTCGGTACCTGCCAAGCAACGATCAGCACAGCGAGATAGCCGAGATAGCGCGCGATCTTTTGACCACGATCGGTCTTGGGCTGATATTTCTCTACAAACGAAGTAAACATCTAGACCTTCTCCTGCTGGTGCTTACCAAAGATGCCGCCCGGGCGGAAGATCACCATGATGATCAGAATCGAAAACATCACGGTCTGCGTCCATTGTTGACCAAAGAAGTGAGGCGCTCCGTCGTTGAGCGCCTGGATGACACCGAGCAGCACGCCACCGACCACGGCGCCCACGAGGTTGCCAACGCCGCCCAGAACAGCAGCGGTGAACGCAATCAGGCCGAGGCGAAAGCCGGCGTCGTATCGAGTCTGTTGGTTGACCTCGAGGTACAACACGCCGGCCGCGCCCGCGAGCGCACCGCCGAGGGCGAAGGTAAACGAAATGATGCGGTCGACGTTGATGCCCATCAGCAACGACGCATCGCGATCTTGAGCGGTGGCACGCATGGCCTTACCGACCCGCGTCTTTTGCACGATCCAGGTCATCAGCAAGAGCAGCGGGACCGTGATGGCAACGACCACGATGTACTTGATGCGCACCTCGATCGAGCCGAGCTTGATCGAGGTCTGCGGCAACACGCTGGTGCGCGAGTGGGGCGCCGATCCGTTCATGAGGATGCCGATGTTCTGCAGAATGAAGCTGACGCCCACGGCGGTGATAAGCGGAGCCAACTTCGGAGCATTTCGGAGCCTTCTGTAGGCCAGCTTCTCGATGACGATGTTGATCACCGCGCACGCCGCCATCGCAAAGAGCAAGGTGAGTGCAAGTAGTCCCCATGCCGAAGCTGAGGACGACTTCTGGCCGAGCCACTGTTCAATGAAGATGGCACCGATCACAGAACCAAGCATGAACAAGTCGCCGTGCGCGAAGTTGATCAGTTCGATGATGCCGTACACCATCGTGTAGCCAAGCGCGATCAGCGCATACAGCGCGCCGTTGGACAATCCAATGGTCAAGACCTGGGTGAAGATGGCGGGTCCGGAAGCAAAGCTCCAGATGATCCAGGCGACTGCCCCTGCCAGTACTGCCATCCCTACCAGTGACTCGACCTTGAATCGCGGTGCCGAACGTTCGGCTGTTGCCATAGTGAAAGTACCCCTAGTACAGGTTGGGGCGGCCCCTAACGGGGCCACCCCAACACAATTGTTGTCGTTATGTATTCGTCAGCTAACCGAAGGTCAGCTGACTGGCCATGCCTTGAGGAACGTCTCGACGTTGCCCTTGAGGAGCTGGATCGACATGTCACGTGCGGTGACGTCGCCGTTCTTGTCGATGCCGAATTCCTTACCGATGACCGACTTGTCAGCCGGGATCGTGATGCCGGAGAACGCCGCTGCCAGCACGCTCTTGCGAGTGCCGTCAGACTTGGCGATTGACGCCATGATCAACTGCGTCGCAGCTGCGCCGTAGATGGCATACGCCGAGGCCGGGTCATGGCCGAACTTGGTCTTGAAGTCAGTGACAAACTTGGCACCAGCACCGCCGGCCTTGACCAGCTCGGAAGCGGGCAGACCTGCGAAGGTGATGTACATGTCCTGTGCTTCAGCCAACTTCTGCACGGTTGGGTAACCGGTGAAGCCGTCTGGGGCAATGAGCTTGACGGCACCGCTGTTCGGGCCGAACACTGCAACCTTGTCACGGATGAGCTGCTCACCGTTGTTGTCGTTGATGCCGCCGAGGTAGATGCAGTCAGGGCTCTTGGCCTTGAAGCCCTCGAACAATGCTGTGTAGTTCGGCTGCTTGGCATCCCATGCTGCGGTCGCGACGACTTCGATGCCGACCTTCTTGGCTGCGTCGGCGAACGCCGTTGCAACACCGACACCGTAGGTCTGCGCATCGTTGAGCACGACGCACTTCTTCACCTTCAGATCCTGCGCCGCGAACTGTGCGCCGGCAGAACCCTGAATGTCGTCGGTCGCGATAACGCGGCCGTAGTTACGGACACCGGTTGGGTAGTACTTGTCAGGCTCGCCTGGATCCCAAGCCTTGGTGATTCCAGGGTTGGTGTTGGCGTGGGAGATCATGAGCATTGGGCCGGTCGGATCCTGGTTCAGAACGGGAATCTCGATCTTGGCGCAACCCGAGTTGTAGGTACCCATGACGGCAACTTCGTCCTTGTTCGCGACGTGATCGTTGGCGTTCTTGGCGCAGGTCGCGTCGTCCCAGCCGCCCTTGGCAGCAGTGGAGTTGTCGTAGGGCTTCAACGTCACGCTGAAGTTACCGGCCTTGCCGCCAGCCTGCTCGAGGAGCAGTGAGATGGCATTGTTGGTGTCCTTCGACGCATCGGCCGAGGCACCCTGCAATGGCAGGTCGCTCGAGATGACGACGCTGCCACTCGCGCCAGAGGTGGTGGCACCAGTTGCGGTGGTGTCACCAGTTGCGGTTGAGCCGCCCGAGGCAGTTGTGCCACCGGCAGGAGTTGAGGTTGTTGTCTTCTTGTCGCTTCCACACGCAGTGGCGACCACTGCGAGGGCTACGAGTAGGGCCGAAGCCTTCCTGAGCATCATGTATTGCCTTTCGTTGGCATGGTTTCCTCCCCCGAGGTAAATGAACAACGGATGACCGTGGGACATCCACCAAACCGCATGAGCGGCCTTGGGTCGCGGCATTGGCGCCGCGACGGAGCATGGTAGTAGCTCACGGGCGTCGGGGCAAGGTTCGCGCGCATTGTTCACAACCGACCCACATGTGACAACCAACCGACGACCCTCAACGCTGCGGTTCTGGGCCAGCTCGTTCGTTAGGGGTTCACGATGCCCGACACTCGATAGGCAAGCCTGCCAGCGTGAACAGTACGGTCACGGTCGTGACCGCTCCCATGACCGCTCCCGCATCTGATTCCGCTTCGCACACCACTGCCGCCTCGATGGATCGACCCGCACCACTGAGGACCCCCATTACTGACCTGCTCGGTATCGACTACCCAATTGTGCAGGCACCCATGGGCTGGATTGCCCGTTCGCAGTTGGCTGCTGCCGTCTCCAATGCCGGTGGACTGGGCATTATCGAGACGTCGTCCGGAGAGCTCGACACCATCCGGCGCGAGATCGTGCTGATGCGCGAGCTCACCGACAAACCGTTCGGCGTCAACATCGCTCAGCTCTTCGTACGCGACCCATCGATCGTGCAGTTCGTTGTCGACCAGGGTGTGAAGTTCGTGACAACGTCTGCTGGCGACCCCACGAAGTACACCGCACAGCTCAAGGACGCGGGCCTCACGGTGTTCCACGTCGTGCCAACGCTGGCGGCGGCGCTGAAGGCGGTAGCGGCCGGCGTCGACGGTTTGGTGGTCGAAGGCGGCGAGGGCGGCGGGTTCAAGAATCCACGCGACGTCAGCACCATGGTGCTCATCCCGCTCATCGCATCGAAGGTGAATGTGCCCATCGTGGCCGCCGGGGGTATTTGCGACGGGCGGTCAATGGTGGCGGCATTCGCACTCGGGGCGCACGGTGTGCAGATGGGCACGCGCATGGTCTCGGCCGCCGAGTCACCAGTGAACGCCAACTGGAAGAACGCGATCATTGCCGCCGCGGAGACCGACACCGTGTTCCTCAATCGCTTCTCTCGCCCCGGACTACGCGCCCTGCGAACGGAGCGAACGACCCGACTCGAGCACCTCGATCATGTCGAGATGACCGAGTTCGGCACGGCCACCGACCTCTACTTCGGCGGCGACATGGAAGCGTCGATTGCGCTCACTGGTCAAGTGGCGGGCCGCATCGAGTCCGTACGACCGGTAGCCGACATCTTGCACGACACCATTCGCGAGTTCCGCGTGATCGCACGCGAGATGTCCGGGTACGCCTGATCCGCGTCTTACGCAACTCAATTGGGTAAGGTTGCCGAGCGCGGGTGGAGACCCTGTGATTTGACGTACGCGTCCGGAGGTCCCCGCATGAATTTCGACACCATCAAGAAGCTCTTGATCTATCTATCGCTTGCCTTTGTGGTCATCTCCATTTGGACCGATCCCGCAGGTAGTGCCAGCGCAGCAGGAAACTTTCTACATTCAGTTGGTGGATTCTTCTCGAGCGCGATCAACAAGGGGTCGGCGTTCCTCAAGAACCTCGCCAACTAGAACTCGCCACGTAGAGGTGGCCAGCCACAGCTGAACCGTGGCAATCCACAACCCGGTCGCCAACGCCACGTGAAATGCCACAAGCACCGCGGGCACCCCGGTGAAGTATTGCGTGTAACCAATCGCGGCTTGGCCGATCGCGAGCACCATCCATGTGGTGAGCACGTTGTCGAGCGCGGCCCGGTCGGAGTGGAGCGTACGTAAGCGCCACAAGAGAGCGATCGCCAATGCGACGGCGCTCATCACTGTGATGCCGTGAATTCGAGCGACGGTGCTGATGGCGACGTGAAAACGCTTGGCCTTCTCATCGCCAGCGTGCGGACCGGCTCCGGTGACGAAGGTGCCGGTGAGTATCGCGAGTCCGGTAACGACAGCGATGGCCCGCACGCGCATCTGCGTGCCCTCAGACACGCTGCTCGAACGCACAGCGTCGTCGGGAATCCCAGCGCGACGAACCAACACGGTGCCGAGCGCAACGAGCACCATCGACAACAAGAAGTGCTGCTGGTTGGCAAACGGATTGAGCTTGGTGAGCACGACGACTGCACCGACGAGTCCCTGCATCGGGACCCCGATCGCAATCAGCACGGCAAGCGTCGTGAGATCGCGGCGACGTGGTCGACGACGAACGGCACCGAGCACCGCAACAACGACTATGGCCATGACGACCCCGGTGAACAGACGATTGATCTGCTCGATCGCGCCATGCGTGGTGGAGACATCGATGAGCTTGGACGCGTTGCAGTTCGGCCAATCGGCGCAGCCCAGTCCCGAGCCACTGAGTCGCACGGCCGCACCACTCACCACGATTGCCGAAAGCGCCACCAACACAGCGATGGAAACTTTGCGGTAGGTGCTCGCAGTCATCGCTCGAAATCGTAGAGGTTGCGCCCCGTGTTTCTCCCGACAGGTCGGGGTGGCTACGGTCACCTTCGTGCTCAGCAGTTACGACGACTTCCCCATTCATCAGGCGTGCGTGCCCATCGCCCACTCGGCCACTCCCGACGCAAACCACTACGACCGCTACTTCTTCAACGGCTATACGGCCGATGGCTCGGTGTACTTCGGTCTTGCAATGGGTCTCTATCCGAACCGTCACGTGATGGACGCAGCCTTCAGCGTGGTGCGTAACGGCGAGCAAATAAGCGTGTTCGCTTCGGCGCGCGCGGCGAAGGACCGCCGCGACGCCACCACAGTTGGGCCTATCCGGGTCGAGGTCGTCGAGCCTCTGCACATTCTTCGACTGCATGTGAACGCGCCCGAGCACTCGCTGCGCGCCGAACTCACCTTTACGTCGTCATCCGAGGCAATCGAGGAGCCGCACTTCTTCCAGCGCGCAGGTGTTCGCACATTGTTCGATTACACCCGGCTCACACAGTTCGGTACGTGGTCGGGATGGATAGAGGTTGATGGTGTTCATATCGACCTCGCCGACCTCGGCGTGACCGGCTCGCGCGATCGTTCGTGGGGCGTGCGCCCCGTCGGTGAACCAGCAGCGCTGGGTGCGCCTGTCGGTTGGCCGCAGTTCTTCTGGTTGTGGGCGCCAGTGAACTTCCCCGACTTCTCCACCCACTTCGACGTCAATGAATACGGCGACGGCCGACGCTGGCACGAGGTTGGTGCACTGGCACCAAATGCGTCCGCTGGCGAAATGATGCGAACCGTCGACTACCGCATCACCTGGCAGCCGGGCACGCGGTGGGCGACATCGTTCGAGTACGACCTTGTGTCTTGGACGGGCAAGATAGCCACCATCTCGCTCGAGCCGATGTATCACTTTCAGATGAGCGGCATCGGCTACGGCCATCCCGAATTCGGGCATGGGTATTGGCGCGGCGAATCGGTGGTGAACGGCGAACGAATCACGCTGCCGGTCGCAACTCCGCTCGCCCGCGAGCATGTGCATGTGCAAACACTGTGCAAGGCCACATACCGCGATACCGATGGCGTGACCGCGACGGGCACGGGCATTCTGGAACAACTTTGTGTCGGCGATCATCCCACCGGTCTGCGCGGCATTCTCGACGGCTCTCAGCCGTAACTCACGCTGCACGTAGGGGCCCGAGCCGCGTAGCGTCAGCTCGTGGCGTCAGGTGTGACGGATCGTCATGCCGCCATCGACGGGGATGATCGCACCGTTCACGAAACTGGCTGCAGGCAGGCACAGGTTGAGTGTCATGTGCGCAACCTCTTCGGGTTCGCCATACCTTCGCAACGGCACGCGACGTTTGGCATAGGTGGCCTTCGCCGCATCTTCGATGCCCGACGTCATGCCGGTATTGATCGGGCCCGGACAAATGCAGTTGACGTTGATGCCATGCCGACCGAGCTCGACCGCGAAGCTCTTCGTGAGCCCCACAACGCCGGCCTTCGATGCGGCATACGCGGCAAGACCAGCGGTAGTAACGATCGATTCCGTGGAAGCAATGTTCACGATTCGACCCGCGCCGCTCGCCTGCAGATACGGCAGAGAGAGCCGAATGAGGCGCGCATGCGCGGTGAGGTTGATGTCGAGCGTTGTGGCCCAATTCGACTCGAACGAATCCTCGTCCTGAAATGCCGACGTGATCATCGAGACGCCCGCGTTGTTGATCACGATGTCGATACCGCCGAAGGTTTCGACGACCGTTGCCACCATCGTCGCGAGCGCCGAATTGTTTGATATATCGGTCACCACGCCAATCGCCGCGTCGGGTCCATGAGCGTCAATGATCTCGTCGACCACCGTTTGCACACGAGCCTCGCCGAGATCGACCACCGCCACTCGAGCGCCTTCATCAGCAAAGAGATGCGCCGTGGCGCGACCCATTCCTGAAGCAGCACCAGTGACGATGGCGCGCTTACCTGCAATCGAGCGCGACAGCGCGCTCAGGCGTGCCACGTGCGTCGGCCCTTCGCCCCATACATCTCGAGGTACAACGCTCGCGCTGGATAGACGGCGATAAAGCCGGTGCCGGGTGAATCGTCGGGACCGCCGGGAGCGAACGCATTGAGGTCGTAGTCGAAGACACCGGTCCAGAGCCGGCGCTTGGTCTCGAGATCGTCGAAGAGTTTTGCCTGACCCCACAACTCGACACCGTCGCCCTCGGCGGTGACCTGCCAGTGCAACGCAACGTTCGGGTTGGCCGCGATATTGCGTGCCTTCACCGAAGTGGTACCTGCCATTGTCCACACGACGTCGCCCTCCCAACATGGGTGAACCGGAACGACGTCGGGCGCGTTGTCTGCG
>JANLPV010000083.1:0-5447 GCA_031367435.1 Actinomycetes bacterium | reverse complement strand
GATGCTGCGATAGTCGAAGAGCCGTTCGGCGTAGGACACCGCGTCGGCCAGGACTCTGGGCAGGTTTGACAAGCCGGCGCCCACGACCACAAAGGGCAGATTCTGCTGGTTCGCGGCGTGGCATGCCTGGCAGATAGCGGCGAGTTCGGGCTCGGCGAGGTGTTGCATCTCATCGATGAATACGGCGACGCCGGTGTCCAGATCGCGAGCCGCCTCTGCCAGGTCGATGACAAGGTCGGTGAAGTCCGCGTTGAGGGATCCTGACGATCCTCGGTTCTGCAGTTCGAGGCTGACGCCCTGGCCGAGCACTGTCACGGAGAATGACTTCAGAGTCGCTATCGCTTTGCGCATTTTGTCAGCGAAGTTGGAGCGCCCCGCCTCCTTGCGCAGCCCCTCCTCGAGCGCTGTGGCCACTTGCTGTCGGAACGGGGTGCGTGTCCCGCTGTGATCGGCTTCTACGGAGGCGACGACCCATCCGTCTTTGCGTGCTGTGTTCGCGAGTTCATTGAGGAGGACGGTCTTGCCGACTCCGCGTAGTCCGTGCAGGATCATGCCGGGGGCTGAGCGGCCGTCGCGAGCGCGGAACAGGAGCACAGCGAACGCCTCGATCTCCGCGTCGCGGCCGGTCAGCGCGGATGGGCGTAACCCGGCGCCTGGCGAGTAGGGGTTTCGACGCGGATCCATGCACCGAAGTGTACCAGTATCTAGCGACATATAGCGTTTAACTAGATTTAATTAGAAATCGCTATACATGGTCGCAAGTATGGCCCGGGACTTGATGAGGGGCATGGAACGTGGCCCAGTTCCCATCCGAGCACCCGAACTGCCAGGTCGATTCTCGGGCGGTACCAGCAGTTTCGATGTCAAGTTCCGGTAGCGGTAGAAATCCGGTAGATTGGCCCCGTCTGAAGACCTCGGAAAGGATCATCTACGTGGTGTTATGTCTTGTGGAGCTGGGGGGAATCGAACCCCCGTCCATCAGCCGTTGAACGCCCGTGATACGACCATTCCCGCTGTATCGCTGACGCAGCAACACCGGCGGGTCGGCTGGCCATCACCCGAAAGTGGTGGCCCGCGAATCGTCTTTCCGAATCGTCAGCAGACTTTCCTGCAGCCAGCGTTCTTTCTCGCCGTCATCCCCCGCTTCTGTTGCCGGGCTGCGGTGGATCGGCCCCGTGCGACATTTCTGCTCACGATTATTCTTCACTCACCTAAGAATTAGGCGGTGAGAATGAACTGCTGGTTGGCAATTCTTGTTTGTACCCCGTTTAACGAGTCTGAGCAACTCGGGTCGCATGACCGAACTGCGACACTGACGTCGAAACCTGTCAGCCCCGTATGTTTGGTGCACCGCTTGGTGCGCCCACGACTGTAGCAACGTTGCCGGCGTTACGCCGCCGACATTTCTGAGAACGTCGCGATCGCAACACTCGACTCCGAAAGAGCGACCAGTCTCGGCATAAGTGCTTCTGGCTCAAGCAAGAGCGCGTCGAACGGCGCGAGTTCGACCGAGCCCACCGCTACGTGCCCGTGCACCACGACTACCGCCACGACACGACGATGGCTGCCCACTACATCGGCCTCGTTGATTCGATGTCCGGACCGCATGCGCTCGAAATGAAGCGCACCCTCACCGATGTCGCGTCGCACCATCAGATTCAGATCCGCGATTGGCCCATCGAGTAGCCGGCACGACGTGATGGCATCGCCCGAGAATGACAGTGCACTCGCACCGAGGGTCACGCGTTGTTCGAGTGAACCGTCAACGGTCAAACCCATCCCGACACCGTTGACGACCATGATGTGTCGATCGACGCCGGGCATCACCGAGAACGGGCAGTCATCGGCAACGTCGGCAATGCTGAGTCGCCACGCCCACTCGAGAGGCGTCGGCGGCCACGCGCGGATCTCCGCCGTGACACCGCGACCGTTTGCCCATGGCATCGTTCGATGCTCACTCGACCGTTGTACGCGCATCAGCGAGAGGGCGCTACGCGTCCATGCCCTTGCGTTGCCTGCCGAGGGCCCTTTGCATCTCGCGCTGCGTATCGCGCTCGGCCATTGCGTTGCGCTTGTCGCCCTTGCGACGGCCCTGAGCGAGAGCGAGTTCTACTTTGACGCGACCTTCTTTGAAGTAGAAACTGAGCGGCACGAGGCTGAGTCGTTCCTGTGCAACGCGGGCTGCGAGCTTGCTGATCTCGTTCGCTTTCACCAGCAACTTGCGCGCGCGATCTGGATCGTGCGCCCCAATGCCATGCGCGAACGCGTATGGGGGAATGTGCACACCATCGAGCCACAGTTCGCCGTTCACCACACGCGCGTATGCATCGGCAATTTGCAGATGCCCGAGCCGCAGCACCTTTACCTCACTGCCCTGCAGCACAATGCCGGCCTCGAGCGTGTCGAGCACGTTGTAATCGAAGCGCGCCTTGCGGTTGCTGGCGATGATCTTGATGCCGTCAGTTGCCATGGTGGGTCAGTGCTGGATCCGAAGAGTAGGAAGGCCCCGAAGATGAGGAAGCGGCAAGCGTACCGCTAGCGTTCGCTCACGATGTTGGCTGTTTCTCGCTCCGCTTTCGCAGGCATGATCGCCCAGGCATACGACTGCTATCCCGAAGAGGCGTGCGGACTGCTCATTGGTCACCCCAACAGCAACCAGGTGCTCCGATTTGTGGGCTGCGCGAACACGACGCGCTCGGGCAAGGTCTACACCATCGAACCAAAGGCGATGCTGCGCGCCGAGCGCGAGGCCGAACACGACGGCATGGAGATCATCGGCGTGATGCACAGTCATACCCATACCGAGCCGTACCCGAGTCAGACCGACGTCAATCAGGCCCCCGATCCCTCGTGGCACTACATCATTGTCAGCCTCAAGCGTGATGCGCCGGAAGTTCGCAGCTATCTTCTCGTAGACGGCACGATCGATGAAGAAACCATCGCGGTTGCGTGACGATCAGCACGGGCAAAGGGGAGTCAATGGCAACCGTTATCAATGAGGCCGAACACATCGAGGTCGAGGCCGAACTCGGCAAGCGCTGGCTGATGCAACCCGAGGCGTTCACCGCGCTCACCGGGTGGACGTTGAAGCCCGAGGGCCTCTGCCGCGATGAACTGTGCGCGCCGATCTATCACCCCGAAAAGGTGCTCTCGTATGGGCTCATCGATCTGCAAGAGGCAGCCCCGATCATCGGGCTGTGTGCGGTCACCGACCCAGAGCGCGGTGTCGCCGCGCTCACAGTCTCGGCGCCCGAACGTGCGCAGCAGATGGTGTCGTTGCGGGCCCCCGATTTCACACTGCAGAACCTGTCGGGCAAACCCGTCAGCCTGCACGACTTCAACCGACGCAAGGTACTGCTGCTTGCATGGTCGAGTTGGTGAGGCTGTCGGTATGAGCTGCCCGTGTGGCAGCAACTTCAGGAAGAACTCGGCCCTCATGGTTTGTCGATCATCGCGGTCGCGATCGACAGCGATGTCGATGCGGTCCGTGAGTGGGCGGCCCACTCACCCGAACTCAACGTGCTGATCGATCGCGATTACATCGTGGCCGAACGATACGGAATCGTAAATGTTCCCGCGACTGTGTGGATCGACGAGGACGGTCACATTGTGCGCCCTGCCGACACAGCAATGGGTGACGATCGGTTTCGAGCCTTCGCGCACATCGATTCGTCGGTACATCACGATCTGCTCCGAGCGTGGGTGTTGCGCAACGAGCGCGATCTTTCCGATCGCGAAGTCGCCACGAACATGGAACGACCGACTCGTGAGTTGCAACTCGCGCGGCTCCATCGTCGCGTGGCCGTGCTGCTGCACGATCGTGGCGATGCTTTTGGTGCCTCTGCGCATCTGTCGGCGGCCGAGGCGCTTGCACCCTACGACTGGGTGATTCGCCGAGGCAGTATGCCGATGCACGATGTCGACCCCTTCGGCACCGAGTTCTTCTCGTTCGTAGAGGAATGGCAGTCGGCCGGCAGCCCGGGCTATCGGCTCCGCACTGGTCGCGAGGACTAGCAAAGTCTGAGCCTGGGCACCCGAGCGCGGGGCCAGTGCCGACGGTTTGCGTCCGGTGAGTTGATCCTCCGCCAAATTGGTACAATTCCGACCGGAGATATCGGGATTTGCCGGAGGCTGCCGTGGTGCCATACGAAAACGTGCTCGACATGATTGGCAATACCCCGATGGTCGACGTCAGCGTGCTGTCGCCGAACCCCAATGTGCGTATTTTCGGCAAGCTGGAAAGCCAGAATCCATTCGGTTCCGTCAAGGACCGCATCGCCAAGAGCATGATTGAACAGGCCGAAAAAGACGGCGACCTCGTGCCGGGGCAAACCATCATCGAACCGTCGTCCGGCAACACGGGTATTGCTCTCGCCGCGATCGCAGGCATGAAGGGCTATCCGATCAAGATTCTCATGCCCGAGAGCGTGAGCATCGAGCGTCGCCAGATGCTCGAGGTCTTCGGTGCAGAACTCATCCTCACGCCCGGCGAAGAGGGCAGCAACGGTGCCGTTCGTCGCGCTCAGGAAATGGCTGCTGCCAACCCACATTGGTGCTTCATGTATCAGTACGGCAACGACGCGAACCCGCGGGCTCACTATGAAGGAACCGGTCCGGAGATTTGGCGTGATCTGCCTGAGATCACCCACTTCGTGGCCGGCCTCGGTACGAGCGGCACGCTCATGGGCACCGGTCGATATCTGAAAGAACAGAACCCGAACATCAAGATCATTGCGATCGAACCACCACTTGGCGAGCGCGTCGAAGGGCTGCGCAATCTGGAAGATGGTTACATCCCGCCGGTCTTTGAGAATTGGCACGGCTTCGAGCTGCTCGATCGCAAGCGCGTCGTACGCCCACGCGAGAGTCTGGAATGGACGCGCCGACTCGTGCGTGAGTGCGGCATCTTCGCTGGCATTTCTGCGGGTGCCGCTATGGCAGGCGCGGCCAAGGTCGCCGGCGAAATCGACAGCGGCGTGATTGCATTCATTGTGTGTGACGGTGGATGGAAGTATCTCTCCACAGGTGCCTACACCGACGACCTCGATGCGGCCGAAGCCAAAGCCGAATCGATCATCTACTTCTAATCGCCCGCCCGCCCGTGGGAGGCGGCGTGAGCCGCGGTGCGACTGGTCGGGCACGTCAGTGAGGGAGTGTGCGCGCGTACTCGAGGAAGCGGGTGATGGCGCGCACGGTGTGCACACTGCGACGGGTGGTCATCAGATCGAATGCGTGCTGTGCATACGGAATTTCCGCGTAGCCAACGGCGCTCGCAGAGACCCGGCCCAGGGCTGCGGCAAATGCTTGCGCGTCTTCCCTCCACGCCAGGGTGTCGCGCGCGCCTTGCACGATGAAGAACGGCGGCGCGTCGACTCGAACCTGAGAAAGTGGGGATGCCGCGTGCCACGCCTCGGCCGCTTGGGCGGGTCGACTTTTCATCACGACCT
>JANLPV010000029.1:0-36524 GCA_031367435.1 Actinomycetes bacterium | reverse complement strand
CAAGGCGGCCATGGTGACCAAGGTGGTCACGGTGGCGGCGATGGTGGCAACAACAATGGTGGTGGAGACAACAAGGGCAATGATTAATTCATTTGCTGGAAAGGCCCGGCTCCTCCTATTGGGGGCCGGGCCTTTGCTCTTCCTGGGGCTTTCGTCATGTGGCGGAAGCGACACAGGAGTGGCCTCGGGAAAATCTGCTCAGCAAACCACTACAACCCTCGCTATCCCGCCCGTTTCAGACGGAGCGTCGACCACCACCATGGTTGCGCCGGATGGCGCGGCGACGTTGCAAGCAGCATTTGACCAATTGGCCCCCGGCTATCACTTCGTCACCACCGCAACAGTGAATGGCGCAGTGGCGATCACCGCACAAGGCGATCGCGTTGTTGACGGCACACGCATGAGCGTGGCCTCCAACGGTGCGACCGTCGACTATGTGGTGACGCCTGGTGGCACGTGGGTGAACAAGGACGGAACATGGTCCGAGATCACCGATGAAACCGCACCAGCCGATCCGATAGCTGCGCTTCGTGCGCCGACTTCGGTTGCGGTGACGTCGTATGGCGCAGGTGTGCCAACAGTTTTGACGGCCAGTTATCCGTCGGCGGCGTTGTCGCTGCCCGGTGATGCGGCCGTGAGCGTTGTGTTCACGATCAACGGTGCCGTGTTGGCCACGTTGGGATACAGCACAACAACAGATGGCGGCGCTGCCGATGTCCACACCGACATCACAGCGTTGGTCGACACCTCCCCGGTCACATTGCCGAAGGTGTAAATGCTCTGCACGGGACCTCGCGGGCGCTGAGGCTCGCGAGGTTCCGTGGAGTTACGCAAGAAGATTTAGGCGAGGAACGGAAGGAAAAGTGCGGTCTCCTCAGAGAGGTTGGCCGGCACCGAGTACCCGTCGCGATCGGTGATCGTGCCCCAGTTGTCACGAACGTCTTCAGGGCTGAGGTTGGCGTGGTGATACCCGGACGTTTCGCCGATGAACACTTCGGCGACTCGGCCACCACCAACGCTGAACAGGCGCCCAGATGGTTCGCACTGCTCGCTGGCGAGATAGGTGACCAGCGGTGAGATGAGGCCCGGGTCGAGCTTGTCGCCGAGTGGGCCGAGCAGGCTTTCGGTCATGCGGGTGAGGGCGAGTGGCGCAATCGCGTTGGCCTTGATGTTGTACTTGGCGCCTTCGACCGCGAGCACACGGGTGAAACCGACGAGGCCCATTTTGGCTGCACCGTAATTGGCCTGACCAAAGTTGCCGAACACGCCAGCCGCCGACGATGTGCTGATAATGCGCCCGTAGCCCTGCTCGCGCATGTGCACCCACGCCGGCTGTGTCACATTGAAGGCACCCCGGAGGTGAACATCGAGAACCGGGTTGATGAGGTCGGGACCCATGTTGTGGAAGGCCTTGTCGCGCAAGATGCCTGCGTTGTTGATGACGATGTCGATGCGGCCAAACGCGTTTATGGCGGTTTGCACGATCGCCGCGCCGCCTTCTGGCGTCGCCACACTGTTGGTGTCGGCAACGGCCTCGCCACCCGCGGCCCTAATCTCGTCGACGACATGCTCGGCAGCGCCTTTGTCGCTTCCCGTGCCATCGACCGCTCCGCCGAGATCGTTGATCACCACGAGGGCGCCACGCGACGCCATCAGTAGCGCATGCTTGCGGCCGAGGCCACCACCTGCGCCCGTGATGATTGCTACCTTGCCATCAAATCCCAAGTCACTCATGACGCAAGAACCTATCGACGCAATTGCGCGTTGGAGTTGATATCTGCGGCGTGATGGTCGATCTCATGAACGACTTGTTGACACATCCAACGTAACGAACGCGTTGCCGGCGATGGGTAGACGTATTGACACGGTCGATCGAACTGCTCGCTCGATACAGCGCTCAAGGTGCGCGCGAACAGTTGCGCGGCCATCTCAAGTTCGTTGGCGACAACTGCTGGCGTGTCGGCTGCATACAGTTGGAGGTCGACGCGGTGATCCCGATACAGCGGCTTGAATTCGGGGTCGTTCTCGACGAGGCCGATGATCAAACGGTCGCGTACGTGCAGGAGTACGTCACGTACGTGAGCTGCATATTCGAGGATCGACCAACGGTTCGGTTCTGGTCGAATCGTTGCGGTGAGCACGTGTTCGCGAACCTCAGCGGCAATGGAGTTCGAACCTGAAATCATCCTCTGCGCGAGTTCCGACTCGGCGACTGACTCCCACGCAAACCCACAGATTTCACATGTCTCCACGGTCGCCATGCTGTCATAGATCGCAACGAGCTCCGTCGCGAATTTGCATCTCAGATGCGTAACGCAGCTTCGGCCTTGAGTCGTTTGTAGTCGAGCTTTCCATTCGCGGCGCGACCAATGGTGTCGATGACGAACACACGCTTGGGCGCTTTGTACGCGGCGAGATGCACCTTCACATACGCAATCAATTCGGCTTCGTTGATAACTGCACCGAGGTGTGGTTCGACGAGCGCAGTGATTGCCTCACCGAAGCGTTCGTCAGGCAGGCCGACCACCGCGGCGTCGGCCACGGTTGGGTGATGCTTCAGCGCCTCTTCCACCTCTTCGGGATACACCTTTTCGCCGCCGGTGTTGATGCACTGACTGCCGCGGCCGAGCAGCTTCACCGTGCCATCGGCTTCGACCTCTGCAAAGTCGCCGGGGATGCTCCAGCGCACGCCATCGAAGGTGACGAATGTAGACGCCGATTTCTCGGGGTCCTTGTAGTACCCAATCGGTGTACGGCCACGCAACGCAACGCGGCCGCGTTCGCCGCTGCCGGGCACGACCTCGCGGCCGTCGTCGGTGAGCACCTTGGTGTGCGCGGTGAGGGTGAACTTGGCGGTCTCGCCTGCGCCGTCGGCAGTCGTGGTGTTGTTTGCCATGCCGATTGCTTCGCTGCTGCCGAGACTGTCGATCATGATCAGTCGCGCGTTGTGCTGCAGCAGGCCGGCCTTGGACGCGGCCGACCACATCACGCCGCTCGACACGATGACGCGCAACGATGAGATGTCCCATCGATCTGGTTCGGCATCGAGCGCGCGTAACAACGGTTTGGCGAAGGCGTCGCCCACGATCGACATGCTGTTGACGCGGTGCTGTCCGATGGTGTCGAGCAGTTCGATGGGATCGAAGTGGCGACCCTGCAATGTCACCACCGAACCAGCGAGTGAGAGGTTCCACATTGCGTTGAACGCGCCCGTGCCGTGCATCAGCGGTGCGGCAGGAAGGTTGCGCGGGCCGGGTTTGGTGACGCGTTGTTCGAGTTCGGTCCAACCGGGCGCGGTGGGCAGCGGTTGCTTCGATGCCGCGTCAAGACTGCCGATCACGTCGTCCTGACGCCACATCACGCCCTTGGGCATGCCCGTGGTGCCGCCGGTGTACAGCATGTAGAGATCGTCTGGGCTGCGGCCCCACGGAGCGATCGTGCGCCCGGACGCAGATGCGGCAGCGACCTCGTAATCGATCGCCCAGGTCGGACATGTATCGGTACCGTCGTTGACCCAGATCCAGGTGTGGATGTCGCTAAGTTGATGACGAAGCCCGTCGCATCGCGATGTGAAGGTGCCGTGGAAGATGACGGCCACCGCATCCGCGTTCTGCCAGAGGTAGATCAGTTCGTCGTCGGTGTAGCGATAGTTGGTGTTGACCGGCACGAGTCCGGCTTTGTACAACCCGAACATGCTCTCGAGGTACTCGGGGCAGTTGTAGAGGTAGTGCGCCACCTTGTGCTGTTGTTGCGCGCCGTTGGCCAACAGCGCTGCAGCAATGCCATCCGCGCGCCGGTCGAATTCGCTCCACGTGAATGAGCGGTCGCCCTGCACCTGTACGACCGCGTCGGGGAACCGATCCGCGTGGTGTTCCCAGATCTCGGCGAAGTTCCAACCCGGTGTAGTCACGATGGTGAATCTAGAACCGCGACGTCGTGAACCCTGAATTGGTGAAGCCTGAATTGGTGCGAGTGCCTCATCGGCAGATCTCTCTGGCGATGTGAATCCAGAAGTCACGCACCGGTCCATACCCTTTCTCAACACGCACCACCAGCCCGAAACCGGTACATCCTGAGCAGCGTAAGCGCAGCGCCGCGCACGTCGGCCCGAGTCCCTGCCTGACGTGCGAGTTACTGCAGAAACGCACTAGCCGGTAGGTCGGCGGCAGTTACGAGAATTCGAAACGCGATGTAACCCAATTCGGGATCGTCAAGGAGTCGCCACGCCTCGTTCGTCGGATCTTCAAGGACGGCCACGGCGCGTAACCGTTGAAGATCCTTGGCGGTCATGTGAGACCGCATGGCTCGCGGGTCGGCGACGATCGAACAGAGGAACGCGACATCGCGAATGTGTCGCTGAGGATGTGGATCGTTGTGAACAGCAGCGGCCTTGATCACAATGGCCCCGAGCAGGTTTGGCCTCGGCACATGAACAACCCGAACACCGTGGCGCACGGGGACCCGCTCGGCTCGCTGCAATGCCTGAGTGCCTCCTCGCACTTGGATGGTCGTTGCCGTGCCAGTCGTGCGCAAGTCGGAGCGGCCACCGAGCCCGTCCGGCCCGAGGACGTCGACATGTATGGAGCCGCGCTCGAAGCGGTGGGCAACTTCGTCGGGACTCACACCGGCCGATTTGAACCCGAGGTTGGCGAGCGTTGCGAGGAACGCTGGCAACGCCGGTGGCCGAACGCGCGCATCGATCACCGTGTCGAGATCCTGGCTCACCCGTATGGGTTCGCGGCCAGCTTGGAGCGCGTGAAGCATCACCATCTGGCCGCCGATGATCACCCAATCACATTCGTGGGCGTCGCCGAGATCGCACAGAGTCGTCCACAAGTCGTCGTGGTGAGGACCGAGCTGAGGAAGCATCAGCGGTTCAATGTGAATTGTCGTGATCACCTGGCGCGCATCCTTCGGGCGAGGTCGTTGGCGGCGCGAACCGAGCGATCGTCACGAGCGTCGAGTAGGTCGACGACGACGACCGGCCAAGGCGCCTCCCGATTGTCGAAGAGCCACAGATCGGCGGGGGGTACTCGAAGGACGACGTTCGGCTGTTGCGAAGGAATGAGTGAATACTCGTTGATCAAGTTGGGCGCCTCGGCTTCGCGCACGTACAGCTGAGCGTCTCCCACCGCGATGAGGTCGACTGCCATCTGCCTGACGCTGGCTCCACTACACACGACACGTGGATCGTGTAACAGGGGTTGCAGCATCGACGGGTGGGAACGCAGCTTGTACACGACGGCGCGGTGACGACTCGCCCATGGCCATTCGTCGAGCGGCCACGAACGAGCCCGCTGGCGAGCGCGTGATCGTTCTCGTGGGGCGAGCCACGGCATTGGCCGCCCGTCGGCGGCCCACAGCAGCCCCCAGGCGGAGCGCGGGGAGAGTGGTCGGCCCGCTCGGGCGATGGCGTCAAGTCGTTCGCTGATCGCGTACTCGTCGAGTAGCCACCGGCCACCGACCTTTCTGCCTTTGAGGAGGCCTTGCGAGACCAGTCGTCGGACGCGCCCAGGGTTGAGCTCGAGTCGCTCAGCTGCTTCTTGGACGGATACTGACATTCGGACACTCCTAGCGCGATAACGCGCTATAAGTGTATCTGGACAGAATCAGCGCGTCAACGCGCTGATTCTGTCCACACTACGGATCGCCGGACGCCACCATTGGCAGCGACAACTTTGGCCAGCGTCTCGCTCACCCCTCAATGGCCGCGTCGGCTCCTGCCGCGGTCAGGCGAGCGGTGGTGGGCCTTCGCGGAGTCGATCCATCGATGCGGCCACAGGATCGGGGCCGTGCATCGAATCCCAGAGGCTCTCGATCCACCATGTTGCGCCGGTGTCGGCCCACGCGGCGGGCGAGTGCTCTTGGTTGCTGCCCTCCACGACGATGTCGTAGGGCCGGTCTCCGATCGTTGCGCGTATTGATGGCATCGATGCCGCGAATTCTTCCAGCGTTGCTTGCCGCGCAGTACCACGATCTACCACCTGCGGCAGGAGTCCATCCCAACGAAGCGCGCGTTGCATCGAGCGCTCCGACTGCAACGCACCAACGCACCACACCGGCGGACGGGGTTGTTGCACGACATGCTTGATGGCTGGAAAATCGCTTGGTGTGATCCGGTAGTGGTTGCCTTCGAAGGTCACCGGTTCGCCGCTCCACAGCGCGCACATGATCGAGAGACCTTCATCGAGGAGTTCGGCGCGTATGCGGCGATCGGTTTGCTCGCCGAAATTGGCAAAGCCCGTGTCAGGGGCACCGAGACCGACGGACAACGTGACGCGTCCATTGGACAGCCGATCGAGCGTGGCAACTTGACCGGCCAACTCCCACGGCTTACGACGCGACACCGGGGTGAGCAGCGTGCCGAGACGAATCGTCGATGTTCCGATCGCCGCGGCGGCGAGCGACACCCACGCGTCGACGCCGTAGAGACCCTCCCATACGAACAATGCGTCCCAACCGGCGTCCTCGGCGACCACTGCCATGGCAGCCACGTCCGTCGCGTCGCCCCAAGGAACCACGAAGCCGAACTTCATGCGACCCATCCTTGTACCGCGTGCCACACCAGCGCAACCACACCAGCGCAACTGCGGCGAGATGAGAGGCGTAACGTGGTCGGATGGACTTCCAACTGCCCGCCGATGACGATCCGCGCCGCATCGTCGTGCGCGAATGGATTCGTGAGAATCCGAACCCGACCGGGTCAACGCTGGCGCTGGCCGGTTATGTGGCGCCGCATTGGCCGGTACCGTGGGGACTCGCGGCCGATCCGATCCATCAGCTCATCATCGATGATGAACTCAATCGCGCAGAGATCCGTCGGCCCACGAATCCAATCGGTATTGGCTGGGCCGGACCCACCTTGTTGTACGCCGGCACCGATGAACAAAAGGCTCGCTACCTTGCGCCATTGCTGAGCGGTGCCGAGTTCTGGTGCCAACTGTTCAGTGAGCCCGGAAGCGGTAGCGACTTGGCCAGCCTCAGCACCCGCGCGATTCGCGATGGCGATGAGTTCATCGTCAACGGTCAAAAGATTTGGACGAGCGGCGCGCAGCACGCCAAGTACGGAATCCTGATTGCCCGCACCGACCCAGACCTTGCCAAGCACAAGGGCATTTCATATTTCGTCTGTCCGATGGATGCGGACGGCATCGAGATCAGGCCAATCACCGAGATGACTGGTGGACATACCTTCAACGAAGTCTTCTTTACCGACGTGCGTATTCCTGCCGAGAATCTCGTTGGCGACCTCAACGACGGTTGGCGGCTGGCCAAGGTCACGTTGGGTAACGAACGAATCTCGTTGTCCACCGGTGGTGTGTTGTGGGGCAACGGTCCAACCGCGCTGCAGATGCTTGACGCCGTGCGTGAGAACGGCCCGGTCACCGATCCGTTCATGCGGCAACGGCTCGCGTCGATCTACATCGAGCACATGGTGCTCGACCTCATTCGCCTGCGGACGCTGTCGGCTCGCCTACGTGGGGAACAGCCTGGACTAGAGGCCAGCATCCGCAAAATCCTGGCCGACGAGCATGGTCAACATGTGATGGCCGCAGCGCGTGACCTGTTGGGTGCCGGCGGCATGCTTACCAGCAGCGAAGGTATCGAGGTGTTCGTTCCGGGCACCGACACCAAAGGCCTCGGACCGGGGCGGCCACCAAGCGATCTCGGCGCGCATGGATGGTACGACGGCTACATGTTCAGTCAGGCGCTCACCATCGGTGGCGGCACTGGCGACGTACAACGCAACATCGTTGCGGAGCGAGTGCTGGGCCTTCCCCACGATATTGATGTGCATGTCGGGATGACCTGGTCCGAGGCGCAGCGCGGTGCCGCGAAATAGGGCAGCATGTGGGAGTGACTGAAACCGCCGAACCTGCCCTCAGCGGGTATCAACTCAGCAATCGCTATGAGCTCGACACGGGAAGAGTGTTCGTGTCTGGTGTTCAGGCTTTGGCGAGATTGCCGCTCGAACAGATGCGCGTTGATCGTGCGCGGGGGCTCAACACCGCAGCCTTTGTATCTGGCTATCCAGGTTCGCCCTTGGCTGGCTTCGACCGTGAAGCCGACGTGGCGTCGCGTGCCGCGGGTTCGTTGACCTACGTCCATCGGCACGCGCTGAACGAGGAACTCGCCGCAACCGCGGTAATGGGTAGCCAACTCGCCGCCGAGCGGTCGGATTGTCGCTTCGATGGCATCACTGGTTATTGGTATGGCAAGACTCCAGGAGTCGATCGCGCCAGCGATGCGCTACGACATGCGATGTTCGCTGGGGTGCACCGCGACTCCGGAGCCGTTGCCTTCGTTGGAGACGATGGCGCCGCGAAGTCATCCACGTTGCCGAGCTCGTCCGATGCGTCGCTCATCGGCCTACACATGCCGATCCTTACGCCAGGCGACGTACAAGAAGCGCTCGACCTCGGCCGTCATGCCGTGGCGATGTCGCGGGCCAGCGGCCTGTGGTCGGCGGTGAAGATTGTCGCCGCGGTGGCCGACGGCACGGGCACGCTCGAACTCGCGCTTGATCGCGTCGTGCCGATCATTCCGCAGGTCGAATACGACGGCCGACTCTTTGTGCCTCATGCCGATGGCGAACTGCTCACACCACACACGCTCGATCTCGAACGAGAACTGTTCGAGGTTCGCCTTGAACTCGCTCGCCAATATGGCGCGGAGAACAAACTCAACACGATCACGGTTGATCCGCGTGATGCATGGATCGGCATCGCCGCGTGCGGTCACACGTATCACGAGCTTCGTCAGGCGTTGACAATGCTTGGACTCACCAACGACCAGCAGATGGCCGATGCGGGAATTCGATTGCTGCAATTGCGTCTACCGTCCCCGATCGATCACACGCTGCTGCGTCGGTTCGCGGTTGGACTCACCGAAATCCTGGTGGTCGAGGACAAGAACCCAACGCTCGAACTGTTGCTGAAAGAGGCGCTCTGGTCGGCGCCCGATCATCCGCTCATCACCGGCAAAGCCGACGAGCAGGGACGCCGCCTGCTCGCACCCAATGGCTCGCTTGATGCAGATGCGATTGTTGGGCCGCTGCGTTCCCGACTGGCGCAACGCCTCACCAACGATCGCCTCGCGCCTCTGCCAGACGCCCAACGTCAGCGAACTTTGATTCCCTTGACAATCAACCGCACGCCGTACTTCTGCAGCGGCTGTCCGCACAATGTGAGTACCGAGGTGCCCAACGGTTCGTTGGTCGGCGGGGGTATTGGTTGTCATTCGATGGTGGCGATGATGGACAGTCCGCGCGTCGGCGAAATCGTTGGCCTCACGTGCATGGGTAACGAAGGCGCGCAATGGGTGGGGATGGCACCGTTCATTGAGACGCCTCACCTCATCCAGAATCTGGGCGACGGAACGTACGCCCACAGCGGCCAGTTGGCAGTGCGATGGGCCGTCGCCGCCGGCGTGAACATCACCTACAAGATTCTGGTGAATGGCGTTGTCGCGATGACCGGCGGCCAAGATCCCACCGGCGCGGCCGACGTGCCGACGATGGCGCGAATCTTGTTGCTGCAGGGTGTGCGTCGAGTGATGATCACCACCGATGATCTCGGCGCGTACAACTCGGTGAGTCTTCCCGATGGCGTGGAGGTGTGGGACCGCACCCGCGTGGTGGAGGCTCAAGAACTGTTGGCCGCCATCGAAGGCGTCACCGTGTTGCTGCACGACCAGGCGTGTGCGGCGGAGAAGCGTCGCTTGCGTAAGCGCGACCGCATCGCCACACCATCGGCCAGAGTGATCATCAACGAGCGAGTGTGTGAGGGCTGTGGCGATTGCGGCCAGGTCAGCAATTGCTTGTCGGTGCAGCCCGTCGAGACTCCGTTCGGTCGCAAGACTCGCATCGATCAAAGCTCGTGCAACCTCGACTATTCATGCATTCGTGGCGATTGCCCGAGCTTCGCCACAGTGATTTCGCCGAAGCGGGCTTCCAAGACTCGTCGTCGGCGTGGTCGTGTCGTCGCCGCGCCGCCCAGCCTGCCTGAGCCAGCCGTTGTCGATCCTGGCGACGGCTTCATGGTCCGCATGCCCGGCATCGGTGGAACCGGGGTTGTCACGGTGAGTCAGCTCATTGGCACGGCCGCGATGCTCGACGGATTTCACGTCCGCGGCCTCGATCAGACGGGGCTATCGCAAAAGGCCGGACCGGTCGTGAGCGATATCTCGATCAGCCGCGGCGAGCAGGTTGGGTCGAACAAGTCCGCCGCTGGTGGTGTCGATGTGATGCTCGCGTTCGACTTGCTGGGTGCTGCAACAGACGCACAGTTGCGCGGTGCTTCGCCCGAGCGCACGGTGGTCATCGGTTCGGTGTCATCGACCCCGACCGGCAAGATGGTGCTGAACCCCTCGGTTCCGTACCCGGAAGTGGGCGACCTCGAACGACGGCTCGATGCATGCAGTCGGGCCGATCACAACCGATACGCGCCGGTGGCCGACTTGGTTGCAGGGCTTTTCGGCGACACCACGACGGCCAACGTCTTCCTTCTTGGGGTTGCACACCAGTCGGGTGTGCTCCCGCTCTCCACGGTGAGTCTTGAACGCGCCATCGTGCTCAACGGCGTCGCGGTCGAGCGCAACCTTACGGCGCTTGGGTGGGGTCGGCAGTGGGTCATCGATGCTGGTTCGGTCGAGAAAGCGGCGGGGATCATCGGCGCGGCTCCGGCCTCGCTGGAGCCCATGGACGTGATCACCATGCGCAGCACCGATCTCGTCGCGTACCAATCAAACAGCTACGCGCGTCGGTATGTCGATCGTGTCGACGCCGTTCGTGCGGCGGGCGCAACTGCTGAGGTCATCGATGCGTTTGCAATCAACTTGTACAAGCTGATGGCGTACAAAGATGAGTACGAGGTGGCGCGATTGTTGCTCGCGCCCGAGGCTCGCGCAGCAGCAGAAGCGGTCGGCGGTGCGGGTGCCCGAGTGCAATGGCAACTACATCCACCGATGCTGCGTGCGCTCGGCATGAAGAACAAGCTCAAACTGGGTCGATGGGCCGCGCCGTTACTGGTCGCGCTCCGTGCCGGGCGTCGCCTGCGCGGCACACCATTTGATGTACCGGGCTGGAGCAACCTGCGTCGCATCGAGCGTTCGTTGGCGGGCGAATACGTCGACGCCGTGATGCGGTTGCTCCGCGACGGTGCCGCGCCTGAGTTGATTCTTGAGGTTGCTGAGCTCCCCGATCTGGTGCGTGGCTACGAGTCGATCAAGCTCGCCAACGTGGTCATCTACCGCGACCGGCTGGCCGAACTGCTCAAGTAACCCTCAATCAGCGCTTCGGGGTCTCCGGGAATCAAATCAGGGACTTTGTGCCCTAACGCAGCGTGGGATTTCAGACGCACCATGGGTGTGTCAAGGAGCCCTAATGACCTCTCGGATTGTGATTCTCGGCGCGGGCACAGGTGGCACGCTCGCCGCCAACCGCCTGCAGAAAGAGTTCAAGAGCGATATCACCGACATCACGGTGATCGATCTGGATGATATGCACGTGTACCAACCTGGCTTGCTGTTCGTACCTTTTGGCCTGACTCACGCCCACAAGATTGTTCGCTCGCGACGCCAACAGTTGCGACGCGGTATCAACTACGTGCAACAGACAATCGATCGTGTCGAGTTGGACGAAAATATGGTCGTCCTGCACGACGGTACGCGTGTGCCCTACGACGTGCTCATCGTTGCGACCGGCGCGGTGCTGTCGCCCGAGGAGACCGAAGGTCTGACCGATGCGATCGGCATGAACATTGCGCACCACTTTTATACGCTTGCGGGGGCTGAGGCGCTGCAGTGCGCATTGTCGAGATTTGAGGGTGGCCGACTCGTCGTCAACGTCGTGGACATGCCGATCAAGTGTCCCGTGGCCCCGCTCGAGTTCTGCTTTCTCGCTGATTGGCACTTCCAACAGCGCGGCATTCGAGATCGGGTTGAAATCAGCTATGTCACGCCGCTCGATGCTGCCTTCACAAAGCCGATCGCGGCCAAGACACTCGGTGGTTTGCTCAGCGAGAAGAACATCAAGTTGGTCACCGAGTTCAACACGGGCAGCGTCGACGGCCAGAGCCGCCAGATTGTGAGCTATGACGGTCGCGAGATTCCATTCGATCTCGCAGTGGTCATCCCGGTCCACAGTGGGGCGGCGTACGTGGGTCGCTCACCGGGCCTTGGTGATGAACTCAACTTTGTGCCAACCGACCGCAACACCATGCAGTCGTCGGTGAAACCCAACGTGTTCGTCATTGGTGATGCAACCAACCTGCCCGCGTCGAAAGCTGGTTCGGTTGCTCACTTCGAAGGTGAGACCCTTGTTGCAAACGTCATCCGTTTCATCAAAGGCGAAGCCCTCGAACCTGGCTTCGACGGTCACGCCAACTGCTTCATCGAATCGGGTTTCGGCAAAGCGATGCTGATCGATTTCAACTACAACGCCGAACCGGTGCCCGGTAGATACCCGACCAGGATCGGCCTCCCGCTGTTGAAGCAGAGCCGCCTCAACCATCTCGGCAAGCTGATGTTCCAGTGGTTCTACTGGCACGGTCTGCTCCCCGGACGCAACGTGGCTGGCATCGGTTCGGACATGCCCACGTCAGGCAAACGCAAGATCGCACCCGCCCCCGCCCCTGCGGACCAGCCGACGACTGGCCTCGCCCATTCTGAATGACACGTCGATTGACACGTAAGGAGACAGTGATATGAGCGCCACAACCATCGCCGGGGTCTCGGTCGACCTCAATGCCGAAGGATTCTTCGAGCATCCCGAGCAATGGACACCAGAGATTGCCGAGGAGCTCGCCAAGCACGAAGGAATCTCCCCGATGTCTGACAAGCATTGGCAAGTCGTTCGGTTCATGCGCCGGGAGTACTTCGACAAGGGCACCGGTCCAACGGTGCGCATGCTGGGCAAGACCTCGGGCGTATCAGTAAAGGAACTGTATGAGCTGTTCCCAAAAGGTCCCGCCAAGATCGCGGCACGCGTCGCCGGTATCCCCAAGCCCAAGGGCTGTATCTGAACACGCCGAGTCCAACCACACATATCCGAGAGATGAGAAAGAGGTGTTGCGGTGAGCGACACAATGCACAAAGGCATCGACCAGCTTGACGAGACTTCGAGCGCGGTGGCCCCAAAGGAAACCATTCAGTCAAAAGAAACCATTCAAAAGGTGTCGATCGTCGTTTCCAAGGGATCGCTCGACGGTATCTACCCGGCACTGATCATGGCCAACGGCGCGCGAGCCGAAGGTATCGAGGCGAACCTGTTCTTCACGTTCTTCGGACTCGATGCCGTGCACGCAAAGCGGGTTGATCACATCAAGATTTCCACCGTTGGCAACCCCGGGTTACATGTGCCCACCATGGCCGGCGGTCTGCCCGGCATGTCGGCGCTCGTGACTCACATGATGGAAAAGAAGATGGAACACCTCGACATCCCTCCGATTCACGAGTTCATCGAGATGATCAGCGACACCGGAGCGGGCCTGTACGCGTGCAAGGCATCTGTCGACCTCTTTGGACTGACCAAGGACGACCTCATCGCGCAGGTACAAGACGTGATCACCGTTGGTGAGTTCTACGACATGGCTGCTGGCGGGCAGATCATCTTCACCTGACCTGGCGTACCTACTTACCTTCACCTGACGTGCTGTAGTGGTGGCTAGATTCTGGCAATGACGCAACACAGCATGCGCCGCGGCACCCGCCGCGGCGACGGTCGGTTCATTGGCATCGCGTTGGCCGTACTGCTTGGCGCGTGTAGTAGCTCGGGCACGTCATCGTCACCATCGGCTCGCCTCGATCCGGCACCGGACACAGCATCAACCCCCACCGGTGGCGTAGCCGTCAGCGATGTGCAAGTGGGTGCAGCGAGTCGGTCGGTGTTGCCCACCGTTGCCGGAACGCGCGACTACGTTTCGGGCGCGCCTGGGTGGAGCAATGTCGATCCTTACAACCCTGGCCTCTTCGTGGCGGCCTTCGATCAGGGCAAGGTCGATGTCGGGAACGGCAACGACGATGCGGCGTGGGTGCATGACGACCTGAAGGCCACTGCGGTGGCCATACAACAAGGCGACTCGCTTGTGGTGCTCGTCACCGCCGACGTCTACATGATCTTCGCCGTCGACGCTGCGGAAATTGAGAAGCGGGCGCGCCTCGGCCTCCCTGCGCGATGGCGCGAAACGGCCAAGATCATCATCTCGGCAACACACAATCACCACGGCCCCGACACGGCTTTCAGCGTGAACCCGAAGTGGTACGACACGATGGCCACAGAGATGGCGGCAACCATCAATGAAGCCGTCGCGGCGATGGAGCCGGCAACGCTCACCGTTGCATCCGGAGAACACCGTTTCGGGATGGCCGATGCGCGTGACCCGATAGTTGTCGATCCCGCCCTCAATGTTCTCGTGGCCCGCAGCACCGCCACCAGCGACGTGATTACGACGGTTGTGCAATGGACGAGTCATCCCGAAACCACGCTCGGGTTCGAACCGAAGGAAGGTTTCGACATCAGCGCGGACTGCGCCACCAAGGGCTGGGTGGGTGACAACTGCAAGGCTGATGGGCGCTATTTCACCGCCGATTATCCGGGCGTTCTTCGCGATGTGGTGAGCAGTCAGATCGGCGGCGAGGTGATGTACTTCAACGGGCCGCTCGGCAGCCAGATCGGGCCGGGTTACGCGCCAACGTGGGTCGTTGACGCCGACCATCCGGTTGGTGACGGTTGGACCGTGCCGGACGGGGCGAAGACGCTACCGGGCATGTCCGATTACCTCGGCAAGAGCTTTGCCAAGACGGAGGCGATTGGCACGCAACTCGGCTTGCACGTGCTGCAACTCGTAGATGCCGCGAAACCGATTACCGTGCGGTCGTTGGTGTGGCGCGAGAAGGCCTTCTACACGCGCCTGACCAACATCGGTTTCCGCGTGCTGCTTGCGGACAAGTCGTTGGGTTGGCAGACGCCACCGGCCTACAACTGCACGATGCCGTTCAGCGACGCGACATGTGTGTCCGATGGCGGCAAGACCGTGGACGATCCGGTGCTGACGCCGTTGGTAAACAGTCAGATACGCGTCGGCGATGTACTGAAGACGCGCCTTGTTCATCTGTCGCTTGGCACGGTTGGGTTCTTGTTCATGCCGGGTGAACTGCCACCGGAGTTGGTGGTGGGTCTTCCGGTCGACTTCGTCAATGCGACCGACAAGTACTACCTCGACCCAACCGAATCGCATGTGAAGGGCGCCGACTATGAAACGCCCGGCTACCTGCTTGACCTCGTTGATGAACCAACAACGTTCACGGTTGGCCTCGGCGGTGACGAGCTCGGATACTGGGTGCCGCTGAACGAGGTGAAGGTGCGTTGCGCCGCCGACATTCTTGGTCCAGCCGGTGCATGCCAGAGGGCGTTTGACGCCGGCGTGATCAAGGCACCCGACGGTGTGAGCGGTCCGGTGTGTAAGGCGATCACCGATAATCCCGCGAGTCTCGACGGCGTCGAGCCTGACCTGGCCAAGGTCGCGCTCGACTCGTGTCGCTACGGACAGGCGTTGGGGCGTGAGCTCGGTGAGCCGCCAGGACACTATGAAGAAACGAACAGTGCCGGATGGGATCTCGTGGCCGACACCTGGGCGGCGGCCGTTGCGCTGTTCGGTCATGACAATGCGCGCCAACTCAACCCCAACCTTCATGGCGTGCAGTACCCGCCGCCACCCCCAACGCCACCCTCGGTGCCCTGACCCTGGCGCTGGTGTAGCGCTGGTGTGGCGAGCCCCGCGGCCGACGTGACAAGGTCTCGGTCATGACTGCAATGACCAACGATCGCCTGATTGTCGATCTGCTTGACCCGGAGTTCTACCGCGGTAATGCCCACGATGCGTTCACGTGGATGCGAGCCAACGAGCCGATCTATCGAGACCATCGCAACGGGCTGTGGGGTATCACCCGACACGCCGATCTGATGGAGGTCGAACGGCGCAGCAGCGTGTATCTCAGCGGCCAGGGCTACCGCGCGATTTGGGCACCCGACGAGATCAACATGATTGCGCAGGACGATCCGCGCCATCGCCAGCAGCGCATGTTGGTGCAACACGCATTCACGCGAGCAGCCGTTGCTGATCGACGCGCTGAGATCGATGCACTTGTCGCCGAGCTGATCGATGACATTGTCGACGCGGGTGAGTGCGAGTTGGTCGATGCGCTGTCCGGTCAACTGCCAGCGCGGCTCACGTGTCGCCTGCTCGGTTATCCCGAGACGATGTGGCGTGAACTCAAGAGTTGGAGCGAGCGCCTCATGCGCATTGATATGCGCGAGCGCGACGGGCACACCTTCATTGAGTTCATCGACGCGAATATGGAATTCGTCGGAGCGCTCGGCCAGATCGCCAAGGACAAGATGGCCTGCCCCGCCGACGATCTCATTTCGCTCTGGTTGCATTCCGAGATCGATGGGCACGCGCTGCCGCCGGCAGCGATCGTGCACGAGGTCGGCCTGTTCATCTCCGGCGGAGCCGAGACCACACGCACAGCGATTAGTCACGGTATGCGCGAGTTCTGCAATCACCCCGAGCAGTGGGAGGCCATGGCCGTTGATCCTTCGCTCGTGCCGCTCGCCGTCGAGGAGGTACTTCGTTGGGTGACGCCGTTGAATAACATGTTCCGACGCGCAGGTGCTGACGACGACCTACACGGCACCCCTATTGCGCGTGGCGATCGCATCGTGCTGTTGTACCCATCCGCGAATCGTGACGAAGACGTGTTTACGGATCCGTTCACTTTCGACATCCGCCGCAATCCGAATCCACAGATCGCGTTCGGGTTCGGGACGCATTTATGTTTGGGCAACAACTTGGCGCGGGCCACGCTGCAGTCCGTGTTCACGCAGTTAGCGGCGCGGATCACGCAGCTGCGACCGATCACCGAACCAGATATCGAGGCGAACATCTTTGCTCGCGCCGTGCGCAGCTTCGAGCTGGGATTCGTGGCGCGATGAGAGCCTTTCGATTTGGCGTTCAATCGTTCAGCGCGCAGACCCCGAAGGAATGGCGAGATCGCGCTCGACAAGCTGAGGCGCTCGGATATTCGGCACTGCATCTTGCGGATCACTACATCGGCCCCGGACCGGCACTGACCGCCACTGGTCACCCGGTGCAGGGTATTGCCGCGGTGCCTGCCATGGCAGTTGCCGCCGAGGCGACATCAACGCTGCGTATTGGCTGTCGTGTGTTCTGTATCGACTATCGCCCGCTGGCAGTCTTGGCGAAAGAGGCGGCGACACTGGACTTCTTCAGCGAGGGCCGGCTTGAACTCGGTCTCGGTGCAGGTTGGCTCGAGGGCGAGTACGACGCGATCGGTCTCACGATGGACCCTGCATCGCAACGGATCAGTCGCCTCGCCGAGTCGGTCGCAGCGATCAAGGCGTTGTTCTCGGGCGAAGAGGTAGACATCGATGGTGATCACGTGCACCTGCACGGCTTCACGCAGGTGCCAGCCGCGGTGCAACGCCCACATCCGCCGATCATGATCGGCGGTGGGTCGAAGCGAGTGCTCACACTTGCTGGCCAACAGGGCGACATCGTGAGCTTCAACTTCAACAACGCGAGCGGCAAGATCGGTGCCGCAGGGATTCTCAGCGGTACGGCTGCGCGCACGGCTGACAAGGTGGGCTGGGTGCGTGACGCTGCCGCAGACGTAGGCCGCGCGCTCACCGACATCGAACTGGAAATCGGTGCGTACTTTACGTTCGTGACCAACGCTGCGCAGCAGACCGCCGAAGGCTTTGGCAAGATGTTCGGACTCAGCGCCGAGGACATGTTGCAGCATCCTCACGCGTTGTTCGGTACCACCGCCAAAATCGCCGACGAACTCATGAGCCGCCGCGACCTGTATGGCATCAGCTACATCACGATCAACGACACAGCTATGGAAGCCTTTGCACCTGTGGTCGAACAACTCGTCGGCACCTAACGCGCCTACTAGCGTTCGGTGCCATGTCGATCAACACGGTTTCGGACATCATCCGCGTTCATGGCGTTGAGCGCGCCGATCACCCGGCGCTCATCCAAGACAAGCGCCACCTCAGCTGGGGCGAGTTGTTGTCGCGGAGTACTCAGGTTGCTCGCGGCATGGCCGCGGAAGGTGTTGGCAATCAGGATCGAATTGCCTTCCTCGATAAGAACGGGATCGAGCACTTTGAAGTGTTCTTCGGAGCGGCGCTGCTCAACGCTGTCTGTGTCGACGTCAACTGGCGGCTCGCTGCACCCGAGATCGAATACATCATCAACGATGCAGAGTCGAAGATGCTCGTTGTCGGCCCCGACTTTGTGTCGATTCTCGATGCCATCGCAGCGAAGCTCACCACCGTCACCAAGATCATTGTGATTGGCGGCCATGTCGGTTATGAGAGCTACGACGAGTGGGTCGGTCGCCAACAAAGCAGTGACCCGGGTGTGCCGTCAACTTCCGACGACATCGCGTTTCAGCTGTATTCGTCGGGCACGACGGGCCGACCCAAGGGCGTAATGCTCACCAATTCAAACTTCTTCGGGCTCTTGCCAATGGCGAAAGACATGTGGGAAATCACACCGCAGAGTGTGAACCTGATCGCGATGCCACTGTTCCACATCGGTGGCGGTGGATGGGCCGTGGCTGGCATGCATCAGGGTTGCACCAGTGTGATCATGCGCGACATGGATCCCACAGTGCTGATCGGCATGATTGCCGACCTGCGTATCACCCACTCGTTCCTGGTGCCTGCGGTGTTGCAATTCATGTTGATGGTGCCCGGTGCCCGCGAGGCTGACTACAGCAGCCTTGAGGTGCTCGTGTATGGCGCCTCGCCGATCAGCGAGGAAGTGCTTGCGAATAGCGTCAACGTCTTCCAATGCAAGTTCTGGCAGGCCTACGGTCTCACCGAGACCACAGGTGCGGTCATCAATCTTGCGCCGGCCGATCACGATCCCCACGGCGCCAACAAGCACCGTCTGCGCAGCTGTGGATTGCCGGGTCCGGGTGTGGAGGTGAAGATCATCGACAACGACACGGGCAGCGAGCAGGCCGCGGGCGAGGTGGGCGAGATCTGGATTCGATCGGCGCAGGTGATGAAGGGCTACTGGAACATGCCCGACGAGACGACCAAATCGATCACGCCCGATGGCTGGTTCCGATCGGGCGATGCTGGATTCATCGACGCCGACGGTTACGTGTACATCCACGATCGGGTGAAAGACATGATCGTGTCGGGCGGCGAGAACGTCTATCCGGCTGAAGTGGAAAACGTGCTCATGGCCCATCCAGGTGTCGCCGACGTCGCCGTCATCGGAGTACCTCACGACAAGTGGGGTGAGACCGCGAAGGCAATCGTCGTGAAGGCCGCTGGCGTTGAGGTGACGGAACAGGACATCATCGACTACGCACGCGAGCACCTCGCCCGCTTCAAGTGTCCCACCACCGTCGAATGGATCGATGCACTGCCGCGCAACCCAACGGGCAAGGTGCTGAAGAAGGACCTGCGTGCGCCGTACTGGGTGGGCCGCACACGAATGGTGAACTGAAGCGAATGGTGAACTGACTGTCGCTACGTCTCGTGCTGGTACTTGCTCAGTAACGGAAACGATCTCGCCTCGTACCTGCTGGAGCGAGCTGGCACGAAGGGCGAGACCGTTACATTCTTCCGCATACATCCAGCCGGCGCACGGCTGGCATTTTCCTTGTGAGCTAGAACCCTGAGGCCGCCAGGATCGCGGCGTAGGTTGCGCCAGCGGCAGCGGCTGCAGCAGCAGCGTCGAGGTATGCCTGGTGCGCAGCTGCCGCAAGTACGTCGTCGGCGATCATCACGTCCCTATTGGCGTTGGCCAAAAGTGTGGACGCCGCGGAGGTGGTGTAGGCAGCAGTCGCAGCGGCATCGAACGGAGCCGCCTGGGACGCCATGTCCGCAGCTATCAACTCGGCACCCGGAAGGGCAACAGCAGCGAGGTCGGCCGCTGCCACAAGGGCCGCATCGCCAGGGAAGTCGGTGCCCATTTGGATGGCAGCTTTCAGATCGACCACTGTGGTTGCCGCTGCTGCGGCTGCATTGTCCGGGGCAACGGCAGCGGCAGAGGCAGCCATTGCAGCTGTGGCATCGCTCACTGCGATGGTCTCGCTGGCGTTGTACACGCCTGTCGCCGTTGCGGCCACTGCTGCGGCTGCTTGATCGGCGACCAATGCCGCCGCGGCTGTCGCGTCGGCCGACCTGGCCGCGGCCGACACGGTGGTGAGCAGATCCTTGGGCTTCTTGGTTGCGACGCCAGCGTTGATGCTTGCCATCGGCTTGCCGTTGAGCGTGACCTTCAGCGACACGTCGTAGTTTGACGAGAAGCTGCCCCAGTCATAGTCGATGGTGCCGGTGGACATATACGCCGTGGATGTGCCGCGTGAGAACTCAACAATGCCGGTGGCCTTGTTCGTGTAGTCAAGACGCCAATCGACGGGAACGCCGCACTTGTCGGAGATGGTGAAGTCGGTCCAGATAGCCGCGTAGATCGCGTAGTACCCCGTCGTGTTTCGGAACAAGGGGATCGTCACGCAGCCTGCCGCTGAGGTTGTGGCTGGTGCGGGGACTGTGCTGGTACCGCCGCCACCGCCACTACCGCCGGATGCCCATGTGGAGCCCGCGCCTAATGCAACAACTCCTGCTAGACCTGCGGCTAACGCCCAATTTGGTACCCTCACGTTTGGCTCCTCTGCTCCGATTGTTGATCAGTATGTGTGAATAGGGTCTCCGGTCGCTACTGGACATTGGTCGTAGCACCGTTGCTCGAACCGGTCAAGAGGTCGCGACAAAGAAAATGATCAAGATTTCACGATGCCTCTGAGCTGGGCAAATGTCATATTTCGGTCGGACACTCAGCGAACTTCTTGCACAGCATGGGCAAGTTTCGTTGGTGTAATTTCTTTGCCGTCGGGTCGATAATGGTGCCATCCGCTCGAAGTTCGGCCGATCGTGGTGCGGTGGGTGTGTTTGTACCGGTTGTGGCGTGCACAGAGCGGTGCCGCGTTGGTGGGCGAAGTCAGGCCGTCACGGGCCCAAGGTTGGAGGTGATCGACCTCGACTCCGGGGTGTCCGCAGCCGGGCCAACAACATCGATTCCCCATCAAGAGGACCGCTTCGCGTGCCGCCCCGGTGAAGAGTCGTGACCTTCGGCCGAGGTCGATAACCCGTCCGAGAGAATCGGTGATGACTCGACGAATCTGGCCGATGAGGACGGCGATCATAAGGTCGGCTGGGTCAACGGGCGCACCGGACGTGGTTTGGCACAGCCACATCCTCTCCGACGTGGGCGGTTCGGCAGCCGCTGCGGGGTCGGGGTCGCCGTAGTAGTTGGTGATCACGGAGTGCAGCGTGGCTTCGTTGGTGATGATGTTGATCAGCGGCACCCGAGTTGAACCGGCTGTGTGCTGTGCGCCCGATGCCTTCAGAAAGATCGCGAGCATCGCGTCGTACCGGCGTTGCCGCGCGGTGCGCCCCAACGGGTGCTGGCTGGCCAATTCGCCGTGGTCAGCCAGCCGCTCGGCGATATCGACCTGGAACTCGGCGTTCGCATACTCGTCGAGCACCTGCGTCATGATGTCGCCCGACAGGGCGTCGCCCTCGGCGTGCAACACGTGGCCCGCGCCGACCTGGGAGTTCGACACGTGACGGTTCGCGCGTGACGTCTCGTGATCGCGGCGGGCGCCATCGGGGTCGGTGTGCGCCAACCAGCGTTGGCACACCACACCAAAGTCGCGTAGGGGCAAGGAGCGTGCGTGCTCGAGTAACAGTTGTTCAGAGTTCGCAAGCAGGTGCCCACATCGCGGGTTGGCGTGCAATCCGACCAACAGCCGTAGCTGTTCTTCGCCGAGCTCGCCCGCCGCAAGTGAAGCCGCCACCAGCGGAAGCGCTGCCAGCATGACTGCGACGCGCATCGCGTGTGCGGCAGAGGATCGCGATGAATTCGTGACAGCCTGCAACCACGCGGTTGGCGTGTGATGACCATCGTCGACATATGACACCGACTCGGCTACCTCGAACAACATTGCCGCCTGCACTTCGCGTAGACGGCGCATCTCGCGCTCGACGCGCATGAACGCCAGATCACGCTCGTACCCTCGCAACAAACGAAACGCATCGGCAACGTCAGCACGGTCGGCAACAGCACGGTCGGCAACAGCACCAATATCGGTCGCATCCATTGCACAAGCCACAACATCACCCCCTTCAACACCTCGAACCCATCGCTGGGAAGCACTCAACCTTGGAGGACAGACACGCTGTCGAGAGCGACCGGGGAAGATCAGCTGTTGCACACACTATACGAACATGTGTTCGATGTCAATCATATCGTGAAGAATCTTGCGCAGAACTGCGCAGCACCCGCGAGACGTCCGCCGTGCGCGTAGGCTCGGCGGCAATGTCGTCGGAAATCGCCGTGTCGCCCCTGCTCTCAGAGAGTCTGACCGGTACGTGGCAACTGTTGTCGCGTACCGACCGCACGCTGTCCGGCGACGTTCGGATCGATCCAGCACTGGGTGAGCACCCGGTTGCACTGCTCTACTACGACGGTGCCGGCCACTTTGCCGTGCAATTCATGAAGCGCGATCGCGAACCCGACACTGATATGAACACCGGTGCGGTCGGTCACGTCGGCCAAGCCTCGGCGACACCAGCAGCGAACAACAGCCGCGCTCGCGGCGGTTACGACGCGTACTTCGGTACGTACACGATCGATGACACCGCCAGTACCGTGACACAGACGCTGATCGGTGCGTTGTCGCAGGAGAACGTCGGTCAGGTGCTGACACGGCACATGGTGGTTCTCGACGATGCGCTCACGATTCGGCTCGACACCACGTCGGCCAACGGGGATGCGGTCGTGCGCACGCTGATCTGGCAGCGCGTCGGATAAGGCGTGCCGAGCACTCTGTCAACAACCACATCTGTCAACAACCACATCTGTCAACAACCACATCTGTCAACAACCACATCTGTCAACAAGCAAATCTGTCAACAAGGAGTACACACAATGGAACGCGATGAGCTGAAGGCTGTGCAGGATCCCCTCAAGCAGCAGTACCGTGACAACGCCTCCGTCGCACTGGTCACGTTGTCGGCCGAGGGTGCGCTTGGTGAGGGCATCACGTGTTCCGTCAACACCGGACGCGCCATCGCCAACGCAGGCCTGCACCCCGCGACCGGAGGCGACGGCCTTTCGTTGTGTTCGGGCGACATGTTGCTCGAGGCGTTGGCCGCCTGCGCGGGCGTCACCCTTGGGGCCGTGGCGACGTCGCTCGACATTCCGATTCGCGCCGGGCGCGTGCGAGTGGAGGGTGATCTCGATTTTCGCGGCACGCTCGCCGTGGCCAAGGATGCGCCTGTGGGCTTCACGGCCATTCGCTTGAGCTTCGATCTCGACTCGGATGCGACTGACGAACAACTCGACACGCTCATCCGACTCACGGAGCGCTACTGCGTTGTGTTGCAGAGTCTTACGCGGCCGCCGGCGATGACTGTGGCTCGCACGTAGCCGTCACCCGCGCAGTGTTGCGCCAGCCACCTCGACAATTCGATCGCAATAGTCGTAGTTCGCCATGTCCAACATCAGATCTCCGTCTGAGGTGGAGGCAAGGCACCGCCGACCGTCGGCTGACTCGCCGATGACGATGCCTTGAATCGGCTTGCCCTTGTCGCTCGCGACTGTGTACGTGAGGACACGGGCGTCGCCTTCGTACTCGGCGTCGACGTTGGTAGTTGTGGTTACTTCGGCCGCACTCGCGGACACATCGATCGATGCGAACGGCTGTGCCGGCGGCTCGCATGACCACACCGACGCGCCGTACTTGGTGAGCATGCCGCTGACGTTGGTAACAAGACCGCGTGTAGAGGGCTCGCTGCGCAGCACGTGCACCATCTTCGCCATCGCCTGCAGCGTGTAGTTGTTGAGGGGGCCGCCGGCGAAGGTCATGCCGCCCGTGACGGTGAGTGCGCAATCTTGTGCAAGCTCGAGCTCTGCAGCCTGCACCCGAACCGCGGCGGGGAAGCAGCTGTAGATGTCGAGGTGCTCGATGTCGGCCGGCGTAACTCCGCAGTGGTGCCGGACAACGTCACCCACGACGGCAACAGCGGGTGACCGATGCAGTTCGGCGCGCCGACTCAGCGGCACCATGTGATTCGACTCGACACCGACGTGGGCAAACACCCATCGATCTCGCGCCACGCCGAGGCGGGCTGCGGTTGATGCGGAGCAGACGATGAGGCCAGCGGCTTGATCGACGTTCCACTGCGAACAGTGGAGTTTGGTGTACGGCCATGCCAACATCGCGTTCGACGTTGCATCCGCGCGTGTTACACCGGCGCGTAGTGCATCGGGTCCGATCGCGACGCGTGACCATGCGTCGGTATTCGTTGCAGCGACAGCGCTGAAGGCGGACCACAGTTCTGCCAGTGCATCGATGTGCTCGGCAGATGACAATCCTTGCGCGCGTCGCAGCGCGGTGTCGATCATCGCGTATTGCCGTGCCGGCACGTGAAGACCTCGACCCACTTCCTCGGGGGTGAGGATTTCGTGCGCCGGTTCGAGCCGTTCGTTCGGGCTGCCGCTCGTCGTCGTGTCGATCGTCTCGATGCCGGTGATCTGCGAACGAAGCGAACGGAACTTCGTCTCGCCTCCGCACACCAACACGACCCGGGCGCGTCCGTCGGCGACCATCGCGCAGGCCCTGCTGAGCAACGTCTGTTGCAGCACGCCAATGTCGGCGATGATCGAACGCATCTGAGGATTCCACGGCGCAACCAGGCTGCCCGGGTTCGCGTACGGCCATGTTCCCCTCGGCATGAGAATCGTGTCGGCTGCGTGGAGCAGGTTCGATGATCCTGCATCGATCGCTGCATTTGCGATGGCAGCGCGCATCAGCAGGCTGGCTTCGATCGCCTGCGACGGATCGTCGAAACGCTGCTGTGCAACACCCGCGCCAACAATGAGCGGTGCATTCGATTCATAACTCATGGGTAGTTACCGGCCAAGATGGAAAGACACGAAGAAGAGGGAGTTCAGCATGGCTCAGGTCGAGGTCGCAACTGAAGGCGCAGTGATGGTGGTGACCCTCAATCGTCCCAAGCGTTTCAACGCAATGACGCTCACGATGTTCGCGTTGCTCGCCGATGTCTGGCAGGAAGTGAGCGACAACGACGACATTCGGTGCGCCATCCTCACCGGGGCCGAGGGCAACTTCTGCTCGGGCATGGATCTGCGCGCAATGGCGGGCGATGTTGATGAGGTCGATGCCATCGACGTGCCGACGCGAATGAAGGAGGATCCAGGGTTCATCTATCGCGGTCTCCTCAAGACGTACCAGCCCACGAAGCCGATTATCTGTGCAGTGGAAGGTGTGGCCATCGCCGGTGGCACCGAGATCTTGCAGGGCACCGATATCCGCGTCGCTGGCGAGAGCGCTCGCTTCGGGGTGAGTGAGGCGCGATGGTCGCTCTATCCAATGGGCGGTTCTGCAGTTCGTCTTCGCCGTCAGATCCCATACGCGGCGGCAGCAGAGATCCTGCTGACCGGTCGGCACCTGCAGGCTCAGGAGGCCAAGGATCTTGGCCTGATCAATCACGTGGTTCCCGATGGCGGCGCGCTCGATAAGGCGATGGAGATCGCTGGCATGATCGCGGCGAATGGTCCGCTCGCGGTGGAGGCGATCTTGAAGACGCTTCGCGTGACCGACTCGATGTCGGAGGCTGAGGCGTTCGAGTGGGAATCTGCGCGCGGCATGGCCGTGATGAGCAGCGCCGACAGCAAAGAAGGTCCGCGGGCTTTTGCCGAAAAGCGGCCCGCGAACTTCCAGCGCCGCTGACACCAGCGCCGCTGACACCAGCGCCGCTGACACGAGAGGCGAGAGGCGAGAGGCGAGAGGCGAATTTTCCACGAGTGCGGGTGAAAATCGACCTTGCGCAAATCTTCGAGTTTTGGCTGCGGCGAATTTTCCACGCGTGCGGTGGAAAATCGACCTTGCTCAAGTCTTCGAGTTTTGGCTGCGGCGAATTTGTCACGCGTGCGGTGGAAAATCGACCTTGCGCCGATGTCGCTACGTTCGGTTGGGGTCTACGTTCGGTTGGGGTCTACGTTCGGTTGGGGTTGGGGTTGGGGTTGGGGTTGGGGTCTACGTTCGGTTGGGGTTGGGGTTGGGGTCTATGTTCGGTTGGGGTCTACGTTCGGTCGAAGTTGGGGTCGGAGTCCGGGTTGGTGTCGGGGTCGGGGCCGGTGACCACAGGTTCCTCGTCGTGCAGGTCGACGAACGTGTTCGGGCCAACGCGGGTGGTCGGCGCGTCCCACACCAACACACCGATGCGGCATCGTTCGATGTGGTTGTCGATCACCGATGTGTCGGTGGCACCGAATTCCACGAGGGCACCACTATCCCCATCGGCTACCCAGTTGCCCGTGACGATCGAGCCGTTACCGCTTTGCACATCGACGGCGCGCATCGAGTGCTGAATGTTGTTCTCGATCACGGCAACGTGATCGCAGTTATCGAGATGCACTGCCCACCATCGGCCTTCGAGCCGGTTCTCGGACACAACGCTTGCGCTCACGTCGCGGAGACGGATGTTGCAGAGGTGATCGACGATCTCGTTCTGCACGATCGAGTGTCCAGAACCACCGGTGAGTTCGATGCCGACGTCCCAGCGGTTGCCCTTGAGCGTGCATCGCTCGATGGTGGCGCGCTCGCCGAATCCGACAATGCCAATGCCGGTGACGGCCTGCACGGCAACGTCGTTTGCGGTCACCACGACATGACCGTCGCAATGGCAACCGACGAGCGCGGCGCTACCACCGGTGATCATCACGATTGGCGCGTGAAAATTGAAGAAGCGCTGTGGGCCGTCTGAGACGTGCACGTGCTCGAGACGCGAGCGCGCGCTGAGATGAATCGCCGTCTGGCCACCTCCGACGATGGTGGTGCGGTTCCATCCCATGCCGCGCACGGTGACCTCGGCGGGAATCGTGACGGGACCCTGATACGTGCCGTCGGCGAGTTGTACGACGTCGCCCGATTGAGCTCGATCAAGCAACGGTTGGAGTGGTAGCGGCAACGCCTCGCGAGCCTCGAAGAGTCGAATCGATTCAGGCACCGGGCGAAGTTCGATGCGATACACACCGGCGAGCCCACGCGGTGATCGGTTGACGCGACTCACACTCACGCCCCCCCGATGCTGCTCCCACTGCAGCGCGCCGCCGTCTTGCGCCTCCAGATGGAGTACGTCGTAGCGCGCCGGGGTGAGGCCCGAAAACGTGACCTCGGATGACGCCGACAGATCGAGAGCGATCACGTCGTTACCTACACGCACGTATCGCACCTGCGCGTCGCCCCATTGATCGAATGGTCGACTCGCGTGGATGACATCGCGGTGTTGATTCACCCACTTGCCAACCTCGCGCAATGGCTGCTGCTGCAAGTGCGGAATACTGCCGTCGACGGAGGGGCCAACGTTCAGTAGGAGGTTGCCACCCTTCGCGATCACTTCTGTGAGCAGATCAAGCAGCGCGCCGGTGGACATCATGTGCTCGGCCCGCTCGGCGCGGTTGTTGCAGAACGAGTGGCCCACGCCGCGGCAGAGCTCCCACGGGTTGAGCTCGATGTCATCGGGCGCGTTGTATTCGTACGTAGTGATGTGTGGCGACGGATGCCACCAGCGATCGTTCACCAACAGTTCGTGCCCTTGAGCCGACGCGATCTCTTGGGCGCGCTCGATGAGCTCCGCGCTACGCCACACATCGGGGCCATGGCCCCAGTGGCCGTCGCCCCACAGAATCTGCGATCCGTACCGTTCGACAAGATCGAGCGCGTGAGGATGCAGGACCTCATCGATGTAGGGCTGTGTTGGATAGCGAGCGTCACTCCAGTCGAGGAGCGAATAGTACGTACCGAACAACACGTCGTGGCGGCGACATGCATCGGCGAGCTCTGCCATCACATTGCGCTTGGGGCCTTGCAACACCGACGTGCGCCGCGTGCCGGGGGCGTCCCACCAACAAAAGCCATCGTGATGCTTGGTGACATGGACGAGGTAATTCATGCCGGCGCTTGTTGCCAGTTCGAGCTGTTCGTCGGCATCGAAGCGGTGATACGACAGGAACGGGATGAAGTCGTCGAAGTGCTCGACGTGCGCCCAACGGTCGCGGTGGTAGGCCAGTACCTCGGCTACGGGCACGGGGTGCAACAGCACGTCGGGTAGCTGATCGGTGCCCATGTGGCTCCAGTACCAATCGGCATATTCGCCAATTGGGCTGAACGACGGAACGGAGGCGAAGTTCGAGTGCACGAAGAGGCCGTAGCGTCGTTCGTTCCACCAACTCGGCACCGTCACAAGGAGCAATCCTTCCATGATTGGCGAAGGGCATTTGAACTGCTTGGAGAAGGGCATTGGAACTTGGACGCCGGGCTGCGAACATGGGACGGTGACCACGCACGCCGTCGCTTCGCTCGACGCCAAACTCGCACTGCTCGATGGCGAACTCCGTCGTCTCGGTCGTGTGGTGGTGGCCTTCAGTGGTGGCGCCGATTCGGCGTTCCTGGCCCACCGCGCCCATCAAGTACTCGGTACCGATGCCGCACACGCCGTCACGGCCGTGTCTCCTTCGCTCGCCGGCGACGAAGAGGCCGACTGTCGAGAACTCGCCCACGAGTGGGGGCTGCGTTGGACTCCGGTTGCGACGGATGAAATGGCCCGCGTGGCGTATCGCCTCAACGACACCAATCGCTGCTATCACTGCAAAGCCGAGCTGATGGATGTCGTTGGGCCCATTGCGGCGGCGGAAGGTGCCACGGTCGTACTGGGAGTGAACCTCGACGACCTTGGCGATCATCGTCCGGGGCAGGCGGCAGCCGACGAGCGTGGTGCTCAATTCCCGATGGTGAGTGCGGGCATCACCAAGGCCGACGTGCGCGCGCTGTCGCAGCGGTTCGGCCTACGTACATGGGACAAACCGGCGGCCGCGTGTCTCGCCAGTCGCGTTCCGTACGGCACCGAAGTCACCATTGGCATTTTGAGTCGTGTCGACCGCGCCGAGGCCGCGCTGAAGCGGATGGGCTTGCGCCAACTCCGCGTGCGTCACTACGGCGACACCGCGCGCCTAGAAGTAGACCTCACCGAACTGAGCGCGGTGCTCGATGATCGCGAAGCCATTGTGCAGGCGGTGAAGGCCGTTGGTTACCGCTACGTAACGCTCGACCTCGAAGGTTTCCGGTCGGGAAATCTCAACGACGGTCACGTAGGGTCGGCGTCATGAAGCTCTCCATGATGATCAACTACGCAGGCGGTTTCAAGCAGGCCGTCGATCAAGTCGTCGAACTCGAAAAGGCCGGTCTCGATCAGGTCTGGATTGCCGAGGCCTACAGCTTCGACGCCGTGAGTCAAGTGGGCTATCTCGCCGCAAAGACGGATCGCGTCGAGATCGGCACCGGCATCCTCAATGTGTATAGCCGCACAGCCGCGCTGATGGCGATGACGGCCGCCGGGTGCGATCACGTGAGTGATGGTCGCTTCATTCTCGGACTTGGCGCGAGCGGCGCGCAGGTGATCGAGGGTTTTCACGGCATGCCATACGAGAAGCCGATGGTGCGCATCAAGGAATACATCGAAGCATGCCGCATGATTTGGAAGCGCGAAGAGCCGTTCAACTATCAGGGCCAAGTCGTGCAGGCGCCGCTCCCCGCGGGTCAGGGCACCGGACTCGGCAAGGCATTGAAGATCATCAATCATCCTCTGCGCAGCGACATCCCCATCTGGTGGGCCAGCCTTAAAGATCGCGCTGTCGAGGCAACGGCCGAGATGGCCGATGGTTGGCTACCGATCATGTTCATTCCTGAGAAGTTCCAACAGGTGTGGGGCAACGCGTTGAAGGCGGGCACGGTGAAGCGTGATCCGGCGCGCAAGCCACTCGATATTGCCGCCGGCGGGATGTTGGCAATCGGTGACGATCTTGTCGGCGAGGCTCGCACGGCCATCCTCGATTACGGCCGCCCGGGCATGGCGTTGTACGTCGGCGGTATGGGTGCACGTGGCAAGAACTTTTACAACGACATCTGCCGCGCGTATGGCTACGAGAAAGAGGCCGTCAACGTGCAAGACCTCTACCTCGAGGGCAAGAAGGCCGAGGCTGCGGCGGCGCTACCTGGCGAATGGCTCGAGCTCGCCAACCTCGTTGGCCCGAAGAGCTACATCAAAGAGCGCGTGGGTGCATTCAAAGAAGCGGGTGTCACCGTGCTGTCGGTGAATCCGGTGGGGCCAAACGCAGTCAAGACCATCGAGACGCTGCGCGAGATTGTGGACAACGCGTGATCCTCGTCGCCACCCGTTACGAGGCGTCGACAAAGGGTCCGCTGCGCTAGTCCCGCTACGGTGGCGGCATGACCAACATCGTCGGAACAGTTGCGCCTGGCTGGGAGCCAGTGCGCGAAGCCTTTGCTGCAAACCTTGCCAACACTGAAGAGGTTGGGGCGGGTGTCTCGGCCTACTACCGCGGCGTGCAGGTTGTCGACCTGTGGGGCGGGTGGTTCGATGCCGAACGCACCATCCCATACGCGGAGCATTCGCTGCAGTTGGTGTTCAGCACCACGAAGGGAATTACTGCCATCGCAGTCGCGATGTGCGTCGATCGTGGGTTGCTGTCGTACGACGCACCGGTGTCGAAGTATTGGCCTGAGTTCGCCGCCCACGGCAAGGGTGATGCCACGGTTGCCCAACTGCTCTCGCATCAGGTGGGTCTGTACACCGTCGATGGTCCGATCTCGCTTGAGGAGGCGCTCGATTGGCCGACGGTTACAGCGCGTTTGGCTGACACAGCACCTCGTTGGCCGATCGGTACAGCGCATGGTTACCACGCGCTCACCTACGGTTGGCTCGCTGGCGAATTGGTGCGCCGAGTCGATCCGCAGCATCGCAGTCTCGGTACGTTCGTTCGTCAGGAAATAGCTGAACCACTCGGCATAGAGCTCTGGGTAGGGCTTCCCGATCAACTCGTGCCGCGCGTCTCGCCGATTCTGCCATCGACGCCCAACCTCGACGATGAGGTCGCGGCATTCATCGCGCAGTTCGTTGGTCCTGGCACACCAGCAGGCGACGCACTGTCGCTCAACGGTGCCTTTAGCACGGTGCAAGAACCCGGTGTATTGGGTGCGCCCGTGTTCAACGAACGTCAGGTGCTAGCGGCCGAGATCCCTGCAGCCAACGGTGTCAGCAACGCGCCATCGTTGGCCAAGGTCTATGCAGCCACCATGGCACCGATAGATGGCGTGCAGTTGATGAGCGACGCAGTTCGCGATGTCGCTCGGGTCACCGTCACGCCCGAGAACGAACCCGACAAGTGCCTCATCATGCCCACCACGTTCGGCATGGGATTCATGACGGCCGGAGCGTTCTCGATGTTCGCCGGGCCTGGCTCATACGGACATCCCGGCGCCGGCGGGTCGGTTGCATTCGCTCAGCCCGAACGAGAGTTCGCGTTCGCGTACGTCATGAATCAGATGGCCACCAATCTTGCCGCCGACGTTCGCGCTCAGGCGTTGGTTGACGCATGCATCGCAGTGATCGATGCTGGCTAGCCAGGCGGCAGTCCTTTTCGTTACTTCGAAAACTGCTCCATAATCCGAATCGCAGCTGGGCCGAGCAGCACGATGAAGATCACGGGCAGGATGAACACCACCATCGGGAAGAGAATCTTCACCGGCAGCTTCATCGCCTGTTCCTCCGCAAGCTGACGTGTGCCTGCCGTTCGCGCGCCAGTGGGAGCATTAGTGCTCTCCAGAAGCCACAAAAGACCATTGCGAACGGAGCTGCGCGCGTCGCTAGTTGTAGCGATTTTCGGGGCGACCCGCGCCGAAATGAGCGCGATGCCACAGCGTCAGTACGGTGAGGGCCACACCGATACCGACCATGCCGACAAGCCATTGCTGAGCGGCCAGTGCCGCCCCCACGGCTGCAGCGACGGTGCCGGCTTCGCAACTACGCACCACACCGGAATCTTCTCGTCGCAACATGCCGCATGGCCACGCTGCGCGATCCATGTCACGACCGGGATATCGCGATACATGGGGATGGGCGTGCCGCATACGCAGACTGATCTGCCGTCGGGTTTGCGTCCGTCGCGTCGTCATGCTCATAGGTTGGTTGCGTGTGGGACGGACGAGATCGGTGGTGGCTGCAGCGTTCGTCGAAGCCGTTGGGTCAACACGAGATACGCCGATCCGGCAATTCCCGCGGCGATTGCAAAGATCGTGATCGCCCAGCGAACACCGACGGCTTCTGATGCTACGCCAGCGAGTGCGCTCGTGATTGCGAGAATGAGTGTGACGAGCGCAAAGTCGCCAGCCAGGATGCGACCTCGGATCGCGTCGTGCGATCGCATCTGCAAACCAAACGTCGACAAGGTCCATTGCGCGCCGCCGCCGAGATGGGCCAGCGCGACGAATGCCGCGGAGAGCATTAGTACCGGTGACCACGCGGCTGCGGCATAACAGGCGGCGAAGCCAAGTCCAGAGACCCCGCAGATGAACAACACCCGTGAGAGGTCCTTGCCCACATAGCGAGCGGCCAGCAGCGGCCCGAAACCCGCGCCGACACCGCGTGCGCCGATCATCACGCCGCGTGCACCGTCGCCCCCGTGGAACACGTCGCTTGCCAACACGGCCAATTGACTCACCACTCCTGATCCGACCGCAAAGGTTGCCTTCGATGTGAGCAACGCGAGCAACACTGGGTCGCGACGCGCCTGGCTGATTGCCTCACCCATGTCGGCCAGCGGACGTATGCGCCGACTTGCTGCGTGGTCTCGCGCTTGTTGCATTGCGCCGCGCACAAGCAACACGAGCGCTGCCGCGATGAGGAACGAGACAGCGTCGGCGATGAACGCCGCGCGTCGGCCGAACACGGTACTAAAGGCCCCGCCGAGTGATGCCCCAACGGCGAGCATCACGCCCCAACTCGAGCCGAACAATGCGTTGGCGCGACCGAGCTCGATCTCGTCGACGGCCAGATTCGGCACGGCTGCCTCGATCGCCGGCCGCACGAATGCGGCAAGTCCCGAGATCATCGATTGTGCTGCGAACGCGATCCAGATCCGACCAGGGCCAGCGCCGAGTAGGCCGAGCGCGGCGACTGCCTGCAGCAACGACACCACCACCAGAATCTGCTTGCGATCGAATCGGTCGACAGCCGAACCCGCGATCGGCGACATCAGAAACGAAGGCAACGAGAACGCGACAAGCAACATCGACACCAGCAGCTTCGACCCGGTGACGTCGGTGATCAGCCCGGCCAAAGCAACGTATGTGAACCAGTCGCCGAGGTAGCTGATGATCTGGGCAATGAACAACAGGCGCAGGTTGCGATTGCTCCGTAACAGCGCGATCACTGGTTGGTGGGGGCGTGACGAGACTGACGCGCTGCGTGCGCGGCGAGGATATGCACCAGGCATTGGGTGACCTTGCGCGCCGTGGGCAGATGCAGGAACTCGTTCGGTCCATGTGCGTTGCTGCCGGGTCCGAGCACGCCGGTGATCACGAACTGCGCCTCTGGAAACATCTCGCCGAGCATGCCCATGAAGGGAATCGTGCCGCCCTCGCCAAATGCGCGCGATGGATGCCCGAACGCTTCGGTCGACGCGTGTTCCAACGCCTCGTCGAGCCATTCCGCAAAGGGTGGCGCGTTCCAGCCGGGTGCCGAGTCGAGCCCGCCGACGGTGATCTTCGCGTTATATGGCGGATCGGCCGAGAGAGTCCGGCTGATTGCCTCCGCTGCGCTGCGGTGGTCGCAGCTGGGCGGTAGGCGAAAGCTGAGCTGCAGCGAGGTGGATGGCCGCAACACGTTGCCGGCCACTGACACATCGGGGATGCCTGCGACGCCGGTGATGCTGAGCGATGGCCGCCATGTGCGCGCGAGTAGTTGTTCGGCGGGTTCGTCGACCATGGCACGCGCGCTCTCAACAAACGGAAAGTGGTTGGCGATCGGCTCAGGAAATTCGGCCGCGGTCGACTGTGCCTGCGCGATGCGGTCGGCGGGAATTTTCACGTGCAACTCCGGCACGAGCAACGCGCCGGTCGCGGAGTCCTCGACGCGATCGAGGAGTTCGCGGATGATGCGAAACGACGATGGCACTACGCCGCTTGCCTCGCCGGAGTGCACGCCCTCGGTCAGGATCTGCACGGTCAGGGTGCAGTGAGCCAGGCCGCGCAAGGACGTGGTGACCCAGAGTCGTTCGTAATCGAGGCAACCGCTGTCGAGGCACACCACCAACGACGGTGTGCCGATGCAATCGCGCAAGGCAACGAGATGCACGGGAAGGTCGGGACTGCCGCTCTCCTCACTGGCTTCGATCAGTACAACGCAACGCGTGTGTGAGAGCCCCGCTACCTGCGCGGCCTCGATCGCAAGCAACGACGCGAATGCTGAGTATCCGTCGTCGGCACCGCCGCGTCCGTAGAGCTTGTCGCCCTCCACAACTGGCAGCCACGGGCCGAGGCCATCGCGCCAGCCGAGCATCTCGGGTTGCTTGTCGAGGTGGCCGTACAGAAGAACGGTGTCACTGTTTGAGGTGTCACTGTTTGAGGTGGCACTCTCTGCAGCGGCACTCTTTGAGGCGGAACCGTCTGAGCCGGCGTCGAAGGCCGGTATCTCCATGACGATCACCGGCGTGCGCCCTTCGAGTTCGTGCACGACCACCGTCAGTCCCGCTATCGGACGCGCCGCACACCAAGCACGCACGAGTTCGACGGCTCGTTGCATGTGACCGTGCGCGCGCCAGTCGGCGTCGTACGCCTCCGACACGTTGGGAATGCGGATGTACTCGTGCAGCGTCGGCTCGATATCACGGAGCCAAACGGTGTCGACGTACTCGGCCGGGTTTGGCGTGTTGTTCGGCGGGGTGGTGTTCATCGGCGAACCGAGATGAGTCGGTCGATGGTGCGTTCCGCCTCGGCGACCATCGAGCGCACGATGTCGCCGGCAGGGATCAACTCGTGGATTGCTCCCACGCCCTGTCCGGCAGGCATGAACTCCTTGTTCGCTTCCACGACCGTGGCGGACTCGTAACCGAGGTGATTCACTCCAGCGCGCACCGACACGCCGGCCTGCGCTGGGAATGGCTGCAACTCGTCAGGGTGTTCCTCGAAGTGGTTCGTCCAATCGTTGCGAACTACTCGACACGTCTTGCCGGTGTAGCTCTTACTGATCACGGTGCCATCCTCGGCGAGGCTGAGCAATGCCTCCTTGTAACCCTGCACAGCCTGGGCCTCGGGGGTGGCGATGAAGCGGGTGCCGATCCATACGCCGTCAGCACCCAACGCGAGCGAAGCGACGAGGCCGCGCCCATCGAACAATCCGCCTGCCGCGACCACGGGCACTTTGTCCCCGACTGCATCGACCACTTGCGGCACGAGCGCCATCGTGGCGATGGTTCCAGTGTGCCCGCCGGCTTCGGTGCCTTGCGCAACGACGAAGTCACAACCGCTCGCTACGGCGGAGACGGCATGGCGAACCTTGCCGGCCATACTGCCGACCAAAATGTTGTGCGAGTGCAAAAGGTCGATGACCTCGCGGGGCACGCCGAGGCCGGCAACGAATATCCGTGCGCCGCCATCGATCACTGACTGGATGCCCGCTTCTACCTGACCCGGAAATGCCGTGAGGAGGTCGACGCCGAAGGGTTTGGAAGTCAGTGCTTTCACCTTGGCGATCTCCTCGGGAAGCTGCGCGATGCTCATCGTGCTTGCCCCAAAGGTGCCAATACCGCCCGCTTCGCTGACCGCTGCAACGAGGGCGTGATAGCTGACGCCGCCCATGCCAGCGAGCATGACGGGGTGCTCGATATCCAACAGCTCGGTGAGTCGTGTGCGCATGTGGCCACCGTATCCGCGGCGGCGGGTGCCCGCAGAGGCGTCGGTTGCGCTCAGTGCGAGTTGTCGCTGAATGCCCCCGGTCGACGGAAGAACCGGCGATGCCAACGCGACGGCGTGAACAGCACGGCGCGCGGTTCGTCTTCGAACATCCAGCGCGCAAAATTTCGTCGGGTCCAATCGTTGATACCCACTACTCGTACCGCGCCGCGCGCCCCCAACGGTCGAGCAAGAATCCGACCGAGCCTCAGTGACATTCGGTGATCGGCAAAGAGATGGTGCGCGACCGCGCGCTCGTAGTGCGTGCGGGCAAGGTCAGGCTCGAGCGCACCGCCAACGATGATGGCCTCGGCTGCGACTCGGCCGGTGAGCAGTGCCTGGCCGATGCCTTCACCAGTGAGTGCATCGGTTGCCGTGGCCGCATCGCCAACGAACAGCACGCGACCGTGCGTGAGTACCGCTTGATCGATACGCGCGGGGATCGGCCACGCCGTATGACGACCTTCGAGCACGGCATCTGGCCCGAGCGCTTCTCGAATGTGGGCACGCTGTAAGAGCGCGGGCCACAGTGCATTCATCTGCTGCACCTTGATCGTGCCGCCGCGCAGCACACCGAA
>JANLPV010000008.1:0-18494 GCA_031367435.1 Actinomycetes bacterium | reverse complement strand
TGCACGGTGTACGACACGTGCGGGGGACCGCTGCCGAGGTTGGGCGGAGGGACCCGCGTCGGTGGCGTCGGCGACGCGGGTTCCGATGCGATGAAGTCGATGTACACCGGGGCAAGGTCGATGTTGATCCGTTTGGCAATCAGTGCGAGGTCGACGCGGCGGACCTCGGTGTTCGTTGCGCTCTCGTCGTCGGTGAGCTCGCCCGTCTTGCGTGTCTGCGTCGTGTGCGCTGTGCCACCAACTCGCAGGGTGCCTGTCGGGGCAGCGGTCACCGTAAGGCCGTCCGGCACAAAGCCGCGGTTCACGAGAAGGACGGGTCCGTTCGCGATCTGGAACGGGGTGAGCACATTGACCCCGTTGACGCCGTTTTGTGTTCGGTTGATCTGGCGAAGCTCGCCGTGGGTCAGATATGACCCGGACGCAGCAACGCGGTACCACTCGATGTCGGCAGCGCTTGTGTGCGTAACGAGTAACAGCGCAAGATCTTGGGGAGCGGCTGCTTGGCGTGCCTGCACGTCGGCTACGAATGCGTCGCGGGCGATGTGCTTATCCCACTGCCAACGCGCGAGCGCGAGCATTCCAACAACGGACATGAGGATGACAACGTGCAACAGTAGCCATTTGGGGCGGAGCAAGAACCTGTACATGTCTCCCTGACGGTATCGGTCAGGTGCGTTGCCACAGCATTTCGGTGGATCGTTGCGTATTCAACAACAGCTCAGCGGGGGAGCGTTTCTCGATGTGACCGATGAGGCCGCGATAGATGTGAAATCCGCACAGTTCTTGCAAGGCGGGAGAGAAGTCGCGGGCGATGTCGAGAGGGATGCCGAGTTGTTGGTTCTCTTGCTGGCGAACCCAGCCGGCGCAATAGTTCATTGCGATACCCCATCGGCGGACCTCGGTGGTGTTGGCCCCGCCGCCGTGCCAGAGCGAGCCGTGCCAGACCAGGATGCTTCCCTTCGGCATCTCGGCCGCGATTGATTCCTGCGCGGCGCCGTATTGGGGTGAATGGTCAGCCGTGTGGGAACCGGGGATGATTCGCGTCGCGCCATTGTCCTCGGTGAAATCGGTGAGTGCCCACATACCGTTCGCGATCGTGGCTATGTGCGGCTTTGGCAGTGGCAACAGTTGATCGTCGGCATGGATCGGCTGAGCCACTTCGCCGGGGCCGATGCAGATCGACGACAGGCTGCTGACGAGGCAGCCATCACCAAGAATCTTGTGCATGATCGCCAACACGATGGGATGCACAGGAATCTGCGTATACAACGCTCCATGGATCAACAGGTTGTAGATGCGCCACGTGTTGTACCCCTCAAACCCATTGGCTGCGGGCTCGATGTTGAGACTGTGTTCGAGTCGTGTGAGGTCGGCCACGAGTTCATCGGCGAGGTCGGCGGAGAACGCATTTTCGATGATCGTGTAGCCAGCGTTGTTGACGCGATCGACGTGGTCGGCGATGGCGCTCTCGTTAGTAACTGTCACGGTTGTGGACGCTACCGTGCTCGACCGTGGGACCTGAGCAAGTAACTGATGAGTGGCTATCCGACGTCTTTGATGCCGCGGTCGAGATCTTCGAGACCCAACGGATCGGCGATGGTCTCGTGGGGATGAATCTGCGGCTGTCGCTACGCGGCCCGACAGGCGATCTACCCGCGTACGTACCCAGCAGTGTTGTGGTGAAGCTGCCATCGCCAGACGAAACGAGCCGTGCTACGGGCATGGCGCTGCGCAACTACGAGCGCGAGGTGAAGTTCTACAACGAAGTGGCACCCACCGTCGATATCCGCGTGCCGCGCTGTTATCACGCCGAATGGAACGCCTTCGATGGCGACTTCGTGATCGTGCTCGAAGACCTCGCTCCCGCTGCACAGGGCGATCAGATCCTTGGCTGCTCGGTCGAGCATGCACGGGTCGCCGTTCTTGAACTGGCCCGACTGCATGGGCCGCGTTGGGGCGACGCGACGCTTGCGGATATCGAATGGCTGAGTCGTCGCACGGGTCCCGACGACGGCATGATGCTGGCGGGCATGTGGGCGATGCTCTTTCCCGGATTCATGGCTACCTATGGCACGTACCTGTCAGCCGAAGCAACGGCGTTGGTGCAGCGGTTTGGTAGTCGCATCGCGGAATGGGTCGACGGCCGCGACTCGCCGCTGACGGTGACGCATGGGGATTACCGCCTCGACAATCTGATGTTCGCGACGGCGGTCGGCGGATCGCCGATCGCCACTGTCGACTGGCAATCACCGGGGCATGGGCCCGCCATGGGCGACGTCTCGTACTTTCTCGGTGCCGGCCCTCTTCCTGCGGATCGCGTCACGATCGAACGCGACTTGGTCACCGAATACGTCGATGCACTGCAGCGTGATTACGACATCGATATCGACCACGAATGGGCATGGCAGCAGTATCGACGTGAGGCTTTCTCGGGGGTGATCATGGCCGTGATTGCATCGCAGATCGTGGGCGGCACGGACCGAAGCGAAGCCATGTTCGCAGCGATGGCAACACGGCACCTGCAACATGCGCTCGATCTGGAGAGCGAATCGTTGATCTGACATGAGCGACGCCTTCGCGGACTTTCACATTCCACACGCAGAGAAGATCGAGTGGATGATCGAGACGAAAGGGTGGGCGCTCGAACCGGTCCTCGCCAACGCTGAGACCAGACCGGCCACGCCGGGCTACTGCTACACAATCGGCCTGCCTGCGCTCACCGGTTTCGCGGAGGTCGTGATCTTCGGTCTCACTCCGGTTGCCGCAAGTGGACTGCTCACTTTGGTGGTCGACTTGTTGCAAGGTGGAACGGAGATACCGCTCGGTGTCGAGCTCGTTGGCTTACTCGATAACGAGCTTCGCTGCGTGTTCGCGCCAATTGACGTGAGCGAACACGGTCACTACTTCACCACTGCGCAGGCGTGGTATCGCGGCGAGCAGTTCGCGATGGCGCAACTCCTCTGGCCAGACCGCAACGGCTTCTTGCCGACCGAGGTCGGCTATGCGCAGCATCTAAGCCTGGCCCAGCCGGTGATCGGACACTCAACCCAACTTCCGGACGGCACGGCTTAGGCGTTGATGCGCACCGGGATACTGCGCGGACCGCGCACTTGGCCGGCCGCCCAGGTAACGGTTGCAGGCTGGCCGTCTACCTCGCCCAACTCGAAATCGGGGTAACGCTTCATCCACTCCTCGACAGCGACACGAAGCTCCATGCGCGCGAGGTTCGATCCGAGGCAGCGATGAATGCCGAGTCCGAATGCCGAGTGTCGATTTTCCTCACGGTCGATGAGGACCTCATCGGCACGATCGAAGAACGCGGGGTCACGGTTCGCTGCGGGGAAGGGAAGCAACACCCAGTCACCCTCTTTCATCGGGCAACCGCCGACTTCTACATCCTTGGCCACCATGCGCGCCATGGTGACTGGTGCGTACGCGCGCAGCATCTCCTCGATCGCGAACGGCATCAGTTCCGGCTCGGCGGCGAGGCGCTTGCGATCGAGCGGGTGCTGTGCGAGGTGCCACAACGACGCACCAATCGCCGACCAAGTGGTGTCGATTCCTGCCACAAGAATGAGCGTCATCGTGCCGCGCACGTGTTCGTGCATGAGTTTGTTGCCGTCAAGTTCGGCTTCGAGCAGGAACGTCGTGAGGTCGTCGCGCGGGTTCGTGACGTGATCGGCAATCTGACGGTCGAAGTATCCGTCGATGCTTTGTTGCTCAGCGAATCGCTCTTCCTCGTCTTCGCCAATGGTGATGCCCTCTTCGAGAATGAGATGAATGATGTGCCGGAAATAGTCGGCATCTTCAGCCGGGAAGCCGAGCATCTTCGCGATGACGCGCAGCGGAATGTGCTGGGCGTAGTCGATCGCGGCGTCGACAACGTCCTTGCCCTCCAGCTCATCGAGGAGGTCATTGCACAGCTGCCGCGTGAACGGCTCGGGCGCCTCGATCTTGCGAGGCGCAAAGGCCGGCAGCAGGATGCGCCGTGCCATCGCGTGAAAGGGCGGATCGGATGTGATCGGCGGAGCTATACCGATCGGCGCCGGCAGATCGTTAGGTCCAGGCCGGGCTTCGCTGACCACGACTGCACGCGATGTGAAGTTCTCGGTGTCATACGCGATTGCGGAGACGTGCTCATGGGTGACTGGCAGCCAGGTGCCGCCGTATCGGTCGCTGTGCGCGATCGGACACGTTTGGCGTAGGTCATCCCAGATCGGAAACGGGTTGTTGACCCATGTTGGATCGGTGTGATCGAAGTCGGTGGCGAAATCGGTTACAGGCGCGTGTCGGTTGGCGGCCATGGTGCTACTCCGTGATCGTGATTGCGTATTCGGGGCAGTTCGCCACCGCAAGACGGGCCTTGTGTTCGAGACCCTCGGCAACGACGCCGTCGTTCAACTCGACGGCATTTCCCAAGTCATCGACATCGAACAACTCGGGCGCCAACGCGTAGCAGCGGTTATGCCCCTGGCATTTGTCTGGATCGACATGAACTCGCACGGGTGTGCCTCACTTTCTCGGGTGAGGCTAGCCCATTGGGTCAGTCGCGGTCGAGAGTGCGAAGCTCGTTCAGCTCTGTTGCGAGCTCGTCGAGCGCTCGATGCTCTCCGACCAACAACGCTACGGAGCGGGTGTCAGTCAGCTGCGCAGCTGCCACCAACTCAGGCCACGTTGCATCGCCACGCTCGAGCACAACGCGCAGCGCGATTGTCAACGTGCCAATCGGATCAGCGTCAAATTCGCGGAGCATGACCTCGACGTCGCGTTTGGTCAGTCGAGCGATGACACGCGCTCCTCGAGTGTCCAACTCACCCCGTGCACCGGGAGAAGATCGAGGAATGGATCGGCGCTGAACGCCTCCGGCCCCATCACCCCGGCACCGGACCACGTGCCCTCGGCAATCAGCTCGCAGGCCACCACCGGGTGCACGGCGGTCTGCCAGACGACAGCCTGGTGACCAGAGGTACGCATGGTCCATTCGTTGTCAACAATCTGATAGAGGTACGCCTCGCGGGGCGCGCCGTCGAGCCCGAGCCCGCTCACGAGCGTGCCCGCGCATGTACGCCCGCGCATTCGGTCGCCGAGCTCGGCCGGGTTGGGCAGCACAGCGGCCACAACGTCTCGCGGCGAAACCTCAACTCCGCGCACAGATACCGGCTTGGTGCTGTCGAGGCCGAGGCGGTGCAGGGTGCGCAGTACTTCGATGAAGTCTTCACCAAGACCGTATTTGAAAGTGACGCGCTCGAGGTCTAGCCAGCGCGGCATCAAGATGACTTCCTCATGTTCCACGTTGACGCAACACAGGGGTCCAATGCCCTCAGGAAACATGAACGTCTCGGGTTCGCTGAACGGTGCCGTCGTGAAGAATCCTCGATCGCGCTCCCAAATGATCGGTGGATTCAAGCACTCCTCGATGGTTGTCCAGATGCTGAACGTTGGCGCGAAGGCGAATCCATCGATGGCCAAATCGCTGCCGTCACGTATCCCGACTTCGGTGATCTTGCTGAAGAGGTGGTCGCTTGCGTAGCGCGCAAGCACATCAGAGAGTCCGGGCTCGACGCCCATCGCGCACAACGCGAGTTGACCTCGCTCGGTCCACTGATCTGCAACCGCGAACTGTGCGTCGCCGAGCATCACGCCGGGTTCCGAATAGGGATTCGTGGGATGAGGCGTCGACATGTGCATCGCCATATCTAGATAATGGCAGCCGGCTTCGAACGCGGCATCGAAGATCGGCGGGTTGAGACGCGGATCGCAGGCATTAACGATGATGTCGGCGCGCATGGTTCGTGCCAGCTCGACGATGTCGGCCGCGTCGCTCGCATCGACACGTGTGGAGCGAACCCGATCACTCGCTGCCTTTGCGGCGGCGCGGCTAGATCTGTTGGCCTCGATATCGGCGATCACGATGTCAGTGAAGACCGGTCGACGTGCTGCGATTGACGCGAATGCCGCCCCAACTCCACCGGCCCCCACAATCAACACTCGCATTGGCGCTGACAGTAGCGCGCCGATTCATGAAGTATGCGAGCAGTGCCTTGCCGTGGGTTTACAGCGCAAACGCGCGGCGCTCGGCACCGATGCTGACCAATGCGGCAATGCGCTTGGCTAAGTAGGGGCTGAAGTTACCGCGGTATGTGAGCTGGAGCTCAGGGAGCATCCAGTCGTTACCGGTGATTCGCCCACGGCAGTTGGCGGCGCCGCAACGGCACTCGAATTCGTCGGCGACGCTGCCATCGGTCATCGCGTAGTCGTACGTGAGCTCGTCGCCCTCACCGATGTTGTACATCGCCACCACAAGCACCCCAGACACGATGCCGCAGTTGGGTGAGCACGAATGCTGCACCATGTCGGCGCCGTCGGCGAACACCGAGCCGGCCATGTAGAGGTCCTCATCGATTTGGATGCTGCGTCCCTGCTGGTCGGGTGGCAGCGCGGCCAGTGTCGCGCCCGAAATACATCCCCCGCCAAACGCGGCCACTGTTTCGCCCGCCAAAATTGGCGTGATGGCAACGCTGACCAACCGCTCACCGCGGACGACAACGTGTGCCTTCAGAGTCAAGAAGTGCGCGTTCACTCCGTCAGCATGATCGTCTGAACCAGTTCCGTCTACTCGCTGATGGATCAGGCGGAACTGACCGCGCCATCAGTCGACAGCGCTGAACGGTCAGTCATGGCATCGACCCTCAGAGGCCACTACGAGACTGCTGGCTGTGTCTACCGCGGCTACCTTGGCAGATCGGAACACGCGCGGAACTGGGGAACCATGACGGATTGGAATTTTGCCGAGATCTTCTCTGCGGTCGCGGCGCGGGTGCCCGATCGCCCCTGCCAAATACAAGGTGAGCGTGTGATCACGTGGCGCGCCTTCGAGCAGCGCTCGAATGCGCTTGCCGCGGACCTTCTCGCATCAGGTGTCACTCATCAGGCCAAGCTTGCCTGCTACCTCTACAACTCGCCCGAATACATGGAATCCATGGTTGGCGCGTTCAAGGCCGGCATGGCACCAGTGAACACGAACTATCGGTACGCGGCCGAGGAGATCGTGCATCTCTTTGAAAACGCGGACGCAGAGGCGGTGGTGTTCCACGCCGTATTCACCGAACTGCTCGAGCATGTCCGACCGCGCCTACCCAAGGTGAGACGGTGGTACGTCGTCTCCGACGACACTGGCAATGGGCCTTCGTGGGCCACACCTTATGAGTCCGTGGTCGGCGGTCAAGCCCCATTGCCGATGCCAGCGATCGAGCGGAGCGGCGACGACTTGCTGCTGCTGTACACAGGCGGCACAACGGGCATGCCCAAAGGTGTGATGTGGCGCCAGGACGATCTTTACAACGTGCTCGGCGGTGGTGGCAACGCGATCGTGGGCACTCCACCCGCCGATGGCATCGACGACCTGATGACGCGCATCGATGTCTCGCTGTCCACGGGACCTGTGATGATCGTCGCATGTCCGCTGATGCATGGCACCGGTCAATTCAGTGCGCTCAACAACATGGCGCTGGGCGGTTGCATTGTCACGCTCGCCAATCGCAAGTTCGATGTCGCCGAACTATTGTCCACGGTGCAGCGACGCGCGGCAAACAGCATCATCATCGTCGGCCAGGCCTTTGCCGGCCCAATGCTCGACCACCTTGTCGAGCACCCCAACACATACGACCTGACAAGCGTCGGCCTGATCACCTCGAGCGGGGTCATGTGGAGTCAGGAGAACAAAGCCGGCCTGCTTGAGTTCATTCCGCAAGCCATTCTGTTCGATTCGTTTGGGTCATCGGAGGCGGTGGGTATGGGTGCGTCGTTCAGTTCGAAAGGCGCGCCGCAGCAGACTGCCAAGTTCCAGATCGGAGTCAACTGTGCCGTATTCAATGAGGACGGTGCGCGTGTCGAGCCTGGTTCCGGCGAGCAGGGCGTTGTGGCCGTCGGAGGTTTCATTCCGCTCGGCTACTACAAGGACGAGGCGAAGTCGGCACAGACCTTTCGTATGTACGAGGGCCGGCGCTGGAGTGTGCCTGGCGACTTTGCCGAGGTGAATGTCGATGGCACGCTGCGCTTACTTGGCAGAGGGTCGGTGTGCATCAACACCGGCGGCGAAAAGGTATTCCCAGAGGAAGTCGAGGAAGCCTTGAAGACCCACGCTGGCGTCTGCGATGCCGTGTGTGTCGGCATACCTGACCAACGCTTTGGTGAGGTCATCTGCGCCGTTGTCGAAGCCGAAGGAGATATGCACCTCGACCTTGCGATCCTGTCCGATCATGTGAAGGGCCGCCTCGCGCACTACAAGGCACCGCGACACGTCGTCATCGTCGACACGATCGGCCGCGCCGCCAACGGCAAGGTCGACTACAAGCGACTCAAGGACCTCGCAGTGGCGCGCCTCGCCGAAAGTGGATCGTGACCGGTCACGAGCTACGCGCTCAACTCGCCAGCGGTGAGAGCGTGTTGATGCCAGGGGTCTGGGACGCGCTGTCGGTGCTCTTGGCTGCCGAGGCGGGCTTCCGCACCGTCTTCGTCAGCGGCTATTGCGTCAGCGCCACGATGCTCGGTCAACCCGATGTTGGTTTACTCACACAAACAGACATGGCCGACGCGGCGTCGCGCATCTGCGCAGCCGCTCCCGATGCGGCCGTGATCGTCGATGCTGACACCGGTTACGGAGGTCCACTGAACGTAATCCGCACGGTGGAACTTTGGGAGCAGGCAGGGGCCGCGGGCCTCTTCATCGAGGATCAGGTGTGGCCGAAACGTTGTGGCCACATGCCCGGAAAGCACGTCGTGCCCACCGATGATTGGCTGGCCAAACTTCGTGCCGCCGTGGAACATCGCGAGCACCTGCACGTCACTGCTCGCACCGATGCGCGCGCCGTCGTTGGTCTGGCTGAGGCGATCGAGCGGGCGAAGAAGGCCCGCGATATTGGCGTTGACGCGGTGTTCGTCGAGGCCCCCGAGTCGATCGCGGAGATGGAACAAATCGCCACCCAACTCAGCGACGTCACGCTCGTTGCCAATATGGTCGAGACGGGCAAGACTCCTTTGCTCACGCCTGCGGAGTTAGCTGATCTCGGCTTCCGACTGATCGTGTCACCACTGAGTTCACTGTTCACGATGGTGCGGGCGGTCCGCGAATCATTGGCGTTGTTACGCGAGCACGGTTCACTGCGCGGTCATCTCGACCGTCTTGTGAGCTTCGACGACTTCGGCCACCTCATCGGACTCGACAAGCACTTCGAGCTTGAGCAGCGATACAACAAGTAGCCGCTCGCGGCGCGCTGCCGTCGATTATGTCCGTTGACTCGCGCGTCCAAGCAGTTACACTCCCTGAAGCATTACGAGCGGCCTCTGCGGGGGCCCGGCAACCTGGGTCGGAAGCCCCAAGGTGCCTCCATCATCTGATGGGATGTGGCCGAGTGAAAGCCCGGCAACAAAGGCTCCGGCCGCTCTCGATGTCGTGGTGTTGACAGCCGCTCATGGTCCCGAATCCGGATGGTGGGCTACGACGAGGAGAGGAGGGCAACGTGGACAAGGCATCCCTACCTGTGACCGGCGCGTGGTTGCCAGGCGATCCTGTGGGCCATCGTCAGTTTTTCACTATTGCTGCCGATCGCCCGTTTGCCCTCGACGGGGCCACCTCGCTCACCAACGTCACCACTGCGTATGAAACGTGGGGTCAGCTCAACGATGAAGCGAGCAATGCCGTTCTCGTCTGCCACGCATGGACCGGCGACAGCCATGCGGCCGGTTCTGACGGACGAGGTCACGTTGGTGCGGGCTGGTGGGACGACGCGATCGGGCCCGGCAAGGCAATCGATACCAATCGCTGGTTCGTCGTCTGCGCCAACGTGCTCGGCGGTTGTCAGGGCTCCACAGGTCCGGCCTCGACGCATCCAGTCGATGACAAGCCCTACGGTTCGCGCTTTCCTGTCATCACGATTCGTGACATGGTGCGCGTCCAGGCCCGTTTGGCCGATCATCTCGGTGTGGACACGTGGCACAGCGTGATTGGCGGCTCGATGGGCGGCATGCAGGTACTCGAGTGGGCGATTACGTATCCGCATCGCGTGCGATCGATTGTGCCAATCGCGACGTGTGCGCAGGCGACTGCACAGCAGATCGCTTGGGGCGCGATCGGCCGTCGGGCAATTCTGCTCGATCAGCGGTGGCGCGGCGGTGACTACTACGACGCGCCCGTTGGCGATGGTCCGTGGGAAGGCTTGGCCGTCGCGCGCATGGTCGCCCAAGTTACGTTTCGCAGCGACAACGTGTTCACCGATCGCTTCGGGCGCGAGCTCGCCGACGGAGCGACACTCAAAGACGGTTTCGAAATGTGGCAACGGTTCGAGGTCGAGCGTTACCTCGATCACCACGGTGACAAACTGATTCGGCGTTTCGACACGAACAGTTATCTCATCATCGGCAAGGCGATGGATCTGCATGATGTTGGCAGAGGTCGTAACGGTCTTGTGTCGGCCATGTCGCGTGTCAAGGTGCCGGTGCTCACGATGGGCATTTGGAGCGACATGCTCTATCCGTCGTATCAGCAGCGTCAGATTCGCGATCTACTCGTCGCCGGAGGTACGCGCTGTGAGTACGTGGAGATCGATTCGCCGCATGGCCACGACGCCTTCCTGCTCAACCTCGATCAGGTGGCACCTCCGATTGAGTCGTTTCTGAATTCGGTGTCGCAGCACTAGATGTGTGCCGATTCGCTGCCATTGCATCGAGCATCGGGATTGCTTTGCTGTTCGCCGGCAGACGCAGCGCGTACATGAACGGCAATGCCTCGTCGTCGCTGCCGTCGAGAAGGTAGATGGCTCGTCGTTTTGGGGGAGTATCGGACGCGCCGATCACCTTCCAGTACGACGCCTTGGGAAGTCTTTTCTGAACGAGAGCTTTCGGATTTCGGGTCGCGCCATCGCGATGTGATGTCGTGAGACCACCGCGACGCGGGCGAACCTCCACGGTGTCGATGCTGATCTTGGCGACGCGCACTTCGCGCCAGCGTCCATCGGATTGACCGTTGCGGCCGAGCCCCTGGCCGTAACACACCATTCGGCCAGCGTCTTTGCTCACCCAATGAGGTTCGATCTGATAGGCACCCCAAAGCATTGTTGCGCACACTGCCGCGATCGCGAGAAAGATCAACGCGCTGGTCATGGGCCACCAGCTAAGCGCATCTTCGGGGGAGGCGCACACTTTCTGGACAAACATGCGAGACTTGGCAAGTCATGAAGTCGTTGTCGCTCCACTCGTCCGGGCTGCTCGCCAACGGTCTCCTTGCCGATTCGGTCAACGATGCGAGCAGCACCCGCAAGGTGTACCTCCTCGCAGGCGGACTTGCGCTCTTGGGTCTTGCGCTCTTGGTGATCACCGTCTGGTTCTGGCGGAGCACTCGCCCCGAGCCCGAACTCCTTGCGCCGCTCGAGATCATGGGCGACCGAAAATTTCGTCGACTCGATGTCAATGGTCAGCAAGATCTGCTCGACTCGGTACGTCCCGATGATGCTCAACCACTGCGTTGGGGAGTGGTCGAGGGTGCCCCGATTCAAGAACCCGTGATCGATCTTGTGGCAGCGGCGCGCATCGACGTCATTGGATTTGACGACCTCCGCGACCCGAACCCCGCCCCGAATGTTGATGGCATCGATTCGAACGACGACGACCTAGCCGACGTTGCACTTGTCGTAGACCGCGAAGTTGAGGTTGATGCTGAGGACGCTGCTGCAGCTGGCGAGCTTGCTGAGGTCGATCAGCCAGATGATCCCGATGGACCGGACGATGCCGACGATGCCGATGAGGCAGACGATGCCGACGACGGTGCCGACGGTGCCGACGATGCAGACGATGCCGATGAGGCAGACGACGTTGCCGACGTTGCGGCTGACGCGTTTGTGATCGAGAGTGAACCAGTGGCTTCCGCTGCGCCGTTGGCATCTGAGCTCATGGATCCGCTGCTGAGAAACCGCAGGAACCGCAACCGTTAAACCGTTCGGGCGGCGTCCGCTACGGGTACCGTTACCGGAATGGCTGCCCTTGATGTTGAAGAAATGTTGGCACGATTCCGCGAGCGGTCTGCCGCTGTGAAGAAGCGTCCGCTCCCACCCGTTGCGGGCGAGGAACGCCAAGCGTTCATCCAACAGGCACAAACCGATTTTCAGGACTTCGCCATCATCGGTGACGCCTTTGGAGTGATCGAAGATGGCTTCCTGGTGCTCAGAGTCGATCTGCGTCCACCCGACCAACGCACATGACCACCGCAGTACAGACGCGCTCGTCATCGCGTGACGTGCCATTGGCCGCAGCTTCGCTGGCGGTCATTGCATGGGGATTCGGCCCACTCATCGTTCGCAGCATCTCGGCATCGGCGCCGTCCATCATTGTGTTCCGGCTTGGGTTCGCTGTGCCGGTGATGATCGCGGTTGCCTATCTCACTGGAGGTCGAATTACGGCGGCGATCTTTCGACAGGCCCTCTTTCCGGGAGTTCTGTTTGCGTTGTCGATGATGGCCAGCTTTGAGTCATACAAGGCCACGTCGATCGCGGTTGCCACGCTCATTCCTGCGGTGCAACCAGCCCTGTTGCTCTTTGTCGCCTTTCCACTGTTTGGCGAGCGCTCGTCTCGCCGGCAGGTCAACTATGCGGTCGCGGCATTGGCGGGCGTTTTCGGCGTCGTGTTGGCCTCGGGCAACAGAGCGGCACGGCAATGCGCGGCAACGCTCTCGCGGTAATCAACCTGTTGCTCTGGACGGTCTACTTCGTTCAGGTCAAACGCATTCGATCGACCGGCGTGCACTCGTGGTCGTTCATCGCGTGCGTGTTCACCGTCGGTGCGTCGGTGGCCATCCCGTGGGGGATTGCTCACGTCACGCGACCTCCACGCCGTTGGTGGGCGCGATTGGTTGATGATTGCGTTGATGGTGTGCGGTCCCGGACTCGTGGGCCACGGCCTGATGACGTGGGCGCAGCGTCACCTCGATCTCACGGTCGCCTCGTTGCTCACGTTGGCCAGTCCGGTCATCTCCGCGACGGGTGCCTGGCTCATCTACAGCGAACATCTGCGCCCCATGCAAGGTGTGTTCGCGACTGTGGTGTTGCTCGCCCTGGCGGCCATCGTTGTCGACGCACGTGCGAGCACACTGTCCGAAACGGCCTTGTCCGGTCCTGCGGACTAGTTGCTAAAGTGTGGTTCGCAATATGCGGATGTGGCTCAGCTGGTAGAGCATCACCTTGCCAAGGTGAGGGTCGCGAGTTCGAATCTCGTCATCCGCTCCAAGAAATACCAGGTCAGCGGCCCTACAAGGGCCGCTGACCTGCGTTTTCGGTGGTTTGTGCCCATGAGATGCCCATTGCGTGCCCATGGCCGACGTGCCGAAAGTCGTCGTTCAAGGTGTTGAAAGCTTGCCCGATGTTTTGATATGGGAAAACGTGGGCGAGCGATTCAACCGGCTGGTTCGATGCGGCAAAGGGCGCCGGGTTCGTGGGAGTTGCGTGCCTATGGCGGGGTCGACGCGTTGACGGGCAAGGTCCGTTACCGGACACGCACCGTGCGAGCTTCGAAAGCGGAGGCGGCCAAGGCGTTGCGGGAGTTGGTGTCCTCGGCGCAGGCCGGTCCGGCGTTTGGTGCTCAGGCGTCGTTCGCGACGTTGCTTGAGGCGTGGATCGCTGCCAAGGAGCCTGGGTGGTCGAAGAGTACGTTGCGCGAGAGCAAGTCGATTGTTGGTCATCATGTCCGTCCTCGTCTTGGTGGGGTACCGGTCGGCGCAATCACCACGGCGCAGATTGATCAGATGATTGCTGAGCTTGGCAGGTCATCGTTGTCCTCGGCGACGGTCGGGCGGATACGTGGCGTGGTGCATGCGGCGCTGGCTCAGGCTGTTCGCTGGGATTGGATCTGGTCGAACCCGGCGGCAAACGCGACGCGTGTTGATGTTGGTCCGCGTTGTCATGTCGTGCCGGAGCCTGCGGTGGTGACGAAGGTGCTTGAGTCGTTGCGCAGGACCGACCCGACGTTGATGATGTTCGTTCGGCTCGCTGCGACCACTGGTGCCCGGCGCGGCGAGATCCTCGGACTGTCGTGGGCGGATATTGATCTCGTGCATGGAAGGGTCCGGCTGGTGCGCGGGTTGATCGACGCCGCTGGCGGTCCAGTGCTGCAGGACCGTAAAACAAAGAACGCCAACTGTGTTGATCTCGACGCCGAAACAGTTGCCTTGCTGCGAACGCATCGGGAGCAGTGTTCGAAGCGTGCGGCAGCCAGGGGAGTGCCGGTGGCGGGTTGTCCGTTGTTCTCGACGGCGGACGTGATGGCGTCGTGGAAGCCGAACTGGGTGACAAAGCGGTTCGCAGTTGCGTTGGACCAGGCTGGTGTGGAGCATTTCCGTTTGCATGATCTTCGACATTTCGTCGCGACACAGTTGCTGGCGTCGGGTGTTGCTCTGCCGGTCGTGTCCGCGCGTTTGGGCCATGCACGATCATCGACAACTCTCAACGTGTACGCAGCGTCGATGCCAGCATGGGACCGCGCCGCAGCAGAGATGCTCAGCACACTGCTACGCGCAAGCTGAACGTTCACGGGCCGGCCAACGATGAGGTTGGTGCCACTGTCAGGTGCATCCCTCGTTTCGCGATGCGAGCGGCGTTCAGGCGGTCTGTTGGAGGCGGTATTCGCGCACAACGGTCGGCGCGTGTCCGCTGGCGGGTTCCTGATCGCCGTGTAGAACATCAGGGTCAAGGTCGATTCCGTTTGACCAGCAGACGGTCCCGGCGGTGGCGTCGACGGTGACTTGGCTGAAAGCAGTGTCGTTATCGATAGTTGACAGGATGCCGGGGAGCGCTCCTGCGAAGTCGATCTCTCGGACTAGGCCGTCAGCGAAGACCACGCGAAGTAGGCGGGCGCCGAGATGCTTGACCTCAGTGACGCGAACGAGAACCTCCATGTCTGCCATCCTACTGCAGAGGCTCGATGCTCGACAGCGGTGCTGGCGTCTGTGCGAGGAGCCAGTTTCGGTGAAGTTCGGTTTCGTGAAGTGTGCGCCACTGCTCGACGAGGCGCGCAGCAGTCTTCGGTAGGCCGCCGCGAATGATCGACCCGTCGTCAACGCCGATGATCGCTTCGTGCTCTGCGTAGATCGCGTGGAAGTGGGGAGGGTTGTGGTCGCTGAAGTACATGTAGATGACAATTCCATAGAACTCGCTGAGCCGTGGCACTACGTCAACCTACGCGCCGATGCCAAGGTGAGGGTCGCGAGTTTGAATCTCGTCATCCGCTGGCCTATCTCGTTTGCAACGACGAGCCGCTCAAAACGAGAGCCCGTGACGAGAGGGAGATGAAGCTGATCTCGACGTCGTGCGCGTTCGTTGAACAGGCAACGCCGATCTGACCGCCAGGATGGTTCATTTGGCATGATTTGGAGTGCGTGGCCAGGGGAGAAGCGATGGACAGTGAACAGAACGTCGGGGATGCCGGCACACAGGAGGATTCGAGTGCTTCGTCTTTGTTGGAGCCCATTCGACAACGTGGCCCACCTTGGGCATCTTGCAATCCTCTCAGGACTTCAGAGGACCTGATGCAAAACCCCGGCCGATTCAGTCCGATTCCGTGGCCCCGGAGAAGTACCCGGCACCCCGAGCTGCCCACTCACCGACATCGCCGCGCCCGAGGGTGAAGATCCAATAGACCGATCGACGATCGTCTCCGCGCTGCAGAATCTGCCGAAGCCAACGATGCAGAAGCCGGCGGCGAGCAGTGCTGGGGCAGCGCCGCCATCGAACCGTCGCAACGAGCACCGTCAGATGGAGGGTCAAGGTTCATTCGACATGACCGGACCGGCGGCCGAGAATGCTGCCCCGATCGAAACCAAGGTTGATCCAGACCCGGCGGCAATCCGACCAGTCGCTGTCGAAGGCAAGGTCCGAATGCGATGCGCTGACTGCGGCGAAGGCCTGAGGAACGGCGAAGGACTGCAGACTCGTCAGGACGGGATGGTTCGTGTCTCGTGCCGCCAATGCGCCGAAGCGAAGTAGGCGGAGACGCTGGCAACGCTTCTGTTGAGTTCAGGACGCAGATGCCCGGGGTCTCCTGCGGTGCAGCGTGACGAGCCCAGCAGAAGTAGCCGAACATCTACGTGCGGCATACTGGCACTTCGGTGGCTCTGCGGATTCTCACTTCCGATCGCCGGTGGTGCCAGCGTCTCGTTCGTCGATGGGGGTCATGACCTCGGCGGGAGCGTTGTGGCGGAGACGGCCAGGCCATCGAGGTAGAGGGTGAGTTGCTGGTGGGCGATGGCCCGCTCGGCAGGCGGGTCGAGTCCGATAGCAAGGGGCCGGCAAAAGCGGATGGCGGCGAGGGCGAGATCAGTCGCTGTGTGCTCGTGGCCGATCGCACCATCGCGGGCCGCTGCCTGGACGAGCCGGTCGAGCACGCTGCGAGCGGCGTCGCGCTGTTCTGGCCAGTCGTGGTCGTCGAGAAGCGGGTACACGATGTTGACGGCACCGAGTCCACCGTCGATGGCGGCGTGCAGATACCGGTGCAGCGCCTCGCCACCGGTGGTGGCCTCTTCGAGGGCAGCGTTGCCCTCCCGGATGGCGCGGTCCAGGACCTCGACGGCCGCGGCTCGCAGTAGTTGTGGCTGGTCAGGGAAGTGTCGATAGAGCGTGGCGATCCCCACCCCGGCACGATCGGCCACGGCGTCTCGGGACGGTTCGCCACCCACCTCGAGGATCAGCTCGATGGTCGCGTCGACGATCGACTGCCGGTTCCGTCGAGCGTCAGCGCGCATCGAGCGACTCCATGGGTCGCGCCCTTCTGCCCTTCACAAAATGGAGTATATTCCTCCACTTCCAATGAATAGCCCTTCCGGAGGATCCGTCGTGAGCGATCAGCAACCAGCACACCTGAAGTCGATCGCCGACGCAATCGGCGAAGCGAACAACACAGAGTGGGTTCCGGTGACCTTCGATAGCTGCGAACACGTCGTCGGGCCGTTCTTCCACGGGACCAAGACCGACTTCGCGACCGGTGACGAGCTCGTGGCGGGCTGTGGCTCGAACTACCACGAGGGCCGGGTCGCGAACCACGTCTACTTCGCTGCGTTGCTCGAGCCCGCCATCTGGGGCGCTGAACTCGCCGTCGCTCTCGGAGGTGCGACAGGCCGAGAACACATCTACATCGTCGAGCCAACCGGCCCGTTCGAGGATGACCCCAACGTCACGAACAAGAGGTTTCCCGGCAACGTGACCCAATCATTCCGGACCCGCCATCCGATGCGGATCGTCAACGAGGTGGAGCGCTGGGAGGGTCACCCGCCCGAGATCGTGCAGGGCATGCTCAACAACATCGCCAAGCTCCGAGCCGGCGGACTCGACGTCATCGAGGACTGAACACGCGCTGACGACAGCGTCCGGCCGACTGTTGCCGAACGCCGGTAGCGCAGCGATCCGTCGAAGTCGGTCGTCCGTGTCATGCTCGACGAATGGAGTTCGACGGGCTGAAGCGTGATCTACACCGGTATCTGCAGGCGGGGCGCGAGGCACTGCTGTGGAAGCTCGAAGGGTTGTCCGAGTACGACTGTCGGCGACCGATGACGCCGACAGGGACGAACGTGCTCGGTCTCGTCAAGCACGTGGCCAGCGTCGAAGCGGGCTATCTCGGTGATGTGTTCGATCGCCCATTCAGCGAACCGCTTCCCTGGTTCGACGAGGGCGCGGAACCGAACGCCGACATGTGGGCCACGGTAGAAGAGTCGCGTGAGCACATCGTCGGGCTGTACCGGCGAGTGTGGGCGAACAGCGATGGCACCCTGGAGGCGCTGGACCTCGACACGCGTGGCCGGGTGCCATGGTGGCCTGAGGGCCAGAACGAGGTCACCCTGCACCGGCTGCTGATCCACATGATCGCCGAGACGCACCGACATGTCGGCCATGCAGACATCGTAAGGGAGACGATCGATAGGTCGGCCGGCTTGCGGCCCGACAACGACAACCTCGCCCAGGGCGATGCCGCCTGGTGGGCCGAGTACTGCAACCGCCTGGAGACCGTTGCGCGCGTTGTTCAGTGACGGGCAGAACGGGTGTGGACCCTGTCCGCGTTCTGCGGGGCGGGTGTCGCACAGATCAACTCGTCAGCACCGCCACCGACCGCCGGGACAACAGCGCTCTCAGCAGTGATGTGCTCCGGCGGCGCTAGGAAATCCCGAGGAGCAGTACCCCTTTTGCTGCAACGATGACCCCATGTCCCTCGTCGTCGACTGCGTTCTCATCGACTGTGTCGATCTCGATGTAATGACTGCGTTCTGGTGCCAGGCCCTCGACCTCAAACACGTGTGGACCGGACCCTCTGGTGGGCACCTGCTGACAGCGACCGACGGTCCGGGCGCCCGATCGCCCTCATGCCCTCGCACAGCACGAGGACCGCCAAGAACAGGGTTCACTTCGATCTCCGTCCGGACCGCGACCAGCACACAGAAGTCCGACGACTGGCGGGTCTTGGGGCGCGAC
>JANLPV010000134.1:0-16049 GCA_031367435.1 Actinomycetes bacterium | reverse complement strand
ACGAGCACATCGGTGTCGTGGATGACATCGACAGATCGGCTCGGTTCGGTGATGGTGCCAAGCACTCGTCGGTGCGATTCGGTAGCGATGTGCTCACGATAGTGAATGGCGGTTGCCCGGGGCTCGCTTCATCGGCTTTCTTCGGCGGCGAACTGGCAGTCGAAAACTGCCCAAAACGGCCCTCGGCGACTGCCAGTTCGCTGACCTGCAGTTGTTTGGCGGAGGTGGACGGGAAGGAGTCAAACCAGCCCCGTTGGCCCAGCAGCACAGCGAACGGCAAACGCCATCGGCTGCGCGCTCCAAGATCGAGACTCCACGACACACCATGAGCGTGGTCGCCCGGCGAGCTGAGTCGTAGGCGAACACGAAAGACTGGTGTCCGCTCGAATCCTCCACCCACGCTCAGGGGGATCTCGTACAACGGGTCGTCGGCCTCGATATCGACGCCGAGAAAGGCGAAGAGGTCGGCGCTCGCCACCGAGATCGGCGAGCCGGAGTCCAACACGCCGAGCACCGCCGGAAGGTCAGCACCCACGATCAATGGCACCACTGGCCGCAAGATTGGCGAGCCATCGACGTGGACCGGCTCTCCAAGGTCCTGGTGGTGGTAGACCCACGTATCACCCATCGACGATGGTCGGTCAGCTCAGCCCGACGAACAACGGGTCGTCTGCACCCGGAACACGTTGCACGGTGTCGGCGCGCAGTCCAGCCCGCTCAAGACGCTCAAGCAGCGCACCAAGCTCCTCGGAGTCCGCGACCACGTTCCCGGTGTCGTCCAGTGCCACCCAACGGCCCCGGAAGCGTTCAACGAGCTCAGCCTTCACTCCGTGAACAGTACCAGCGCTTCGCCTTCGACAACTAACAGGCTTGGAGCCGATCATCTAGGCTAGCGATGCAAGGAGGTGTAGAGATGTCGGATGTGGACAAACCATCATGGTGGCGATCAGCGACGCCTCCGCTGAACTGGCCGACCTCAGGCGGGAAGTGGCATGGGCGTGTCACGCTGCCCGAGCACCTTTCATGGTCCGGTCCGAGTTCGACCTTTGATCTCGACGACCCTGCGGAACTGCGGGTTGTATACGCGACAGTGCTGCGCGAGGGTTCGCAGGACGACGTCCGCGAGTGGATTCATCAGGCGACGCTGCTGGCCATCTGGGACTCGTTGTGGTTGCCGCCGGCCGTGCACGAGGCATGGGACGGTTGGATTCGAGAAGATCTCGTTCATGTCACTGTCTGAGCTGCAGCAACGAGTTGCATCGTTGGTCTTCTCGCTCGCCGAGGCCGATGGGTTCGCTTTGGCCGGAGGTGGCGCTCTGATCGCTCACGATGTGGTCGATCGCACGACGCGTGATCTCGACTGCTTTGGTCCATCCCGCGACGCCGTCGATCGGCTCTGGCCGGAGACAAGCTCATCGTGTTGTTCGGCAGAGCCGCGCCGAGGGACTTCGTCGACATGCATGCGCTGCGCGCACGCTTTACCCGCCGAAAGCTCGAGTCGCTCGCAGTAGCGAAAGATCGGTCACATTCGCCAGGCCAATAGGCGGCGTGCACATTCGCGTAGAATCAGGTTCCAACAGGGGTTCCTCAACACAGACCGGCGTCGAAAACCGCCCGGATTGCAGAGTCACCGTTTCGCGCCCGGGACGTACTCCACCCTCACATTCAAACAGCCCCGTTACTTCCGTTGGCCGTCGGTTAACGGCGCCGGCCGCCTCCCGAGACCGGCCCACATCAAGACTACGCCGTTCGCCCGAGCGCATCGGTCCTGTATTCTTCGGGGTTTGGTCCGACGAACTTCCAGACCGTGTTTTGACCCGAATACGTCGCAAGCTGGCGCTGCCGCTACGCAAGGCGGCTGCCCTTGACAGATACGCCCCCCCCAGTATCGTCAGGCTCAGTTAGGTGGTCGGCGTCGATTTGCGACCTCCCTTGGGACCACTCGAAGCGCTTCGATTTGGCGCAAGCGAGATCCGTAAAGCGTGTGATGTTGATCGAGAAAGGAGCCCTCGTATGAGCAATAGCCGTCTGGCGCGGAGAATCCGTCGGGCTGGCGGCTATGGCGCTGTAGCCACTGCCTTGGTGCCCATGCTGTACGCACCGAGCGCGGGTCGAGCTGCTGGGGAACAGCCAGAATTTGACACCACTCAAGCGCCGTGCAACGGACAGGCAGACCAACAACCTTTCAAGTACTATTTTTCGGACAACGGACCCAGGATATGGACCGACCCCGAGAAAGCTCGATTTCGAGAAGGCATTGTGGCTTGGACAGTGCATCGTTACGAAGGTGACGGTGTCAGCTTTACGAATAGCGAGATGAGCGGTTCTGGTCCTGGTGTGTGGAAGATTATTCGCGGTACCCCAGGGGCGGATCCTCAGGTGGATGTGGACGGCGACCTCTGGAAGGATTACTTGTCTCAGACCTCCTGCACGCTGAGGAAGATACAGATTTCGTCCCCCTCTCCCGTGGACGTTGCAACCGACCTGAATTTTAGACGAACGTCGAGACATGAAACCGGTCACGCGCGGGGCCTGCGACATGGTGGCCTTCGTGATAACCGGATGAATTCCACAGGGTGGGTTGGCGATGGTTTCGGTGGGCAGGTTTCGCTGGTAAATGGGTGTGGCGGACAGGCAGTCGACGAAAAGCCGACGGCCGATGATTGGGCGCAAGCGCTCTACCGGAGTCCGTTGAAGCGGTTGACGCCAGATTTTGCATTCGAATCTGACTCGATTTCTAGTGATATGTGGCTCTACGCGTGAGCGTGGGGACGCCCGGTTCTGAGGATCGGTGGGGTGGGCCTGTTCGGCCAGGTGGGTTTGCCGGCGCGTAGTAGTACGCGAAGCCGGTAGTGGTCGAAGTTCTCGAACCCTCGCCCGCAACGCTTGACGTCCTTCACGAGCAGGTTCAAGCCTTCGGTCGGCCCGTTCGATGCGCCGGTGCTGTGGTGGGCGAGGATCTCGGTGCGCCACCGTTTCAGGGTGTCGCCGAGCGAACGGATCTCGGGCACCAAGTCGGCAAGGCAGCCGGCGATGGTCTTGTCGAGCAGCAGTGCCGCTTCGGCCGGGTCGTCGCTCAAGTACACGTCACGAACGGACTCCTTGGCAAGCCAGGCGCCGAGCAGCTCGTCGTTCGGGTCGCCGGCGCGCAAACCGAGCAGCATCCGATCGGCACCGCCGTGAGTGACGCGTTCGGAGCCGGCGAGAAGGATCTTGCGGATCTTGAACAACGGGTCCCGTTTGCGTCCGCGATGGCCAAGTTGTTCGTTCTGTACGCGCCGGCGCACCGTGTCCATACACCGGTTCGCAACGCGCACCACATGGAACGGGTCAGCGACACGCACACAATGATCGAGGTGCGGCGACAACCCAGCACGATACGACTCGGCCAAATCAGTCGCCACCACCTTGATCTTGGCGAGCCATGCCGGATCCGTGTTCGCGCACCAACGTCGCAGGTCAGCGGCCCGGTTGCCCGGGGTCATGTCGATCATCGCCCGCCGATCCAGATCCACGAGCCCGGTCACATACCTGGTCGCCAATCCGGGTCTGGCTGCCTGGAACGAGGTTTCATCAACACCCAACTTGACGACCACACCAACACGGTCAGGGTCATCGACAAGCGGGGTGCCATGCTCAATCACCGCGTTCATCACCGTCCACCAACACACCCCGAACTCGCGTGCCACCGCAGCGACCGGGCGCGCCTGCTGGCCAACCTGACGGCACGCCTCAGAACCAGCACGCCGTGTCAACACCGCCGTCGCGTCCAACTGATCCACGTCTTCGGTCCACGTCTTGATCGCACACAACGGTTCACGGCACCGCCACCGGCGGCGGAGCACATCAAGACGAACGGCCCGCCCGAAACACGACAGATCACGCACCGAACGCATCGTGCGGTCCTGCGCTTGAGCACGCACCCCACACCCACGACACCACCCAACCGTCTCGGTCGTTTCAACCGTGACGATCAACTCGCCATCACCCTCCACCACACTGAGCACACCCATGCCAGGCAAGCCCAACAACAACTCCACCATTGCGATACCGTCCAACACGCCAGGGGTTCCTTCCGATTGCAGTCCTCGAGAAACCGCAACACTGATCGAACCCCTGGCACCAAACGCGGATCACCCCATCCCCACGCCTACGCGCGGAGCCACATTTCAGACCACCAACCTCCGAAAGTTGTATATGGATACTCCTTCGTACAATCACGACTTGATACGATCCTTTGTTCGAAAAGGTCTGTTCACGGAAGAAGGTCGCTTGATCGAAAGAAGGTACCTGAACGGACAGTACTTCGACCAATACATCCTCAGCGTGACGCCTGCGCAACTCGCCAGCCTAGATATGATCGGAAGGGCAACTTGACGGTCAGCTTCGAGACTTTTGTTGACCAAATCCGGGAGGCCATCTCTGATTGTGGGCGGCCCGTCGGGACGTTTGAGGCGCTATTCAGTTGTCAAATTGCCAGTCTGGAACTTGACTCGCTTGAGTTTGTGGAGCTCGGATTCGTAGTGCGGGGCAACGCTCCAAGCTTTGAACTGCCGCCGCTCTTTGACGAAGATCCCGGCGCACTCACGCTTGGAGAACTCCATCACCTCATGGTTGCCTCGATGGAGCGGGACGTCTAGCGCTAGAACCGTTTAGCTATTTCTGATGGCGGGTGACGGTACTCGTGTGTTCTCACGACCAGCCGCCCGAGTACGACACGAACTGTCCCGTGGTGAATCAACTGGGGCCGTTCACGAAAGGAGCGCCGAAGTGGTCGAACCTTTCATCGTTCCCAAGGCGGCCCATCGGCACGCGGCCCTTGATTTTGGCGCGAACTGCCGAATCGTTGGAACCTGTGGCTCGTCGGAACTCGAGGAAGTCCAACTAGTTGGAATCGACTGTCAAACAACTGGACCTTGGGCTGTGCACCTTCCTTACTGTCACGATGCGAACCGTGAGAGTTGCGCTGGCGTGCTGGGTCCGGTACCTACTAGACCCTCAAGTCCAAAGATCAACAGAATCGTCTGCGGTCCCCAGTCCGGGTTCGAGCGGCGCAACTCAACAATGCGCGCCTCCACCACCGGCGACATCTGATGCGGACACGACAACGGCTTCGCCGTCCCATCAGCCAGACCCGCCAACCCGCCCGACGCATACCGGCGCAACCACCGATGCACCGTCTGACGCGTCACCCCGAACCGGACCGCCACATCCGTGACCGTCGCCCCCTGGCCCACGACCTCGAGCACAGCCTGATAACGAAGCTCCACAACACCCAACTCCACCAACACGATGAGACCCTCCCCGGAACCGACGATGACAACGAACATCACCATCGAAAAGGGCTCAACACCAGCTGACAAGAACAAGCGCGCGTAACACAGCTACCGGAACCACTGTCGCCCAGCTACCGGAGCCAGTCCCCGAACCGGAACACACCAACCGGAGCCACAACGTCAAGCATGAACCGGAACTGCACACCGGGACAGCACACGATTGACGCGCCCCCGCTGTGACCATTCTGTGACCAATCAGCGTCTTTCGTCGGCCGAAACAGCATCTGACCTGCAGGTTGTTGGCGGAGGTGGACGGGAATCGAACCCGCCGGACGAGGATCGCTCGTCCCAACCGCTTTGAAGGCGGTGGAGCCCACCAGGTACCCGGACACCTCCGCCGAGGATGCTAGCGGGTTGACGCCGAGCGTAGGCGTGGCCAGAATCATCGACCATGACCAAGCTCGGTAGGTACTACGAAGAACGCATCCTCCCGGTGATCATCGATCGCACGTGTGGCACAAAGGCGCTACTGAGTCACCGCAAACAGACGCTCGTGGGAACGTACGGCACCGTGCTCGAGATCGGTTTCGGGTCCGGCCACAACCTGCCCCTCTACCCGGTCGGCGTCGAGCGACTCGTCGTTGTTGAGCCTTCAGCGCGGGCCATCGAACTCGCAAAGGACCGCATCACCCGTGCCCCCTTTCCCGTCGAGGTTGTGGGTCTGAACGGAGAGTTATTGCCCCTCGATGACAATTCGGTGCAGTGCGTGGTGTCGACCTTCACACTGTGCACGATTCCCGATGTCGGGCGGGCGTTGAGTGAGATCACGCGTGTGCTCGTGCCCGGCGGCACCTTGCACGTCCTTGAACATGGCCTCGGCGATGATGAAAACGTGCGGCGTTGGCAACACCGGCTCGATCCCCTGCAGCAGCGCATTGCCGGCGGCTGTCACCTGATTCGGCACGTGCCTTCAATGTTGTCTGACGCTGGTTTCGATGTCGTGGAGATGTCACGTTGGTACGAAGGTCGGCCGCGTTCGTTCATGGCGATGACCCGTGCGCTGGTCACGCCACGAGTAGGGCTAGCCTGACCGCATGTGGAAGAAGCTGATTCTCCTGGTTGCCCTCGGTGGTTTGATCGCGTTCGCGGTGAAGAAGGTCAGTTCGTCCTGAACGCCCCGGTGCTGTTCTGCACCGACACCGCGTGGCGTCGGTATCGCGACGATCTGCTCGGCCAAGCGCCGGGCCTTGAAGTCGTCACCCTCAACGGCGACGCGCTCGTCAGCGACGCTGACCTTGCTCGTGTGACGTACGCGTTCTTCAGTGGCGACGCGTGGCCGGAGCGCACGGCTCACTTCATCAGGGCCTGTCTGCTCGCTCCCAACTTGCAGTGGCTACACACGTTCTCCGCGGGTGTTGACAGCCCGGTCTTTGCTGAGTTTGTGCGGCGAGGCGTTCGTCTCACGACGTCGTCGGGCTCGTCGGCGCGTCCCATTGCGCAGACCGTAGCCATGATGATTCTCGCACTGAGCCGCGATGCGTCCTCGTGGATGCGTGCCCAGCGCGATCACCAATGGGCACCCCATGTTGGCGAAGAGGTCGATGGTGCCAACCTTGCCGTCTTTGGCATGGGACCCATCGGCGATGAGGTGGCACGCCTCGGCTTGGCGTTGGGTATGAACGTGACCGGTTGCCGACGCAATGTCACAGGCAACGAACCGTGTGAGACAAGAACGTTCGATGCCTTGAACTATCTGCTCGCGTGGGCCGACTATGTCGTTCTCGCACTGCCGCTCACCAGTGATACGCGTCAGTTGATCGGTGTTGCCCAATTGGCACTGATGAAGCCCACGACGCGCCTCATCAACGTGGGTCGTGGAGGTCTTGTCGATGAGCCTGCACTGATCGACGCTCTGGCGAACAACCGTCTTGCGGGAGCGGGGCTCGATGTGTTCGCGACCGAGCCTCTTGCGTCCGACAGCCGATTGTGGGACATGCCCAATGTGATCGTCACACCTCACAACTCCGGTACGACCGAACTGGCGAACCATCGTGGCGCGCTGATCTTCATCGAGAACATGGGTCGCCTCATCCGCAGCGAGTCATTGCGCAACGAGGTCACACTCGAGCAGGTTGGAGCCGGCGACATCGGTCGATAGCTTGCCAGTCACTTCCCCCTGTTGATGGCATTCACGATTGCACCACGCGTGCAGTCGACTCCGGGGGTGTGTTGTGCTCACTGTTTGTTGGGCCGCGAAAGGCGGCAGTGGTACCACCGTGGTCGCATGCGCGTTGGCGTTGCTCACGGCTGCCGCGCAGGAATCGTCGTTGCTTGTCGATCTCGCTGGCGATGCGCCAGCCGCGCTCGGCTTGGCCGAACCCGCAGGGCCCGGGGTGCACGAATGGTTGCAATCGGCTGCTCCGCCGCAAGCGCTCGAGTCGTTGGGAGTAACTGCGGGCGAACGGCTACTCCTCATTCCTCGAGGGCACGCCGCCGGTGCTGCCGATGCAACACGGTGGGGCCAGCTTGGTGAGTACTTTGCCGAGGGCGCGACCAACGTCATTGTCGATGCCGGGTCGACGCCGCCGCCGCCTCAGCTAGCTGCCGCAGCCCAGCGTCGGTTGTTGGTCATTCGGCCGTGCTATCTCGCACTGCGCCGGGCGGCTGCGAGTGCGATCACCCCAACCGGTGTCATCGTCGTTCACGAACCGGGTCGTGCGCTGCGTGCCCAAGATGTGGCATACGCGGTGCAGGCACCAGTTGTTGCCGAGCTGAACACCGATCCTGCGGTGGCCCGTGCTGTCGATGCGGGCCTCCTCGCTTCACGACTACCGCGGGCGTTGGCCGTGGCATTACGGGAGCTCGTTCCATGACGGCCGACCCCGCCATGACGGTCGACCCGGCGGTGACGGCCGTCTGCGATCTACTCGCGGTTGATGGCCTCATCAACGAGGGGTTGTTGCCTGCTGCGCGCCGCGTTGCACGGCACCTCATGCCGCTCACTGACGATGCACACCTCGAGTCGATCGCCAAGGAGGCAGTTGCATCTCTCTGTGGCCTTGGTCCGTTGCAACATCTGCTCGACGATGCGTTGGTGACCGAGATCATCGTCAACAACGGCGGCGAGGTGTGGGTCGAACGTGAAGGCCGCACTCTTCGAGCCGGTCACCTCGCTGATGATGTCACGCCACGAATCATCGAGCGCGTGCTCAGTCCATTGGGGCGTCGCCTCGATCGACTGTCTCCAATTGTGGATGCTCGCCTGGCCGATGGCTCGCGGCTGTGTGCGGTCATTCCCCCGATCGCTCTCGACGGACCCTGTTTCACACTTCGTCGGTTCGGCGTTGGCCGCCGACCACTCACTGACTTTGCTGATCCGCTCGCGGTCGCTCTCCTGCACGAGATCGTCGATCAACACAGCAACCTGATAATCAGCGGTGCCACATCATCCGGCAAGACCAGCCTCCTGAACGCGCTGGCGTCGCGAGTGGCAGATGGCGAACGGCTGATCACTCTCGAAGACACCGCCGAACTGCAACTCGATGCGGCCCATGTGCTGCGACTCGAGTCGCGCGCGGGCACCGCCGACGGTGTGCCACCTATCACCATGACCGACCTCGTGCGCGCCTCACTTCGGCTGCGACCAGACCGCATCGTGCTCGGCGAGGTCCGCGGCGGCGAGGTGCTCGACATGTTGCAGGCCTTCAACACGGGTCACGACGGTTCGATGGCAACGTGTCACGCAAACGGTCCGCTCGACGCGCTACGCCGAATTGAGGCGCTCGTTGTGCAGCACGCCCCGGGTTGGCCTGTCGAAGCCGTGCGCGAACACGTGTGCAGCTCGATCGACGTCGTTGTGCATGTCGAGCGTGGCACAGACGGCCGTCGGCACGTGTGCGACATCATCGAACTTGCCTCTCCACAGTCCGCGCAGCCACACCGCGTGTTGGTCGCTCGAGGTGTTGTGGTGAGCGATCTGACCCGACGGCGACGGTCATGACCGCTGAGCTGCTGGTGGTGTCCGTCGTGGCGGCGCTGGGTCTCGCGTTGCGCAGACAGATGTGCGCGCAAAGTATTCGTTTGCGACTGCGCAGCCAAGCGCTCCCGCGGGTCGGCTTCATCACGGCCACTCGTTCCTTGCCCGTCATCGCAACACGCCGTTCGCGCCAGATCCGAAGTCGCGCCGAGCCACCGCACACCGATCGTGCGCTCGCAGGTTTGCTCGATGATCTCGCGCGGCGGTGTGCGAGCGGCGAGTCGCTATCAAGTGCTCTGGTTACAACACCCCGCGTCCGTGAGGTGTCTCCCATCTTCGATGACGCGATCTCGGCGCTTCACCGCGGCGCTACCGTTGCCGAGGCAATGCAACCGCAACGCGCCCCAAACTCGTCGGTGGCGTTGGTGGTACATGTGATCGTGTTGTGCAGTCGCGTCGGAGGCAACGCAAGCGAGTCGCTCGATCGCGCGGCCGTAACGCTGCGCGAGCGCGATGCGGCAAACAGCGAGCGCCTGGCGCACAGCGCACAGGCCCGGCTGTCGGCGAGGGTGCTGACAGTGGTGCCGCTGTTTTTTGGCTCATGGACCACGCTGACCAACGCGCACGTGCGACGATTTGTGGCAACTCCTGCGGGCATTGTGTGCGTTGGTGTGGGGTTGTCGCTCAACGTTGTGGGGTCGCGGGCAATGCGCCGCATCATTGAGGGCGTGCGATGAACATTGCCGTTGTCATCGCGACGTTGATGGTGGTAATCGTCGCCATGCGCCTACGCCCCCCACCGCGCCGCGTCGCCGAGATGTGTACCCCCGCGCCGCGCATCACCCGTTCCCACGTCGATCGAATTCACGCGGGGTTCGGCGCCCTCGTGGCGTTGGCTGCGCGCACGCAACATCGTCGTCACCGGGCGGTCATGCGCCAGTTTCCTGACATCATCGATGCGCTTGTGCTCAGTGTGCGCGCCGGTTGCACCCCGTTGCAGGCGATTGAGACGTTGGCACCGATGGTGTCGTCACCGTTCGATGCAGCACTTCAAGCTGTGCTCCAGCACGTGACGCGCGGGGCACGGTTTGCTGACGCGCTCAGCGAACTCACCGATCACCTTGGTTCGACTGCCCAACCGCTGGCCGATGCTCTTGCACTGTGCGATCGTTATGGAACCCCATTGGCACCGATGCTCGATCGGCTTGCCGATGAAGCCCGCGCGCAACGTCGCCGTCATGCTGAGGCGGCGGCGCGTCAACTGCCGGTGCGACTCACCTTTCCCTTGGTCGGGTGCACCTTGCCGTCGTTCGTCTTGCTCACCATTGTTCCGTTGATGGTCGGAACCCTCTCGTCGCTGCAGGGCCTTCGCCACTGACGACCGCGAAATATTTGCTGACGGAGGTGTTTCGATGAGAAAGAAAATCGTGCGTGTGGCCACATGGTGGTCAAGCCTCGGCGACGAGGGCCAAGCAACAACTGAGTACGCGCTCGTGCTCCTCGGTGCCGCGGTCGTTGCCCTGCTCGTGGTGAGCTGGGCAACATCGGGTGGGGGAGGTGGAAAGATCGGCCAACTCTTCGATCGAATTGTCGATGAGATCACCAGCCGCGTTGGTTGAGCGCGGGTACGCCCGCACACGAGATGTAGGTCAAGCCGCAGTCGAGTTGGCCCTCGCGCTGCCGTTGCTGTGTCTGTTGTTGCTCGGCGTTGTGCAGGTCGTGATCGTGGCCGCAGATCAGCTCATGGTGATCGAGGCCGCACGTGCGGGCGCGCGATCGGCTGCGATCGCGGCCGATCCTGTGGCAGCGAGCGAGTCGGCGAGTCGAGAAGTGGCAGGCGAGTCAGCACGGGTGAGCGCAACCGTGCACGGCGGCTATGTCACGGTGGTCGTTACGGTGACGAATCACACCGACGTGCCACTCATCGGCATGCTCCTCGCCGACGTCGATGTTGTGGGTCGGACCTCGATGATTCTCGAGCCTCCGTGACTCGCTCGTAGACACGTGAACAACGCCGGTAGGGTCGCTCATGTGGAACTCAACGTGCGACGGGTGAGGGTAGGGGACAACGAGGTTCTGCACGTCAGCGGTGAAATTGACCTCGCCACCATCCCGCTGCTCCACGGAGCCCTCGTTCGTTTCAGCACCGAGTGTGCGGGAGACAGCCTCATCGTCGATCTCGATGGTGTGACGGCGTGTGACGACTCCGGACTTGGGGTTCTGCTCGGTGCCGCCGGTCGCGCCCGCGAGGCGGGTGGCGATCTCAGTGTTGTGTGTACCGACGACGCCCTGCGCGCTCGGCTCACGCGCACCGGTTTCGACCGCGCGGTCGTGGTGTTGTCATCTCTGCCTCGGCCCTGAACCCTTGAGCCAGCCGATCGTGGGATACCTTCAATGATGCCTATGAGACGCGCCTTGATGCCTATGAGGCACGTTCTGAGCCTTGTGCTGGTTGCGGTAGTTGTCGGTGCGTGTGCGAACAATGCCTCGTCGCCGCCCTCGGGTTCGGCAATTGAGCAAGCACAACCGGACGGCACGGTGCCGGCGCCCGGCAACTGCGTCGCGGGTGAGGTGCTGCCGACTGTGAGCATCGTCATCAGCGGTAAGAGCAGTAGCCCGACATTCGGCATTGGGTCATCCGAGTGTGCGTCGCTCAACGGCCGTGGCTACATCGCGTTCGACTATGACCCCGTACTGCTGGACTCGAGCGGGCCGATCGAGGTAGTGGTCGACTCCGATGCGACGGTTACCTTGTCGTGGTCGGCTGGCGATCCGTTCACTGAGACATCCGTGCATCATTGGCGCTCAGCCGTGCCGGCCAAGGGCTGTAGCCGGCTGACCGTTACCCTCGTGTCGCCATCGGGTACGTCGAGCGAGACGGTTGGTGCCGACATTCGCGTTGGCGGTGCTGGCATCGAGTGTCCACAACGTGGCCTCGGGCCGAGCGAGCCGATTGACACAAGCGTGATCATCACCGAGGCACCCGACACCACGCCGGTGTCCACTCGCCCGACCAGCACCACCAAGACCACCAGCACCACCAAGACCACCGCGAACACGGCCACCACCGCGAACACGGCCACCACCGCGACAATCGCCGCCACCGCCACTTCTGTACCCACCGCTTCCACCCCAGCGGCCGGTACGAATCCGTGACAGACTCTTGGCCATGAACCTCACACAGCTTTCAGGCATTGAACTCGCTGGCGTCGACGGCGAGCAGCATCGGTTGGGCGACTATTGGTCGGACAAGCGTGTCGTGGTTGTCTTCCTCAGACATTTTGGTTGAGTGTTTTGCCGCGAGCACGCCGCGCAGTTGCGCGACGCTTACTCTGAGATCACGGCCACCGGAGCCGAAGTTGTCGCCATCGGCACCGGCAACATGATGTACGCCAAGGCATTTGTCGACGATGAGAAGGTGCCGTTTGCGGTGCTCGTCGACGAAGACGGTGAGGCAGCTCAGGCCGCGTCCGTCAAGGGTGGCGCAAAGGTGCTGGCCTCGATGCTCAGCCCGAGTGTGTTGTCTGCTGGTAGGCGAGCGCGCAAGGCCGGTCACCACCAGCACAAAACCGGTAGTAGATCGTTGCAACTCGGTGCCACGTTCGTGGTCGCTCCTGGCGACAACGTGTTGTACAGCCACATCGACGGCGACTTTGGCGACCACGCACCGCTTGCCGACGTAATGGCGGCACTTCAGTAACAACCCCGCACGTGTGACAGCCGCGGCTATCCGAAGCGACCTTCGGTACGTGGCTTGTGCACGCCTCTCCGGTCTGCCGTTTTGAGGTGGGCCTTCTGCTCTTCCTCAAGCGCTGCCTCTTCAGCAACGAGTCGTTTCAGACTGCTGAGGCGAACCGCCTCGAGTGAACCCGTGCTAATCGCCGCCAACACCGCGCAACCCGGTTCGTCCTCATGCTTACAGTTGCGAAATCGGCAGTGATCCACGAGATCGAACACGTCGGCAAACGCGCGCTCGATGCCCTGACCGCTGAGCCACAGACTGACGGCGCGTACTCCAGGGGTATCGAGCAACCACCCACCGCTGGGCAGAGAAACGAGCTCGGCTGCCGTGGTGGTGTGCCGGCCGCGTTGGTCGCCCATGCGAACATCGTTAGTGCGTTGCACTGCATCGCCGACGAGCGCGTTGATGATGGTGCTCTTACCGACACCGCTGGCACCCAACAGCGCAATGGTTCGGCCCGACGATGCATAGTCACGTAGCGTTTCGAGTCCGACGTGTGTCACGCCGCTCACTGCGTGCACGGGAACTCCGAGCGACACGACCTCGAGTGTTGCGATTGAGTGCGCGATTGCTGCGGGATCGTCGACGAGATCGAGTTTCGAGAGCACCACCACTGGTAAGGCGCCGCTGTCGAAGGCAAGCACCAGCTCGCGTTCGAGTCGTCGTTGGTTGGGTGGACTATTGAGTCCGTGCACAAGAAAGACAACGTCGATGTTCGCAGCGAGTGTGTGTGCCTCAGCGCGAGCACCTTCGTGTGATGCGCGGCGCACAAATGCGCTCTGACGTTCGAGAACAGACTCGATCTTTTCACCGTCGGCCGACGGAATCACCCAGTCGCCGACAGCGATGTCGATGCCTATATTGCGAACTCGAAGTGGGTCGTGCCCGATGGTTTGCAGCACGGTGCTCCATCCTCGATCGAGTCGCATCACGCGGCCCGGTTGACCAACTCGACCCGACTCTGCCCAGACGGCGTCAAGGTCTGCTGTCCAGCCGAGGGCTGCTTCGGGCGTGCGCGTCATCGTGCATATGACCGTAGAGAGTGTGGACTGATTCGTCAATGAGAAGCGCGGCCGGTTCGTTGAGGGCTGCATCGAACCGGCTGCATCGAAACGGCCGTCTAACCGGCTATGTCAAACGTCTCCTCGTCGGCCATCGTGGTGTCAGGTTCGTAGAGTGTGCCGATGCGATATGTGAAGCTCGGAACAACCGGTGTTGATGTCTCCAAGATCTGTTTGGGTTGTATGAGTTACGGCGTTGCCGATAGAGGCACACACCTGTGGACGCTGAATGAAGCCGACAGCCGTCCGTTCATTCGTCGCGCGGTCGAGGAGGGCATCAACTTCTTCGATACGGCAAACGTGTACTCCGACGGCACGAGCGAGGAGATTGTCGGCCGTGCTCTCGCCGATTTTGCACGTCGCGAAGAAATCGTTCTGGCCACCAAGGTGCACGGAGCGATGCGGCGTTCCCCTAACGGTGGTGGGTTGTCGCGCAAGGAGATCATGTTCGAGATCGACGCCAGCCTGCGCCGTCTCGGTACCGATTACGTCGATCTCTTTCAGATCCATCGTTGGGACAAGCGAACACCGATCGAAGAGACGATGGAGGCGTTGCACGACGTCGTCAAGGCCGGCAAAGCGCTGTACTTAGGTGCATCATCGATGTGGGCATGGCAGTTCGCGAAGGCACAGTTCGTTGCCGAGCAGCACGGTTGGACCAAGTTCGTGACGATGCAGAACCACTACAACCTCGTGTACCGCGAGGAGGAGCGAGAGATGCTGCCGTTGTGCGTCGATCAGGGCATCGGGGTCATTCCGTGGAGTCCACTCGCGCGAGGCCTACTCACCCGCGATCTGTCAGCCAACACCAGCCGCAGTGAGACCGACGAGTTCGGCAAGACGCTGTACTCAACGGCGAACACAGAGATCATCGAACGGGTTGCTGAGGTCGCAAGCAATCGCGGTGTGTCCCGTGCGCAAATTGCGCTGGCGTGGGTGGCGCATCATCCCGCAGTGAGCGCACCCATCGTTGGTGCAACGAAGACCCATCACCTCGACGATGCACTTGCATCCATCGAGATTCAGTTGACCCCCGAGGAGATCCGCTCGCTCGAAGAGCCGTACACGCCGCAGCCGATCTCCGGATTCTGAGCGCTTTGTCAGTCAGACGACGACGAGATCTCTGAGATCCTCGCGCCTGGTGGGATGGCGTCAACTACGAGACTGCGCACGAACGCCACGGCGTCGGCTTCGTCGGATATCGAGACATGCTCGGTGAGGCTGACGGTCTTGGTACCCAACTCGTGGCTGGCCTCACCAAAGAGGTGATCGAGCGCCGTCATGAGCGCCTCGTTCGGCGGTTTCAGCAGAGTGACCACGATGCGTACCTCAAAGCCCATACGCCACAGTCTGCACCATGGACGACGGCGGTGTTCCCGACGGCGTAGAGGCTGGCCTTATCGGCTGAGATGAGCCACACATGATGTGACTGATAACCACCTGCCGCGTTCTGTGCGATCCCATATTCTGTAAGGGCTCTTCTGGCCGAGGCCGACGGAGCACCCCCCGAGTTTCGAAAGCGATCCCCCATGCTGTCTCGTCTTGCGCGCTGGTGCGTGCGTCACAAACGCGTTGTTGTCTTTGGTATCTGGGTGCCGTTGTTCATGGTGTTGGGCGTCGCCTCGGGTGCTGTGGGCACCGACTTTCATACGCAAATGCAGTTGCCGAGCGGTGAAGCCCGCGATGTATTTCGCCTCCTGGAAAGCGTCAGCAAAGAAGACGCCGGGTTCGATGCGCAAATTGTGGTCAAGGCCCCTCAAGGCATCGCCGACACCCAGGTACAGACGGCGCTCGCCGAATTCTTCGCCAAGGTCGACACGATCTCAGGCGTGAAGGTGAGCAGTCCGTACGACGCTCCCAAACAACAAATCAATGCCGACGGCACCATCGGCTACGCACAGTTGAAGATCACGGGCCGCACGCAGCAGCAGTTCGCGTCGTTGGCTACGCAGATCGAAGGTCTTGGTAACAGCGCCTCGTCGCAACTGACACCC
>JANLPV010000189.1:0-3699 GCA_031367435.1 Actinomycetes bacterium | reverse complement strand
CGTTGTGGAATCGAGACAGGCACGATCTCGTCGATGAACCTGCCAGCCGCGATAGCAGCTGCGGCGCGTACGTTGCTCTTCATCGCCAACTCATCTTGTTGTTCACGGGTAATGGTGTCACCCACATACCGATCGGTACCGAGACCCATCAGGCAGGAATCGAAGGCACACCACAAACCGTCCTTGATGATGGCATCGGCCAATTCCGTATTCCCATAGCGGAAGCCACCTCGCGCGCCCATGGCGAGGTAGGGCGCATTGGTCATGCTCTCCATGCCGCCGGCGATAACGATGTCGGCCTCGCCCGCGGCGATCATCTGATCGGCGAGGTAGATGCTGTTGAGCCCTGACAAGCAGACCTTGTTGATGTTCACGCTGGGAACGCTCATTGGAATGCCAGCCTTCGAAGCCGCTTGCCGCGATGGCACTTGGCCTTGGCCTGCCATCAGCACCTGACCCATGATCACATGCTCGACCTCGTCGGGAGACACGCCAGCTCGCTCAAGTGCGGCCTTGATCGCGAAGCCACCGAGTTCGGCTGCGCTGAATCCGGCGAGTGCACCACTCATTTTTCCGATAGGCGTGCGGGCTCCCGCAACGATGTATGAACCGGCCATGGCCAGACCTTTCGTTTGGACCGCGAGGCGGTCGAATGTAATGGACCGCGGGGCGGTCGAAATCAACGAGATGAGCGTATGCGGTCGGGGCTACCCAGCGGTAACCGGCGCACCCGACTCGACGAGATCACGGTTGGGCAGCATCGGCTACCAATCGGTAACGTCGTGAGATGCAGCACATCCTCGAAGCCATTCAAGCCGGCGCGTCCGGCGACGAACTCGGCAGCATCGCCCTGCCCGATTCGTATCGTGCGGCGTTCGTGCGTCGCGGCGAAGTGGCCATGTTCGAAGGCCTGGAGTCCGCAGACAAGGACCCACGCAAAAGTCTGCACGTCGGGGAGGTTGCCCGGCCCGAGATTGCTCCTGATGAGGCGGTCATCGCTGTGATGGCCAGTTCGATCAACTTCAACACGGTCTGGACGAGCATCTTCGAACCTGTGCCCACGTTCGGTTTCCTCGATCGCTTGGGCAAAGAGAGCGAATGGGGACGACGTCACGCGCTCGACTATCACGTGGTCGGCTCCGACGCGGCGGGCGTTGTGCTGCGCGTCGGCTCTGCCGTGCGTAACTGGAAGCCAGGCGATCGCGTCACTGTGCATTGCAACTACGTCGACGACCAAGACCCGTCGGCCCATAACGATTCGATGCACGCGTCGAACCAACGCATCTGGGGATTCGAGACGAACTTCGGAGGTCTTGCCGACCTCAGCATCGTGAAGGCAAATCAGCTGATGCCCAAGCCGAGTCACCTCACATGGGAGGAAGCTGCCGTCAACGCGCTGTGCAACAGCACCAGCTATCGCATGCTGGTGAGCGACAACGGAGCGCGCATGAAGCAGGGCGACACTGTGCTCATCTGGGGCGCTACTGGCGGTATCGGCGGATACGCGACGCAATACGTGCTCAACGGCGGCGGCACTCCGGTGGGGGTCGTGAGCTCTCCAGAGAAGGCCGCCCTGCTCAATGAACTCGGCGTGGAGGCGGTCATCGATCGCAAGGTCGAGGGCTATCGGTTCTGGAAGGACGACGCCAACCAAGATGAGGGTGAGTGGCGGCGCTTCGGCAAGAAGATCCGCTCACTCGTTGGCGAGGACCCCGACATCGTCTTCGAGCATGTGGGCCGTCAAACGATGGGTGCGTCGGTGTTTGCGTGTCGCCGTGGCGGCACTGTGGTGAGTTGCGCGGCCACGTCGGGCTACATGGTCGAGTTCGACAATCGCCACTTCTGGATGAAGTTGAAGACGCTCATCGGCTCGCACTTCGCAAACTACGCCGAGTCCTGGCAGGCCAACCGGCTCGTCGACATGGGTCGCATTCAACCGTTGTTGTCGGCGGTGTATCCACTCGAAGGCGTGGGCGAGGCATCGCTCAAGATTCATCGCAACGAACACGAGGGCAAGATCGGCATCCTGTGCCTCGCCCCCACCGAGGGGCTCGGTATCGACAACCCTGAAAAGCGGGCGTTGATCGGCGAAGACAAAATCACGCTGTTCCGGCGGCACGGCGGCTAACTGTCCACACGCCGCGGCGAGTCCGTTCGCCGTAGGCTCGGACCATGTTGCTCACTGAGATCGACCACGTTGCAATCGCCGTTCGCGACCTCGAGGCCGCTATCGACTATTACGCGCGAGCGTTGGGCGCAACCGTCGAACATCGCGAGATCGTCGAGAACGACGGTGTCGAGGAAGCCCTACTCAAGGTGGCCGACAGCTACATCCAACTGCTCACACCGACGCGCGACGATTCACCGGTTGCCAAGGCGATCGAAAAGCGCGGCGAGGGTCTGCATCACGTGGGCTATCGGGTCGACGACTGCGCGGTCGCGTTGGCATCGATGATCGCCGCTGGTGCAACCGCGATCGACAAGGCACCGCGACCGGGAAGCCGCAACACCACGGTGGCATTCATTCATCCAAAGGGCAGCTTTGGCACGCTGATCGAACTCGTGCAGGAATCTGCCAGCGGTCACTGACGCGCGAACGCCACGACCTATTCGGCTTCAAGGATCAGGCCCTTTAGGTAGCCGGCTTCGGGAAACGCGAGTGGCACGGGATGGTCGCTCGGCTGGTCGAGCCGACCGATGATGCGCAAATTGCGACGCGCGTCGAGGGCAGCACCGGCAACAACCTTCTGAAACAGATCAGCGCTCATGCCCCCACTGCACGAAAACGTCATCAGGATGCCGCCCGGTGCGAGCAACTTTGCGGCCAATAGGTTGAGGTCCTTGTACGCGCGGGTGGCGCGCTCGACTTGGGCTTCGGTGGGTGCCAGTTTGGGCGGGTCGAGCAGGATCAAGTCATAGCTGCGGGCACGATCACGAAGCTTGCGAAGCTCGGCGAACGCGTCGCCCACAATCTGCTCGCCCACTGCAACCCCATTGAGCTCGGCATTGCGGTGTTCGGTCGCTAGGGCCGGGACCGACGAATCGAGGCTGGTGACCTCCGTGGCGCCGTTTGCTGCGGCGATCACGCTGAAGGCACCGGTGTAGCTGAACGCGTTGAGAACTCGGCGCCCGCTCGCCACGTGCGCGATCGCTGATCGAGCATGACGTTGATCGAGATAGAAGCCCGTCTTTTGACCTTCGGCGATACCCACTAAGAACCGATAGCCGCGCTCGTGGATGATGGTCTCCGGAGGCGGCTCGACTCCGCGCATGAGTCCCGTTCGCGGTTTGAGCCCCTCGCGTTCGCGTGCATCGATATCGGAGCGTTCGAACACTGACGAGATCCCTGGGAGTGAGATAAGTGCATCTGCAACAACATCACGCCAGCGATCGGCGCCGGGAGTGCCGAGCTGTACGACGATCGTGTTGTTGTAGCGATCGGCGATCAACCCTGGAACGCCGTCTGCCTCGCTGAACACGACCCGGGCGGAGTCGGTAATCGCCTGGAGGTGGGCCCGACGGCCAGCGGCGGCGAGGACGCGGGCGGCGACAAACGCGTCGTCGACGCGTTCGTCGGGATTGAACGTGAACATTCGAACTCGAAGCTGCGAATCAGGCGAGTAGGCACCACTACCGAGACATTCACCTTGCGATGTGACAACCCTGACAGTGTCGCCAGGTTCCGGGTTACCGCGAACC
>JANLPV010000176.1:0-2036 GCA_031367435.1 Actinomycetes bacterium | reverse complement strand
CGATAGCGCCTGCCCTGTTACCGGCGATGACGGCGATGACGTCGCAGGCGAGTGTCGACAACAGGCTTTCAAGAGAGTTGGGCCGGGCCGTCGGAGCGAGCGTCGGTTTGTTGCGGTTCCACTGCAGCTGTGGTGCCGCCGGCGAGAGTGCTGCTGCGCGATTGATATCGGCGATCGCATCCGCGAAACGCTTCGGGTTCGGCGCTGGACTTGACGTCGTGGTCAACAGTCGGGTTGCGTCTCGGAGGTGCTTCAGCATCGTTGTTCCGGCGACCTCGAGAGTGATTGGTGCACCGAGTCGGTCGTTGATCGCGGTGAGCCAGCCCTGAGCGAGGGTGATGTCGCCGAGATAGTCGAACGTGCCGTTGCGGTCCGTGTACAGGGTGTTGACGAGCTCGATGAGAAGCGGCTCACCGAGTAGGGGGTAGTCGATTGGCACGATCATCCTCCGTTCGAAAGCTGTTACGGTATTAGTTAGCTATAACCGTAACACCGAACTGCGAGGACGTTAGCCATGAGCACTCACACGATCAGAGCCGCGGTCGCTGGTGACTTGGCCCGCATCAAAACGATTGCGGTAGCGACAGGGATGTTCGGCGTCGAGGAGGCGGAGTTCTTCGACGACATGCTCGGCGGCTTCTTGGACGGATCGATACCCGGTAGCCAGTGGCGTGTTGTCGATGATCGTTCTGGCATCGCGCAGGCTGCTGCGTACTACGCCCCGGAGCCGTTTTCGGATCGGATGTGGAACGTGTACTTCATTGCAGTCGATCCAGCGGTTCAAGGTCAGGGCTTGGGTGGCGCGCTGATGGCACACGTCGAAACGACGCTTCGACAACGGGGCGAGAGCGAAGCACGGGTGGTCATCGTCGAGACCTCGTCAACGGACCAATACAGACGAACTCGGGAGTTCTACGCCAAGATCGGCTACGACGAAGAAGCACGAGTTCGCGAGTTCTATGGACCTAACGATCACAAAGTCATGTTCTGGAAGTCGCTCATTGCGTGACGGTGGAGGCTGTCCGCGGGTCGGCGTGACTCTATTTCTCAGACATCACGCAACGTGACGTCGGCGTCCGGCTCTAGGGCTGCCAGTCGGGACGCGTCATGCCATACACGTAGCTGTCGCGCCATAGGCCGTCGCGAAAGTGATGACCGCGCATGCACCCTTCGCGCACAAACCCGGCCCTCTCCAGCGCGCGCTGCTCCGCGAGGTTCTCAACCTCGGTACCAGCCCAGATGCGATGACACGGCGCCGTTGAGAACAGGTACTCAACGAGTTGACGCTGTGCATCACTTCCAGCGCCGCGGCCACGATGCTCCGGTGTAAGGAGGATGCCTATCTCCCAAACCCCCGGGCCGCCTCGTTCGTCCTGTCGCCAATCGACGCAACCCACGAACGAATCATCATCGCTCGCAGCGACGACGAGGCAGTAGGGACTCTTGCCCAGCAATCGGTCCTCATGCCAGCGCCGCCGCCACGTCTCGGACGAAGCGAACCCAGCCCATTCGAAAGGTGCCGAAAACTCTCGGTCTGTAGCGAAGCGATCGAAGTACCAGAGGTCGCCCTCGTCGAACGGCCGCAGACGAACGGCGAGTCGGTCCATCTGGCCATTGTCGCGCCCGAAGCCCTCGTCGTCGTAGCGCCGTGCGATGACGCGGCGCCGGCGATTGCAACACGCACCTGGAGATGGCGCTGAGGTCCAAGTGGCGAAACCGCGGACGCTGCTTCGATGTGCACCAGTTCGCTCGACCTCTAAACGCAACGAACCACGCCGCAACCGGCGATACCCGACGTCGATGTGAGCGAGATCGCTGCACGAAACGCGACCACTCCACGTAGATGATCGTGATTCTGCATTGTCGCTTGCTGTTGCGTCGGAGAGCCGAAGCGCGCAATCTGATCGGCGTGCGTGCGCTGACGTGGCTGGGCTACGAATCCCCGATTGGGCTGCCATGAACCGTTCTCAGCTCGTTGATCAGTTGGAGTCGACCGCATCGACGCTCGCAGGTCGGGGTTTCAAAATCCGTGCCCT
>JANLPV010000175.1:0-2843 GCA_031367435.1 Actinomycetes bacterium | reverse complement strand
GATGTGTCGAGCATCTCCACGGCCAGCGCGACCTTTTGGCCGAAGCCAATGGTGGGGAGCTTCGGGCCCATTACCCGTTCGACGGGAGTATCGAGCACATCGGGATCGCGGAAGAACGCGTCCATGAGATCGAGCTCGTCGACCGCGCCGGAAACTTCGGCATTCGCAAATGGGGGAGTGTTCTTGCACACCGGCAATTGGCTGACGCCGTGCTGGCGCATGAGATCGATTGCCTGACGCACCGTTTGCCCTGGGTTCACATAGAGCAACTCGGGTGTCTGGCCGCGGCTGGCGAGCATGGCACCCACGCACTGATCGCATTCGCGAATGAAACCGAAGTTGGCCATCCAGGCGTCGTCGAACAGTCGAGAGAGATATCCGCGACCGGAGTCGGGGTTGAACACCACAACGATGTCGTCAGGCGCGGCGTTCTTGGCGACCCGGATTGCGGCGGCGACGGCCATGCCGCCGCTGCCACCGATGAGGATGCCCTCTTCGCGACTGACGCGGCGCGCGGTGAGAAAGCTTTCCTCGTCGCTGATCGGAATGATCTCGTCGTACAGGCTGGCGTCCCACGCTGCCGGAAAGAAGTCTTCGCCAACGCCCTCCACCAGATAGGGCCTGCCTGAACCGCCACTGAATACTGAGCCCTCCGGATCGGCGGCAATGATCTTGATCTTGGGATTCATCTCTCGGAGATACCGCGCCGTACCGGTGATGGAACCACACGTGCCCGCGCCAGCGACGAAGTGAGTGACGCGCCCGCCGGTCTGCTGCCACAGCTCAGGGCCGGTGGTCTTGTAGTGCGACAGAGGATTGTTGGGGTTGCCGTATTGATTGGGACGAAACGCGTTGAGTTCGTGCGTGAGCCGCTCGGCAACCTTGTAGTAACTGGTGGGATCCTCGGGCGCCACCGCCACAGGGCACACCACCACTTCGGCACCATACGCACGGAGCAACGACACCTTCTCGGGTGCGACCTTGTCGGTCATCACGAACACGCATGTGTATCCGCGTTGCGCGGCAACGATCGCAAGCCCAACGCCCGTGTTGCCGCTCGTTGGTTCCACAATGGTGCCACCGGGTTGCAGCAGGCCGTCGTTCTCGGCAGCGATGATCATCTCGAGCGCGGGTCGATCCTTCGACGAACCACCCGGATTGGTGGTCTCCATCTTCATCGTCAAGAGGCAGGCAATGTTGTCGAGCTCACTGATGCGTTTCAGACGCACGAGTGGCGTGTGACCAATCAGGTCGATCACGGAATCGGCAATGTTGGTGCCGTGCAGGCGGGTGTCAGCGGAATCGTTTCCCCAGGCCATGCCCGCACAGTATCGGCTCGCGCACCCCTTAGGTACCGTGTACCGCAATGACCGTTCGTCCCACACCAGAGCAGGTGTTGTCGTTGGCGCCCGATAAAGCGGCGGCCGCAGCTGCCACGGCATTGGCCAATCCGATGTCGTGGTCGTATGCCGGCTGCGATGACGGTGCCGTGTGGGGTAACTACGTTGCGGCCTCGGCCGAACCCTACGCGGTTGCGGTCGATCTCTCCGACGATGTAGCCGGTCCCGCGTACCGCTGCAATTGTCCGAGCCGCAAGCTCCCCTGCAAACACGCGTTGGGTTTGTTGTTGCTCTACGCCAACAACGGCGTTGTTCATGCCCAACGATTGCCGTTCGCGGCACAGTGGTTGCAGCGTCGTGTTGCGAATCCACTGGCTCACGCGGATGCAACACCCTCCGACGCCACGGTTGCGTCTCATGATGGTGGCGAACGTGGTGCCGCTATCGCTGGCGCTCTCGGTGGCGGCTCACGGGCGCCGCGACCCGAGCCGTTCGCGGTCGACCCTGGTCGAACGAAGCGGCAACTCGAACGTTCCGAGCGGATGCGCGCCGGTTTGCAAGAACTCGATCGTTGGTTGGCCGACCGTATTCGTGCGGGCCTTGCCGCGCCATCGCTGGCCGACCCTGCCACATGGGATCTTCTGGCGGCGCGCCTCATCGACGCGCAGTGCGGCGGGTTGGCGAATCGGGTCAAGCGTGTTGCCGCCAAAGTCGGTCAGTACCCCAACTGGCATGAGGGCGTGCTCGAAGAGTTGGCCGTACTACACCTGCTTGCCGTGGGTGCTCAACGGTCGGCGTCGCTACCGACCGATCTCGCCGACGGCGTGCACGTCGCGACTGGCCTCACCGTTGCGAAGGACGACGTGCTCGCAGGGGTGCCCTCCACCGCGCGTTGGATCGTGGCCGGTGTCAGCCGCACGCGTGAGGATCGCATCACTGTGCAGCGCACCTGGTTGTGCCACTGCGCTGACGGCGGCACGGCGAACACTTCCGAAAGCAGCACATGGGCGATGGTGCTCGCCTTCGGCGCGTTCGGCAACGAGGTGAGCTACGACTACGAGGTCGGCGTCGCCTTCGACGCCGATGTGCACTGGTACCCGGGAGGTATCGCTCTTCGTGCTCTTGTGGGTCGGCTGCACACAGACCCATCGCCCGCTGGCGAACCGCCCGCACCGATGTTGATAGCTGATGGGCTCGCCGCCGCTGGCTGGGCAATTGCGCGCGAGCCCTGGCTCGAGCGGTACCCGGTCTGTGTTCGTGCTGTGCCCGCGCCAATCGGCAATGGTCGGTGGGTGCTGGCCGATGACACTGGGTCGATGCCGATTGCATCGGGTGTCACGCGACTTGCGGAATTGGTGTGCGCGTCCGGCGGCTCGCCGATCAACGTGATGGGTGAATGGAGCACCGACGGATTTCTGCCGCTCACGATGTGGGTCGACGGTATGGCGGTCGTGCTATGAACGAGGTAGGCGACCTTGGCGCGTCGGCCGCGGCCGAGTGGGC
>JANLPV010000128.1:0-6070 GCA_031367435.1 Actinomycetes bacterium | reverse complement strand
CGGCATGGGTACCGCCACCATCATCGAGCGCATCTAAACAGTCGTCGACTGAGCACTGATCAAAGAAACAATCCGAGGGGGCACTGATATGCGTCGCAAATTCGTTGAAATAATAGGGTTTGTAAGCGTGCTCGCGGTGCTCGCCGCGGCTTGCAGTAGCGACAACAAAGGCGTCGCTACTAGCGGCACGTCTAGCGCAGGAACCGTGGCAACAACGCCAACAACGGCAACAACGGCGACGAATACAGCGACCGCACCGTCGGACTCCGCGGCCGCGGTCACCACACCTGATTCGTCGAGCGATACGACGCCAGCGCCGATCGGTGCCAAAGCTGGTCCTCCATTCGCCACGGCAACGGCTCAGCAGACGTTCATCGACACCTCGCGACCCACATCACCGGCCAAGGGCCCGCAACTGCCGAGCCGCACCATCGTCACCACGATCGTCTACCCGCAAGCACCCGGACCGTTCCCGCTGATCGTGCTGTCCCACGGCCTCACCGGACTGCCCAGCCGGCTCAGCCAGCTCTCAACGGCCTGGGCCCAGGCCGGCTACGTGGTCGCGCTGCCGAAGTTCCCGCTCACCAACGCAACGGTTCCTGATGCCGTCGCCAACGTCTTCGACGTCAACAACCAGCCCAAAGACGTGTCGTTCGTCATCGATCAGGTGCTCGCAATGAACGGCGATGACGCCTCGCCACTTTTTGGTCGCATCGACGCGAACCACATCGGCGTAGCCGGACACTCGCTGGGTGCAGCAACCACCTACGGTGTCGCGTTCAACGGTTGCTGCAAAGACCCGCGCATCAAGGCCGTAATGATTCTTGCCGGATTTGTTCTGGTCACCACCGGAGCCAACGACTTCACCCGCAAGGTACCGGTGCTGATCATCCACGGAGACGCCGATGCAACGTTGAACATTGCGCTCGACCAAGCCCTGTACCCACAACTCGCCGGGCCAAAGTGGTTCATCACCTTGATCGGTGCCGACCACTCGACTGCGTTCGAGGACTCGCCAAATCCCGACGACCAACTGGTAAAGACCGTCACCACCGACTTCTGGAACGGCACCCTTGCCGGTAATGCGAACGCACTCGACGCACTGGCCACCGATGCTGTCGTTGCTGGCGTGAGCACGTTGCAGGCGAGCCCCTAGGTCGAGCAGCGGCCGAGTACACCGCCCGCGATTCATTCCGTATAGCGACGAATCGTTGCCTTCTTGCCCTTGATAGTGGTGCGTTTCAGCGCTTCGATCACGTTGTCGACGGCACCTTCGGGCACGCCGACAATGGCGAAGTGTTCTGACACTTTGATCGGTCCGATGTCGCGGCCGCTGAGGTTGGTCTCGTTGGCAATCGCACCGACGAGGTCGCCGGGGCGAACGCCTTCTTTTCGACCTGCACCGATGTACACCCTGGCGGTGTCGCCACCTTCGTGACGCCCGGCTTCGCGCATCTCGCCGCGCACCGGACGACCACGATCGGCACGAGCCTGATCGAAACGATCTTTACCCGGTCGGCTCTTGTCGGGACGACCTTTGTCGCGGTCGCGGTCGCGATCCATGCGTTGCGATGCGTCGGGGATTTCCTTCTCGTCGATGGTCGCACCGGTCGCAGCGTGCGCAAGCTTGATCGCGGCAAGCGCAACATCGCGAATGTCGAACTCTTCGGCGAGTGCATCGACAACACCGTGGTAGTTCTCGAGGTCGTCCGATGCGAGTGCCTCACGCAGCGTCTCGAGCGTGAGCTCGATCTGTCGGGCGCGTAGGTCGGCAACGGTTGGCACCTTCTCGATTGCAATCTTCTGTTTGGTGAGCCGTTCGATGTTGCCGAGCAGTCGTTGCTCGCGCGGCTCAGCCAACGTGATCGCGGTGCCTTCACGACCGGCGCGACCCACGCGACCGATGCGGTGCACATACGACTCTGGCGCGGACGGAACGTCGTAGTTCACGACGTGCGTCAGCTGATCGATATCGAGCCCTCGCGCAGCAACGTCGGTGGCCACCAGCAGTTCGGTAGTGCCGGCGCGCAAACGGCCCATCACGCGGTCGCGCGACTCTTGCGTCAGCCCGCCGTGCAGCGCCTCGGCGCGATAACCGCGACCGTTCATCGTTTCGGTGAGCTGATCAACCTCGGTGCGCGTGCGACAGAAGATGATCGCTGCGGTCGGTGCCTCGATGTCGAGGATTCGACCGAGGGCCGCAGGCTTGTGCGAACGCTGCACCACGTACGCGGTTTGGCGCACCAGTGGTGCCTTGCCCGGCTTCGTATCGCCAAGGCCAATCTGAATCTTCAGTGGATCACGAAGGTGTCGCTTGGCGATGCCGTTGATGCGCGGCGGCAACGTGGCCGAGAACATCACTGTCTGTCGGGTATCGGGCGTGGACTTGAGGATCTCCTCGATGTCCTCCGCGAAACCCATATCGAGCATTTCGTCGGCTTCGTCGAGCACCACTATTTGGATATTGCCGAGCGGCAGCGTGCCACGCGCGATGTGATCCATCGCCCGGCCCGGCGTGGCAACGACAACATGAACCCCCTGGCTGAGGGCTTGTAGCTGACGACCAATTGGTTGACCACCGTAGATCGGCACAACTCGGGCCCCGAGGTCGCGACCGTACTTGTAGATGGCCTCGGACACCTGCACCGCCAGCTCGCGGGTGGGCACCAGAATCAACGCAATGGGTTCGGCGCGCACGCCTCGCTCAGGGACTCTCTGCAAGATAGGAAGCGCGAATGCAGCGGTCTTGCCGGTGCCGGTGGCTGCCTGACCAACAAGGTCGCGACCTGCGAGCAACGGTGGGATGGTCTCGCGCTGGATGGGCGTGGGCTCTTCGTATCCAAGCGATGCAAGTGCACCCAACAACTCTTGGCGAAGACCTAGTTCGGCAAAGCCGGTGGGTTCGTCACTGCTATTCACGAGGCAACGCTATTCGTTCGATGCCTGATCCGTCGCGATAGTCAAAGCGCGTGGCGTGCCCTCGCTGTCACGAGCGGCTACCACGAACCTGAACTGCCACCACCTCCGCCGCCGCCCACGCTTCCGCCGCTGAAGCCACCAGAGAAGCCCGACGACCCTGAACTCGATGGAGCAGTGCGCGTGTGCGCGAATGCGGAACCCATGCTGTACACGAGTAGCGGGCTGGTCATGTTGATGTCGTTGGGGGCAACATTGCTGTTGGCTAACGCTTTGCCCCACGCATCGGCCGCGCCCAACGCGACCGCCCACGCGCTGTATTCGCGTAGCAGACCCTGCTTCCATGCCCACTCCACATGTTGGCCCTCGCTGGCGACGAGGAACCGGCGGAATGACTCCGTGCGCAGCGCCAACGCGGACCCTGTGGCGCTGAGCGAAGGAAGCATCGTGTGATACACACCCAACGCCACCACCATCGGTACGGCCAAGCCGAACACCAACGCGAGCGGCCAGAGTTTGAAGATACCGACTGCGGCGGCAACGGCCGAGGCACCACCGAAGAACACAACAGCGAAGACGATCACAAGGATCACCGCGGGAACGCCGCCACCTGAAGTGGAATTCGGCGGGAGTCGCCTCCACCAGCCGGACGCTTTGATCAACTCGTCCTGCTCGGTCTTCACTGTCTTCCATGCGGCGGCGAACTCTTTGTCGTACGTTCCGAGGGTCAACGTTGTTTGGTTCTGCATCATTGCGTCGATGTGCCGCGTCGACGTGGCGTCGAGTTGGTTGCGCTTCGGGCCCGATGCCATGACGAGATCACCATCGACCTTTTCAAGCGTGACTGCCTCCTTGGCAACAAGCCCCGACAACCACGCAGCCACCGTCTCGTCATTGATGCGTTCGCGCAGCAATACCGACCCCTGCCATGGCTCGACACCCTTTGGAGGAACAAACTCGATGGTCGCCATCGCCGCCATGCGATCGTCACTCACCAGCGAAGTTGCCACGGCTGAAGGAACGCCGTCGCTGCTCGGCGCAGGAAGTGTTCCGTACGCAGCCTCGGCCGCGCCACCGCTGAACACCTCGTTGCGACCCTTACGACGATCGACCACGAACACCGCCGCACCGCCAACGCTGCCAAGCAACAACATCGCCAACGACAACGCCACGCGATAGTCCGATGTGCGCGACGGTAACGCAGGTAACACGGGCTCGACCGCGGCTGTGCGGGACATGATCGTCCCACCGATCGTCACTCCGTCGCCTGCTTTCAGTGGCTCGAACACCACTCGATACGCGTCGCCGTTGCGGCGCAAGGTGCAACCGCCCGACGTTCCCGATGAACCTACGTTGCACAGCGGGTTGGTGAGCTCCATACCAACGACAACCACTTCGAAGTGACCTGTCTCGAACTTCTCGCCGGCGCTGATGATGTCGAGTGCCAACTCGCCGCTCGACACTCGCGCGTTCGCGAGGGTGTAGCTCAGTATGTAGCGATGCTGACCGGTGATCGTGGTCGATGCATCCCCGAGCCGAATGCGCGTCTCGGCTCCGAGATCCGTGATGCCTACGTCAGCATTGGCATCGGGCGATGTCGCCGTCACTTCAGTCGGAACGCCGAAGTCGGTTGGAATGTTGCGCTCGTAACCATGTCGCTGGTCGGTGCCGAAGTCTTCGTCGACGACCTCGCGTATCCGAATGCCGTCGACTCCCGACGGCTGCACCGTGATCTGTTTGGCGTCGAAGCGCTGCACGCGTTTGCCACCACCGATCACACCAAGCATCGTGAGTAGCGCGCACCCCAAGACAGTGACAGCAACGACCACGTGTCGCCACGGAGAAATTCGACCAAGCATGGTCACAGTCTGGCGCAGCGCTCGACCGATGTCTGGTTACCCGCTCGTGCGGTCGAGAGTCGATGGGGTGCGCTTCACCAACGCCCCATTCGGGCATAAAGTCTCGTTGACGCGTTCGCGCGTTGCCGTATCGAACCGAAGGCCACAACTTTCGGTCGATCGAAGTCATGCACGTCTAACAATTGGAGGATTTCATGAATAGCGATACCCGACTTCACAGTCTCGAGATGACTGTTGCTCAACTCAGCGCAGGTGGCAAACGGCGCGGTTGGCGCAGCCGTTGGGCAGCTATTGGGGCCGCCATCGCGGTCACCTTTGGCGGAGGCACCGCGTTGCATTACGCGTGGGCAGCACCCGGCGACGTGGTGCAGTCATCCTTCGTCCCGATTTCGCCCGTTCGAATTCTCGACACCCGCCCAGCCCCCGAGAACGTTGGTGGCTTCGTTGGGCCCCTCGCCGCTGATCAAATCCATACCTTCCAGGTCACCGGCGTTGCTGGAGTGCCTGCGAACGCGTCGGCCGTCGTGATGAACGTCACCGTCGTTGGCACGTCAAGCGCGAGCTTCCTCACGGTGTACCCAACAGGCAGCACGCGACCTCTCGTATCAAACCTCAACTGGGCCGCAGGTGACACAGCACCGAACCTCGTCAACGTGAAGATCGGTGCTGGCGGTCAGGTAACGGTCTACAACCACGTGGGTAACACCAATGTGATTGCCGATATTGCTGGCTACTACGTGCCCGGTAACGACAAGTTCCTGTCGTTGCCCGTGCGTGGCGTGGGCGGTGACGCGGCTTTCCAGGAGGGATTCGGCACCAACGCCGGAATGGTATTCCGAGATGCCTCTTCCGACACCATCGCCTACAACGTGGTGCTTCCGCCTGACTACACGCCCGGCACTGCGCTCGTCGCGACGTTTACGTGGCATACCACGGCGACCGCCTGCAACGTGAACTGGACTGCGAACTACGTGAGCGTCTCGCGGGCCGGACTCATCCATCCCATCGGTGCAAGTGCGACCACGGGAATGTCAAATCCCGGTGCTACGGCCGCTGGCGCCGTAACAAAGGTTGTTCACTCAACCGCGATCACACTGAATTCCCCATCGGCGAGCTTCACCCTGCAGCCTGGCGATAGCTACACCTTTGGCATGTTCCGCGACGGAGTCACCGACACCTGCGGTGGAGATACGCTGATCGACTCGATGTCGATTCGCTACGAATAGTTTCCGCTGACACTGCGCGCAGTGTTGTTACGAGATGGGGTATCGGCGTTCATTCGCCGGTACCCCATT
>JANLPV010000127.1:0-4263 GCA_031367435.1 Actinomycetes bacterium | reverse complement strand
CACGCAGACGCCTGGAATGGTGCACCGGTAGCCTCGCTCCATGCGCGTGCTTGCCGCTGTCGACAAATTTCGCGGTACCGCGACCGCAGCCGAGGTAGCGCGCGCGATCGGTCACGCGTGTTGGACCCTCGGTCACGACTGTGACGAAGTCGGCGTGGCAGACGGTGGCGAGGGCACACTCGACGTGCTCGGCGGCGCCAATCGCACAACGCTCGTTACCGGTCCTTTGGGCGATGCGGTGAGCGCGCCCTGGCGACTCAGCCGCGATACCGCTGTGATCGAGATGGCGTTGGCCTCAGGCCTCACGCTGGCTGGCGGCGCTGACAATAACGACGCGCTGGCCGCGACCACGGCCGGCACTGGCGAGCTGATCGATGCTGCGCTCGATGCCGGCGCGAAGAAGATCATCGTGTGCCTCGGCGGCTCTGCCACAACCGACGGTGGGCTCGGTGCACTTCGCGCGATCCATGCGCCGCAGCGACTACGCGGCGTCGACCTGCTCGTGGCGTGCGATGTCACCACGACGTTCGTCGCAGCTGCTGAGGTGTTCGCCCCGCAAAAAGGTGCGTCGCCCGCACAGGTGAACTTGCTCACCGGCCGTCTCGAACGGCTCGCACAGATGTATCAGCACGACTACGGCACCGATGTGCGTGGCATTCCAGGCAGCGGTGCGGCGGGCGGACTCGCTGGCGCACTTGTGGCGCTCGGAGGCCGACTTCTGCCCGGCTTCGATCTTGTGGCCGACGAGCTCGACCTGCACGACCGCGTGCTCAACGCCGACTTCGTGATCACTGGCGAAGGTTTTCTCGACGAACAAAGTTTTCGGGGCAAGGTCGTTGGGGGCATGCAATCTCTCGCGCTCAACGCCGATCGACGGGTCGCTGCAATCGTGGGCGACGCAGCGCCTGAGGTGGCAAGCCGCATCGATCACGTGTCGTTGGTGTCGGCCTACGGGTTCGACAAGGCGATGAACGAAACCCAGATGTGCATCGAGCAGGCCGCGCTGCAGTTACTAGGCGCCGTCTAACGAGGCGCTGTCTCACGAGACGCTGTGCGGTTACGCGCCCGTTGTCGTGGTGACAACGACACCAACAGGTGGAACCGTGGTGGAACCGGGGTCACCAGCGAGTGCCGGTAAGGCCTTTCCGGCGAGATCTGAACCGAGCATCACCAAGACCGTTGCCGTGCCGAGACCGGCAGCCTCGTTTTTGATCGGGACGGGTGTGGGCATTGTGGCCACGGCGACGCCGCCCATGGCACGAGCCGCTGATGCGGCCACAAGCTCGCCACCCGGAAGGTAATAGACCTTGCTCACGGTGAGCTTTGCTTCGGCACCGCCAGCGTTGGTGGGGGTGGCCATCGTGAAGCCGACTTGACCGAGTGCTTTGCTGAACTGACCGGCAGTGCCGCTGACACCTGATGCATTTGCAACTAACACAGTTGCGCCCGTGTACACCATCGGCGGAACAGTGGTGGTGGTGACGAGAGGCAATGTGGTGGCCGTGGGGTCGACCGTAATGACGGGAGTCGTTGTTCCTGCGGGTGTTCCGGTGGAACCCTTCGAGCTGTCGTTGGTGATGTTCTTGAGGATGAGAAAGCCCGCGACAACGGCGACGACGGCCACGACGATGCTGATCGTCGAGCCCATTGGTGCGCCGCCGCCGGACTTACCGACAGGACGACGAATTGATTGCTCGTTGCTCATATGGTGCTGCCTCCGTGCGCATCGTCGACTTGGGCGGGTCCTTCTAGGCGTGCCCTCCGCTTGCGATCGCGGAGGCGAACGAGGCGACGAACGACCAGCGGCTCATAAGTGAGAGCCGCAGGTACATCGATAAGGCGATTGAGCTCTTGGTAGTACTCGTCGAGGCTGCACGAGAACTTGGCCCGGATGAGGTCGTCCTTGTGGGTGTCGAGAGTCCACCAACTGCCCTCGAAATCCAAAAGGGCACGCTCGCGTTCGGTCAGCTCAATCAGATTTGCCACCCGCACAGCCTGCCTTCCCGGACGACCAGATACAAGTACCCCCGCGCGACGGCGGGCGCGAGGATGGGCGCGAGGACGGGCGCTAGCGTCGATGGTCATGGTGGAAACCGCACATGATCATTGAGTCGCACCCCCGAGATGCCGATGACACATCTATGCAGATCGAGGTTTCTCGGCGGCGCGGGCTGCTCACTCTTGTTGTCGCGGCCGCGCTGGCCCTGTCGTTTCTGACACCGCCGTTTCGAGTGATTGCCGCCGCCGTTGTGTCCGGCCCCAAGGCGCAGGTTCAGGCCGCGCCCACGGGGTCTCGCTACATCGTGCAGTTCAAGTCCGAGAGAGGTATGCACGACACAGCAACATACGAATCGGCCCATGGCACCCAGGTGGATGAACAGTGGACGCAGGCGCTCGACGGGTTTGCCGCAACGCTGTCGCCCACGGCTCTGCATCGTCTGCAAAACGATCCTGATGTCCTACGCATCGAACCCGACAACGTGATCACCGCCAGCACGATCGAACCGATCTCGCCAACTGCTCCGTCGCCGTGGGGACTCGACCGCATCGATCAGCGTGCCCTTCCTCTCAACAACTCGTATGCCTACGTGCCCACTGGTGCGGGTGTCACTGTCTACGTTGTCGACACCGGAATCCTCAGCGCTCACATTGAGTTCGGCGGACGAGTCGTTGGGGGGTATGTTGCGCCGTTTGTCGGGCTTGACGGCCGTGGAACCGAAGACTGCGCCGGCCATGGCACGCATGTGGCCGGCACGATCGGAGGGGCAACATACGGTGTTGCCAAGAGTGTCACACTGGTGCCGGTGCGTGTGCTCGACTGCGCCGGCAGCGGGTTGAACTCTGACGTCGTAGCCGGACTCGACTTCATCGTCGGCAATCACCTTGCTGGTACACCGGCAGTAGCTAACCTCAGCCTCAGCGGCATCACGGGGCCGTTTCGCACAGCAATGGACGATGCCGTCGATCGTGCCATCGCCGATGGCGTCACGGTTGTCGTAGCTGCTGGAAACGCAGCGTCTGGCCAACCTCCTACGGACAGCTGTAACTCAATTCCCTCGCGGGTCCCTGCCGCAATCACCGTTGGTGCGTCCACAATCACGGTGGGCGCGTCCAACAAGAGCGATGTTGTTGCGTCGTACTCGAACTATGGCACGTGCCTGGATCTCTTTGCACCGGGTTCGGGTATCCAATCGGCGTGGTTCACCAGCACATCGGCGACGAACTCGCTCAACGGAACATCGATGGCGTCGCCGCACGTCGCCGGTGCCGCGGCGCGAATCCTTCAGGACGCTCCAGCCAGCACGCCAGCGCAAGTAGCGGCAGCTCTTGACGCAGCCGCTACTGCGAACGTGCTCACCGGCATCTCGGGCGGTAGTCCCAACAAGCTGCTCTATCTACCGAACTTGCCGTCAGCTCCAGTGTCGTTAGCGGGTGCAAGTCGCAATAGGCATGTCGACTTGGCGTGGGCATCACCAACGTTCGACAGCGGCCTGCCGGTTACTGACTACACCGTCGAATACAAAACGGTTGCGGTCCCGGACCCCGGCTGGTCCGCGTTCAGTGATGCCGTGTCGGGCGCGACGGGGGCGACTGTCACCAATCTGGTCAATGGCACGCCATACGTGTTTCGCGTGACCGCAAAGAACTTCCTCGGCATCGGGCCAGTGTCAACTGTTTCGAGTCCGGTTACGCCAGATCGCACGGCTCCCGATCCCCCGATCTCGGTGACGGCGGGGCCTGGAAACGGCCACGTGTCGGTGTCTTGGCTACCACCACTTGATGACGGGGGTTGGATCATCACCAGTTATCTCGTCACGGCGAATCCAACGGGCAAGACGTGTGCCACGGTCGGTGCGACGTCGTGTGTCGTCACAGGTCTCAGTGTCGGCACGGCGTACACGTTCACGGTGGTGGCGACGAACAAATTGGGCAACAGTGCGCCGAGCGGCGCCTCGCTCGCAGTCACTCCGGGTTCTGGGTTTACGCCGTTGGTGCCGGTGCGGTTGTTTGATTCGCGTCCGTTGGAGGCGCAGGGTGCGGTTGAGGTTGTGAAGCAGCGGTATGGCGGGGGGAATGTGTTGACGGTGCACGTGTTGGGTGCGGGTGGGGCTGGTGCGGTTGGTGTTCCGTTGTCGGGTGTTGGTGCGGTGTCGTTGAATGTGACGGTGGTTGATCCGGTTGCTGCTGGGTTTGTGACGGTGTTTCCGTGTGGTGATCGTCCGTTGGCGTCGAGTTTGAATTTTGCGGTGGGTGAGACGGTTC
>JANLPV010000104.1:0-21816 GCA_031367435.1 Actinomycetes bacterium | reverse complement strand
GTCATGCGTCGACTCAACGCGAGTCGAATCGCTCGCGCAAATCGAGCGATGCAAGCTCCGGGGAGAGGACTCGAACCCCTATACACGGGATCAAAACCCGTTGTCCTACCATTGAACGACCCCGGAAAGGGTTCGCCATACGGTATCGGGTGGTACCTCGTCGCCACGACGCAAATGTTGGTCGAGTCGAAAATCTGACGGAAGAGTTCGACGCGTTGGTCGGCGGAGTTGGTCGCTGCGCGCGTTGGCGGTAGCGTCTCCAAGTCATGGGTTCGTTGATCAAGAAGCGCCGTAAGCGCATGCGTAAGAAGAAGCACAAGAAGATGCTGCGACGTACCCGTCACCAGCGTCGTAAATAGCCTTCGCACATCCGGCCGTGGTCACCCACGTTCGCTCGACCGCTCACCTTCGTGGGCGGTCGTTTTGCGTTCCGGGGCCGTCTCGATATCGCCGAGGTCGGAGCGCGTCTATCCGATAGTTGCTGCGAGCACCACTCGCGCGTCGGGTAATGCATCGATGAGTTGTGGTCGATGTCCCTCGACGAACCACGTTGATCCGCTGCCGGCAAGGGTCGGCAGAACCCCTGCAGCTTCCTCGATGCGGTTACGCCACCACCTCAGCCGTGGCTCCACCCGAACAGCAGCGGGCTCGAGGTCATTCGGTCCGGCCGAACGCGGCCCGCCGAGGTCGTCCCAAGCACCGTAGACCAGCGGTGTTGGACACTGCAGTGGTGGAATGATCAGGGTGAACTCACGAGCCAAGAAGGGCAGGGGGGTCACCAACTCGCCGATTCCTTGCACCCGCGCCCGGCCTCCGACCATGCAGAAAGGCACATCCGCGCCAAGCGTCGCAGCCTCGATGTGATCGGTGAAGCCGGCCCAGCGCAGCACGGCCGCGGCGTCGGCTGAACCACCGCCCAAGCCGCCGCCGTGCGGGATGTTCTTTTCGATGTGTACGCAGGCGTGGCGTTTGCATAGGCGCAGCGCTCTCGCCACGAGGTTCGTGTGGTCGAGCGGCACGCCGCTCTTGAACGGGCCAGAGGCGGTGAGCTCGGAACCGTCGTCCTCGCGCCAATCCGTGTCGATGATGAGCCGGTCGGCGAGATCGAGTGTGACCATTTCGGCGTCGATGAGGTGATAGCCGTCGGCGCGAATGTCGGTGATACGTAGCGACACAGTGAGCTTCGCGTGTGCCGCAACAGTCGTGCTCATGCGCGTGCTGCCTCGACGACCGCGGTGAGACGCCCCCACGCGTGCACATCGAGCTCTTCGGCCCGAGCCGTTGGAGCGATATCTGCCAACGCAAATTGCTCTGCTGTCACGAGCGCGCTGAGCGCACCGCGCAGCATCTTGCGTCGATGGGCGAAACCTGCCTTGACGAGTGAGAAGAGGGCATCGGGCCGAACGCCTGCCACTGCAGGTGCGGCGCGGCGGGTGATCTCAACGAGTGCACTCTCCACCTTCGGCTGGGGGACGAACACGGTGGCGGGTACGTATCCAACGATGCGGGCGGTGGCCCAGTACGCCACCTTGACGGTGATCGATCCATACGCAGACGTGCGCGGCGACGCAACCATGCGCTCGGCCACCTCGCGCTGCACCATCACCAACATCCGCGTGATCTCGGGAACGGTGTCGAGCAGATCCATCACCAACGGCGTGCCGACGTTGTATGGCAGGTTGGCGACGAGGACCCATTCCGTCGAAGCTTCGAGGAGCGCAGACCACGACACCTCTTGCGCGTCCGCCTCGACCACCGTCACCCGTTCGAGCCCAGCAACAACGGTGCGAAGCACGGGCACGATGCCGTGGTCGATCTCGATGGCAGTGACCGCCGCACCAGTCTCGGCGAGCGCAACAGTGAGCGAGCCAAGACCGGCACCAATCTCGACGACGTGATCCGTGGCATCGACCTTGGCCAAACGCGCGATACGCCGAACCGTATTGGGGTCGGCGACGAAGTTCTGGCCGAACTCGCGCCGCGGCGCCAACCCATGCTGGGTCAACAGTTCACTGATCTCGCGACGAGACAGTGTCATTGAGACGTGTCTACCACGTGAGGCGCACGGGCAGCGGCGCATCGACGAGCGCACCGAGTTCCTTGTACAGCTTGGTGGACATGACGACGACGATCTTGGGTGCCAGCGGTGCGGGAAGATTATTGACGCACACGATCGAATGGCCGTTGTCTCGATTGGTGACGGTGATCGTGGCACCCAACGGCACGGCTGGCGCAGAGCACGTGTCGTCGATGACACCGATGGCTCGGCTGTACGACGCACCGCCCTCCACGAACACGCCGTTGTTGACTGCGGGCACCACGATCTGGATCACTGCGGGTTTCGGTGGCGTAGAAGGGCCGTCGATGAAGATTGGGCCGTTGGTACCGAACGGGCTGCTGTGCGTGCCCTCGGTGGGGGCATCGTTTTTGAGCGAGCCGGCCGCGACGGCTGCAGCGCTAGAGCGATTGGCTGGCGCGTCGTTGCTGCGGGTGAAGAGCCAGATCGCGGGCAGCAGAATCAGCGATGCGATGCTCGCCAACACCAAGCGGCGACGGTCGTTTGCGTCGAGGTTCAGCGCGGCTCCAGGGTACGAACAGGGGCTGGCGACGCCCGCCAGCAGGGTTGAGGCTACGGAGACAGGCGCGGGAACGCAAGCCGCGCTGACGCCGTGGTGGCTGCCGCGATCACCTCGACGGGCTCGTTGCGTAACGCCGCGATGAACGTGCCGACGCACGTGACGAATGCCGGTTGATTTGTAGTGCCGCGGTGCGGAACAGGAGCGAGATACGGGCTGTCGGTCTCGATCAACATTCGCCCGAGCGGACACAGCTGTGCAGCCGCCTGCAGGTCGACCGCAGTTTTGAACGTGACGATGCCTGAGAAGCTGAGATAGCCACCCATCTCGAGACAGGTACGCGCCTCGCTCGGTCCGCCGGTGAAGCAATGAAACACGGTCTGCTCCGGTATGCCCTCGGCGCGCAGCACATCGAACGTGTCGGCCCACGCGTCGCGGGTATGAATCACCAACGGCAACGCAAGCTGATGGGCAAGTTGAATCTGCTCGGCGAATGCCTCACGTTGGGTGTCGCGGGGCGAATGATCGTAGAAGTAGTCGAGTCCACATTCTCCAACGGCAACAACGCGCGGATGATCGAACAGGCCGGCGATGGAATCGACGCCGTTGATGGCGTCGTGCGGATGTAGCCCGACCGTGGCCCACACGTCATCGAAGCCCTCTGCCACGGCGATGGCAGCCCGCGACGTCGCCGCATCACAGCCCACGGTAATCATCGTTGTCACGCCAGCGGCCCGCGCGGCCGACACGGCTTGCGCAGTACCGCCGGGAATACGTTCGTCGTGGAGGTGGCAGTGGTTGTCGGTCCAGGTCATGGCTTCTCGATGCTGGAGATGCTCAGGCTGGCAACTGGCGACGTGGAAACAGTGGGTCACCCTTGGTGACCGTGAGTCCACCTGGATAGAGCCCCCACTCGGCCGCGGCGGGAATGCGTTGATCGACCACTTGACCGCTGAGCCCGATTCGTTCCCACACGATTTGCGACGTATCGGGAATTGCGGGAGATGCGAGCACGGCAACAATGCGCAGCGCCTCAAGCGCGTCGCCCATCACCCGGTCGACGGTGTCGCCAGCTTCGGCCTTCCACGGTTCATTGTTCTCGAGGTAGGCGTTCGTTGCACGAATGAGTGACCACGTGGCTTCGAGGGCGCGACTGGGTTGCAGCGACTCCCACGCGGCCGCGGTTTCGTGCCACGCCGCCGCTGCTGCCGAAGCGAGCACGCTGTTGTTTGCGGGTGCCGGCCCGATGCCGCCGCACTTTTTGTCGACCACTGTCGCTACCCGGCTGAGCAGATTGCCGAGGTTGTTCGCGAGGTCGCTGTTGTAGCGCGTGAGGAGACCTTCGTAGGTGAAGTCGCCATCCTGGCCGTACGCGGTTTCAGCAAGCACGTAGTAGCGAAAGCCGTCCACGCCGATGTCGTCGACGAGATCGAGTGGGTTCACGACGTTGCCAGATGTCTTGCTCATTTTCTCGCCACCCGACAATAGCCATCCGCCAATGCCCCATCCCTTGGGCAGCTCTATGCCGGCAGACATCAGCATTGCCGGCCAATACACGCAATGGTGACGCACGATGTCCTTGCCGATGAGGTGATAGTCGACGGGCCACCATTGCTTGAAGCGTTCGTCGTCGGTGCCATATCCAACTGCGGAAAGGTAGTTGGTGAGCGCATCGAACCACACGTAGGCGACATGCTTGTTGTCCCACGGCAACGGCACGCCCCAGGTGAGGCTGGTGCGGCTCACCGAGAAGTCGCGCAGACCGGAGCGAATGAGGCCGAGTGCTTCGTTGGCTCGGAAGTCAGGCGTCATCGCGCCAGGATGCGCGCTGTACCAATCGATCAGCCGATCCTGAAATCGCGAAAGGCGGAAGAAGTAGTTCTCTTCTTCGAAGTACTCGACTGGTCGCTTATGAATGGGGCAGAGGTCATCGACGAGTTCTTCGTCGGTGTAGTACTCCTCGCACGCAACGCAGTACTTGCCGCTGTACACGTCGAGCTCGATGTCGCCAGCGTCGTAGCACGCCTGCAACAACTTCGCGACGCCGGCATAGTGCCTGGGTTCGGTGGTGCGAATGAAGTCGTCGTTGCTGATGTTTAGCTTGGCCCAGGCCTGCTGAAACTGTGGGGCGATGCTGTCGGCGAATTCAATAGGTGTCAGCCCAGCTGCATCGGCGGCCTGCTGAATCTTGAGACCGTGCTCGTCTGTGCCGGTGAGGAAGTGCACGTTGTCACCCATCAGCCGATGCCACCGGGCGAGCGCATCGCCGACGATGGTGGTGTACGCATGCCCCAAATGAGGCTTGGCGTTCACGTAGTAGATCGGTGTCGTGAGCGAGAAGTTAGCCACGCCAACACACTACGGGTCGGCCTCCTGTGATGGCGGCCTGATTTCATAGGGCCGCAACGCCGAACCTATGACAAGCGACCTGTGACAAGCGACCTGTGACAAGCGACCCTTTCGCTTGACGAACGGTCGGACGTTTCGCAGTGGACTTTGCGAAGCTGTGCGAATGCGCTTCGAATTTGACCAGGCAACAGAGATGCATCGCAATGACGATCGTGACGACGGTGGCAACGGTGGCAACGGTCATGCACTCTTCGTTGGCGCGATCGCCGCTGGGTGGGACATCAACGGCAACGCCAACGGTGGTTACCTCCTTGCCCTTGCGGCAAACGCGATGCGCGAAGCCTCCGGCCGGCAAGACCCGATTACGGTGACGGCGCACTATCTCGCGCCCGGTCCAGCTGGCCCCATCACCGTCGCGACCTCAACGGTGAAGACCGGCCGACAGCTCGTCACCATGTCCGGCTCGATGTATCAGGGCGACCGCGAGTTGCTACGAGTGCTCGGCAGTTTCGGAGACGTCGCGGCCTTCAGCGGTGGGTTCTCAAAGACCACGTTGGTACCTCCCGCGCTACCACCGCGCGACGAGTGTTACCAGCACACGTCGCGCGGTGGTGTCGTGAACGCGGCGCTCGCCGATCGACTGTGTAACTGGTTTCGACCGGAACACGCGCCCTTCCAGCCGGGGCCGAAATCAGGGGTTGCTGTGATCGAGGGCTATTCCGAGTTTGCCGACGGTCGGCCATTCGACACGCTTTCGCTGCTGCTCGTTGCCGATGGCTTTCCGCCGCCGTTCTTCAACCTCGATGCGCCTGCCGGGTGGGTGCCCACCATCGAGTTGACTGCGCATGTGCGTGGCATACCTGCACCGGGACCGCTCACATGCAGATTCCGTTCCGACGTCATTCAAAATGGCTTCCTCCAAGAGGACGGAGAAATCTGGGATAGCGCGGGTCAACTGGTGGCTCAAAGCCGTCAGCTCGCGTTGTTACCACGAGGCTGAGCCGTCATCGAGAGGGCAATGTCGTACACGCGGTTCTTGGATACGTTGAGCCGCTGCGACACCGTTGCCACTGCTGATTTCTTAGAGGCTGTGGTATTCATCTGCGCGGTGAGGGCGCTGCGAATGTCGTCATCGCTCGCGGACGGCGGAGGCTCTGCACCATCGAGCACGATCACGTACTCGCCGAGCGGGGCGCGTTCGGCGACGTGTGCGAGGGCATCGGCCAACGTGCCGCGCCACACCTCCTCATGCATCTTGGTGAGCTCGCGGGCGAGTACCACCCGGCGATGGTCGCCGCAGATCGCATGGAGGTCGGTGAGCGTGCGCATGAGCCGATGAGGCGCTTCGTACAGCACGACGGTGCGTCGTTCATGAGTGGCATCAACGAGCCGTTGCGAACGTTCGGCACCATTGCGCGGCAGAAACCCTTCGAACACATAGCGATGGCTGGGAAGGCCGGAGATGACGAGCGCCATCACGTCGGCTGACGGCCCGGGTACAGCCGACACGGTGTGACCATGCTCGATTGCTGCGCGCACCAGTCGCTCGCCCGGATCGCTGATTCCTGGTGTGCCTGCATCGGTGACCAACGCAACGGTGTGACCTGCCGACAGAAGATTCATTACTTCGTCGATGCGCGCTGCTTCGGTGTGTTCGTTGGCGATAGCCATCCGCACCCCGTGTATGCCGAAGTGCGATAGCAAGCCACCGGTGCGGCGGGTGTCCTCGCAACAGATCAACGCAGAGCTCTGTAGCGCGGCAATCGCACGTGGTGACAGATCGCCGAGGTTTCCGATGGGTGTAGCAACGAGTACGAGCGTTCCCATGGGCTAGCCCGCTGCGCCTGGGTCGGTATCGCGGATCTCGAGCAGATCTCCGACCCGGAGTCCCCACCTTGCGAATGCGCCTGCCTCCGCCTCGATCACCATTCGCGCGTGCGGCACCGGCATGCCGATGCGGTGGCGGTGCATTGTTGTGGTCTTGATCACGACGTTGTCGGCGTTCACGTACGCGACGTCGATGGGGAAGCGCATGCCGACAGTGTGCACCCAATGGCATGAGGGGATGGCAAACGCACCATTCACGCCGGTGCGACCGAGGAGGCCCTTCATGCGCGCCTTGCGATCGTCGGCAACATCGATTGAGGCGAACACTCGTGCCTCGCTGATCAGCCACGCCATTCCAATAGCCTGCCACGCGTCGGGCCTGATGTGCGCCAGCGATCAGCGAACTGTGCGGAAGAACGCGCGAACGTCGGCGATGAACAGATCGGGTTCTTCGAGCGCCGCAAAGTGACCGCCCCGATCGAATCGGCTGAACTGCGTCACGTTGTACAAGTTGTTCGCCCATGACCGCGGCATGCGCACGATCTCGCCGGGGAAGATCGCGCATCCCGTTGGGACCTCCACCCGATCGAACGGCGGGAACCGACCGCTCTTTTGTGACTCAAAGTACAAGCGGGTGCTCGAGTTGATGGTCTCCGTGACCCAATACAACGTGAGGTTGGCGAGCAGTTGATCACGGCTGATGGCGGTCTCGACATTGCCGTCGGGGTGATGTGACCAATGATGAAACTTCTCGATGATCCAGCCGGCAAGACCTGCAGGAGAATCGGAGAGGCCATAGCCCAACGTCTGCGGATTCTTCCCCTGGATCTGCTGATATGCGCTGCCCGTTTGGGTGAACACGCCCGTGCTGGCGAGATCGGCCTGCTCCAACTCAGACAGAGGTGAGTCGTGAGGGAGACCAAGCACCATGTTGATGTGCATGCCAACGACATGGTCGGAATCAACAACGGCGAGTTGCGATGAGATCATCGAACCCCAGTCGCCACCCTGCGCCCCGTATCGCTCGTAACCGAGTCGCGCCATCAGTACCTGCCACGCTTGGGCAACGCGGCGAACATCCCAGCCCGGTTCCACCGTTGGTCCGCTCCAGCCGTAGCCGGGAATCGATGGTGCAACGATGTGAAACGCATCAGCCGGGTCGCCTCCGTGACTGCGCGGGTCGCGCAACGGCTCGATCACATCGAGGAACTCGGCAACCGAGCCAGGCCAGCCGTGGGTGATGATCAGTGGCAGGGCGTCGGGCTCGGGGGAACGGGCGTGGATTGCGTGTACCTGTTGTCCGTCGATGGTGGTGAGCAACTGCGGCCAACGGTTGAACTGGTTCTCCACCGAGCGCCAGTTGAACGTCTTCCACGACTCGCACAGTTCCTTGAGGTAGGAAAGGTCGGTGCCGTACTCCCAGTTGCTGCCCGGTATCTCGTCGGGCCAACGCGTGTTGTTGAGTCGCGTACGAAGGTCGTCGAGAACGCTTTGCGGCGTGTTGATAGTGAAGGATGCAATCGCTTCGGTCATGTGTGCAGTCTGGCCGAATGACGGCACCCGCACCGTGTTGGGTGAGGCGTCAGGCGATGGTTGCGAGGTGAGCGTCGTCGTCGGGCGTGACGGGATCGGCATCGGGTATGGCCGACCACTTTGGCCCGACACAGGCGATGCCGAGGACGACCAACACCACCATCGACGCCGCGCACACGCTGTAGGCCACAGCGCGGCCAGCGCCTTGGTAGAGGGCGCCGGCCGTGATCGCGGCGATGCCACCGATCAGTGTCTGTACGCCACCGAGTAGTCCCTGCGCGCCAGCCTGGCGGTCGTGAGGAGCGACAAGGCCAACCGCGACACCCGAACTCGAGACCGTGATGCCGTCGTTCAGTGCGTGAAACATCGACACGGTGAACATCGCGATTCCTGAGGGCAACTGGCCGTACGAGAACATGAAGCCGGCGCCAATGAGCAGGCCGATCGAACCAAGGCGGATCGGGCCGACGCGTTGTGCGAGCCTGCCGCCAAATGGGCCGAGGAAGATGAGCGGTAGAGCAAACAAGGTGATGCCGAGGTTGGCGATGACGTCGCTGGTGTGCAGGTCGCTGAGCACGAGCACCCAGAGGGCATCGAACGTGCCGACCATAAGAAACACAGCGGCACCGAGGCACACGGCACCCACGTAGGGTCGGCTCCGCAGTAGGTCAAAAGCGAACCGGGTCTTGGGTTGATCGGCTGCGGCGGTTTCCGTCACCTTGATGCGGGTGATGATCGGCAGACACGCGACGGTTGCTGCGGCGATCACGAGAAATGGTGCAGCGATACCAAAGGGACTCACGAGCACCGCCGAAACCGCTGGGCCGGCAGCGAAGCCCGCGACATCGGCGGCGAGGAGCCGGCCGATGTTCTGACCAAGGTGATTCGGGTCGGCCAAAATGACGATGCGACGCACGGCGGGCTGCGCCATACCTGCGCCAATCCCCATCACCACACGGGCCAGAATGAGAACAGCGACGTTTGTGCCGAAGGCCATCGCAACAAGTCCCGCCACGTTGAACAACATCCCGAGGTACACGAGCTGGCGCGCGTGACCGCGATCTGCGCGAGGAGCGATGAGTACCTGGGCGAAGAATGAGGAAAAGAAACCGACCGCGACGACGACGCCAAGGGCCCCGGGGCTGATGCCGTACTTGTCGCGGAAGTCGTCGAGCATCGTGAACATGACGCCGTAGCCCGCCGAGAACAACGCAGACAGCAGTCCAAAGATGAGGATGAGTCGGCGATGATTCACGGCGGTCGAGTGTACCGGTGGGCGCACGCGGCAGAATCGTGGGGTGAGCGCATCGTCGATTGTTCTTCGGGCCGCCGCCTGCCGGCTGGGCCTCGTTGCTGTGATGTTCACCACGGCATGTGCGTCGGCGGGGCCCGCTCGGTCGACGTCGTCGGCGGACCCACAAAGCGGCTCCGCCACAGCAGTTGCGGCCTCGGCTGATTTCTCGACGACGACGGCACCGTCATCAACGTCTGATGTGACGATCGCGGCCGACAATCTTGACACTCAGCGTGGAATTGCATCCGCACTCGTGGCGGCAGAGCGCGGCATCCGCGACGCAGCGCTCAGCGCTGACGACATCGCCAGTTGGGGAAGACATCAGCAGCGCGCCTATCGCGCGTTGGCCAACCATCCCGAGTGGGATGACGCGGTGCGCGCGCTACTGCCAACTGATGTCGTGGCTGCGTTCGTTCTCAACGTGGAAGCCCGACGCGCCGTAGCGGCTCATGCGGCGACTCGACCGCCTACCCCGCCCGTGGACTCACTGCCCGCCTGGACCATCGCCGCGCCATTACCTATCGCCGCGCTGCTCGCCGACTATCGCCGAGCCGAAGCGGCAACGGGAGTGCCATGGCAATATCTTGCTGCAATCAATCTGGTGGAGACACGCGCCGGCCGCATAGTGAGTGCATCCGCCAGCGGTGCGGTGGGCCCCATGCAATTTCTGCCAACGACGTGGGCGTCATGCTGCGTTGGAGACGTGCTCAATGCGAGGGACGCGATCATGGGCGCAGCGGTGTATCTCGTAAGTCGTGGGGCACCCGCCGATATGCGCGCTGCGCTGTATGGATATAACCCCAACGACGGATATGTGGGGGCTGTCGATGCCTACGCGCGCAACATGATTGCGGATGAACATGCGTACAACGGATATCACGCGTGGGAGGTGTACGTGACGACAAGCTCGGGCACGGTGCGCCTGCCAGTTGGTTACTCTGCTGCGCAAGCGACGCCCGCAGCGGCGTATGTGCTGCAACACCCAGAAGATCTCGCGCCGGTGACCGACTGAAGATGGTTAAGCGATCGAGCCCGGACCGGGTTCGAGAGGCAGTTCGCTGACGGGGCGCGCGTCGAGCACGGCCTTGCCGATGACTGCAGAAAGGATGATCGCACCACCGAGCAAGGTGCTTGCCTTGGGTCGTTCGTTGAGCACGACGAAGACCCACAGCGGTACGAAGACGGTCTCGCTCTGCGCGAAGATGGTCATCGCTACAGCCGGGACGGAGCGTGATGCGACGTTGAACAACACGGTGCCGACCACGATGAACACCGCGCCGTGCAGCAATGCGTAGCTCGTGTCGCGCAGCGGTGGGAGCAGCGTGTTGCCGTTCGACAGTGTGACGATGCCGCACACGAGAATCATCATCGCCGCGTAGCCGGGCAGGATCGGCGACCAATCTCGTTGACCGTCGGACCGCACGCACACTGTGTACGCCGCGAAGCCGAATGCCGAAGCCAAGGCGGCAAGGTTGCCCGCCATGTTGCCTGCGTTGACATCGGAGATAACCATCACGCTGAGACCGACGAGCGCGACTGCGATCGCCCCAATAGTGACTCGAGTGAGGCGCTCGCCAAGAAAGATTCGAGCTAAAACGACTGCGACGAGTGGCGTGATCGACGCAAGGAACGCCGCGTTTGCGGCGGTGGTGTTCTTGAGCGCGTAGACAAATCCGATCGAGGCGAGGAACAACGCCGCGCAGCCGAGCAGCATGAGTCGGCCGGAGTTGTACGCCTTCGGCAATGTCCATCCGTCACCGCGAAATCGTCCGACCAGTTCGATTACGACGATCACACCAATTGATCGCCAGATCAGGTATTGCCAAGCGTCGGCGTGGGTTGCGCTCTTGGCCGTGACGGCGCCGAAACTCCATGTGAGCCCTGCTGCAAATGCCATCAGCGATGCCACGAGCGGGACCCGCGTCGTTGTGGTGGTCACTGCAGTCACAGGCATCAAATCTATTGGACTCATAGCTCCGAAACGCATCATTTCGAGTCGCGTGGGAGACTGCCGCCATGAGCGAACATCAGGTTGACGTCATCGTTGTAGGTCTCGGGCCCGGCGGAGAGGACATCGCTGGGGCCTTGGCCGAAGCCGGACTTGCCGTCGTCGGCATAGAAAGCCATCTCGTTGGCGGCGAGTGTCCGTACTACGGATGCATTCCCTCGAAGATGATCATTCGTGCCGCAGATCTCTTGCAGGAAGGTCGGCGAGTGAACACGATGGCAGGCACCGCGTTGGTGACACCTGACTACTCGATCGTGGCCGACCGAATTCGCGATGAGGCCACCGACGATTGGGATGACACTGTCGCGGTCGACCGATTCGTAGCAAAAGGTGGAACCTTTGTGCGCGGCACCGGTCAACTCGACGGTACCGGCCGTGTGCGCGTCGGCGACGATGTCTACGTCGCGAGCCGAGGGGTGGTGCTCGCAACGGGAACCTCACCCGCGTTGCCGCCGATTCCTGGACTCGCCGATGCGGCTCCATGGACGAATCGCGAGATCTTCAAGATTCGTACGAATCCTGCTTCGCTCATCGTTCTCGGTGGCGGCGCGATTGGGCTGGAACTGGCTCAGGCGTTTTCCCGGTTCGGCACGACGGTCACAGTGATCGAGGCGCTCGACCGCATCCTCGCTCCTGAGGAGCCCGAGAGCAGTGCCTTGGTTGAGCGCGTGCTGAGAAGCGAAGGCATTGATATTCGAACGGGTGTGGCGGCGGCGTCCGTGCAACGCGGGCAGGGCGGTGTCACGGTCACTCTGGCAGATGGCCAGACTGTGACGGCCGACGAGATTCTCGTTGCGGCAGGGCGCACACCGAACCTGCGTGGTATCGGACTCGCCACGGTCGGCATCGACGAGTCGGCGCGGCCAGCGTTCGCGACCGACGAGCACATGCGCGTGCAAGGCATCGAGCGGCTCTGGGCGGTAGGAGATATCGCTGGCCGAGGAGCCTTCACACACATGGCCGTCTACGAAGCTGGTATCGCTGCCGACGATATCTTGCAGGTCGCGTCGCCGCGAATCGCGCACGACCATGCCGTTTCACGTGTCACCTTCACCGATCCCGAAGTTGGATCGGTAGGTCTCACGGAGGCACAAGCCCGCAAACTCGGCATCCATGTGAAGGTTGGTCTCGCCGACTCATCAGGCTCGAGCCGCGGCTGGCTGCATGGCGAAGGCAACGCTGGTCTGATGAAGTTAATAGTCGATGCCGATCGCGGCGTGCTCGTCGGCGCGACGTCGGCAGGGCCAAGAGGAGGCGACGTGTTGTCGATGTTCAACCTCGCCGTTCACGCACGTGTACCTGTCGCTGAGATGCAGACGATGATCTACGCGTATCCCACCTTCTACCGCGGCGCGCTCGACGCCTTAGCCGCGCTCGGCTGAGCTTTAGACCTCTCAGCTACAAAGTGGGCATGTCGTGCGATCGGAGTCGGTTCGCCAGTTTTCGGGGCCCCTCCCGTAGTGGCAGACTTCTCGTACCACGACATCGGAGGTTGCGTTATGGCGGTCGACATCGTTATCGAAGTCGAGAATAAGCCGGGAGCCCTCGCCGCGCTCGCGGCAGCGGTCAGCGATGCGGGAGTCAATCTTGCCGCGGCCACATTCACTGGGAACGGCACCAAAGCGGAGTTGCACATCTTGGTGCCACACGCCGAACCGGTTCGCCACGCGCTCTCGATTACGCACGCCGACGTTCATACTCGCGAGCATGAGGTCGTTGTTGTAGAGGTCGAAGACAACCCCGGCGTCTTGGCCGACCTCACTCGCAAGATTGCCGAAGCGGGTGTCAACATCGACACTATTTACGTCGCGACGAACAACCGCGTGGTGTTTGGCTCAGCTGACATCGAAGGCCTCAAGGCAGCACTCGCCAAGCGCTGATCGCAAGAGGTTGACTGTTACATGGCGACGGGAGAACGCTGCAGCTCTGCGAGCGTGTTGCGAACTGAACCTCCGGGTCGACTGCGGGCTGTCATCGTGTGAGCGCGACCGGCAGGCCGAGTGATCGAGCGGCGCCGGCCAGGTCGTTGTCGCCGGTGACCAGGACGAGTTCGGCATCGAGCGCGGCCATGGCGGCGGCGAGGTGAACGGCGTCGTACCCGCGCAGTTTTTGGGCTTGGGCGAGGTCAGCAGCGTTGCGGGCCAACTGGGCGGTGATCTCGACGTGGTCGATCTCCGTGATGATTGTCTCCAGTTCCGCGGCGGCGACCTCGTGCTGGCGCTTGGTGATTCGTCCCATCCGCTCGGCCCTGGCGAGCGCGGCTCGCGCCTCGGGGTAGAGCAGGCGGACGCTGACGCTGCGGGCGGCTTCGTTCCACATTCGTGCGCAAATAGCCGACGAAGGCTCGCCGATCAGCAGCGGGATCACCGCGGAGGTGTCGAAGTAGGCGATCACTGCCGCTGCTCGGCCACAAGGTCGCTGACGGTTCCCTTGGCCGTGATGCGGAGCGGTGTCCGCGAACGCTTGGCCGCCGGTGCGGGGGTGACCAGCCCCTCGGCGACGAGGCGATCAAGCGCCCGAGGTTGGTCCAGCGGTACGAGCCGGGCCACTGCCTTGCCGTGATCGGTCACGGTCACCTCCTGGCCGTCCCGCACTACGTTCAGGTAGTGGCTGAGGCGATCTCGTAGTTCTCTGACTCCTGCTTCCATGTGAAGTATTATGGCGCTTTCGGTTGAGAATATCTAGCCACATTGGCTTCGCCGCGAGCGATCGGCCGAGCGTCGGAAAGGTGATCGATACTCAGATCATATGATCTGCTCACGGATCAAGCGTCGATAGGCTCGGAACATGAATCTCGGCGCACCGGTTCTCGACGTGGCTCCGGCCGTTCGTGGAGCTCTGCTGCAGGTGCTGGCCCGGCTGGAACAGCCCGTCACTCGACGGCAGCTTGCCGCTGCTGCCGGGGTTGCGCCAGGTAACGCTAGCGCCGTCGTCGAGGAGCTCATCCGGGCAGGTTTGGTGAACGAGACGGTGGCCGGCCGTTCGTCGATGGTGGAGCTCAACGAGCACCACCTGGCAGTGGGACCGTTGCGCATGCTCGCTGGCCTGCGAGGTGAGCTGATCCGCCGTCTACGTGAGCGACTCTCCGAGTGGTCCGACCTGGAAGGTGCCTGGTTGTTCGGTTCGGTTGCTCGCGGCGATGCGGACGGCGAGTCGGACATCGACCTATTGATTGTCACCGAGGACCTAGAATCACCGGAGCTGCACGTTCGTGTTGAGCGACTCCAGGCCGACGTCCACTCGTGGACCGGGAACGACATGCAGCTCGTCGAGCACACGCCTGTGTCGTGGCGAAAGCTCGTTCGTGGAAAGTCCCCGTTCGTCAGTGAGATCCGAACGGACGGCATCGCGCTAGTCGGTGACACGCCCCGGCTGCTGGAGCGACACCGGTGAGTCGGGCGTACACGAGCGGCAGCGTCGAGGTTGTAGCCCTCCTGGCCCTTGGCCAGCTTGCCGATACTCAGCATGGCCGAGCGTCCGTGACGACCGTGCCCGCGACGGCCACGCGCTCCTGTGGTGCAAGTTCGTGACCTTCATCAGTGCGTGCGTATGCGATGTTCGGCCGGGGTGTGTCGGCGGTGGTGGGGGCGGAGTTCATGCCGGGATCCGGCCAACAGCCATGCGCTCGATCGGCTCGGACAGAAAGCGGATCGATCGGTCGATGCGAACGGCTGGGATGCCGGCCTTGCCAGCGGTCTCGATGTAGAGCTGGGCTTCCTTGTACGCCTTCGTGCGGCTGATCTTGAAGAGGCGGACGACCTCCTCGACGCAGAGGAACGGTCCATTGTCGGTGATGGCACTCATAAGGTTCTCCTCGCTCTCGCTGGCCCCGCCGACGGCGCGGGCGGGTCGGCCGCGATCCGCTGGGACGTATTGCGCCGACACGGACTTACAGAGGGAGAAATGGCCCAGGCGCAGCACATGATTTCAGAAAGGACGGCTCACCTCGGGGGGGGCGGCCCAGGGTCTCGGCGGCATCCGAGGTCGTGACCTGTCGACGACACCGCTCTGGTTGCACGATCGTCCCGCCGCCGGTTACACGATTGTGCGGAGATCGCTCAGCTTTGGTCGAGGTGGATCACGTAGTCGACGGAGATTTCGAGCGTGTTGGCAATCTCCACGAGGCGACGGAAGCTGACGCCGAGGTAGTCGGCCGCTTCGTACCGTTGGATCACCTGCTCCTGCACGCCGATCCGCTCGACGAGCTAACGTTGGGCGAGGCCGCGTGCGATGCGCGCCTGGATGAGCGATGTCGGCAACTGTACGATGCCGGTCGCCTCAATCAGGGTAACGTCGTTGAGTCCGTCGTACTGAGCCAGCTCGGCCTGGAGGTCGCGGTGCGTGCCGCGGAGGGCGCCGAGCCGTAGCTCTCGCATCTCCGGTTGCAGCCCGTCGGGCAGTGGCGTGCGCTGCAATTCGCCGATGGCGGGCGACCTCCAGCATCCAGTACACGCAAACTGATTCGCGACGACAACGACGACATCGTTGTTAAGCTCGCGAATCGTTCACGATGCGGCGCCAATCCCGAGTGCCGAGCACGCTGCATAGCGACGGTTCTCGAGCGACGGTTGAGCCACTGGCTCGCTGGAATCCTTGACCCGTCGCCAAGGATTATCTGGTTGTGCGTCGTTGTATTGGTTTGGAGCCAGGAATTGCACCGGACGGTGACAATGGCGAGCTGGTTCGCGAGCAGTTTCTGGCGTTCTATGACCGTGCGATCGGACCGCTGCACGGTTACCTTTTCCGGGCGAGCGGGGGCCAACGCGAGGTGGCCGATGATCTGTGTCGGGACGTGTTCGCGATGGTGCTCCGCCGTCACAACGACCCTGTACGAAGTCGAGGTTCAACTCGTGGGCGTGCTATCGAGACTGCCACCAGGCGGGCACCCGATGCGGGATCAGTTGTGGAGACTGCCGGTCAGTTGCGCTTCGATCGGACCGCCCTGTCGAGCCGCGCTGACTTCTCCCGAACCGCGGGCCGTCGTGTACTTGCCGGTACCACCCGTCACCTCGTACGTGCCTGAGAACGTGAAGCGCGTCCGACCCGTCGCACACAACGTGCCGACGATGTCGAACGAAATCGTGCCTGGGTTGTTGCGTTCAAACGTCAGCACCGTCGTGTGCGAGTCAGCGAAGCAGAACCCCCTAATGGGATCAATGCGAATGAAGACTAAGCGCGTAATCACGGTTGTAAGGCTCGCTGCGCCACGGTTCGTGCTCGCTGTTCCACATGTGTCGACGTGGGTGGAAGGCAGCGGTCCAGAACATCCGAGGAACACGAAGTCCTCGGTGAGGGACGCTCGGAAACCGTTGCTGGCGCTCGCCGTTGTCGGTACCGCAAGCAGAGCGACCGCCAACACCAAGGCCCGGAGTCCACAAAGGCGAGTCCATCGAAACATCACAACCACCCATCAATCGGGGCGGCGACGCCCAGACTCAGATCTCCAGTGTAAGCCACATCTCAATCGGGTGCGAGACCATTTGTTGCACCGTGAGGTCGCGGACATCGTCGGCACGGCTGTCGGTGGTCTTGTGCTGCCGCTCGTTCGTGATCATCGGCTGGCCCTTTTCCGATAACGCAACATAACAGTTGTGTTGATAGTGGGATCGGCTCGGCGTCACACCCCTCGTGCAGAGTGTCGACCACGAGGCAAACTTGTGCCTCGGGCAATGCGTGATCGCCTGGCACCGGTTTGCCTCCAGGCCTGGTTTGGTCCCTGCCCCGGTCCGCCGCGGCAACTAGTTTCTGGAGGGCGTCGCGATGAGGGGAACCCGCATGGCATCGGGGCGCCAGATGAGCCTCGACTTGGACGAAGGAGCGTGTACGGAGGTGTTTCAGATCGACGAGTCCGGCCAGCATGGCGAGGTCTTCACCCGCCGTTGGGTCGTCGAACTGATCCTCGACTTGGCCGGCTTCACGGCCGACCGAGACCTGGCCGCGATGGTGGCGGTCGAGCCGTCCTGCGGCGCAGGAGCGTTCTTGGTGCCCATGGTCGAGCGACTCGTCGAGTCCTGCCGCCTGCATGGGCGGTCGCTGGATGAAGCCCGGATGGCTCTACGCGCCTTCGACCTTCTGCCGGTGAACGCCGAGCTGGCTCAGAAGGCGGTCGTGGAGGTGCTGACCGACGACGGCATCGGGTTGGTGCTTGCGACCGACACCGCAGCGTCCTGGGTGCGGTGCGGCGACTTCCTGCTCACCGACCATGGCGACGGCGGGGTCGACTTCGTTCTCGGAAATCCGCCGTACATCCGACTCGAGGATGTTCCGGCTGCACGAGGAGCCGCTTACCGCCGGGCGTGCCCGACGATGCGCGGCCGAAGCGACATCTTCGTGGGGTTCATCGAGACCGGCCTCCGGTTGCTCGCGCCGGACGGGGTCCTCGGGTTCATCGTCGCCGATCGCTGGATGCACAACCAGTACGGCGCTGGCCTTCGAGATCTCGTGTCGACGGACTTCGCCGTCGAGGCGGTCGTGAGCATGCACGACGTCGCCGCGTTCGAGGAGCCGGTCTCGGCCTACCCAGCGGTCACGATCATCCGGCGCGCGCCACAGTCGACGGCGGTGTTGGCTAACGCGAAGAAGTCGTTCGGCGAGAAGGACGCCCGAGCCCTTCTGAAGTGGTCGGGGTCTCGCAGCAAGCGCCTCAGTTCGCCGTCGGTCAGTGCAGCGAAGCTTGCGACCTGGTTCGACGCCAGCGCATCGTGGCCCTCCGGAGACCCCGCGAACCTCACCCTCGTTGCGGATCTCGAACGTCGGTTCCAACCTCTCGAGTCGCAAGCGACCGGCACCCGCGTGGGCATCGGAGTCGCCTCCGGTGTCGATGAGGTGTACCTGACGAGGGACCCGAGTCTGGTCGAGGCAGACCGGTTGTTGCCGTTGCTGATGACGAGAGACACCAACGACGGTACGGCTGATTGGTCCGGCACGTACCTCGTGAATCCCTGGCGGGACGGGCGGCTCGTGAATCTCGCGGAGTTCCCGCGTCTTCGTGCGTACCTCGAGTCGCACGGGGCCTCGGTCAAGGGCAGGCATGTTGCTCGGACGAACCCGGATCGCTGGTTCCGGACGATCGATCGAGTCGAGCCCGGCTTGCTCGAGCGTGAGAAGCTCGTCATCCCGGAGCTCAAGGCCTTCATCCAGCCGGTGCTCGATTCGGGCCAGACCTATCCGCATCACGGTCTCTACTTCATCACGTCGGAGCAGTGGGACCTCGAAGTGCTCGGAGGTCTACTGCTGTCGGACATCGCGGAGCTCTTTGTCGCCACGTACTGCGTGAAGATGCGCGGCGGGTGCTACCGCTTCCAAGCGCAGTACCTCCGAAGGATTCGCGTGCCGGACCCGACGTCGATCGCCAAGCGAGATCAGGCGGTCTTGAAGCGGGCGTTTCGGAACCGGGACCGAACCGTGGCGAGTGCCACGGCACGGCGGCTCTACGGCGTCGACGACTCGACTGGCCGGCAGTAGGGCTATGTCGAACGGCCTCCCGAACTACGACGACCGCGTGCACGCCGCTGTCGTGGAGTACTGGAACGTTCGTCGAACACAGGCAGAGCGATCTCGGGACCTCGGGGTCGTGAACACCGGTCTCCGCGCGGAAGTGACCGGCGGGCGACACATGAACGCGCTCGAGCTGCTCTTGGTAGAAGTGCTCGTCGATGCCGGAATCCCAGCGAAGATGCTTCAGGTCAAGAAGCGTCCGGTCCCCGGCTACTTCCGCAGAGACAAGAGCTGGGACGTCGTCGTCACGGTGGGCGATCGGGTGCTCGCCATCATCGAACTGAAGTCGATCGTCGGTTCGAATCCGGGTCAGAACTTCAACAACCGAACGGACGAGGCGCTCGGCCAGGCGATGGACGTGTGGAAGGCCGTAGAACGCGGGATCATCGTCTCGCCGCTGCGACCCTGGCTCGGATATCTGATGCTCATCGAGGACAACGACGCATGGAACCGACGTTCGGCGGCGCGGCGGTCGGTGTGGCCATCCGATCCAGTGTTCGTCGATACGAGCGCTGCCGAGCGCGCTGCGATCTTCTTCGATCGCATGGTCCGAGAGCGGCTTCTCGACGCTGCCTGCGTAGCGCTCGCGCGAAAGACGGACGGCAACGTGAGGTACACGCAGGAGACCCTGTCGTTCCAGGCATTCGCGGCAGCGATGTTCGGCCGGTGCCTGCAGTTCAAGGTGACGAACCCAGACCTTGATTGGGATTCGTAGTCGGGGTGTGCGTCAGGTCGCCGCAGACAACTCGACGGTGACCCTGAGGTCGAGAGCGGTGGCCACCTTCTGAAGCGTCGTCAGTGTGGCGCTGACACCACCGGCCTCGAGGCGGGCTACGGCGGCTTGGCTGGTGCCCATGCGGGCGGCGAGTTCGCGCTGGCTGAGCCCGGCGGCCTCGCGGGCGTCCGAACCTTCTCGCCGACGTCGAGGGCCAAGAGCGTTGCGTTGTAGGCGTGGCCGATGTCAGCGCGTTCGCCGTCGGTCATCGCAGCGCGTCGGCGCTTCTTCAGTTCGTCGATCGTCGTGCGTGCCATCAGCCGTCCTCCTCAGCGGCGTGTCCGTCGACCGGTGGCGTGACACCAAAGATGATATCGAGCTGCGCGCGGCCGGCTGGCCAGTAACTGGGTCGCACGGGTCCGAGGGCTCGCCTGCTGACGGCCGAACGTCAGGCCCTCGCGACCGGCTTGGTCCCGGATTGGTCCTTCTCAGGTCCTTCCTCCAAACGAACAAGGCGAAACTGGACGTACCTAGAAGGACACATAAGGCCAGCTCAGGGGCACTCCGGCCGAATCGTCGCAGGTCGCGAAACCCCTGCTATACGTTGAAGCGGAACTCGGTGACGTCGCCGTCGACGAATTCGTATTCCTTGCCTTCAACGCGTAGTTTGCCGACTTCCTTGGCCTTGTTCCACGATCCGAGGGCGAGCAGCTCGTCCCACTGAATGACCTCCGCGCGGATGAAGCCGCGTTGGATGTCACTATGGATGTGACCTGCACACTCGGGTGCCTTGGCACCGGCACGAAAGGTCCATGCGCGGGTTTCTTTTTCGCCAGTTGTGAGGAACGTGCGCAAACCGAGCAGGTGATAGGCGCTGCGCACCATGCGAAAGAGTGCGCCTTCGCCGAGGCCAAACCCTTCGAGCATCTCGGCGCGCTCGACCGGATCGACGATGGTGGCCGCCTCAGCTTCGAGCTGCACGCACATGCCGATGACCTCGACGTTGGCCCCGGCGTCGTTCATCTCGGCAAGCACTCGCGCCTCAACCGCGGGGATCGTGTCGAGCTCGTTCTCGCCAACGTTCACAACGACAAGTACCGGCCGATTTGTCAACAAAAAGTGAGGCGCGAGCTGTTCGCGAACTTCGGGCTTGAGACCAGCGCGGTAGAGCGGTCGGCCGGCGCTGAGCGCAGCGTCGGCAGCTTGGAGCGCCGCGATTTCATCACCGAGGGTCTTATCGAGCTTCGACGCGCGGACCGCTTGATTGAGTCGCTTTTCAACGGTTTCCAGATCGGCCAAGGCTAGTTCGAGCTCGACAATACGAAGGTGCTCGAGTGGATCGTCGGGGCCGGTGACATCACCATCCACAAACGCGCGGAGCACGAACACGATCGCGTCGACCTCGCGAATGTTGGCGAGGAACTTGTTGCCAAGACCCTCACCTTTGCTCGCTCCTTCAACAAGTCCGCCGATGTCGACCACTTGCACGGAGGCGTGCACCAGGGTCTTGGTCTTACTCATCACCGCAAGTTGATCGACTCGCGTGTCGGGCACCTTGGCCACACCGATGTTCGGGTCCTTGGTCGCAAAGGGATACGGCGCTGCAAGCGCGCCGCCGCCCGTGAGAGCGTTGTACAGCGAACTCTTGCCCGCATTGGGAAGGCCAACTAGGCCGAAACGTTCCATAGCGGAGCCGAGGCTACCGGCAGCACTCACCTGAGGTGTTTTCCGGTGTCCGAAGGCGACCGCACTCAGCGACCGCGATGAGCAGAACCCGTCAACTGATGATCGTGGCGCTGGCATGCGTCACCGTGGCAATTGTGCTGGGTTGGCCTGTGCACATGACCGGCGCAGACGCACCGCGACTCGCTCCGGGTCGCGACCTCGGCTTAACCCAGACGCTTCCGGCCCATTGTGCCGAGCATGTGCCGCTCGATGGAGGTCTGGACTACGTCGGCGATTATCACTGTGGGGGACTTGCCGTGAGTTACCACGTTGACGGTGTTGGCCAGTCGCC
>JANLPV010000098.1:0-2789 GCA_031367435.1 Actinomycetes bacterium | reverse complement strand
GTCGGTGAGAATGAGGTGATGCACGACGCAGCCCTGCGACGACCACTTCGCGAGCGTGGCACCGCAGCCGAACTCGACGTCGTCAGGGTGCGCGCCGATTGCCAACGCGGAGCGCGGCGTTTCGAGATTTGATGTCCACACCGTTGTTGGCTGCGTGGCGGTCAGATCGGGTTGGCCTGGTTCGTTTGCAGCCATTCGGGCAGCACCTTTACAACGAGAGGATGAGCGAGATCGTTTGGCGTGTCGATGTCGAGTGCAAGCCGCGCGTCGCGGTGCACCCGAACGGTCAGACCGAGCGAAACCGCATGGGCCAAATGCCGTCGAAACGATTGCGAGCCATACGCGGGTTGGAAGCCCGCGCGGGTGGGCACAGCAATAACGTTTGTGCCGTCGTAGCGAGAGTCGGGCACGAGAACGATGCCGCCACTGACCACGAGGTTGGCGAGCGGTGCGGGTGACGCAAGATCGCTGTGCGCAACGATGACGTGCTCGATGCCTGCGTTGGCCAATGTGGCGATACCGCTGTGGACCGCGGCGTTGAGGCCCATGCCCGGCCGCCACAGCACGGTTGCACCGTTTGCCTCGGCCCACGCCGCGACGTCGTCGTCGTCGCACGCGACAAAGATAGGTAAGGGTGTGGCCGCTGCAGCAACTCGTTCGGCTGTCCAGCGCGCGAGACGGTTGCGTTCGCCTGGTGACAACACGTGGGCAAGGCGCGCCTTGGCCTGACGAAAGTCCTTGACCGGTATGAGCACGGCGGCGTCCACGAGTGCACAGGCTACGGCGGCTGCCAAGATGTTTCGTGATCGCCGGGTTATGACAGAGTTGGGGAGTGATCGTCGTACAAGTTGTCATCGCCGTATTCGGCAGCGCGCTTGTGATTTGGACGATTGGTTCGGCCATCAAGACCGTGGTGTTGCCGCGGGCGTCGTCGTCGATTCTCACTCGAGCGCTGTTCATCAACGTGCGCCGAGTGTTCGATGCGATCGCCGCCCCCAAACGGTCGTTCGAGTTTCGCGACAGAGTACTGGCGATGTACGCGCCGGTTGCCTTGCTCGCACTGCCGGCGATGTGGGTGGCTTTGGTGATTGCCGGTTTCACAGGCGTCTTCTGGGGTACTGGAGTTCATCCGCTGTCCGAGGCGTTCACCATCAGCGGTTCGTCACTGCTCACGCTTGGTTTCGATCGTCCAGAGGGCAGTGCTCGCGCTGTCCTCGCCTTTGCGGAGGCGGGCATCGGTCTCGGTCTGGTGTCGTTGATGATTTCGTACCTGCCAACCATCTATGGCGCCTTCAGTCGACGTGAGGCGTTGGTCGGCATGCTCGAGGTTCGCGCCGGTCTACCACCGAGCCCGACCGAACTCATCACGCGCTACATGCGCATCGGATGGCTCGACCGAATGCATGACGACCTGTTCTCGCGTTGGGAGGAATGGTTCATCGATGTCGAGGAGAGCCACACGAGCCAACCGTCGCTTGTGTTCTTCCGCTCCCCTCATCCCGAGCGAAGTTGGATCACCGCGGCGGGTTGTGTGCTTGACGTCGCGGCCATCGCCGCTTCCACCATCGATCGACCTCATGACTCGCGTGCTGATGTGATGTTGAGAACCGGTTGGTTCTGTCTTCGCCGCATCTCTGATTTCTTCGGCCTGCCGTACGAGCCCGACCCGAATGCTGAGACGCAGATCAGTGTCAGCCGTCGCGAATTTGACCTGCTGTGCATCGAACTCGTTGCCGTCGGCGTGCCACTCAAGGCCGATCGTGATCAGGCATGGCTCGACTACAAGGGCTGGCGCGTCAATTACGACGAGACATTGGTCAACCTGTGCTCCCTCGTCGTTGCGCCCCCGGCGAAGTGGTCGAGTGATCGAGTTGTGGGCCCCAGGATGTCTCCAACGGTGTTTCGCCGTCGCAAGTAACCCTGAAACAGTAACCCTGAAACAGTAACCATTAAACGTGGGTTGATCTCAGCCGATGACAGAGACGCTGCCGACCACGACCACCGAGATCACCACTGCGATGGCGCTCACGGCAAGAGGTGTTGCGTACTTGGCCCACGTGGGCATCGGCTTCCATTTCGGGGCGAGCATGATCGTGCCGCACAACGCGCCGGCAGCGACCCCACCGAGGTGGCCGCCGATGGCGATGCCGGGGATGACGAACGTGAGCACGAGGTTGAGCATGAGCAATCGACCCACGCCCGTTTGCAAGATGTTGAGCCCCTGGCGATGCATCGAGATCGCAAGTGCAGCCATGAGCCCGAACACCGCGCCTGACGCGCCACCACTGATGCCCCTGTCGGTGAGCAGCAGCACTCCCGCCGAACCACCAAGGAGGCTGGCCATGTAGAGCAGCGCGAACTGTGCGCGCCCGAGCGTGCGTTCGAGCATTTGGCCTAACTGCCACAGGATGTACATGTTGAATCCGACGTGGATGAAGCCGAAGTGGATGAAGCCGCTCGTAACGAGGCGGTACCACTCGTGTGTTTGGCTGAGCACGATGCGATTGAGGCCAAGGTCGAATTGTTGCTGCGTGACGTGACCGCTGCCGGCGAGTGAGCTGGAGTCCTTGGCTGCCATCCAGAAGAAGATCGCAACGTTGATCGCGATGATCACCTGGGTGACCAATGTTGGTTGGCCCGCGCTTGCATAGCGAACACGCGTCTTGAGATCGGGTTGATTCACTTTACGACAATCGACGCAATGTGAGCCGACGCTTGCCTGCACGAGGCATTCACTACACGCCGGTTTGCCGCAACGTGTGCAGCTCCGCCCGGTCTCGCGATCGGGG
>JANLPV010000064.1:0-2646 GCA_031367435.1 Actinomycetes bacterium | reverse complement strand
GGTCGCGGGCCGCTCGTGCCACACCTGGCTGTCGCGCTTGCTGCTGCACGTGAGGCCGGAAAGGTGATTCTCGACGGCGTCTACAACGATGTGAAGGATCTCGACGGCTTCCGTGCAGAGTGCGTTCAGGGCGCCGACATGGGTTTCGATGGCAAGACGCTTATCCACCCCACCCAGGTTGACATCGCCAACGACGTGTGGGCCCCGACCGACGACGAAGTCGACCACGCCCGCCGGGTAATTGCTGCGTTCCAAGAAGGCGTCGCCGACGGACGCGGCGTCATCACGGTGGACGGGCGAATGATCGAGAACCTGCACGTCGAAAACGCTCGCCGCGCCATCGCAACAGCCGACGCAATCGCCGCGCTCTAGCTACAACGTGGTGCGAAACAACTCGATCGTGCGATGCCATGCAGTGGCCGCTGCCGCTGCGTCGTACACCTCAGGCCGTGTGTCATTGAAGAACGCGTGATCCGCGCCGGCGTACACGTGCAGTGTGGCGACCTTGGAGAGGTCGCGGAGTTGCGCCTGTAATGCAGCCGCGTTCTCAGGCGTGAAGTAACCGTCCTTCTCCGCGTAGTGCCCCTCGACCTTGGCGGTGAGCGCCGACCAGTCGGGCTGTGCACTGGCCCACGGGATCAGCCCGTAGAACGGGGCCACCGCCGCCACTGCGTCGGGACGCTGACAGGCAGCGACGAGCGCGAGACCTCCGCCCATGCAGAATCCGACCACGCCGACCTTCGCGCGCCCGGTGCGCTCCTGCAGCACGTCAATTGCACCTGACATGTCCTTGCCAGCCTCGGCCAGGTTGAGCGCCATCATCAACTTGCCCGCGCCGTCGGGTTCCGTTGCCGATTCGCCGTGATAGAGGTCGGGCGCGAGGGCCACGAAGCCTTCGGCGGCGACACGATCGACGACATCTTTGATGTGGTCGTTGAGCCCCCACCACTCTTGAATCACAACGACACCCGGACCGTCAGAACCTGCAACGTAACCCGTGCATGTTCCACCATTGCTCTTGAATGTGATCAGTTCACCCATGCAGCGACTGTAGTTCGATCGTACACATGCACAATCCAGTCGTCGCGAGTTACGGATCTTTGTGCGGGCACAAAGCCGAGTCTGTACGTGCACCGATGTAGCGAATACGATGCCGGTATGACTGCGCTCGAAGCTCCTCCGTCCAACGCCTATCTCAACGACCGCTCCCACGTCTTTCACAGTTGGTCGGCACAAGGTTCGCTGCATCCAATTGTTGTGGCGGGTGCCGAAGGCAGCTGGTTCTGGGACGAGAACGGCAAGCGCTATCTCGACTTTTCGAGCCAGCTCGTGAACGTGAACATGGGCCACCAGCACCCCAAGCTCGTGGCTGCAATTCAAGAGCAGGCGGCCAAGCTCTGCACGATCGCGCCGTTCCACGCCAACGAGGCACGCAGCGAGGCCGCACGGTTGATCACCGAGTTGGCACCGGGCGATCTGAACATGGTGTTCTTCACCAACGGCGGCGCCGAAGCAACCGACAACGCGATTCGCATGTCGCGGCTACACACCGGTCGTCAGAAGGTGTTGGCCACGTATCGCAGCTACCACGGCGCGACGGGCGGTTCGATCGCAGTCACCGGCGATCCGCGCCGTTGGAGCGGGGAGACCGGTGTGTCCGGGATCGTGCACTTCTGGGGACCGTTCGCCTATCGCAGTCCGTTCCACAGCACCGATGCAACGCAAGAAACCGAGCGTGCGTTGCAGCATCTCCGCGAGACAATCATGGTGGAGGGCCCCGGCACCATTGCCTGCATCATCCTCGAGACCGTCGTTGGCACCAACGGCATCCTCGTGCCACCGCCGGGTTACCTGCAGGGCATCCGCGACATCTGCGACGAACACGGCATCGTCTACATCGCCGACGAAGTGATGGCTGGCTTTGGTCGTTGCGGCGAATGGTTTGCGGTGGATCATTGGGATGTCACCCCAGACCTCATTACTTTCGCCAAGGGCATCAACAGCGGTTACATCCCACTCGGCGGCGTGATTATCAGCCAACGCATTGCCGACACCTTCAAGGATCGCCAGTACCCCGGTGGGCTCACCTACAGCGGGCATGTCCTTGCATGCGCGTCGGCCGTCGCGAGCATCAACATTTTCAAAGAGGAAGGCATTGTCGACTACGCCCGCACGTTGGGCACTGATGTCATCGGGCCAGAACTTGCCAAACTTGCCGCCAAGCATCCGTCAGTTGGTGAGGTACGCGGCCTCGGAGCGTTCTGGGCGATCGAGCTTGTCACAAATCGCGAGACACGCGCACCGCTTGTTCCTTTCAATGCAACGGGTGCAGCCGCACAACCGATGGCCGACCTCGCTGCGGCATGCAAGCAGCGTGGACTCTGGCCGTTCACGCACTTCAACCGTTTGTATGTCGTGCCGCCGATCAACACACCCGCCGACGAAGCACGCGCGGGAATCGCCATCATCGACGAAGTGCTCGAGCTCGCCGATCAGCATTACGTGGGCTGACGCGTCGTCAACCACACCCCAGCGAGCGCGATCACGAAACCGACAAGTGCGAGCATGCCGAGGCGTTCTCGAAACAGGATCGCGCCCTCCATCGTGCTCAATGCCGGCGTCAGGAAGAAGAGACTGCTGACTCGT
>JANLPV010000055.1:0-1853 GCA_031367435.1 Actinomycetes bacterium | reverse complement strand
GCGTCACATCAGCGGCGGCCACATTTTCTTCGAGATAGCGGCGACGCTTGGTGCCGGGAATCGGCACCAGGTCATCGCCCTGTGCAAGCACCCACGCCAACGCCAGTTGTCCCGGCGTGCAACCGAGCGTCGCCGCGAGCTCCTTCACCTTCGCCACCAGCTCGAGATTCTTCGCGAAGTTTTCGCCCTGAAAGCGCGGGCTGTGACGTCGGTAGTCATGCGCGTCGAAATCATCGGGCGTCTTGATGGCACCGGTGAGAAATCCGCGGCCGAGCGGGCTGTATGGCACAAAGCCGATACCAAGTTTGCGGCACACCGCCAGTGTTCCGTCCTCGGGCTCGCGGCTCCACAGCGAATACTCGCTCTGCAGCGCGGTGATTGGATGCACGGCGTGCGCACGTTTGATGGTTGCCGCCGCCGCTTCCGACAAACCGATGTGCCGGATCTTGCCGGCCGCGACCAGTTCGCCGAGTGCACCAACCGTGTCTTCGATCGGCGTGTCTGGATCGACGCGATGCTGATAGTAAAGATCGATGGTCTCGATACCGAGGCGCTTCAGACTGCCTTCAACCGACGACCGCGCATAGTCCGGCCGGCCGTTGATGCCACGCTTCGTGGGATCGCTCGCATCACGCAGGATGCCGAACTTGGTGGCGATGAAGGCGTCGTTGCGGCGGCCTTTGATCGCACGGCCGACCAGTTCTTCGTTGATGTACGGTCCGTACATATCAGCGGTATCGAGAAACGACACGCCGAGATCGAGCGCACAGTTGATGGTGGCGATCGATTCGCCGTCGTCACGGGCGCCGTAGAACTCACTCATGCCCATGCAACCGAGACCGATGGCCGAGACGACCGGGCCGTTCGCGCCAAGCTTTCGCGTCTGCATCACTGCTCCATGTGTTCGAAAATCCAATCGTAGGTTCTGAAGAAGATACGCGTCGCTTACAGCCCTGGTCGTAACGGTCTCGACGTCGCTGCGTGATGTTTTACGCGGGTGCGATTGGGCTTTGTTCGCGAACAGCTGCATCAGACCGTTCCAGCGGCTCGTAACGACCGTCCGGCGGTGTAGAATGCAGGGCGTTTGCCGACCGGATCACGCAACCCGCCACGCGCAACCCGCCATGCTCAACCCACCACGCTCAACCAACCACGCGAGTAGGTCACCAATGCCGACAGGCTTCCGATTGCGACTGAGTCGTCGCGCGATCGCGCACGTGCTGATCACCGGTGTGGCTTTCGCCTGCGGCACCACCCACGCTGCCAGCCCCACCCCCACCGACGCGAACGGCGCCGCGTCGTCCGCATCAGAAGCCGCCATCAGAACGCAACTCGACCGCTATCGTACGGCGGTCATTTCGATGAACTACGACACCATCGCATCCGTCTTCACGGCCAACGCCTCGCTCTCGCACGAGCAGCAATCACCGATCACGAGCCGCGATTCGATCCGGAAGTTTCTCATGTCGTTCTCGGCCTATCACGTCACCGCATACGAGCTCGTCGCTGACTCGCAGACTGTCAGTGGCGCCGACGGGCGCGCGGTGGGGCACTATGCACAGACCGTCCGCATTCCGGACGGAACGATCGTCACCGTGACCGGGACGTTCACCACGCAATGGCGTCGCGAGGCCGACGGCATCTGGCGCATCATCGTCCTGCATACCGCCTCGCCGCCGCACACGTAGGCCGGTGGCCGACACCACGCGTCAGGCCTCAACCAGAGCTTGCCAGCCGCTGGCCCACCCCCAAGGTTACCCGGACCTGCTACCAGGGGGCCTTGCGCGTGTCCGTGCCCACAGATGTCAGTAAACCCGAGTACTACCACAAGGTCGTGGACTGCCAGTGGGCAT
>JANLPV010000084.1:0-6430 GCA_031367435.1 Actinomycetes bacterium | reverse complement strand
GCCATGACTTCCAGTGCAGCCACCTCCGGCATGACACCCGGCGCGTTCAGTGCACAAGTCACAGCGATTACCTCAGCCTTTGGCGATCCCACACGGCGCGGCATTTATCTCTACACCCGCGAATCCAACAACGGTGTCACGGCGGCACAGGTTGCCGAACACTTCGGTTTACACCCCAACGTTGCCCGGCATCATCTCGACAAACTTGCCGCGGGTGGTTACGTGGAAGTTGCCGTTGAGCGCACCGAAGGTGGCGGTGCTGGCCGCCCATCGAAGCACTATCGCGCCGCGGCTGATGCCGAGCCCCTCGAATTTCCGGTGCGCAGCGACGACCTCGTGTTGCAGTTGCTTGGTCGTTCGCTGTCGATGTTGCCGCGCGAACAGGCCGAGGCAATGGCCGAGGAAGTCGGCATCGAATACGGCCGCACCATGGCGCTTGCGTTGCAAGGTACGAGCACCGATGGCGAGGTCGTGCAGCGTTCATTCCGTTCGGCGCTACACACCGTGGCCGATGCGCTCACCGCGCACGGGTTTGCCGCGCACGCCGATCAGCGCAACAACCAACTGCGCATCATCAACAACCATTGCCCATTCGGCGATGTCGCGATCGATAACCCCGTCATCTGCGCGGTTGATCGTGGCATGGTGAAGGGCATGTTGAAAGCCCTCTACGGTGACACCGATCCGTCGATCGAGACATCGCTGCCGCTTGGTGATCAGTACTGCGTCACGTCGTTCTGACCACGCCAGTTCCACCTGTCAATGTCGAACTGTTTCGTGGATCGTTGCCGTCTGGATGCCGCCCTTTCTACAGTCCGCAGCGCCGACGCGTGGTTGCTCCAATGGTAGGAAGCTAGGTCTTGGTTGCATTACGGTATGCAAGTCAGCGTGAGTCTTCCCAAAGGCGACGTCGAGTTTCTCGACACGTACGCCGAGCGGGAGGGCTTCGCCTCTCGGTCAGCCGTGCTCCACAAGGCTGTCGGTCTGCTACGAGCCTCAGACCTGGGCGGGGCATACGAGGACGCGTGGGCGGAGTGGGAAGCGAGCAACGATGCCACGCTGTGGGACACCACTGCCGCTGACGGGCAGCGCTGACGCGACGAGGCGCTCCGACTGCATCTCGCTCTTTGAATACACGAACTCGATGAGCTGAGTGTTCGATCAGACGTGTGGGTCGGGCATGAACTCGCGGCACGGGACTGTCAGAGATTGAGGCTGAGCCGGATCGTTACCCGGTCGCCGAGCTCTAGCTGCTCGGCTCTCCGCACAGCAACCTTCACAGGCACCAGGTAGCAGTCACCCTTGGGAAAGAGCGACGTCCGGAAGTCAGTCCGGCCGATCCGAGCCCTCACCGGGATGACGCCCCAGCCGTAAGTGACCACCGATGAGACCGCCTCGATCGCCGCGCTCTGCTCGTCGGGCACGGCGACGAAATGAAACGGCGACGGGCCACGCCAATGAATGATCTCGCCGCTGAACTCGAGTTCCACGAACTCGATCATCGCACCCCGCGCGCCAACCATTGTGACACTGCGGCGATCTGGTTGGGCGCGGCACATCCGCCTGGCGCGGCGTCAATTGCCTCTGCCGTGCCAGAGTCCGACATCGGACTTGGGTGGCCTGAAGTCGGCCGGCCACACGGTGGCTTGATCCCACGTCGCGCCGACCACCGTGACGCCGGCCATTCGGGCCGACAGAAATTCGGTTGCGATCAGGTAGGCGCCATCAAGGCGCGCGTTGCGAAGATCGGCTCGGTCGAGCTGCGCTCCCGTAAGAAAAGCTGCATACGGGTTTGCCCCACTGAGGTCGGCGCCGCGTAGGTCGGAGGCGGTGAGGTCAGCCCGATCGAGGTTCGCCCCAGCAAAGTTTTTGCCACGCAGATCCAGATCATGCAAGCGACATCGGCTGAGGTCCTGCCCGCTCAGATCGTCGACGCTCATCACGTGTGCTCGAGCCTTGCGGTCCCGCTGACGCCACACGAATGCCACGAGGGCATCGTGCCCGGCATCGGTCCGGAATGCAGGAGTGGTGTGTCATCCAGAACATGGTGTGCCGATCATTTGCTGCACGGGCGTTCGGTAGACGTCAGCAATCACCGACCGGGTAGTGATCGAGCATGTGCGGATACACCGGCGCGTTGTACAGCCCCGGAGTCTGATTCTGCGCGACGACGGCGCAGTGCAACCCTTCGAATGGCCGCACGATCCATCGCGTTGGAATCCACTCCTGGTGCGCTAGTTGGCGAACCGAGGCGCGCACCGAAGCGACGTATGTCGCGAACGGCTCAACAGCACGATCGTTGACCTCCCACCGGTGTGCGCCACTCACCAGCAGCAACGGATCCTGATCCACCGCAGCCACGCCAATGGGAGAGGTACTCGGGAGCTTGTCTGCCGCGCCAAGCAGTTGCTGGATCTGGTCCTCGCTCATGTGCCCTGTCACGAGGTGAGCTGTGACAACTCCGTGCGTCACGCCATCGAGCAGTTCGGCGTAGGCGGTTCCGTCGCCATACACGACGACCTCAGGTCCGGTAACGAACTCATCCGGGTTGCCGCCGATGTGATAGTCACCAATCTGCAGCACAGCGTCCATTGGGCCGCGGGCATGCGGTATCGAATCCGCGATAGGCGTCGTCGTAGGAGTATTCACTTCCGTTACCGCAGCAGGCCGGGCGTGATTTGCGCAAGCGGTCAGAGAGATGGTGATGAACAATCTGATCCATGCCCGAGACATGTCTGTTCGACGTCGATCACGTGCCACTCGGTTCCCCACCTCTTGAAGCGCCGGATCGGGCACTCGGCGCTCTGTTGTGACCGCTATCCAAAACTGGTGTGGATGGACGGTTTATCGGCCGGTGGTCGAACCCGCATCAGGCCTGTCGAATGTGGTGTCACGCGCAGACGGGAGCTGCGACGTCCTGTAGTTGAATGATGGACATCGACCGATCCTCCTCAACAGGAATCGACCAGTTGTGGCGCAAGCATGCAGCGGATTTGATGCGCTTCGCGACCGTTCTCGTCGGGCCAGGTGATGCCCACGACATCGCCGTCGAGGCGTTCCTACGAGCAAGCACTATCGCTACTGGCGACACCGTGGCGAACCCCCGTGCGTACCTAATGCGTGCCGTCGCCAACCACGCAAATGACCTACGGCGCTCTCGCGAGCGGCGATGGCGGCGCGACCTCAACGCAGTCGGACCCTCCTCCACCGCGAGCCCCGACACCTTCCTTGACGTGCGCCGCGCAGTCGGCTCGCTCAGCCTTGCTCAGCGCACCGTCGTCTACTTCGTCTACTGGGAGGACCTCAGCGAGCGCGACATCGCCGCGCTGCTGCAGGTCGCACCGGGGACAGTTCGTCGTCATCTCGTCCGCGCCCGCATACATCTTCGAAAGGCACTCCAATGACCACAGACCTCGACCATGCCGTCCGCTCATCGCTTACCGACATCATTGCCACCGCCCCGCTACCGAACGACCAACCCATGCGGCTGATGACAATTGATAGTGAGATACCGACACGCCGGCCGTACTTGGCTGTCGCTGCATCACTGGTGGTGCTTGCCGGCATTGGGGGACTCGTTCTAATCGGCACCAACGACTCCACACCCATCTCTCCGTCCGCTGCATCCACCCCGGCCGACAACTCATCCGCGGCGGGCAACCCGACAACTGCGAACGCCTGCGCAAACCCGGGCGAGCAGACCTCTGTTCCGAACGTGGCTGGCATGCCCTACGCCGATGCTCGCGCCGCCCTCGCGAGCGCGGGGCTCGAGCCCAATGCACTCCAAGAGCATCCCCCGCCCGGTGTGATCTCGAACGACGCTGACTACGCCGTCATGCGACAAAAGACTGCACCCGGAACGACCACGTCGTGCGGCACCATCGTCGACATCGTGGTCGCATTCCGACCCGGGATCCTCTACGTCGTTCAAGATGGTGACACCTATGAGTCGATCGCAGCCGCGCAGGGCATCACGCTTGACCAACTCCTCGGATTCAGCGGCCTCACCGTCGCCGAACTCAAAACCTCCGGCGAAAGCCCCGCCGCCCCATTGACACTCGGCCAGGCGCTCCCACTCAGCAGCCAGCCCGCAACCGACGCGGCTTGGCGCGCAGCAGTGGAGCAAGAGGCGGCGTTGCTGCACCTCGATCTCGGTATCACCGAGCAGGGTGTGGGATCATCCGCGGAGTTCAGCACAAAGATCATTGGTACCCTCAGCGCAGACGGCAAAGTGCTCGATGGGAACCTCGCATTCGTCTTCACCCAACTGCCCGCGAACCTCGACACGAGTTCGTCCGGTTGGCAACAACAAGCCGCCGGTGTCAACGCCCCAGGCGTTTCGATCTCTGCAGATAGCGTCATGTTCGTTGAGACAATGATCGGCAAGGGGCGACGAGTCGCGATCGTCACACCAAAGCATGTGATCTACATCGTCGCTGAAACGATCGACGACAAGTATCTACCAACAGATGCTCTCACCGCTGCCGCGCAGGACCTCAACAAGCTCGCAGATGCGATTCTCGCAACGCCATGATGCGCTAGCCGGAGGCGTCTCCCACACCGAGCTGCCGATATTCCGGCGATCGGGGATCACTGATGTCGGCATCGATTCGACCGGAGCGCGATGCTGCATATGTGACATTGACATTCGATCCGCTGCAGTGGCCAGACGACGGCGGAGCTGTTATCGATTTCCTGGTCGCGAGCGACTGGCCGTTTCACGGCACGCCGCGCCTGACACCTACGCATGCTGCAGCGGTCACGGTGGTCGCTGATGACGTTGCGACGTTCTGGATCCGCAACGACGATCAGACCGTCGGAATCATCCGTCTGTTTGACCTCGACGACGTCGAAGTCGGCAGCCCGCTGTTCGACCTCCGGATTGCCGAGGAGCATCGGGGTCGGGACACCGGTCGTCAAGCCGTGCAATGGCTCACCGGCCATCTCTTCACGACCTATCCCATACTTCACCGGATTGAAGCGACCACGAGACATGACAATCTTGCGATGCAGGCAGTGCTCGCACGTTGCCGATACCGCTTGGAGGGTCGTTTGCTCGAAGCGTGGAGGAATGCTGACGGCACTCGTTGTGACACCCTCACCTACGCGATCCTTCGGCGCGAGTACGGCGCCGTCTGACTTGCCGTGAACGGTGGCCATCGTCCCCGACACGACCAGCAGGGAGCGCGTCGTGCCCGCGTGGCTCCTCGGTCGGCACGACGAAATGATCGCGAACCTTCGCAAACTGCCGAACCATGTCGTCGCCGCAGAGCGCTTGCGCTGAGGGCCGATACAGGGCACGATGCGTTCATGCATCTGAGCGACTCGCCTTCAGGAGTTGCCTGATGCCTGGTGGTGGCGGTTCGGCGGACAACGCTGCAGCGCAGAACCAAGCCGACGAGTTGCGCGACACACCGGGAACATCCACTCGTTGGGATCGCCAGATGTGGATCAGGTTCGCGATCGCGTTCGTGTGGCTCACAGTCGTTGTCGTCGCCGTGCTCCTCGCGCAGTGACACCATGCCGGCTGTTCGGAGCATTCATCATGCTCATGGCCGCGTCCGCCGGCTGTTCCAGTGGGAACGGCGCGCGAGTGTCGGACGCGTGCGACTTGCTGACTTCCCACGAGGTGGCAGCGGCCGTGCACGCCGACGCTCAGCCGGGAGTCCTGACGATGGCGATCGGCGAATCCAAGAAGCGGCAGTGTGCATTTGAGGTCAGCGGCAAGCTCGGCACAATCGTCGTCTACCTCGGGCAGGGTGACGCACCGACGAACTCCATTCCCGATCGAGCGCTCGAAGTCCGTGGCGACACCTACGTGATCGTGTACGCGCAGAACCCCGGAAAGGACTTCCCAGAAATGGCTTCGGGTCTGGCCATGCTCGCCGTCCAGCGCGCGACTCGCCGTTAACCGCAAAGACGTCGGCTCCGACGACTGTTCGCAATGGTCGCTACGGCTGTCCTCGTCGTGGCGAGTCCGTCGGTTAGCTGACTCGTCGACCAAGCATTGCGAGGAACTGAATCGTCGGTGATGGGTCGTTCGTGACGACCAGCTCGCTGCTGAAGAACGGCGGTTGACGCATGCCCTCGATCTTGGGTCCTGCCTGCGCTGTCGCGTGGACGATCAGGTCGTCGTCGAGATGTTCGTCGACACCAGTGGCGCGAGCGAGGTCCCATGTGTGCGCCAGCGTGTCGACGACATTCCAGGCGAGGGCGCTGTCGATGGTCTCCTCTGCGCGGAAGGTCTGCACGACGTGATCAAGCACACCAGGAGCACCGAGCGCATCGAGCACCGACTCGCGCGCCGCGGACCAGGCTCGCCATGGATCATCGCCAACAAGATCGCCCGGCGTGCCGTACGGGTTGAGTGTCGGAGCGACACCTCGGGCCAACGATTCGATGTAGCCCTGCACGGCGATCACATGACCGA
>JANLPV010000182.1:0-8345 GCA_031367435.1 Actinomycetes bacterium | reverse complement strand
TGCCACCAGCTGGGGCGAACCGCGAAGGCCCAGTCATGATCCGGGTAGCGCGGCCAGATCGACAACTGACGGGTGAGGCTCCAGTGCCGGCCGCCGATGCCCCCGATCGCGGATCCACCGATCGCCACCACAACAACTGCGACGAGCGCGACCAAGGGATTCGGCAGCCACCGTGCCAACGCGACAGCGAGTGACCCGGCGCACGCCAGGAGCACGAAGCTCACCACGATGTCGCCGATGCTCGCCGCGTCGATCGCCCCGAAGTGGTCCGTCAGGAACCTCCCGCTGGCGAACGTTGCGGCGACGAACACGATCTGGACGACCAACGCCATCCACACGGATCCAAGATGCCCGACGACACGAGTCGTGGAGGTGGCCGGTAGTGAATCGAAGAGCTCATCGGTCCCCTCGCGTCTGGCACGCAACGCCGCGAGGTTCATCGCCACCAATGTCATCCCGGCGAACGGGAGACTGAACACTGGCAGCAGGGACAGCCAGTACCGCCAGGAGTTCTGCGCTCCGATGTTGTCCGAAGCCCACACAAAACCGAAGATCACGAGGATCGCGATCGACATGAATATCCCCACGATGAATACCTCGTTACGCAACAACTGACGACCCTCGACCAGGGCGATCTGGATGCCGGCTGCGTGTTGGGTCCCGGAAGCTGCATTTCGCGTGTCGGAGCCTCGCGCCGACGCAGGCGTGGGTTGAGCCGGCTGCCAGCCGTCGGTAGCTGTGCGGTTGCTGCCGCGGTGGGTGAACGCGTACGCGATCCCGAACACCAGCGCGCCGAGAACGATCACTTCCACGACGACTCCTGCAGCACCGATGCTCCGACGAGCAACAAGTACCCGTCCTCGACCCTGGGTTCGTCGAGACGAGCATTCGACGGCGGTTCACCGACGTGACGGACCATCCCGTCACCGGTCATCCACGCCAGCCGAGCAGATGGGTCACGTACATCGGCGAGCCACACCCGGCCCGCAGCAATGTCGGCCAGACCCGCGGGGGTGCCGTCGTAGCGGATGACGCCACCGTGCATCACGACGACCCGCTGACACAATGCAGCGACATCGTCGGTCTGATGCGTCGACAGCACAACCGTGGCCCCGTTGGCAGCGGTCGACAACAGCTCACGGAACCGAAGCCGTTGCTCCGGATCGAGACCGGCCGTCGGTTCGTCGAGGACGAGGAGTTCGGGTGTCCCGAGCAACGCCTGCGCGATCGCTACCCGTCGACGCATTCCACCCGACAGCTGCCGGATCCGCTTATGCATCACCGACGTCAGACCGACCACGTCGAGCACACGTCGGACCTCGTCATGTCGCGCTCGCCGATCGGTGATCAGCTTCAGCACTGCCACGTAGTCAACGAAGTCGAACGCCGAGAACTGGCGATGGAATCCGGGCTCCTGAGGTACGTAGCCCAGTCGCCGACGTATCAGCTCGCGGGCTTGGGCGTTTGCAGTCGTGTGACCCAACAACTCGACCTCACCGCTGTCAGGCGCCAGCACCGTCGCCATCACGCGCAGCAGGGTGGTCTTGCCGGCACCGTTCGGGCCGAGCAAGCCGGTGATCCCTGGACCGATCGACAGGGTCACATCGTCGACAGCGACCGTGCGCCCATGGCGTTTGGTGACACTGTCGATACGTACGCCAGCAGCTTTCGTGGTCGAGTCATTCATCGCCGTACTCCACTCACGATCAACAGGTCGAAACAGGTCTTGCGGGTTGCAACGATCGCCACCCCGATCGCGGCGACAACGGCGACGGTGGCTTGTCCGGACGAACTGAAGATCAACGACCTGTCCACGAAATTGCCCGCCCGGTCAATGTCGATCAGCAAGATCAACGCCACCAACCACCCAACAACCACGACGGCCCCGGCGCGTTCGGGTGGTATCGCGGTCGACAACGCGAGGGTGATCGCGACCAACGCGAACGATGGCAGCACCCACCCGAACACGGCCCACCCGCCACCGGGCACAACGAGCGCGGCGAGAACCAACAGCGGCATGGTGGTCGCGAGCACCGCCAACGTGCGCAGCAACATCAACCGCAGGCCACTCATCGGCGCCGCCACTCCGATCTCGTAGGTCGGGTCCAAAGCGGGTCCATACGCAGTCGCGACACCGGCGACCGGCAACAGCGGGGCGATCACGAGCAACAGCCACGGACCATCCCCCTCAACGCGGGCGGATGCAACCGCGAACGCGGCCACGAACACCACGGCGACCAGCCACGCGAGACGCAGCGCCGGTGTCGTCGCCAGCAGCTTGGCCGTGTCGGCCCGAACTCGCATCACGCCGAGCAGCCGCTCGGTGATCGAACGAGTCGGTCGATCGACCCGCTCCAACACTCCGTCCCACACCGACTGCTGGTTCATGAATCCGCCATCGGCCGAGATGGCCACGCCAGCGAGTTTGGAGCGGCAACTGGCGCAACTCATAAGATGCGCCTCGATCGCCGCGGCCGTGGCAGCAGTCACCGACAGCTCGCAGTAGCCGACCAACAGTTGTTCATCGATATGGGTCACGTTCACGTCAATGCTCCTCGAAGTTGGATGCGAGCCCGCATCATCCGTGTCTTCACCGTGCCGGCAGGAATGCCCAACAGGCGCGCCGCCTCGCGGGTGGTGAGCCCATCGAGGACCGTGGCCTGAACCACAGCACGTAGCTCGACCGGCAAACTGTCGATCGCAACGGCGAGATCACCGTGGGCGACACCGAACAACACGATGTCCTCCGCGGTCGTCAACGTCGACGCCTCCGACATCCGGTTCGAGACCGGCGACCAACGCGACCGATGACGCAAGACACCGATCAAACGGCGGATTGCGATCCCCCACATCCACGCGGTCGGCTCGCCAGCTCCGCTCCACCGACCGGCGCTGCGCCACACCGCCACGAACGTGTCCTGTACCGCCTCGCCAACTACGTCGAGATCCGAGCAGCGGTGACGAAGCCTCGCCGTCAACCACGGCTGATGCCGCACGTACAACTCACGTAACGCGCCCCGGTCACCATCGGCAATCGCGGCGATCAGCTCCGCATCACTCGACAACGACAGATCCACGCTCACGCCCATACAGTCGCGCAACCACGACACAACGGTTCACGAACGTGCTGCATTTCGCATCCGCGAAGGAATGCTTCGATCTCGTCGCCTGAACCGGCCCGTTCACGTCGGCGGATGGCCCGGCTGACGCGAAGTCGCTGCCGAGTGGTTATCCGAGGATGGTGTCGACTCGCTGGTTGGCGACGTGTTCTTCGTCGTCGAGGGCGCCGACGTAGGTGAAGCGCATCCGCGACTTCCTGATGTCACCGCCAACCATCGAACATGCGCGGCACGGGTGAGGGCCGGTCCGTCGAATCCCGGAGAAACCGGTCAGTCGAGCTCGGGGAGTTCCACCGGCGCTTGTCGCGGGCGGCACGAGCCGCAGTACAGGGCGTCTTCGACGACGAGTGCCCTCGACACCCCGGACACCGTTCGATCGAGGGTCAACACGAACGGCATTGTCTGCACGTGGTCGGCGCAGAGGCCGCGCCCACAGAATCGGCACACGCCAACGGCCGTCAGCTGACAATGCCAGCAGTTCACGAGAACTGCCCTTCGAGATGGTGGGAGGGGGTGCCGCCGTCAACGAGGCGGAGATCGGTCTGTTCGAACACGCCCGCAACGATGTCACAGAACGCGGCGCCCTCGACTCGGAGCACGGTGAGCGGACTGTGGGCCCGAACGGTCGCCGCCCGTGTTCGCGAGCGGAGCAGCGCGATCTCACCGAAGTGATCGCCCGCCGACAGATCGGCGACGTGTCGGCCGTCGCGCATCACCTCGGCCCGGCCAGAAATGATCACGAAGAACGCGTCGGCCGTGTCCGCCTGTGTGACGACGTCCGTTTCAGGAGCCAGATGGATCACGTCGACATGAGGGACCAGCGACTTGGCCTGAGCCAACGACAGTGCGTGCAGTGGCCCGTGCTCGAGCAACCGCATGGCTGGACCCGACGCAGGGTCGAGATCGGTCGAGGCCAGACTGGGACCGACCAGACGCTTGAACGTGGCCGCGTCGACGACGAAGAGTTCGCTGCGTTGCACCGCACGCACCGTGGCCGTGCGCCGGCCACCGGTCAGCAGGGCGATCTCACCGAAGTACGTACCTTCCCCGCGGTGGGCGATGACGCGCTCCTGGCCAGACTCGTCGGTTTCGATGAGTTCGAAGAGGCCTTCGGCAACGACGAAAAACTCACTGGCCTTGTCCTTCTCGCGAAACACGGTCGATCCACCCGCCACGCGGTGCCGTGAGAGCCGGCCCGCGAGGTCCGACAGTGCGTCGTCGTCGATGCCCTCCATCCCCGGCAGGCTCGCAATCAGCGAAGCCCCGCTGACGCGCCACGAGGACTGCAGACGAAACACGATGTTCTGGATGGTCGTCGCCATAGCGCGCCAGGCCGCGACGGCAGCTTTCCACGCCGGCTCGAGGAGCGGGCCGACTGCGAGGAGCAGCACCAGCACGAGCCCGACTCGTCCCCACCAACCCTGCGCCCACATCGCAACGGACAATCCCCGCACGATCGGCCACCACAGTTCGAACGCGATGGCGACAGCGAGCATCATGACGACGAGGCCGACGGCGCCGAACAGCGCCAGACCGAGTGAGGCGCGGGTGACCGGGAGCGGCTGATGCTGCCGGCGACGGGTGAGCAGGCTGCGCAGCTCGGCCAACGACCGCTGGCGCAGCCGGGGGACATCGAGGAGATCGGTCAGCAGCCAGTACCCGTCGAGCTCGATGAACGGGATGAGGTTGAGCGCCACGTTGAACAGGCAGAGCGTGCCGAATCGGTCGAGGACGACCGACTGGGGCCAGACGAACAACGCCAGGCCGGCGGCGCCGGCGACGACGGCCTCCACGAACGGGCCGGCGGCTGCGTTCACCGCCCGCTGCGCGGGAGTCCCAAACACGAGATCGGTCGAGTCGACGAAGAACGCCGGGTGGCCGAGGTAGAGGCGGAAACCGGCGCGGATCACCCGTCGCTTCGCTCGATGGACCGCCAGGGCATGTCCCAGCTCGTGGAGGAAGATGGCGACCATCAGCAGTGCGAACAACCACATGCCTCCAGCTGCGCCGACCCTTCCACTTGGGGTGTGTGTCGTCAGGCTGATCGCCCCGACCACGATCGCGGCTGAGCCGAGTGCGACGGCGGGGACCGAGAACATCCACCGGCCCAGTGCGCGATAGAGGCGTCGCACCATCTCGTCGACGCCGGCGACCGCAACCGTCTGCGTACGAAGCAACGCCCTAGCGTTGGCGGACATTCGGGCGTGGCGTGAGGATAGTCGGCTCCTCAGAATCGCTTCGACATCGACCGGCCGGTCGGTGAGCAGCCCAGCCGAGTGGAACTCGTCGACGAGGCCGGCGGCGGCCTCGATCGACAACCCGTCCGCACGCTCGAGCTCCTGACCCACCAGTTCCGCCAGCTCGACGTTGCCGCTCCACCCGCGGACGAAGTCGATTTCCCGCCCAGAGATACGCAGGTAGGGCGAGCTGGCGACGTGGACGATGGCTTCTCGCCTGCCCCATCGTGTGGTGTGCTCGAGGTACTCCGCATCGGGCCGCAGTTGGGGCCGCCACTGCATCGGATCGAGCGCGGTGACGAGACCTACGGTCGGACCGACCTCCGCACTCGGTTCGAAGCTCGCCAGACCCGGTAACACGCGCCCGATGTTAGTTGTCGATCGCGCTTGCCGTGGCGGGAGTCACCTTGACACCTGAGGCGGTCGGTCGCAGTATTGGCGAAACAACGAACGATGGGGGAACCGAAATGGCAATCAAGCCAGTGAAGCCAGGATCCGACACGGCCAAGCGCAGTGCCGCGGCCAAGAGCGAAGCAGCGCGTGAGGCGAAGCAGCTGTCGGCCGACCGCAAGGAGTCGCGCCAGACCAAGGGTATTCAGACGAACCACAACGAGTCGCGCCAGACGCGTTGACCTCGAAGCCCGACGTAGCCGAGCTGATCCGTCTCGGCCGTTTCGCCGACGCGGTCGATGCTCAGCGTGAGGTCGTCGGCTGTGACCAGTACGCGCGCGATCCGTGGGCGTGGAACCTCCACGGAGTCGTCTGCAAGTTCGCGGGCCGCTTCGACGAGGCCGAATCCGCCTATGAGCGTGCCCGAACCCTCAACTGCGCGCTCGTCGATAAGGACCTCGACCTCGAAGCAGTGATCCTGCACAACCTCGGTGGGTTGGCGCATTCGCGTCGCAGGTCACACGAGGCCGAGGCGTTCGCTCGTGCCGGCCTGGCGCTGCGTCGCCAACTCCGATCCGGCCCCACGGCGCTCGCGTCGGACATGGCCGCACTGGCCTCGATCTTGGAAACGAGGGAGCAATGGGGTGAGGCGGAGGCCTTGTACCGAGAGGCCATCGCCATCTGGTCGGCCGTCGACGACGACTATGAGGTCGGCATGACTCTCAACGGCCTGGCCGCTATCGTGCGGTTCAGCGGGCGCCCGGCGCAGGCCGAACCGCTCTTCGTGGAGGCGATCGCCAAGCTCGAGCGGGCGGTGGGACCGACGCACCCGGATACTGCGACCGCGAGGAACAACCTCGCCATGTTGCTGAATGCGACCGGCAGGGCTCAGGAAGCTATAGCGCTCCTCGCCCGTGCGACTACTGATCTTCGTGCGGTGCTCGGGGAGGATCACCCCGCCACGAAGGATGTGGCCGGGAACCTCGCCCGCGTTCGCGCCGGCTCGACCGGCTGAGCGTCGGTGTCGGCGATCAGCCCGCTGTCTTGCTGTTGTGCTTTGGTCATGACGGCCTTCAGGTTCGAGTCCCAGCGATTGTGCACGAGTGCTGATGCTGTAGATCTCGAATCCGGTAAGGATTCGCTCAACGCAGGGCAATTCGTGGTCTAATCGACCGCGACCGCGACCGCTATCTCGTCACGTCGCCGACGTCAATTCACCGCTGAGGTCACTCGATAGTGGCAATACCAGTCGCACGACTGCGCCGCCGCTTGGTGCATCGTTGAGTTCGATAACACCGCCGTGACGTTCTAGCGCATCGGCGGCAAGTCCAAGTCCTTGACCTGTCCCAGCAGTCGAGGCGGCGGCCGAGCCTCGTACTCCATTCCGAAGAACGTGTTCTCGTTCTTGGTTGCGGATACCTGGACCGGTGTCCGTCACCGAGATGGTGACGTCGTGGGCGTCGCGGGTCATGTGCACGCTGATGCGGCCGCCTCGGGGCGTGTATTTGATTGCATTCTGGACGACGTTCGTAACGGCATCTTCGACGAGTACCGGGTCGACGGTCATCACGACTGAGCCCTTCGGTAAGAGTGTTTCAACCATGTTGATCCCGCCCCAGGTTGCAAGCGGGCCATTTCTGTGGACTACGTCCTTCACGAGCACGCTGAGATCTACCGATTCGGTTCGTAGTTCCCAGCGCGCCGGGTCCATCTGGGCGAGTTCTTGGCCGAGGTGGTCGAGCCGGTCGATCTGTTCAGCGACCACGCTGACAAGTACTTCACGCTGCGTTTCGCCAAGGGCGGGGTCGGCTAGATCGTCAAGGCGGAGCCGCAATACCGACAGTGGGGTCCGTAACTGGTGGGAGAGTCGGTGTGACAGTGCTCGCAGGGTTCGTCGTCGCTCGCTGTCAACGTCTTCATGGCGTTTCTCGCGGCCGGCTATGCCCTGAATCGCGGCAGTCAGTGTGTCGACTTCTGGTAGGGCGCGTCGAACTGTGCCCGATGGGGAGTTACCCAATGCGAGGCTTCTTGCGGTGTCAGTAATTGCGTCGATTGGTCTGGCAGTCCATGCTGCGAGGAACCAGCCTGCGAGAGCCGCTAGTGCGACGACGAGCACTCCGAGCCAGTTGAACACGCCGAAGGACGCCAACCCGGGTGCATGGCTGGGAATGTGTTCGATTACTACGGCGAACCCGACGATGGTTGCGTTCACGACGATGGGTGACGCGACGATCACGGTGTTGTCCCGGCCGAGACTTGTTGCTGGTGCTGACAGTCGCGAAGATCTCGAAATGGCTTCTGCTCCGGCGCTGCTGCTTGCGAGGTCCGAGCCGGCCAATTTGGTCAGGTCAAGCCCGACGACTTCGGCATGACGCGAGCCTGCCTCTTCGTCGGCGACAAGGTCAGCGAGCGCGATTTGGTCACTAAAGATGCGAGCAGAACGTGCTGCGAGGACGTCGGCGTCACGTTCGGTGATCGCAGTCGCGTCGGCCTGATCGGCAACCTTGCTCTGTGCTTGAATGCGACTGCCCGCGAATGCAACGAGCGCTATTGCTAGGACTGCGTGGCTGAGCGCCAACCGCCAGCGAAGCCGTATTCG
>JANLPV010000180.1:0-4320 GCA_031367435.1 Actinomycetes bacterium | reverse complement strand
AGCGATGAAATCCTTCGTGGATCCGGCGGACGCGTAACGCTCCAGATGACCCATACGCGAATCGAGCCCTACGGGAAGTCGTGACGAAGTTCCCGGATTCGTATAGGTGATGAACTGCGGCCAATGGCCGTTCATGTCCAGTTCCATCGCCCGTTGACATCCAGCGGCGAGTAGTGCGCGGGTCAGACCGTTGATGTCGACCCGACCGACCGCGGCGTACATCAAGAGACCGTCTGCTCGGACGCACAACGCGGACCGATAGTCGAGCAACACTCCGCCGAAGTCGTTGCCCCAGTAGATGTTCGCTACACCGTCCTCGTGCGCCGTGCTCACTGTTTCGTGGCCCCCGTCGATGATCATCGGCAAGTTCTGTCGCAGCGATACCCACGAGCCATCGTTCGTGAGATCGGTGCCGTAGACGCCGATCGTCATCTGGCCATCGGCGCGGATGGCAAGCGTCGCCTCGCCATCGAGCAGCGGCTTCAAGACGCGACCTTCGGTGTAATACCCACCTTTGATGTGGCGGAACTTGAAGCCTCCGTTGAACGCCGCAGTGAGCGCCGGCAGCGCAGCAGGCATGACAACGGATCCGTTCGTCCATGGTCCGGCACCGGGAAGTTCGGTGCCGTTGAACAACGCGGCGTGCAGCCGGGACTGATCGAACGTCGCGTATGTGGCGATCACCGCGGGTTGATCGGCGAACGGTCGAATCGTGGTGCCCCACACCACAGGACCCTGAGCGGTGGATGCGAGTACGTTCCACGCTCCCTCATGTGGTCGCGCCGGCAAGACCGCGGTGACGAGAGCAGCCGGCGCAGCGTGGATCGTCTTGGGTGCGAGCGTTGGCACTGAAATTGTGGGAGGTGTCGACACTGCTGGCGCGGTCGGTGCAGGCACGCTGGGAGTTGGCTCGGTGGATGCTGCCGACGCGGTGCCGGACGGGATGGCGGTGCTGGAAGGGATGGCGGTGCTGGACGTCGTGGCCGGCAGCGACCCCGCGGCCGAATGCGACGACGAGCCACAACCGGCGGCGATGAGCATCGCAACTATCGTGAGCGCGGGTATCACCGATCCGAGATGCCTGCGCGAGCTCTCGGATGTACGGCTGAACACGCTCCGAGCGTAGGGCGATCACCGCACAAGGTCTGGTCGTGACCCCTCTGTTCTGGGTAGGAATCGGGTAAGAGCGAACGGAATCGACTCAAACGATCAGTCGAGGCATGATCATCGGGCTAGATGCACCCACTAAGGGTTCGGTCACCGTCAACGGCCGGGCCTATGCCGGGCACTCTGCGCCGCTGCATGAAGTATTTATAGAACTCAGCCGTGCCGCGTAAGCTCGCTCCCAGTGGATGACGCAGTGGCTGAAGCGGCAAACGACGAGGTACAGACCGACGACGATGGTGTGGAGAGCAACGCCCGCCTCACAGGAGTCGTTGGCGCGATCCTGCTTGTGGCCCTCGCGGTGGAAGGCGTCACGGTGCTCAGCGTTGGCGACATGCTCACGCTGCACATCTTCGTCGGACTCTTTGTCGTGCCGCCAGTGCTGGTCAAGCTCGCGAGTACGGGCTACCGGTTCTTTCACTACTACAAGGGCACCGCGGCATACCGTCGTAAAGGACCACCCCACTCGATTCTGCGCATCGCTGCGCCACTCGTGATCGCGGCCACGATCGCTCTACTGCTGACGGGCGTCGTGACCCTAGCCTTAGGTCCTCGGCACTCCGATACATGGCTCACGCTTCATCAGGGCAGCTTTATTGCCTGGTTCATACTGATGACCGTGCACGTGGTGGGTCACGCAGTCGAGACCTGGAAGCTCACCTCGGACGAGCTGCGCGCATCGCCGCCCGTTCCGCGGCGCGGCGTTCGGGTTGTGCTCGTCGCAGCGAGCGTCGGTATAGGGCTAGTACTCGGCGTTGCCTCCCTGAGTTGGACCGATGCGTGGCAGAACCGCCCCCGTGGTGACGACGGTGCGCCCGGCGTGCCGTGCGTAGCTGAATTACACGACTGTAGTTCTGAGCTGGTCTAACGCCTCAGGTCCCCCGCGCTTGACACCACCAGGTCGCGTCAAGTCGTCACGCTGGCCGGTCGTGCAGCGCGAACAGCACATGTCGCACCGGACCGATACTGGGCCCTGCCCTAGTCGTAGGTCCTTTGTCGTATGCGCGCGTGACGACACCCTCAAGATGTCGGGGGACTAACGGCATATTGAACGTCTGCGCCTTTCTGACGATGCTGAGTGATCACAGGTAGTCCATTTTCTCGCATGTTGATGAGAGGGCGGATGCAACCGAATGCAAACCACACCCACCAACACCACGCCGTGAAAATCCTCAGCGCAGAACAAAAGGAGAGCCCGAAAATGATCGGACGGACCCACTCAGAGGGGCAGTCATTCGGTACAGACCGAAGCACTGATTCCCAGTACTCAACCCGCAAGGGTCGAGGGAAAGTGCTGGCAATGCTCGCGTTGCTCACCAGCTTTGCTGTCGTGATCGACGGCGCTGCCGCCGGCATTGCACCAACAGCCGCCGTGCTCCCACGCGTCGTTGTTCCCGTGCTTCCATCAAGCACCCAGTTCGACATCACCGGCTTCCCAACCGCCGCCACGCTCGACCCTGTGTGTTATGCCGCCGCGGCCAATCAGGCCGCCGCCGCCCACTGCGGTGGCACCGTCACGATCAACGGCCACATCGTCATTGTGCCTGCCGAGACCATCGCGATCATGCCCGCCGCAGCGTTCACATGGGAAGAGCTTTTCTTTAAGGCCCCGGCACCATACGGCCTCACCGTGACTGCGCCGAACACCGGCCCAACCACTGGCATGGCGCTGACCGATTTCCCCAAGCCACTCACCACCTATGAGTTCCAGGCAGTGGGCAACCGCGTTATCGACGGCGCTGGCGACCGCTACATCGCCGGTCTCATCCACGTGTCACAGAGCGACCTCAACGGTGGCGCTGGCTACATCAGCTACATCGATTACGTGCACGGCGTGATGGAAGTCGGCGGCACCGTACTCGGCATCCCGAGCGCAACCGCAGCCCGCGTGATGATCAACGACCCGGCACTCGGGCCAGGGCTAAGTGGCCGCTACGGCCGTGCGGCCAACCCGGCCGAGCAGGACCCTCGCTTCATGGTCGATCAGGAAAACCCGACCATCACCTCGGCGACTGGCTACCCGATGTGCCTACCCCGCGTGCTTGCAGATCCATCGATCTCCGGCAACGACGATGCTCAGTGTCCGCTCACGAACCGACCCATCGATATCCCAACCGGCACGTTCCAACAGTTGTTCACGATGAACAACCCGAACCTTGCGGTCAAGCCGGTGGGCAGCGATCCCCTTCTGCAGGCGCCATTCGAAGTTGGTGACTACATCACCTTCTCCGGCTCGCTCGCTCCTGATCCATTGGTTCCTACCGGCACGATGATCTCGGCGCACACAATCGTCGACAACACCGCGATCTTCACGGCTGACGGCACTGACCCGGCGTACATCATGATCGAAGTATCGCTCATCGGCACCGGCGGCCTCCAGGTCTTCGGCGCAGGCGAAGCAACCATCCGTACCAGGTTCGAAGGTAAGAGCACCGACCGAACTCGTCCGGTCTACCTGTATGGCATCGACTACAACCCCGCCGATGGCAGCTCGAGTGACCGTTACTTCGGCACGATCATGCCTGATCCCGGCCCTCCGGTCGGTGCCGTTACCGGTCGCTGGCGCTTCCGCCCTCCGTGCTTACAGTTTGGCACCTTCAGCGGCGCCAAGCCCGACAAAACGTGCGTCAACGGCCCAGACAACTCATTCCTGCCGCCACCACGTGAACTTCGTGCCGTCATCGCTGCCGCCGGCAACGACGTAGGCGCAAACCCATTGGGCCCACCACCATTGCCAACGAACAAAGCGGGCATTACCGCTGCGAACGGCATTACATACGGTCAGTACCACGCCCCAATCGGCGAGTACCTCTTCCCAGAGAACCGCCCCGGTAACCCGGTCGTCGAGAACAACTTCAATTCGATCCCGTTCCTCGCCGCGGGCGGCTACAGCTCTAACACCGGCACTGTCGCTGGTCAGCTCAACCCCTGGCCAAGCAACGCCCTGCCCATCCCAGCCTGCAGCCTGCCCGTACCGAACATCGGTTTCGTGCCGGCCACCTTGTCCGCCGGTGTGGCCCAGGGCCTCTCGGCCAGCAGTACTGGCACCAGCCCAACGTTTGCATGGTCGACCACGCCAGCAGTTGGTGGAGGAACCTTCAGCAGCACCACGATTACGAACCCGACGTGGACAGCGCCAAGCCTGGCGCCAGGTGC
>JANLPV010000179.1:0-1520 GCA_031367435.1 Actinomycetes bacterium | reverse complement strand
GGCCTGACTGCGACCCCGCCATCCACTGGCATGGCGCTGACCGATAGCCCCAAGCCGCTCACCACCTATGAGTTCCAGGCAGTCGGCAACCGCGTCATCAACGGCGCTGGCGACCGCTACATCGCCGGTCTCATCCACGTGTCACAGAGCGACCTCAACGGTGGCGCTGGCTACATCAGCTACATCGATTACCTGAACGGCGTGATGGAAGTCGGCGGCACCGTGCTCGGCAGCCCGAGCCTCACCGCAGCACGCGTGATGATCAACGACCCCGCACTCGGGCCAGGGCTAAGTGGCCGTTACGGCCGTGCAGCCAATCCCCTCCAGCAGGACTCCCGCTTCCAGGTCGATCAGGACAACCCGACCATCGCCTCGGCGAGCGGCTACCCGATGTGCCTACCCCGCGTGACAGCAGACCCACAAATCGCCCCGAACCCGGACGATGCTCAGTGTCCGCTCACGAACCGACCCATCGATATCCCAACCGGCACGTTCCAGCAGTTGTTCACGATGAACAACCCGAACCTTGCGGTCAAGCCGGTGGGCAGCGATCCCCTTCTGCAGGCGCCATTCGAAGTTGGTGACTACATCACCTTCTCCGGCACGCTCACTCCTGATCCAATCGTTGCTGGCGGCACGATGATCTCGGCGCACACAATCATCGACAACACCTCGATCTCCACGGCTCCCGGCACAGACCCGGCCTACGTCTCGATCGAAGTGAGCCTCATCGGCACCGGCGGCCTCACCGTCTTCGGCGCAGGCGAAGCTGCGATCCGCACCAAGTTCGAAGGTATGAGCACCGACCAATCTCGTCCGATCTACCTGTACGGCATCGACTACAACGCCGCGGGCGGCTCGAGCGATCGTTACTTCGGCACGATTACGCCCGATCCAGGCCCGCCGCTCGGTGCCGTTCGCGGTCGCTGGCGCTTCCGTCCTCCGTGTGCACAATTTGGCGTCATCGTCACTAAGCCAGACAGGCAGTGCACCAACGGCCCCGACAACTCATTCCTGCCGCCACCACGTGAACTTCGTGCCGTCATCGCTGCCGCTGGCAACGACGCAGGCGCGAACCCATTGGGCCCACCACCATTGCCAACGAACCCAGGGTTCATCACGAGTGCGAACGGCATAGCCTACGGTCAGTACCACGCCCCAATTGGCGAGTACATCTTCCCGGAGAACACCCCCGGTAACCCGATCGTCGAGAACAACTTCAATTCGCTCCCGTTCCTCGCCGTGGGTGGCTACAGCTCTAACACCGGCACTGTCGCTGGTCAGCTCAACCCCTGGCCAAGCAACGCCCTGCCCATCCCAGCCTGCAGCCTGCCCGTACCGAACATCGGTCCGGTGCCGGCCACCTTGTCCGCCGGTCAGGCCCAGGGCCTCTCGGCCAGCAGTACTGGCACCAGCCCAACGTTTGCATGGTCGACCACGCCAGCAGTTGGTGGAGGAACCTTCAGCAGCACCACGATTACGAACCCGACGTGGACAGCGCCAAGCCTGGCGCCAGGTGC
>JANLPV010000170.1:0-3182 GCA_031367435.1 Actinomycetes bacterium | reverse complement strand
ACGAGCGGGTCCTGACCTACGGGCGTGCCAGCGAGCGATCTGCCGCCACAACCAGGATCCGATGACAGGTCCGACTGCTCCTCGAGCTCGACAGCCCGCTGCTTGGGATGGGAGGTCGGCTATCGGGCCTCGAATGCGCATGTGGTCGGCCGCTCAGGGGTCGCAAGCGTACCCCGGCCGTGCGTCGGTTGAATTTTTTGCATCGCCGCTTAATGCTTGACAGCAAACAGCTGCCACGCGCCCGGAATGCCCTTGAGCTCCTGAACGCCGCGATCTTCGAAAACAAGGCCAGAACCTGCGACGAGGTCCTTGACAGTGCTGGATACCAGCACTTCGCCGCCGTTCGCACGAGCTGCAACGCGAGCTCCCGTATGGACGGCAATGCCACCCAGCTTGTCTCCCATCAACTCGCATTCCCCCGTGTGGAGGCCCGCGCGAATCGCAAGGCCTAGAGGCCGTACCCCGCTGGATATCGCGCAGGCGCAGCGCACCGCACGGGCCGGACCGTCGAAGGTCGCAAGGAAACCGTCGCCCGCGTTGTCAATCTCGCGCCCACGAAAGCGAGCCAGTGCGCTGCGGATCAATGCGTGATGGCTGTCAAGGAGGTCGTGCCACGCACGATCGCCCAGTGTTGCTGCGGTTTCGGTGGCTCCGACGATGTCGGTGAACAGCACCGTGGCCAAAATCCGGTCCGGTTCGGCGCTGCGCCGTACGCCGGTGAGGAACTCTTCGATTTCCTCGACGATGCGCTCTGCGTCACATCCCCATGGAACGTGGTCGATGCCTTGCAGTTCGACCAATTTCGCCCCGGAGATGCGTTCGGCCAGGTCGCGGCTTGCCCCGAACGGGATCGTGCGGTCGTTTGTGCTGTGCAGCACGAGGGTTGGCACCCGGATGGCTGGCAAAACGTGGCGGATGTCGATCTCACTGTTCATGCGAATCAGCGTCGCAGCTGCAGCCGGGCTGGCACTCGACCGCAGCCACCGTGACCACCAGTGGCGAAACCGGGGATCCTGGGCCATGCTCGGGGCGCGCTGCTCAATTCCGACCGGCCCTCCCCAGGAGCGCTCGATCTCTTCGGCGTAAGACGCGATTTGATCGGCCGTGACTCCCCAGGGGTAGTCTGGCGCCGTGATGCGCCGAGCGTAGCTGCCGCCCATGATGAGAGCCGTTGCGCGGTCCGGGTAAGTCGCCGCGAAGAGGGCGCACATCGGCCCTCCCTCCGAATATCCGAACAATGCCGCCCGAGACGAGCCCGCAGCATCCATCACTGCACGGACATCGTCCATGCGAACCTCGAGGCTAGGCAAGTCGCTGTTGCGGTCGGACAGGCCGGTGCCTCGCTTGTCGAAGATGATCAAGCGAGTGAACGAGGCAAGCCTCGTGAGCAGTCGGGCGAACGAGGGTTCCTCCCAAAAGGCGTCGATGTTGGAAACCCAGCCGGGGACCATCACCAGGTCGCGGGGACCACTTCCCACCACCTGATAGGCAATATTGACGTCCCCGCTCTTCGCATACCGGGTCTCGGGAGTCACAGTGCCCCTCCTTCTATAGCGTGCGGCCTGATCAGAAGCGGCTTTGCTCTGAAACGATGTGGGGCCCTGCTAGTCAGCATGCCACAACCATCGCCCGAGCCGTCGAGCGGCTGTACTGGACTTATCACAACTGGCGGGAGTCACGCCATCTTGTCGCGCCGGCGATGTACGTAGCGCCGACCCAGCTAAGCCTCAGTGCATCGGGATCGCCTCGCCGTTGCCCCCCCGGTTCACGCCAAACTTGTCGGTAACCATGCCAAAGGTCTGGCTCGCAGAAGGTGACGGCAAGCGGCACCGACAACTGGCCTCCTTGACAAGGCATCGAACGCGGTGTGCGCCTCTTCGCTGCTGTCGTCCTGCAGCGCCAATCATCAGCGATGACGACAGCAACTACAAGCCGATGCCGCGTGTGCAAGCGCAATGGCACGATGTGTGGATCGGCGCCGCTGTCAGTTCATCGAGCAGTGGGACGTGAGATCACCCGTACGGAATGGCATTGGCTCCCCGCAGCAGGTCGAGTAAGGAGTCCCGGGCCTTCTGTCGAGGTTGTTGGAACCAGGCCCCGCTGAAATGGGGCCCATGGACCAGATGTCCGTCTGCCGACGCAATCCCGTATGGATCGAACGTCTCTCTCGGCTAGAGGACGGACGGACCCACTTCGTGGCGGTTGGTGCGGCGCATCTTGCGAATTTTGATATCAACGACATTCGTGGCTGCGCCTGTCTGCAGCGTCAGTTGAAGGCGAAGGGCTTGACGGTGGAGGCCGTCGGGAACTAGCGAGCGATCTTCGCTTACTGTCTGCTTTCAGGTCGGGTGTTCGTCAAGCCGAACTTCCGCAGTGGGTCGGGTACTGCCGACCGCGGACGTCGGCTATCCGGTCGCTCAACTTGGGGGTCAGCTTTCTGGCGGTGAGATCGCGCGACCGACCGGCGCTGGCCGACCCACAGCGGTCGGCCGGCTTTTCCGGAAAGCGGTCGTTCGAGCGTAGCCTGACCGAGGCGACAACCACCACCTTGACACGCGCCGTCCCTGTCCTTACGCTTCCAGCGCAATGACGATAGGGGGTGAGATGAACAGACAAAAGACTGGCAGCGGCACCAAAAGAGTTGGTTCAATGACCCGACTCTTCCGCTTTGCATATCTTGCTGCATTCTCAATCGGGCTTGCGCTCGCCGGCTGCGCCACCGGCCTGCAGCAGGCCGCGTCGCCCGAGGCCGCGGGGCTATCCTCGGAGCGCCTCAAAGCAATTTCCACCGCCTTCCAGGCCGGCGTCGACAAGAAGGAAATCCCGGGCGCCGTTGTTCTCATCGCGCGTCAGGGAAAGGTCGGCTACTTCGAAGCGTTCGGCTATCGCGACCGCGAAGCGGGCGTGCCCATGACCCGCGATGCCATTTTCCGTATTGCGTCGATGACCAAACCCGTCACCATCGTCGCCGCAATGACTCTCGCAGAGCAAGGTCGCCTGAACCTTTCTGATCCAGTGTCCCGGTATCTGCCGGAGTTCAAGGACTTGAAGGTTGGCGTCGAAAAGGAAGACGCCTCAGGAAAGCTCGTGCTCGCCCTGGAAACGCCTCGCCGCGAGATGACGGTGCTGGATCTCATGCGGCACACCTCCGGTCTCACCTACGGCTTCACGGGAAAATCGCT
>JANLPV010000164.1:0-3821 GCA_031367435.1 Actinomycetes bacterium | reverse complement strand
GGCACGGCTTCGTCGTCGTCGCTGTTGGCGTCTGCGTGGGCTTTGCCGGAACGGCCGCGTCGGACCTCGGCGATGAGGCGTGCGGTCTCCAACTCCCATCGGCGGTGCTCTGCCATGGGGTCGTGTGGAAGCGATGGCACCAGCGTTTTGAACCGCTGATGTACATGTTGCCGGCTTTGGCCGAGCAGTCGTGCGATGCGCGCCCAGCTCCACTCGTCGCGCCGGGCGAGTGCCACGACGCGTTCTTCGAGCCAATGCATCTGGTGGGTGTTCAATTCACGAAGTGCGATCAGTGCGTCGCGCGGGTCTTGGCCGAGGATGTCGTCGATCATCGCGTGTAGCCGTGTACGGATGTTCATGGGCGCAGGTTACGAAAGGGGTGCGACAGGGTTTCGTGACCGGCGACCGGCGACCCGCAGCCCACAACCCGAGATACTCAGTCGGGATCGAACGTGCTCTGGGTTGTTGCAGTTCGCGGCTGGATGAAGATTGATGTCGCTCGGGCGACGACCGTGTCGCCATCGGTGAGTTCACCTGATAGGTAGAGCTTGCGACCATCGCGGCTATCGATGCGGCACGTGCACGCCAGTTCGCGATGCAGAGGAACCGGGGCAACGTAACGCACGGTGAGTTCGCCAGTAAATGCGCCTTGCCCGATCACGCTCAGCACCGAACCCAAGATGTCATCGAACAGAGCGGCAACGATGCCGCCATGACAGCGATCGGGTGCGCCCTCATGCGCTGCACCGAACGTGACGAGCGCACGCACGCCGTCTCCGTGCCGGCGCACCTCTGGCTCCACGCTCCACGGACTCGTGGTGCCCGAAATCGGGCGGTCGCTCCAGCTGTCGATGATTTCACCCTCAGCGATTCGAGTATCCCAATGCTCGTGAAAGCCGGCCTTGTCGCGAGAGCGCGGCGCGCCGAGCACGAGTCGTTCCGAGTAGTCGGACATGGTGTGCGCCAACTCCAAGAGCACACCGTCGTCGGCATGATGACCCACGATGTCGTGCCCGAGTTGGCGAATCGCAGCACCAAGTAGCGAGCGAGAACTGGATGGTGGCGAGCTCATGGTCCCGAATCTAACGCCGCGTCAGATTTCGCGCTCATCGCGGACTACGGTGAGCCAGATGGGAGCCCCACTGCCGCAACTCGATTTCAAACCATTCGATGCAGACAACCATTACTACGAGGCGCTCGATGCCTTCACCCGGCACGTCCCGAAGGCGATGCAACCGCGTTGCGTGCAGTGGTGTGACATCGATGGCCGCAAGTATCACGTCGTCGGTGGTCGCGTCAGCCGTGTTGTTGCAAACGCAACGTTCGATCCAATCGCCAAGGCCGGAGCGATGCACGAGTATTTTCGTGGCAACCCAAATGGACGTAACCCGCTGGAGATGCTCGCCGACCGCGAGCCCATCCCAGCCGCGTACCGCAATCGTGACGCCAGAGTTGCCGTGCTCGATCAGCAGAACCTCGAGGCGTGCTGGCTGTTTCCGACGCTCGGCATCCTCTACGAAGAGCCACTGAAGCACGACATCGAGGCGCTCACCACGACCTTTCGCGCGTTCAACCGCTGGCTCGACGAAGACTGGGGTTGCAACTACAACAACCGCATCTACGCGGCACCGTACATCACGCTCGCCGACGTGAATTGGGCGTGCGAAGAACTCGAATGGGCCCTCGATCGCGGCGCGCGTTGCATCGTGATGCGTCCCGCCGCGCCCACGACGGCGTCGGGCACCTTTGCCGTGAGCAACCCAATGTTCGATCCGTTCTGGGCACGAGTCAACGAAGCCGGCATCACGGTGGTTGCGCACGCTGGCGACAGTGGCTATTCCTCGAACGGCTATGCGGTCGACGGGTTCGGTGCCACGTTCAACGGCGGCTACGGCCCCACGGTTAAGGCATTTCACATCGAACGCGCCGCGTACGACTTTCTCATCACGCTCTGCTTCGACAAACTGTTCGAGCGCTTCCCCAACCTACGCATTGCGTCGGTAGAGAACGGATCAGAGTTTCTTCCCGACCTCATGCGCAAGTTGCGCAGCTATGAGGGTCGCATGCCCGGGTATTTCAAGCAGAACCCGATGGAGTTGTTCCGCAAACACGTGTGGATCAATCCGTTCTGGGAAGATAACCCCAACGAGATCGCGCAAATCGTCGGCGTCGACCGCGTGCTGTTCGGCAGCGACTGGCCGCACATCGAAGGCATGCCCCAGCCGCTCGACTACTTGAGCGAGCTCACAAAGTTCACCGATGCCGAGCGTCAGCTGATCATGCGCGACAACGCTCGTTCGCTCACCAATCTCGCCGCCTAGCCACACCTGCCCGCAAACCGGAACGATGTCCTGCTGGTCAAGACCTAGCCCGCCTGATTCGCACGCCGTACGCCGTAGTCCGCGCGCCGTCAGGAATTGAGATCAGCGAGCGCCGTTTCTTTCGCCCAGCGATAGTCGGGCTTGCCTGCGGGCGAACGCACGATCTCGCCGACCACGGTGAGGCGACGCGGCACCTTGTACCCGGCGATGTGCGCACGGCAATGTTCCTGCAGCGCTTCCAGTGACGGCATCGTGCCGGGTCGTGGCTGAACAACCGCAACGACGCGCTCGCCGAAGCGTTCGTCGGGCACACCGATCACCACGGCGTCGAACACTTCGGCGTGACTCTTCAGTGCGTTCTCAACTTCTTCAGGGAAGATCTTCTCGCCGCCCGAGTTGATGCATACCGAGCCTCGACCAAGCAGCGTGATGGTGCCGTTGGCCTCGAGGCGGGCGAAGTCGCCGGGAATCACATAGCGCTTGCCGTCAGGCGCGATGACGAACGTGGCCGCAGTTTTCTCGGGGTCCTTGTAGTAACCGATCGGTAGGTTGCCGCTGCGTGCCAGTCGCCCGATCTGACCAGTGCCGGCAGGGATGGGGTGCAGGTCATCGTCGAGAACGGCGGTGTCCTTGACTGCTGTCACCGTTGGCCCGCCCTGAATGGCGGTGCCCTTGGCGACCACACTCATCCCGTTGGCACCACCCTCGCTGGAACCAACGGAGTCGGTGATCACGATGTTGGGGAAGTGATCGAGGAACGCGTCCTTCAGACCTTGGCTGAACAGCGCCGCCGTCGAAGAGATCGCGAACATCGAACTGGTGTCATATCCGTCGGGGTTGGCGATGAGGTCATCCATCAACGGACGAGCCATTGCATCGCCGGTGATCATCAGCAGATTCACCTTCTCGGTCTCGATCAGCCGCCACACCTGCGCCGCGTCGAACTTGTCCATCAGCACGATGCGATTACCAGTGAAGCTGCCGCCCATCACGCTCCATTGCGCGGCGCCGTGCATGAGTGGCATCGTGGGCAGGCTGGTCATCGCGAAGGCATTGCCCTTCTCGATGAACTCGTCAGGAGATGCCATCACGTGTCCGCTGCGGATATCGATGCCGCCGCCGAGAGCCATCAGCACATCTTGGTGACGCCAGAGCACACCCTTGGGCATGCCAGTGGTGCCGCCGGTGTAGAGGATGTAGAGATCGTCGTTGCTGCGCTGGCCGAAGTCGCGAACAGGCGACTGCGCATCCAAGGCGGCCTCGTAGTCGTCGCCGATCACGAGCACGTGCGTCAGCATCGGAGAGTTGGCGCGCACGCCATTGACACGCTCGACGAACTCGGGTGCTACCACAAGTGCCTTGAGATCGGCGTTGTCGAAGATGTACGCGAGTTCGTCCTCGACGTAGCGATAGTTGATGTTCACCCACACGGCGCGCAGCTTGAACACCGCCCACAGGGTCTCGACCCACTCCGCGCAGTTGAGCGCGTAGATGCCGACG
>JANLPV010000146.1:0-6377 GCA_031367435.1 Actinomycetes bacterium | reverse complement strand
GGCCACCGGGTTCGACGTGGTGCACTTCCTGGTGCCGCTCGAAATCATCGGTCGATCGGGTCGCACCATTCATGAGGTCTGGAAGGGCGACGACGCCCGCGCGTTCCTCGGCACCGCAGTGCCTGACTTCCCGAACTTCTTCTGTCTCTATGGACCGAACACGCAGTTCGGCCACGGTGGCAGCCTCATCTCCGTAATCGAGCGGCAGATGCACTACGTACTCGACGTGCTGCAGCAGATGTTTGCCGCCGGCGTGGGCGCCATCGAGGTGCGCACCGATGTGCACGACGAGTACAACGCCCGCGTCGACGCGGCGCATGAGCACATGATCTGGACCCATCCGGGTTCGAACACCTATTTCTGTAACTCGAAGGGCCGAGTCGTGGTGAACAATCCGTTTCGCATTGTCGACGTCTGGCAGGCAACAAATACCGCGGACCTTGGCCATTACCTCACCGAGCCAGCGCTCGCGATCACTACCGGAGTCACGCATGGCTGACGAGGTCCTCGTCGTACGTGAGGGTGCAGTCCTCATCGTGACGATCAACCGACCCGCGGCACGCAACGCCATCAACGCGGCAACGGCCTTCGGCGTTGCGAGCGCCATGGACGAACTCGATGGCGACCCGACCCTCACGATCGGCATCCTCACCGGTGCCGGCGGGAACTTCAGCGCGGGTATGGACCTGAAGGCGTTTCTCCAGGGGGAGCGGCCCGAGATTGAAGGCAGGGGTTTGGCCGGTATCACCGAGATGCCACCGCGCAAACCGGTCATCGCTGCCGTCGAGGGCTTCGCGCTCGCGGGCGGTTGCGAGATCGTGCTGGCGTGCGACTTGGTCGTGGCTGCCGACAACGCCACATTTGGCATTCCCGAAGTATCCCGTGGCCTGGTCGCCGGGTCGGGTGGACTGATCCGGTTGCCGCAACGTATACCTCGCCAGATCGCGCTCGAGTACGCGCTGACCGGCGCAAGGTTACCTGCGGCCGAGGCGGCGAAATGGGGACTCGTGAATCGCCTTACTGCGCCGGGCGGCGCGCTCGACGGAGCGCGCGAACTGGCTGCTGCTATCACCGTGAACGGACCACTCGGGGTGCAGATGACGAAGCGCATCATGAGTGAGTCCGCAACGTGGCCGGTCGATGAAGTGTGGGACCGGCAGCGCGCTCTGGTCGAGTCGGTGCTCGCCACGAACGACGCTCGCGAGGGCGCGGCCGCATTCGCCGAGAAGCGCGCCGCGAAATGGACGGGCACCTGAGTGGCAACCACACCAGCAACTAAGGTTTCCAGTGTGGTAGCGAAGAAGAAGGCGGCCGAGAGCCAGATCGGGAAGCGGCGAACGCTGGCGTTGAACAAGGGTTCCGAGTCGTACCAGGAACGCCGTCGTGAGATCGCGAAAGCGGCGGCCGAGGTGTTCAACAAGAAGGGCTTCCGTGGTACCAGTCTTGGCGCGGTAGCAGAGGCACTGGGCACCGACCGGGCCTCGTTGTACTACTACATCGGGAACAAGCGAGAACTTTTCGACGAAGTGGTGCGCGAGGTGTCGGAGGCCAACGTCGCCACAGCGGAGGAAGTGCACGCCCGCGAGCTTCCAGCGCTCGAGAAGCTCGGCATCCTGGTGACCGAGTTGATGCGTTCGTACGGCGCCAACTACCCGCTGCTGTACGTATACATCCGCGAGAACCTCACCCATGTGGAAAGCGACCGAACCGAGTGGTCGCAGCAGATGCGCAGCATCAACCGGCGGTACGAGGAAGTGTTCATCGCCATCGTGCAAGAAGGCATCGATGACGGCACGATTCGCCCGCTTGCATCTGCCCGTGTGATCGCGTTTGGCATCATCGGCATGATCGGCTGGACCAACCGCTGGTTCGTCCCCGAACGCTCGTCCGAAAGCGCTGAAACCATCGGCGCCGCCTTCGCCCACATGGTCCTCCACGGCCTCGGCACCTGACTACCTTCGCTTTGGACCTCAGAAGGTCCTGCAGGGAACGGGGTCAGCGGGGACTGTGGCTCGGGCTTGGGTCAGGCACAGCAGCGCAACAGGCCGCCGCCGTTGTAGATGAGCATGTCGGTGATGGCGGCGTCGATTGGCATGGCTTCACTGGTTTCGAGGCCGTTGAGTTCGGCCATGGCGCGGTGCAGGTTGCCGACGAGGCGTTCGGGGTCGGTGAGGTGGGCGAACTCGCCGAGGTAAACGGCACGGGCGGCTTCCAATGGCGTTGCGCCACTGGCGTGAGCGGCTTCGGCGGTGTGTTGCACCATGACCAGATAGCGCTCGATGATGTCAAGGTCGTCGGTGGCGCACACCGGGCCGTGGCCGGGCACGATCACCTCAGCGCCGAAGGCGCGCAGACGATCGATAGAGGCGATGCTGCCGGGCACCGAGCCCATCACCACGAACGGGGTGCCCTGGTTGAACACGAGGTCACCGGTGAACAGCACCTTTTGCTCCGGCAACCAGGCGACGACATCGTTGGTGGTATGCGCTCGATGACCGATGGCGTGCAGTTCAACGAGCGTGTCGTCGGCCCACAGGTCGAGCCGTAATTCGAACGTGATGGTAGGTGCGCTCATTTCAAGCGAACCCCACACGGGCTGGGTGAAGGCGTCTTCGTAGGTGTGGATGCCCATTCGCTGCACAAGGTCACGGCACTTGCGCTGTCCGACAATCGCAGCGGGCGCCGTGAGGTAGTTGCCGTGAGTGTGATCGCCGTGGTGGTGTGTGTTCACGACCGTGCGGATCGGCGCGTCGGTCACCGATCGCACCGCGTCGAGCAGTTGACGAGTTCGCTTTTCTGTGGCGCAGGTATCGATGAGGATGACGCCATTGGGGCCGACGATGAAACCGGCGTTGTTGATCCACCACGTGCCGTCGGGCTGCACGTACGCGAATACCTTGGGCCGCACCTCAACGACATATGGAGAAGCGGTTTCGTACGCGCCTTCGTGCGCGTCGGCTCGCGTGTCGTGGCTCACAGCAGTACCCCATTCGGTTGGGTCGAAGAGTGTTGACTTCCCCAAGATCATTGTGCGATAGTCGCAAAGAGCTGTCAACACTAGTGTTAACAAAGATCCGGATCGATCGGAAAGGGCGACTATGCAAGAAGACAATGACACGGTCGCCGTTGTCGGCGGCGGAACCATGGGAGTCGGCATCACTTACGTGTTCGCAGCGGCCGGCTGGGCGACCACCTTTGTGGAAACGAACGACGAACGAGCCGCAGTCGTGCACGCAACGCTCGAATCAGTCGCGGCACAGGGCGCGGCCCGCGGCAAGCTCACTGCCGACCAGGCCCGGGCCATCCCGGCATCGGTCCGACGGGTCGGCTCCGTCGGCGAACTTCCCGACGGGCTGTCGGTCGTGATTGAGACGGTGCCCGAGCGGTTCGAGTTGAAGCAGCAGGTGCTGCGCGAGATCGAGGCCCGCCGACCCGACCTCATCGCCACTAACACCAGCGCGCTCTCGGTCGATGCCCTTGCGGCGTCGCTCAACGATCCGACCCGGTTCGTGGGCATGCACTTCTTCAACCCGGTGTGGTCGCTCCCGATGGTTGAACTCATCCGAGGCGCGGCCAGTAGCGACGCAGCGGTCGAGCGCGCCGCGCAGATTGCCGCCGCTATCGGCAAGCAGACCATCACCGTCACCGACACACCCGGGTTCGCTACCTCGCGGCTCGATCTCATCGCGTCGCTCGAAGCAATGCGCATGCTCGAAGACGGCGTGGCCTCGGCCGACGACATCGATCGCGCCATGCTCCTCGCCTATCGCCACCCGATCGGGCCATTGCGGCTCAGCGATATCGTTGGGCTCGATGTCCGACTCGACATCGCTCGCCATCTGGCGACGACACTTGGTGACCGCTACGCGCCACCACGCATTCTTGAACGCCTCGTCGCCGAAGGCCACCTCGGTCAGAAGACGGGTCGTGGCTTCTTCGAATGGCCCACGGCCCACGCCCAACCCCCTATCCCTGCAGCAGACCGCGAGGTACCCAATGAACGCACTCTTCACCTCTGAACTCGTCGATACCGCCGATCATCACCCGGCCCTGCGCGAGAGCGTCGGCAAGCTGGCGGCCCAGTACGGAAGGAAGTATTTCCAGGACTGCACCAAGCGCGACGTGAAGCCCACCGAACTGTGGGACGAGCTCGGCGCGGCCGGGTTCCTCGGCGTGCACATCTCCGAGCAGTACGGTGGAGGTGGCGGTGGGCTGGCCGACTACAACGTGGTGGTCGAAGAAGTCGCGGCGCAGGGCTGCCCGATGTTGTCCCTGGTGATCGGGTCGATCTGTGCGCCCATCATCGAGCAGCACGGCACCTCCGACATGAAGGACCGCTGGCTCCCCGGCTTCGCTGACGGCTCGCGCCGTATGGCCTTCGCTATCACCGAGCCCGACGCGGGAACCAACACGCATCGCGTCAGCACTACGGCCCGCAAGAACGGCAACGGCTGGCTCTTGTCGGGTACGAAGTACTGGACATCGGCGGTTGACGAGTCCGAGGCGATCCTGGTGGTCGCCCGCGGTGAAGAGGTTGACGCGTCGGGTCGAAGCCCGCTGTCACTGTTCATCGTGGCAGCCGATGCGCCCGGAATTTCCAAGACTCCCATCGAGACCGCGCTGCACGTGCCCGAGACGCAGTTCACGGTGTTCTTCGACGACGTGGAACTCGGCCCCGAAGCCATCATCGGCAAGGAAGGAGAAGGCCTGCGCAACGTGTTCTCGGGCCTCAACCCCGAGCGGGTCTCAGCCGCGGCCATTAACAATGGCATCTCGCGCTTCGCCCTCGAGAAGGGAACGCAATACGCGATTGACCGCACCGTCTGGAAGACACCCATCGGCGCTCACCAGGGCGTGGCCCATCCGCTGGCCGAGTCGTTCATCGCCGTGCAGCAGGCGCGCCTGATGACCGCACGAGCCGCCCAGCTCACCGATCTCGGGTCGCCCACCGCCGGTGAGACTGCCAACATGGCCAAGTTTGCTGCGGCCGACGCCTCGCTCAAGGCCCTAGATCAGGCGATACAGACCCACGGCGGCAACGGTTTCGCCATCGAATACGGTCTCGCTGATCTCTGGTTCATCGCCCGTCTTCACAAGACGGCACCGGTGAGCCGCGAGATGATTCTGAACTTCGTGGCGCAGCACTGCCTCGGCCTGCCGAAGAGCTACTAGGGCCACATAGCGATGCCCTTCAGCCTTTCATCCATTCCCCGGGAGTTCGGCGCCCTCACGCCGAACGCACCGGCGCTCACCTTCGAGGGCGACACGCTGTCGTTCCACGATCTCGACGTGCGCAGCACTCGGGTTGCGAACGCGTTGGCCGGCCTCGGTGTGGGTCACGGCGATCGGGTTGCGATCCTTGCGAAGAACCGGCCTGAGTTCTACGAGTTGGCGTTTGGGTGCAACAAGATCGGTGCGATCTCGGTCGGTTTGAATTGGCGGCTCGCGCCGCCCGAGATCACCGCCATCGTCGCTGACGCCAGGCCGAAAGTGATCATCATCGGCCCCGGCCAGCAGCCACTACTCAGTGACGAAGCCCGGGCATCGGCGGGTCGCGTTCTCACGCTCGGCAACGAGTACGACGAGTGGCGAGATAACGCCGCGGCCACCGACACCGGCTTTTCGGGCGCACCCGATGATGTTGCCCTGCTGCTGTACACGTCAGGCACCACCGGGCTGCCGAAGGGCGTGATGCTGACCAATGACGGCATGTCGTACACCAGGCGCCTCGGTGCCGAAACGTGGGGCATGAGCAACCGCAGCGTGAACCTAGTCGCGATGCCGATGTTCCACATCGGCGGCATCGGCTACGGGCTTTCCACCATGGCCAACGGCGGTCACACGGTTCTGATGCGAGAAGTCGATACCAAAGCCATCATCGCCACGATCGCGGCCTACGGCGTGACGCACTCGTTCTTCGTTCCCGCCGTGGTGCAACTGCTGCTCAACACGCCCGACGTCGAGACAGCGGATCTTTCCAGCCTCGAACTGCTCAGCTACGGCGCATCCCCCATCGGCGACGCGATGCTCCGCCATGCCCTCACCCTGTTCGGCTGCAACTTCATGCAGGTATACGGCATGACCGAAACGTCCGGCACAGTCGTGGCTCTGCCGCCGGAAGATCATCATCCCGATGGCGAGGGTGCGCGCCTGCTGCGTTCGTGCGGCAAGGCCCTGCCGTGGGTCGACGTGCGCGTGATCGACCCCGACACGCTCGACGACGTCGAGGTTGGTGCCGTCGGTGAAATCTGGCTGCGGTCGGGCATGGTGACAGCCGGCTATTGGAACAAGCCAGACGCGTCAGCTGAAGCCATTCAACCCGGTGGCTGGCTGCGGACTGGCGACGCCGCGTACCAAGACGACGAGGGCTACATCTA
>JANLPV010000118.1:0-15465 GCA_031367435.1 Actinomycetes bacterium | reverse complement strand
CCAATGCTGAAGCAGGTGGGCCACGGCATCCAGCCATCGCACTACGACGACGCCACGCCGTGCGCAGCCTTTACTGTTGAAGGCGTGCTCGGCCACATGGCCGATCTCGCATCCGCGTACGCTCCGGCGTTTCGCGGCGAGACCCCGACACCCAACAGCGACAGCTCGGCGGCCGACAGTGTCGATAGTGGCGCGAGGTTTCAGCTTGCAATGGATGCACTGCTCAGTGCCGTCCAGAGCCCAGGCGCGTTGGAACGAACGATCGACACGCCATTCGGGCCGATGCCCGGCGCGGCATTTGCTCGCCTGGTCGCATTCGACGGGCTGATTCATGGCTGGGACCTCGCCACATCCACCCAACAAGCGTGGGACCCTCCCGAAAACGTCGTCGCGGAAGTCGACGCGTTTGCTCGTCAAGCCATTGCACCCGAGATGCGCGACGGCGACACCTTCGCCGCGGAGGCAGAACCGCCAGCCGATGCCACCGCGCTGCTCCGCTTGGTTGCGTTCAGCGGACGACCTGTCTGAGGGTCGGGGCCGCAGCAGTCAGTCCAGAGCACCCATCGGCACCGTCAGCGAAACCCAATCTCAGAGTTCCACGACTCTGCCCGGCACGAAGAACCTCGCGGAGAAGGTTCGTGCTGAGGAACGCGAGCACGTCGAGGCGGGTCGGCTCTACGACGTGGACGCAAACGAGACCCGCTGTTCAAGAGCCGCAAGATCCTTCTCGCCGGCTCCGAACGCGTCACCCCAGGCGGTGTCGATCGGATGCTGCTGACACCCTGAAACGGTGGCGCACCGAGGTCCTCGCCCACCACAGCACCGGCGCATCGAACGGTCCAACCGAAGGCCGATCAACCTTCTCGTGAAGGACGTCAAGCGTTGCGGTCGAGGCTTCGAGAACTTGGACCACTACCGGCTGATTGATGGTCTTGCGTTGAGTTCGGCGAGGCGTTCGGTGTAGGCCAAAGATGTGTATTGGGCATAAATAACGGAGGCGGTTCCGAGCCGGTCCATCCAGCGTGCTGCCTCAGTACGAACTTGACATAGTGCAACGACGGGTGCACACTTTGCACAAGATATCGGGTGCGCATGGTGCCATTTGGATCTCTACTCGAACGGGTGTTGGGAGACTTGACACTCACCATGCTGGATTGACTAATCGGCCAGATTTGCCGAAGCTCTCGTTTCATCACACGCGTTCCAGATTATGGGGTTCGACCGTGGTTAAATCTTGGCCGTTTAGCGGCTATTACCAGCCCAGTTCCGTAATTAGTGGTATTCGGGGCAACGCGAGTCCATTCACTATGACGCCCTCAGCGTCTTCCAATTGTGAAATCGTGGGTCAAATGGTGGAGAGGCAGGACGTGTCCCGATTGCTCGAAATGGGTGTCGTGAAATGCGGCACCGATTTCGGCCTTGATGGCAATGACGCGTGTGGAAGAAATCTGTTACCGGCCTTCTACGTGGAAAGATTCAACGGGTCAACGTACACGTGTTTCGCTCACGGTGCTGCGTCTATGGGTTCGACATATGCCCTGAGAATGCAAGGGTCTGCAGGAACTTGGACGGCGTATTCCTCCTCTGCCACCCTTGAGTCGCAGACGGGGTTCGGGAGTGCGACTAACACGTTCGCATGGGTAGAAAACAGCGGGAACTTTTATACCTGCGCAGACACTTGGCATGTTTCCGCCAGCTTTTCTGGCACCCAGTTTCGAACTGGATCGACGTGGACTACGTGGACTAATCCGGTAAGGTACGGCAACTGCGCTTCCCTGACCGCCTTTGGCTCGGGGGGGTTCAGTGCGAACAAGTAGAATTGCGCTATTAGCCTCGGCGATAGTTGTGATTGGTGTCGGCATTGGTGTTGGAAGTTCTTTGGGTTCAGAGACTCGGCCTATTCCGATCGGACAGAAACCTGCTAATGACCAGACGAGCGGGGAGATCGGCCGACTCCGCAAGAACCCCGAGTCGGGGCTGGGCGAGATTGAAGCCCGAATGCCCGCTGGGCGCTTCCAAGGAGTCCGGGTTGGCACTCCCCCTGCCGCTTCCGGGCGAACCGGCGGTTGGCTCTACGCAGAGACGGTTGCAGACGAGCCGGCCTATCAGCTAGAGGTGATCTGGAACTTTGAGTTGATGGAAGGAGCGATTGCCGAAGCGCTCACCAAAACCGACAATCTTGCGGACGGAATCACTGGCCGAACTTTGACAATTCGGCACTCGGACAGATCGGTCGAAGATGAGTCGGCTACCGCGGGGGACATTGCGCCGGGGCAGCATTATGCCCACGAAGGCGATTCCGACGAGGCAATCGTTCAGCGTGAAGGCGGAGTACTTGAAGCCCTCGGTGGGGGAACCTTTGAGGTTTCGGTCATTCGTGCCGTGGGTCCCTCCGTCAAGGTCGTGATGACGGTGAATGACGCGGCAGCTGCCAATGGCAAGGCCGCTGTAATTCTGGCCGCGCTCAACAGTACGAGCCCTGACGGCGGGTCCGCATACGAGGGAACGTTCATCGAGATCGACGACTCTCAGGGAGCTCTGGTCGTGATCACGAGTTCTGCTCGCTCAGGTGTAGGGCGCCAATGGACTCGCCCCGGCACATCCGTGGAGACCGGCATCCCACACGGCTAGCTACTTCCGGTTGAGGAAGTAGCCCTCACCGGGTCGATCGCCGCGCAGAGGGGCACGCCGGACGTGCCAACCCAGAACTTCAGCCGAATTGCGACAATCGGCCGCCTCAACTTAGCCTTGATCCACCGATGGTCAGGGTGTCTCTGGTTCTTTCTCGTCTCTCTTATGCGCTGGATTCCCGCACTTTCGTCTCGACAGTCTCAGGAGTCGCCCTCGGTAGTCAGCGTTGCGCCACAGACCTATGCACATTTTGTCCACCTCGACATTCCCATGTGTCCTACCATCTGTACTACCTATCGAGCATGGCTATTCGACAGAAACGATCGATCTCGCTTCCACCCGAACTCGCAGAAGCAATCGACCACGCCGCTGCCCTTGAGGGCACGAGCGTCAGCGCCTGGCTCGCCGACACCGCAGCCCATCGTCTACGCCTCGACGCAGGAAGAGCCGGGATCGCCGAGTGGGAACGAAAGAACGGCACGCTCATTGCCGACGAACTCGCCGAAGGGCTCGCCCGCGCTCGCACGATCCTTCGCTCCTCGGCCCCTTCGCGTCAGACCGCGTGATGAACGGGGTCACCTACGACACCGGCGCACTTGTCGCGGCCGACCGAAGTGATCGCCGAATGTGGGCGCTCCATGCCGGGTTCCTCGCCGAGGAGGTCTCCCCCACCGTGCCCGCGCCGGTGCTCGCCGAAGCGTGGCGAGGCGGCTCGCGCCAAGCGAGCCTGGCGCGATTCCTTGCCCTGTGCACGGTCGAGCCGATGAGCGAACTGCAAGCCAAGGCCGTCGGCGCCCTCGCCGGTAGATCAAACCACGATGTCATCGTCGACGTCACCGTCGTCGAGGGAGCGGTCCGCAGACACGACGCGATCGTGACCTCCAACCCGGCCGACAGGAACGTCGCGCCTCAGAGTCGGCAGGCGTAACTTATCTGTCACGCTCAATGCCGTGACCAGGACAACCCGCACGGGAGCAGAGCGATACTTCGCAGCGCGTGCGGAGGAGCCTGGCTTTGCCGACGCCTACGACGAAGCGAGACGAAGAATCGACCAGATCGACAGGCTGGTTCTGGCACTCGACGAGCATCGCGAGACCATGGGCATCACCAAAGCCGAACTCGCTAGTCGTGCCGACATCGCACCCGAGGCCGTACGTCGACTCTTCAGCACGGACAGCCCAAACCCCACGATCGGCACGTTGACAGCCATCGCAGATGCGCTCGATCTGGAACTGGTCACCCGCCAACGGCGTCTCCGCTAGGACCGAGGGCTCGACTACAGGTCTGCGACCGCAGCCTCTGCCACGTCATGCAATTGATCGAAACCCTCGCGGGCGTCTTGCCAAGCTCTGCTTTGTTGCACGATCCGCTTCGCCTCTCCCAGACTCACATGGAGCACCGCGCGAGTGACCTTTATCGACTCGATGGGGGAGAAGCCTTCAGCGCGAAGCTGCGCAAGAGTCGAGTCCCATTCGTTGGCCAGGGTGTGCACAGCCGAATCGTACGTCGGTGCCTCTCGCCGAGGCTCGGAGGTACTCGCGACGCCACTTCAGGCGGAGAGCAGGTGAGCGCGGCGAAGCGCGTCGGCATAGTCGAGCGGATCGCCCGGCAGCAGCTCGAGGTGCACCACGACAGGACCATCGGCGTGTGACGTGATCGCGTGAACCCGTGCGAACACCGGGTCCTCCTCGTCGGCCGTGATAACGATCGCGCCGACCTTGATACGGCTCGGATCTCGTGCTTCGCTCAGGAGCGCAAACGGCATAGCAAACTCGCCCCGCTGTTGTGGGTCGCATGGAATGTCGATCTCGATCGTGTTTGCGGACATGTCACCTCCTGCGCTGCCTGAACTCGTTGACAAGCATAGGTCCAAAGTGTCCCAGGAAATCGGCCGCCGCGCCTGGGCTGGCAGCCGGCAGCACAACGCTGTAGTGGGGAGCGGCGCTCGTCGCGACGAGCTCGTAACCCGCAGACCGCAGCTCGCCCGCCGTGGTGGTCGCATAATTCGACCGCGACCACATGCGTTCGCGCAAGATGCGCTCAATGCTCCAGCCTTCGATCGTCAGATCGACGCTGATGGCCACCATTGGCTCGCCGCGATAGGTGAACACCGCCTGTTGACGCAGCGAATGCTCCACGATCTTTGCAACCGTGATCGGGCCTCCGCGAATGACGACTACCGCTTCGTGCGGAAGTGTCTCCACACGGATGAGGGATTCAATGGGTTGACCGTGTGACACGTCAGCGACCCTTCCCGTAGATGCGGGAGGCGATGAGTTCGGCCGCGTCGGCGTCGAGGCCCTGGGCCACGTGGGAGTAGAGATCGAGCGTGATGGCGATCGTCGAGTGGCCGAGGCGCTCAGAAACGATCTTGGGGTGCACTCCGGCCTTCAGAGCGAGCGACGCGTAACTGTGGCGGAGATCGTGGTGGAGCCGAATCCTCGGAAGCTCGGCGTCTCGGACAATCCGATCGAAGTTTTGCGAAAATCGATTCGGGTGAACCGGCTCGCCGAATTCGTCGGTGAAGACGAGATCACCCTCATTCGACCAAACATCGGCTGCCGCGATCCGCTCGACACGCTGTTGCTTGCGATGGGCCTTCAACGCGTCGAGTGTCACGCCGTCGATTGAAACCCGACGCCGGCTCTTGCCCGTCTTCGGCGGACCGATGTGCTTCTCGCCGCGCACGGTCGTCAACGTCTGCACAATCGACAGCGCCCGGCCATCGAAGTCGATGCCCTCCCATCTCAAACCGAGAAGCTCTCCTCGACGCATCCCCGTCGTCGCCAGAAGGACGAAGGCCATCGACAGTCACTCCCCCGCCAGCGCCTCGAAGAACCGCTGGATCTCCTCGGATGACCACGTGCGCTGCTCGGCTCTCGGCGCTGCCACAGCGCGCGCCGCGGCCGCTGGGTTGCCGGTGACGAGGCCAAGCCGCTCGGCATCGGCCAGCGCACGCCGCAACACGATGTGACAGTTACGCACGGTCTTCGGCGCAAGCGGCCGACCCCCAGCACCGCCGCTCGCCAGCAACGTCGCGTACAGCGACTCGACCTGCAGCGGCGTCAGCACCTGCAGTGGCACCGCGCCGATCTGCCGACTGATCCGATTGGCGGCCATCTCGTAGCTCACCCACGTCGTCTCACGAATGCGCGGTCGGATGGACTCGAGCCAATCGGTCAGAAACGCCGACACGGTGACCCGACTGCGGGAGACCGCTGTCCCGGTGTCTGAGGCCGTAGCGAAGGCCCTCAGAGAGACCTCCGCCTCTTTCTTCGTCGCGAAGCCCGACCGACGCGCCTGACGCCGTCGACCCGTTGCTGGATCGGGGCCGAGGTCGACGACGAACGACCACACCGATCCTTTGCGCTGCACCGAGCCCTTCGCCATGAAGTCGTCGTACGCGCGCGGTGTCACAGTGGTGTGACACGGATGTGACACGAGCGGGCATTCGCCCGCTACCCGGATCCCTACGTATCCGAATAACACCTACTCAGAGTATGTGCCCGGGGCGGGTAAGAACACGTCCTCGACGAACTCATCGAGGATCTCGCAACGTTGGTCATGTCGGACCCGCAGGGTTAACCGACCCTTGCATTCTGTCGGAAAGTCAGTACAGTTTACCGACATGAGTATCTCTACGGCTGCAGCTGTCCGAGCGAAGCTGGCGAAGTTGCCTGCCCGCTCGTTCGTCCAAGCAACGACTTTGCCTGGGCCGACAGAAGCGGTCGAAGCCGAACTCGGTCGTTTGACGAAACAGGGCGAATTGCGCCGGGTCCGCAAAGGCCTGTACTGGAAGGGTCCCAAAACCCGTTTCGGTATCGCCGCCCCTGACCCCGCGGAGGTAGCGCTCGAGGTAGCTGGACGCGGTGCTGGGCCTGCGGGTATTGCAGCTGCGAGCTGGCTGGGTCTCACCACACAGATAGCTGGACGACCGATCATCGCGGTGCCGGGCCGGACCCCGATGGGCGTGCCCGGAACGCAGTTCTGCTCACGACCACCGATTCGCCGCGAGCTGGGCCTACGCCCTCTTGAAGTTGCCGTGTTGGAGGTCCTTCGAGACTGGCCGATGTCCGTCGAAGTTGGTTGGGACGACGTCGTGATCCGCATCCATCGACTTGCCGAGTCAGGCGAGATTCGTCCGACTGTGATTGCCAAAGACGTCGTTGAGGAGCGGCGTCCGGGCCTCAGGGACCGATGGGCGGCAGCGTTTGCCATGGAGGCCTGATGCGTCTACGAGATGACCCGGACGAGCTCGAGGGGGCCATCACGATCGCTGCCGAGCAAACAGGGATACCCGCAAGCCAAATTCGTAAAGACTATTGGCTCACCGAGATTCTCCGCGCCTGCGTTGCAGAGGTGGCGTCCCACAAAGGCTCGCACCTCGTCTTCAAAGGGGGGGACGAGTCTCTCCAAGGTCTTCCAACTCATCCAGAGATTTTCCGAGGACGTAGACGTCTTGCTCATCGCACCCGGCGGCAAGAGCGCGGTTGACACTGTCATGAAGGCTCTTGTCGTCGCTGCAACCAGCCATGTCCAACTCGACGGAGCGCTCGACACGAAGCTCGCTACTGCGGGCCAGTTCCGACCGGTCACGTTTAGCTATCCGAACCGGCCGGCAGGAGACAACGGAGTCCTCCTAGAAATCGGTGCTCGGGGAGGGGCACTTCCAAATGAGCGACACGCGGTCTGCTCGATCGTGGCACCGATCGCACAAGCATCGCTCGGTGATCCCGTCGAGGAAGCCGAACCCTTCGACGTCGACGTCCTTGACCCCGCCCGCACACTCGTCGAGAAACTGGTGATCATTCATGAAGCGAACCTGCGTTCGCACGGCGAACCGCGCACTGCCCGCATCGCCAAGACCGTGCGCCACTATTACGACGTCTACTGCCTTCTCGGGAAGGAAGAGGTGCGCACGAGTGTCATCGCTCAGAAGACTTCGATCCTTGCTCGCGAAATCTGTCAGCACTCCACGTCGATAGCGCTACCGGCCGTCGACTATCCGCAGAACGGTTTCGGATCATCTCCAGCATTTCAGGCGAAATCGTCCACGGTCGAAGCCAAGGCGTACCGGACGAACGTCCGCCAACTGCTCTGGCCCGGTGCTGTGTTGCCTGATTTCGAGGAATGCCAAGCTCGTGTCGTCGAATGGGCCGACATCCTGTAACCGACGCGCCGACCTGGACCAGCCGTCTGGGAGCACGCGCTGAGCGTGCAGCGTGCGTGACCCGTCTCACCACGGGCGCTCGTCTGAACAGCAGAGCACGCGACGCGGCCTACCGCAGATGTCGGGTGATTCTGGTTGGGACAGAATCTGTTGCGCAACAACGTCGGCGGCGTTTCTGTCGATGCTCGGGATGAGATGGGAGTACCGGTCGAGGGTGACGGCGATGGGGGTATGCCCGAGTCGTTCGCTGAGCAGCACAGGGTGCAGTCCGAGTCGCAACGCGAGGGTGGCGTAGGTGTGGCGGAGATCGTGGAGGCGGATCCGCGGCAACCCGCTTCGGCGGACGAGCCAATCGAAGGTGTCACTGAACGAGGCCGGGTTCACTGGTTGGCCGTTTGCTGTTCGGAACACGAAGTCGTCGCGTGCCGGGGTTGACCCCTGACGGTGGGCCCGGAGGGCATCGACGGTGTCTGTGTCGAGGTAGACCAGTCGACGGCTCGCTGGCGTCTTGGGTGCGGAGAGAACGGGTCGACCGTTGACCACTGTCAGGGTACGAATAATCGACACCGAACGATCGTTGAAATCGATGTCGGCCCAGCGCAGCCCGAGTACTTCACTGCGACGCATACCGGTCGTGGCCAACAACACGAACGACGCCGATAATCCCGAGGCGCACCGCGTCGGCGAGTGAATTGTGGAGCACGACGTGGGTGTTCGCGACGGTCTTTGTAGCGAGTGGCCGACCGTCTCGTCCACCCGTCGCGAGAAGACCCATTTGGAATTGCTGCACCTGTGCTGCGGTCAGCGAACCAAGCTTGGTGTTGCCAAGCAGCGCGGTGATCCGACCCACCGCAATCCGGTAGCTGTGCAACGTCGATGCTCGAAGGTAATGAGCTTGCCCCTCAAGCCACTCTGCGAGATACTCGCCGAGTGTCACACCGGCTACCACGCCGGTGACGGGGTGTGTCGCGTTCACGTTGATCAACGCCACATTCAATGCGGCGACGGCTTGGCGTTTGGTCGCGAAACCCTGCCGCGAAATCTGACGACGACGCCCCGAGGAAACCTCAACACCCGCGTCGAGACGGAAACACCAGCCTCCGCTGCGACGAAACACTGACCCTCAAGCCATCCCCGCGATGATAGCCGTGCGCATTCCGTGCGCATCGACCCATACAGCCCACAACGAATCGCGACCTATCGCTGCAGTTACCCTGCTAGATGCGTGCCCGGGGCGGGGTTCGAACCCGCATGACCCGAAGGTCAGGGGGGTTTAAGCCCCCCGCGTCTGCCAATTCCGCCACCCGGGCCACTGCACTCGACAGGTTAGGCCACCACGCGCGAACTGCAGATACGCGGCTAGCGCTAGGCAACGCGGGTACGCGCCGGGGTTGCCTGGAAGCCGAGCAACTCCCAGAGGTCGCCACGCAGTCGATCGGCTTGCGGCGAAGCAAGTTCATTGGCGGCAATAACACCTTCGATCATGTCGGCCAGCACCCCAACCCATGGCCTCCCACGAAGCTTGACCGCGATGACGACGCCACCGTGATGGCGTCGTAACGATCGATCGACCCCGACGATACGTGGTGGGCAGCGATAGCTCGGGCCGACGAGACCCCGGCGTTGTGCCTCACGAGTGAGCGCGCGGGCGGCCTGAGCGAATTCGATGGCGTTGCCAGACTGCATGAGTGCAGCATGGCAGAGGGGTGCGCGAGAGATGTGCGCGGCAACATTCGCGCGCCTCCCGCGCCAAGTAGCCGAAGCGCCCCCGTTGCCTCATGTCAAATCCTCTGTGGTGCTCTGTAGTGTCGCGTTCGTGAGCGACGCTGTACACACTGCCCTTGCCCTCACGCCCGCCCAGCAGGCGACCCTGGCGGTGCTGCGACGCGGCGGTGAGCCGTTGGTGTTCAGCGAGACCTTCATCGCCGACCTCCGCGACGAGGCCAACGAAGCATTCGCTCATTTCGCCGACCGACTCAACGGCACCACGATGTTCATCACGAAGCACACGTTGGCCGGTGTGTTCGACTGCGAGGCACATTTCCTCGCGCCCGACGACTTCTCGTGGACTCCTGCGCGGGCCAAGGGTCAAGTTGCGCACCGGGCGATACAACTACTCATCAACTGGCGAGGCGAGCCCGTTCCATCCGAACTCGTTGATGACGCGGTTGCGCGCCTCATAAATGAAGAACGTGGCCTCGGTCAATGGCTCGACACACTCCACGTCGCCGACCAAGCCGACCTACGCGCCCAATCAGGTGATCTCGTTACCAAGTTCATGGAGTGCTTTCCTCCGCTCGATGCACGCTCACGCCCCGTCACTGAGTCGAGTACCCAATGGCCCGTCGATGGTCCGATCCTGCTGCGTGGCCGATCCGACTTGACGATCGGCAAACCCGTCGGCCGCGAGAGCCGCAAGCTCATCGTCGACCTCAAATCGGGCCGTGTCCTTCAGCGACACCGCGAGGACCTTCGCTTCTATGGGCTCGTCGAGACGCTCTCACGGCAGGTGCCGCCGCGAATGTTGGCAAGTTTCTATCTCGATGCGGCGGAGGCAATCGTGGAAGACGTCACCGAAGGCGTGCTTCGTTCCGCGCTACGCCGAACTCTCGATGGCATCAATGCGTTGATCGAGATGCAGGTCGAGCGTCGTCCACCAACTACACGGGCCGGCGCGTCATGCCGGTGGTGCCCATTGTCGGTGTCGTGCGAAGCCGGACGCGCATATCTCGACATCGAAGCCGACCGAGATGATGAGGCCGCAACTACGAGATGACAGTGACTGGATCGCCGTTCGACAACCAGTCCCAGATCTTCACTGAGTCTTCGTGCAGCACACGGATACAGCCCGACGATGCCCCACGCATGTTCGACGCGCCAACCGAATCGAGTGGCTGCACATACGAACCGTCAGCGTATTTCGGAATCGAATGAAACGCGATCCGCGCGCCGGTGTGCTCACCCCGTGTAAATGCAACAAAATGCGTCATGGTCGAGAACTTGCCTGTGAGCATCGACGACGAATTGAGATCTTTGGCGTAGACCTTGTAGGTACCCGGGTCGGGTTGCGAGCGAGCACTTGTCATCACAAATTTGTGCGTCACCTCACCGTTGTCGCATAACCACGCTCGCTGTTCGGCACGATCCACTACCGCTGAATGTCCCGACGCCGCGCAGCCTTTGGTGTCGGCCGCCAACTCGGTTGTCCTTGGCTCCGTCATGGAAGGCGAATCGAGCGGCTCGGTGAGCCCAGTGTCGGTGAAGGGTGTTGCGCCACCGCCGTTGACAGTGTGTGTGCCCGTCACGTTGGACGTTGCCCTCGTGGACGTCGCCTCCGCCTTGGTCCGCTCCGCTGCGCTCGTGGCCGCACCACTGCGAGCTCCCCCTTCGTTCGCAACTCCTGCGGTCACGGCAAGGAGTGCAAGAGCAGCGAAGGCGGCCAGCAGAATCCGGTGCTTGCGACGCATATCTCGGCAGTCTAAATGCTCATCGACGCGGAGGGGTGGAAGTCATCACGGCAACAGGTAAGCCGAGTTGGGCTTCGTTTCGAAAGGACGAGATCTGTCGCCCGGGCTGCACCGCAACCTTCGGTGCAGACATCACGCCCTCGCCATACGTCGCGTACATCTGGTCGATGTCGGCAACGTTGAGAGCGAGACCCCAGAACGTTGCGCCGTCGACGGCAATCTCGGGATACGTGACCACCTCAACAATGAGTTCACCGAGACGATGAAACCCCTGCCGTAACGCACCGACCTCGCGGATGCGCTTCAGCGGCGCGCCGGTGACGCGAGCAATCGCGTCGCACGTGTGCTCAAGATGCGACGTGTACACCACCACATGATCGATGCCGATGATGCCGTTGGGATGGAGCGCCTGAACGGTCATGTCCGACGACGCCTCGCCATGGGCAGTGTCGAGACCGTCGATATTCGTGACGCTTGGGTCTGCAGCGTCGGCAATCACCCATGAGTCGATACCGGCGCGCGAGTTCGCGGCGTCAACGAATCGAACGCGAATTCCACCGAGTTGCATCAGACCTGCGTCGTTCACAGCGAAGCCAACCGATCGCCATCGTCTTGCGTCGGCGGCCACCACAAATTCAGTCACGGTTGCCATCAGGCACCCCCAACTGCCAACTGAAGAACGTGAGAACGTCGGCACTTTCGTCTGCGCGCTTGCTGGCTGGCTTGCCGACCCCATGGCCGGCGCGACCCTGCTGGGTCAAAAGGATTGGCCTGTCGTCGCGCGAACCGACGGCCCACTGCAACGCGGCGGCCATCTTGCGCGCATGCAGCGGATCGACGCGCGTATCGCCATCGGCTGTGGTGAGCAACACCGCCGGATACTCAGCGCCCGCGACCACATGGTGATACGGCGAGTAGGCCCACAACCATGCAAATTCCTTCGCCACGGTGGGGTCGCCGTATTCGTCGGTCCAGAGTTGCGCGATCAAGAAGTTAGGGAAGCGAATCATGTCGAGCAACGGCACGGCACACCACACCGCCCGACACAGATCGGGACGCTGCGTGAGCGCTGCGCCGACGAGCAGGCCACCATTGGATCCACCGGCGATGGCCAAACGACTGCGACTGGTGAGACCGGATTCCACCAGCCAATCCGCGGCCGCGTGGAAATCGTCGAACACGTTCTGCTTGTTCGCCCGACGGCCTGCATGGTGCCACGTTTGCCCATGCTCGAGGCCGCCCCGCAAACCCGCAATCACGTAGAGTCCACCGGACGCACACCAGGCCGCGATAGTGGGCGACCACATTGGCGTCTCCGAAATCGCGAACCCGCCATAGCCGTTCAAGATCGCGGGCGTATCGGCTGACGGGGTGACATCGGCACGGTGGATGAGGAACAACCCAACCGACGTGCCGTCGAGAGAGGGATACGACACCTGACGCACCGCCAACGCCGGAAGCGCCTGCGATCCCGATGTCGATGTCGATGTCGATGTCGATGTCGAAGTCGAAGGCGCCCATCTCGTCGCTCCACTTTCGGACCCGTACCGAAACAGCGCGGCGGGTGCGTCGAAGCCGGCCACGGTCGCGAAGAGCGCGTCGGATGTACGGTCGTTCGTCAACCCCACAATGGAGACGATGCCAAGCTCTGACACGGTTGCAAGGTGCTCACCGTCGGATGACCACCGCTCAAGGTGATCGACTGCGGCTTCGGTCGCGACGACAACGATCTCTTCCGCGCATGCGACCGACTGCGACAACACGGCCTGGCCCTCGGGTACGACGGTGCGCCAATGCTCTACCGACGGCGATGACAACGGAGCCAGCACAACCCGGCCGCGCTGCGCGCCAAGGGTTGTAGTCATCAACAGCATGTCGTCCATAAACGAACACGTGGTATTCGCCTCCGTGTCGCTAATGACGGTGGTCCACGCGTTCGTTAACCGATCGAGTAGGAACACATCGATCCGAACCCAACCGACGGCGACCGTCACCAAGACGTAGCGACCGTCAGGTGAGATCTGCACATCGGGCCACGATTGCGGTGCGTTCGAGTCGCTCCAGATCACTTCATCGTCAGATGGGTTCGTGCCAAGAGTGTGCAGGAGTACGCGACGGTTGTAGTGATGGCCAGGCGGATACGCGGTGTAGTAAAAACCCACAGAGCCAGGCAGCCACGCAACCGAAGCGGCCCGGGTGTTTGGAATCGAATCGGAGAGGTGTACACCCGAGTCGGTTTCGATGACGGCAAGAGTGCTGTCTTCGTTTCCCGCCTCGCTGATGCCGTAGGCGACGAGTGCACCATCGGGTGACGGCTCGAACCAATCGAGAGCGGTGGCAGCATCGGCCGAGGCGGCACCGGGATCGACGACGACCCGTGGGGAGACATCACGATCAACGGCCGACCTGAGCACTAACGAATATTGTTCCGCTTCGACAGCGCGCTCGATAACAAACAGTCGATCGCCACGAACTGCGGCCGACATCACCACCGGAAGGCCCATGAGCGCGACGAGGCGCTCGTGCCACCAGCCACGATCGGACCGGGCATCGAGCGCCTGACGGGTACGTTCATTGTGCCGAGCTACCCATTGTTGGGTTGCTGGCGATTCACCATCTTCGAGCCATCGATACGGATCGCGAACCGAAACGCCGTGGTAGAAGTCGGTGGTCGCCTGCCGCTCACTGGGCGGCGGCGGGAGAGACGTGCTGTTAGCCACGTCCCATGTTCGGACGCTTACCGTGATTGGCCTTGGAGCGGCGCATTCTTGCCTTGCGCTTTTTGGTCTTCTTCGACATAGCGCCAGATGCTATCGGGCAGGAGCGACGCCGCCACCCCGCAGGTCAACGGCTGGCGTTGCCCCCGATTTGAGTCCACGCAAGCAGTTCGTCTGCCGACCAGGTGTTAATGATGCGCTCCACCGGCACGTTGTGCTCGCTGGCACGGTCACATCCGAAAGGTTGCCACTCGAGTTGGCCCGTGGCATGCGCGTCGGAATTGATTGCGAAGTAGCAGCCCAACTCGACGGCCAGTGCCAGCATTGGCGACGGTGGGTCGAGGCGTTCGGGTCGACAGTTCAGCTCTACCGCAGTGCCAGCCAACGCACTCGCCCGAAACACCGCTTCGGCGTCGAAGGTGCTCTCCGGTCGCTTGTCGATGAGACGACCTGTGCAATGCCCGAGGATGTCGACGTGGGGCGAACTGACCGCCGCGACCATTCGTGCGGTCATCGGTTCGCTCTCCATTCGCAACTTGCTGTGCACGCTGGCCACAACTACATCGAGCTCTCGGAGAAGTTCATCATCGAGATCAAGCGAACCATCTTCGAGGATGTCCACCTCCATGCCCGACAGGATTCGAAAGGGGGCAAGCTTGTCGTTGAGCGTGGCGACATCGACGAGTTGGTCTCGCAGCCGATCGGGGTTCAGTCCATGCGCGATCGTGAGCCGAGGGCTGTGGTCGGTGAGCACCATGTACTCATGACCGAGCGACATTGCGGTGCGAGCCATTGCCTCGATGGTGGCACCGCCGTCGCTCCAGCGTGAGTGCATGTGGCAATCGCCGCGCAACGCCGACCGATACAACTGTCCACCGGTCGTGATCGACATCTGCGTTCTACTCTCGAGCTTGTCGATGTACGCCGTCTCGCCGCGCAGCGCCTGCGCGATCACCGTCGCCGAGCTCTCGCCAATGCCGTCGAGTTCGGTGAGCGTGTTGCTGTCCGCGCGCTGGACCAGATCTTCAATCGGTAGTACGCGGATCACGTCGAGCGATCGAGCGAATGCCTTCGACTTGAATCCAGTCTCGTTCGCACGATCAAGACAATGCAGTGCGCGCTCTAACGCCTCAACCGGACTCACGTTGGTCAGCGTAGCGAAACCCTCCGGCGACGAATCGCGCCGACGATTCCAACGCCGGCGACCACAAACGTCGTGGCCCAGTAGGAGATGCCGATGGCCGTGCGCCCTGTACTCGGCAACCGGCGGGGCACGTCGCCCTCGACGGGAACCGACACAGAGAGCGCCGGCGTTGTGTCAGGCACGGCAACGGGGGGCGGCGCAACGCTTGTGACGTCCGCCGGAGTCATCACAAGCGTTGCGGCCGGATCGGTGCTCGGCGCTGGAGGAAGCGTTTCGATGGGTGCTGCTGACGTGGTTGTTGCTGACGTGGTTGTTGTGGGCGTGTTTGTTGTTGGC
>JANLPV010000117.1:0-7585 GCA_031367435.1 Actinomycetes bacterium | reverse complement strand
CGTTCGCAACCCGATTTGGCCCCGAGGATGTAGCAATTCCTGTTGCGCTCTTGGTCGATCATCTCACCGCAAGCTCTGCCGAAATTGTCGCCGGAGCGCTTCACGACAACGGTCGAGCGAAGTTGTTCGGTGAGACCACGTTCGGCAAGGGGCGGATTCAAGACATTGTGGAGCTCGTTGGCGGTGGTGCCTTCAAGTTCACGTACGCGGAGTATTTGACACCAAGCGGGTTTGCGCTCGATGGAATTGGACTGACGCCCGACGTCGAAGTGCGCGCAGGGCGCACGAACGTGCTCGACCCATCATTCAACTCTGCTGTGGACAGGTTGTTCGCCATTTCCCGCTGAGGCAGCTACCGTTCGCCGGGTGCTTGAGCCCAGCCTGCGTCTTCGACCGTTTGGCAGCGAACTCGTTGTTCGCGCCAGCTCTGCAGAGGTCGTTGCAGCGGTGCAGGGCGGTCTCGGTCGATTTCCGGAAGACCTTGGGATCGGTGGCGCGCTCAGTATCACCGTTGCGGTGCATTCCGCTACGGACGACGACCCGGCCTGGCCTGATGTGCGTGCCGATCTTGACGACGTCAAACTCATCATTCGCTGCGGTAGTTCGCACGCGACGGTGTGGCTAGATACGGGTATTGCCGAGATGTCGCTCTCGGCGTCACTGGTCGACATCGAAGACGCCGTGAGGCTCTTTGTCGAATCGGCGTTCACAGCGACCCATGTTCATCACGATCGGCTTGTCGCGGTGCACAGCGCGCTGGTGTCGCGTGACGGCATTGGTCTGATGCTGCGCGGCCCCTCGGGCGCGGGCAAAAGCACGCTCACCTATTCGTGCCTGCGTCGAGGCATGGGTATCACGAGTGACGATTGGCTCTATGCAGCGGCGCAGCAGCCCGCGGCACGATTCGCAGGCTATCCGTGGCGCATGCTGATGACCGAAGACGCCGCATCGCGATTTCCGGAGTTGCGCGGGGTGGCGACCGTGCCGCACACCTCTCAGGAGGGGCGCAAGATCGCGGTCTTTCCCGCTGCGGAACAACAGGTCACCCTTCAGAGGGTCGACGCCGTTGTGATGCTCGACCCAGATCCGCGCTTCTCGTTGCTGCCCGTGAGCCTCTCGGAGGCAACCGATCGTTTCTGGGCCGCGTCGTTACCAACCGAGCGCGATCACATCTCGGCCGAATGGGCAGCTGGTTTGCTCGATCGGCCGGTCTATGTTCTGCGCCGCGGCTCATCGCCAGAGGCTGCGGCGGCTGCGCTCGACGATCTCGCAGTCAGCCTGCGATAGATCGCCGAGAAGGTAGCTGCGGTGTGATCGGCGTCGTGTGCGGTTGCCCATGCGTGGGCGCGTTGCGCGATCGATCGTCGCAGCGTTGGATTATCGAGCAAACGCTCGATGCCTCTGGCAACCTCGCGGACTTCGTGGTCAACGGCGACCGCGGCTGGTTCGGGTAATGCCGCGAAATCGGCAACATGGCCAACGCGTGTACCTACAGTAGCTACCCCACACAACGCAGCTTCGAGAACCGCGAGCGGGCCAGCATCGTGCCACGAGGTGTTGAGATGGATCGTCGCCGATCGGTAGAGATCGGCCAAAGCGTCGGGTTGCACAAAGCCTGCGAACCTCACCGCATCGCGAACGCCAAGCTGGTCAGCGAGCGCCATGTGGGCCCCGTTCATGGTGTCGACTCCGGCCAACGTGAAGGTTGCGTCTGGCCGAGCTTCGCGAACGATGGCGAACGCGCGTAACGCCAGCATCTGATCCTTCACTCCATTCAGGCTCGCGATCTGCACGATGTGCGCGCCATCGACCCCGGTTGCGGGCGAGTAAAATCTCGAGCGGTCCGCTCCAAGTGGCACGAGCTCATCGATGTGTGCGCCGGCCTCGGTTGCGTGCGCGACCATCCATTCTGTTGCCGCGGTCGTGAGTGTCGGTAGGGCAAGTGCGGTGCGTGCCAGCACGCGACCACCGCGGGTCATGCCGCCGCCGTAACTGATCTGGGGGAGAGCGGCGAGTTCGCCGCCACACATCGAGACCACAGAGGGGACCGAGAACCGGCGGCCGATCGTTGCGGCAGCGAGGCCGGTGACGCCAGCCCATAGGCCGTGCACGACGTCGGGCCGAGGACCTCTGGACACCACGCGTGTTGACTCATGTAGCGCACGAGCCACGTCGGTCTTGCTGTGCCTGCCGATGGGCACATTCACGACTCGGCTGTCGAACAGCCGCCACTGTCGTGAACCAGCTTCGTGGCCAATCGCGATGATCTCGACCTCGTAGTCAGCACATAGCCGTTTGACCAGGTCGTGGATGAACGGGATGACTCGATCTGAGCCTGGTGGATCGACACCACCGGGGACGACCAGCACCACGCGCACGAACGACAGTGTGCCAGAGCCAGACCCGGAGCCGAGGCCCGACCTTGGTGCGGTCGATAGTGTGCGCAGATCATCAGCCCACTGCGCCGCCGACAGATTCAACTGCTTCGAGCGGTGTTGGCGCGCCTCAGCGAGGCGTCCGTGCAGGTGTCGGGTGAACTAACCCGGTGGTCGCTCGCCGAGATGCAGGCAACAGGCGTAGCCACTGGTCTGACGGCGCTTGCCGGCGAGCTTGGGATTTTCGACGATGCCGATGACGAAGTGGTCGCGTATGTGGCCGAGCAACGCGAACAGGTACGTCAGCGCGTACAACTGTTCGGCGATCTGCTGCCGTCGGTGATGGATGCGTTGCAGCGCACCGCGATTCCAGCCGTTGCCGTCAAGGGTGCCGCGTTGATACAGGGCGTGTGGGCCTCGGCAGGTACGCGCCCAATGGCCGATATCGACATTGTGGTTCCGTTGGCTCAACGCGCGCAGGCCGCTGCGGCGCTCGTGGGCGCTGGCCTACGGCCGATCGAATCGACGGCGTATGAAGACACGTTTCTGGCCTGGGGCGATGGTGGTATTGGCCGAACTGATGGCGAGTCGGCGGCTCACAACGGTCGCGTCGAAGTGCATCCCGGCTGGGTCGAGTTCCTGCACGGATATACGGTTCGCGGCTTTGCTGTGGAGAGCACGCCATTTGATCATGAAGCTTTGACGACACACGTGTTGGGACACTTGGCCTCAACAGTGGTACGCGCCGAGGTGCGCGCCGTGAACGTTGTAGATGTGTGGTGGTGCTTGCGCCGGCCCATCGATTGGCATCGCGTGGATGTGCTGATGGCCGACACCGACCCTCGGCTCACGGCGCCCGCGATGTGGTTGATTCAGAAGTTGATGCCAGACCTGATGCCGGCCGCAGCGGTACATCGGGAAATGCATCGGCTGCCAGTCGCAGCGCGGCGGGCGTTGAGCATGATCGAACCCGGCGAAGTGTTGCGCGATCCATCAGGACGCATGCCGCTCCGATGGCGTCAGGCGTTCACGATGTCGGCGCGCGAACGAGTCGCCGTGGTCGATCAGATGTTGTGGCCAGCAGGTGCGCGTAGCGTGAGCACCGCACTCCGACGGCTCATCGGGCGACGATGAATATGCGTGTCGCTCTTGTGATGCCGCCGGTCAGCGAGCAGACCCATGAGGTCACGCTCGACGGTTGGCCGACGGTTGTGCAGCAGGCCCAGGCCCTTCATCAACACGGCGGCCTCGAGGTCATTGTCGCGTGCCGAACCAGCTTGGCGTCGGGGGTGGTGCATCGCGAGGGAGTCGAGTACTGCTTTAGTGCAAGCGATGCCGAACTTGTTGCTGCGGTCGCGCAGTGGCAACCTGACGTCGTGCATGTGCACGGCTTGGGCTTCAGTCGGCTGACGTTGCGTCTTGGCCGTGCCCTACATGCCAGCGCGGCGATCGTGCTGCAACATCACGGCGAACCGGTGCCGCGTGGTCGTACCGCGTTTGCTCACCGCGTAGTGCGGCGCTTCGTAGATGGCTATCTCTTTACAGGCGCATTGTTCGGTCAAGCCAAGCCCTTTGTCGAATCCGGCATGATCGACGAAGACGCACTGTGTTGTGAGGTTCTCGAAGCGGCCAGCACGTTGCCCGCAACCAACGGCGGTGAGTCGCCGCCAATAGAGCTCAGTGGTTCCCCAACAATTTTATGGGTGGGCCGTCTCATCGATTCAAAGGACCCACTCGCTGCAATCGAGGCGTTCGGTATCGCTGCGGCGGGTGCCATGCCACAGGCGCATCTGCATCTCCTGGCGACCGACCGCACGCTCGAACCACACGTGCGGGCTGCGATTGAGGCCTTGGGCGAAGCAGGCGGACGCGTGCACCTTCACGATCCGGCACCGCGCGAGGCCATGCGCGCGTGGTACCAAGCTGCGACCATCATTCTCTCGACAAGTTGGCGAGAGGGCTCCGGGTATGCCTTGGTCGAAGCCATCACTGAAGGCTGCGCGCCAGTCGCAACGAGTATTCCGTCACATCGTGCCATCGTTGGCGATCTGGCACCGACGTTTTCGCCGGGGGACACACTCGCTGCAGCGGCGCTCCTTGTCGCAGCGGCGCAGATGAACGCTCGCGGCGCGCGCGCCTTCGCTCACAGCCATCTCAGTTGGCCGAGTGTGGCTGACCAATTGGTGGCCGCCTATAAATCGGCGTCTACTCACGCCGGTCACTGAGATCACGGCTAACGTCAGTGGCTTATGTGCGACGTGCTTTTAGCCCACGCTTATTATCTGAACCTCGACGCCAAGCAGCAGGCGAAGATGCGGCCGTATCCTCCGCTGGCCACGTTGTACGCCGCGTCGGTGTTACGCGACCGCGGCTACGACGTTCGCGTGTTCGACGCGATGCTCGCTACCGACGAGTCCGACTTTGCGACAGCGCTGGCAGATCACGAGCCTCAAGTCGTTGTGCTGTTCGAGGATAATTTCAACTTCTTGTCGAAGATGTGCTTGGCACGTATGCGCGAGGCTGCAATCACCATGCTGGGTATGGCACTCGAGCGGGGCTGCCAGGTTGTGATGTCCGGAGCCGATGTCACCGATCACCCCGAGGTGTATCTCGAGGCTGGCGCTGGCGTATGCCTGCTTGGTGAAGGCGAGCATGCTGTTGCCGAGGTGGTCGACCGTTGGCTCGGCCGTTCGATGGCGATCGACCCGGTTGCGGGCTCGGCAGTTCTGGTCGGCGGCGCATTGACGAGCACAGGTCACCGTCCGATCGAGCGTCATCCCGACGTGTTTGGTCTACCGGCCCGCGATCTTGTTGACATCGACGCCTACCGGGCCGCGTGGCTGTCTCACCATGGCGAGTTCTCGCTCAACATGGTGTCCACGCGGGGCTGTCCGTATTCGTGCAACTGGTGCGCCAAGCCGATTTGGGGTCAGCGGTACTCCATGCGCAGCCCGATCGCGGTGGCCGATGAAATGACGCAGCTCAAACACCAGCACGAGCCGGATCACATCTGGTTCGCCGACGACATCTTTGGATTGCGTAGCGACTGGCTCGCCGAGTTCGCCGATCACATCGAATCCACCGGCGGTGCAGTGCCGTTCACTATTCAGTCGCGCTGCGACCTGATGAATCACGAAGCGGTCGATGCATTGTCGCGGTCGAGGTGCAAAGAGGTGTGGCTGGGGGCCGAGAGTGGCAGTCAGCGCGTGCTTGATGCAATGGACAAGGGCATAACCGTCGAGGAGATTCGTGAGGCTCGCCAGCGTTTGGGCGAGCACAACATTCGGGCGTGCTTTTTCATTCAGTTGGGCTATCCCGGCGAGACATGGGACGACATTCTCAAGACCATCGAGCTTGTTGGCGAACTGTTGCCAGATGACATCGGTGTGAGCGTCAGCTACCCGCTGCCGGGCACGAAGTTCTATGAAATGGTGAAGTCCGATCTCACTGATCACGCCAATTGGCAAGACTCCGGCGATCTCGCGATGATTTTCGCGGGCACGTACTCAACGGCGTTCTATCGCGAGTTGCATCACAGCCTGCACGACGATCTCGACCTGCGTCGCAGACTCGCCGGGCTCAGTCGGGCACCGCATCCGCAGTTGTCCGAAGTGGCGTTGGAAGCGCATCGCGAGCGAGTTGCACAGCGGTGGGCGGCGTTGTTTGAACGCGAACCGAATGAACGCAACCCCAATCCCACGAGGCTTCGTATACCCGTTGTGGCCGACGCCGTTCCGTTCGACGAGGCACTAGTCCAACTTTCAGCGAAAACTGTGGCAGCGAACACCGTGTCAGCAAACGGGGCAACCTTGAACGGTCTCCATCAGTGACGCCTCCGGTTTCCGAGCAGCTTGCTGCGACGGGGGCGGCGTTCGACAGCGTTGCTCCCACCTACGACGGTCCACAGGGCAATAATCCGCTGATTCAGCGCATGCGTGAACTCGTTTGGGAACGTGTGAATGGGTTGCTCGACGGACCGTCGACGCTGATCGATATCGGGTGTGGCACGGGCATTGATGCCCAGTACTTCGCTGGGCGCGGCCATCATGTCTACGCCACCGACTGGTCGCCGGAGATGGTGCATCGCGCCGCAGAGCGGGCAACGACCAGCGCCGGCAGAATCACCGCAGCGCGGGTTGGCGCTCAAGAACTGCACCTGTTGAACGCGCCTGCTGCATCAGTCGATCTTTCGTACTCCAACTTTGGTCCGTTGAATTGTGTGCCCGATCTGGGCGAGACGGCGCGATCGTTAGCCGAGCTCACCCGACCCGGTGGTTATGCGCTCTTCACTGTTATCGGTCGTTACTGCCCATGGGAGGTTGCGCATTATGTGCGCAAACGTCGGTGGACGCGCGCCAAGGTGCGCTTTCAACGCGAGTCGACTCCGGTTGGCATGAACGGGCACACGATTTGGACGCGTTACTTCTCGCCACGCGAGTTCGTACGTGAGTGGGTAGGCGACGGCTCACAATGGGAGGTCGAGTACTACGAATCGTTGTCGTTGTTCGTGCCGCCGCCCTATCTCGACGCCGTTGCTCAGCGCCATCCGAAGCTGTTCGGCACGCTCGTGTCGCTCGATGAGAGAACTGCCAGATGGCCCGTGCTCCGCGACATGGGTGACCATTTTCTGCTGGTTATGCGTCGGCGCTGAGCCGACCGTCGCGCATCGTCAGCAAACGGTCGCATGTGGCCAACGTCGTTGGACGATGAGCCACCATCAACACGGTGATCGTGCCTCGCAAATTGGTAAGTGCGGATGCGATGGCCTGTTCTGATCGATCATCGAGCGCGCTCGTTGCTTCATCGAGGACGAGCAGATCCGGACGACCTGCCAACGCACGGGCAAGGCAAATTCGTTGGCGTTGCCCCACAGAGAGTTGCGTGCCACCGCCACCGACGGGTGTGTCGTAACCCTGTGGCCACGACGCGATCTCGTCGGCGATATTTGCCTGCTGACATGCCTGCTGCACATCGGCATCGGCAAGGTCGCGGAACCATCGTACGTTGTCGGCAACAGACGCATTCATCAACACAGGGAGTTGCGACACGCACGCAACTCGGCCCGCCCACGACGCGTATGTGAGAGATGTCACGGGAAGGTCATTCCACGTGACGGTGCCCTGGGCTGGAGCGCGAAGTCGGGTAAGAACATCGAGCAACGTGGTCTTCCCGCTGCCGCTCGCGCCGACGATGCCAACGAACTCGTGGCG
>JANLPV010000069.1:0-11570 GCA_031367435.1 Actinomycetes bacterium | reverse complement strand
TCACTGCGCGCTTCGTGATCAGCGCGGTGGGCGCGCTGAACCTTCCGAAGCTGCCCGACATTGCGGACATGGACGACTTCGTTGGTCGGTCGTTTCATTCGGCGCGCTGGCCCGATGACATCGACATCACCGGCAAGCGTTTTGCTCTCGTCGGCGCCGGAGCGAGCGGCTTTCAAATCGCACCCACCATTGCCGCTCAGGTCGAGCACCTCACCGTGTTCCAACGCACTGCCCAGTGGATGTTTCCCAACGCGAACTATCACCGTCACGTACCCGCCGGCGACGCGTGGGCGATGCGCCACCTCCCGTTCTATGGTCGTTGGTTTCGCTTCTTGATGTTCTATCCGGCGTCGGGTTTGAGCATCGAGCGCAATCGCGTCGACCCCGACTGGCACGATGACGGTCGATCTATCAACGCCGGCAATGCCCAAACCCGGGAGGTCTTCGGCGAGTGGATCACCTCACAACTGGCCGACCGACCCGACCTGCTCGAAGTGTGCATCCCGCGGTATCCGCCGTCGGCGAAGCGGATGTTGCAGGACAACGGTTCATGGCTGGCCTGCCTGCAACAGCCCAACGTGCAACTTGTGCGTACGGCCATCGATCGCGTCGTGCCTGAGGGAATCGTCACTGCGGATGGCGTGCTGCACGAGGCCGACGTGATTTGCTATGCCACCGGCTTTCGGCACAGCGACTTCCTTGCGCCGATCGAGTTCGAAGGACGCGACGGGCGTTCTCTGCATGAACAGTGGAACGACGAACCCACGGCATACCTCGGCATCACGATGCCGGGGTTTCCGAACCTGTTCTGCTTGTACGGGCCCGGCACCAACCTCGCTCATGGCGCGAGCCTGATCTTCCAATCCGAGTGCCAGATCAACTACGTGATGAGTGCCATCCACGAAGTACTGAGCCGCGGCGCGAATGCCATTGAGGTTCGCGGGGATGTGCATGACCGCTATGCCGAGCACTATCAAAGTGAGATCAGCCAGATGGTGTGGGCACACCCGTCAGTGCAGCACAGTCACTTCAAAAACGCCGAAGGAAAGGTGTGGACGCTGTCGCCGTGGCCGATCCCGGTCTATTGGCGATGGACCCGCGCTATCGACATCGACGATTACGAGCTGAGCTGAGCGGAGAACGCCGCTGCCCACTCTCTTAGCACGTCGCGAACCAACACTTCGGAGAACACACCGACGCGAGACACCGCTCTGAGTCAATCCTCTTGCGGCGGTCGGTGGGGTCCCGACGAGTGGCACGCCCATGAATTATCGTGGCCCACTGTGTTGGAGCTTGACGGTCTTGGGCATTCGAGCGACGAGCACGCGACGGCGAAGGCGCGGTTTTTCGAGGCGTTCAGGGACGTCGGCGACGCTGCGTTGATGACCGACTCGATCGAGGTGATCACTGCAGTGGGACCGCTCGCATCGAGAGTGACACGCGTGGGCACGTCGCTGTTGAGCCTGCCTCCGGGAGTCATCTCGGAGGATCTCGAGTCGGCCGTGTCGTCGGTGTTGACGACGTCAGGTCACGGCGTGATCGCACATTTGCTGCTCGCCGATGGCACGGCGGTGTCAATGCGTTTGTTCACGATCGTGGCCAACGATCGCGTACGTCGGTATCTGGTGGGGATGCTGGCAGCGGACTCTGATTCGTTGGAACTCGGCCGGTTGCGTCGCACTGACCGTGTGTACGAACTGTGGTTCGATCGGGCCCCAACAGGAGTCGGTTTGGTCGCCACGGATGGGACCTTCCTACGCGCGAACCCAGCGTTTTGTCGACTGCTCGGTCGAACCGAGCTCGAGTTGCAGCAGATGACGTTTCAAGACATCACGCATCCGGATGATCTGTTGTTGGACGAGTCGCTCGTCGAGGACGTGCTCGCTGGGCGTATTGACCGGTACGCAATGGAGAAGCGTTATCTCCGGCCCGACGGATCGAGCGTTTGGGCGCATCTGACCGTTGCCTTGTTGAGCGACGAGTTCGGGACGCCCCTGCATTTCATCTCGATGGTGGAGGACATCACCGAGCGTCGTCTGGCCCAAGATCGACTCACGGCGACGATGGAACTCTGGCGGACGATGTTCGACTTCACGCCGATAGCGATGGCCGAGTTGGGTGTGGATGGAACGATCATGCGAGCGAACGCGGCGGCCGGCATGTTGTTCGGTTGTCCACCGGAGGACCTCGTCGGTCATCGCACGCCCGATCTTGGTCACCCGGAGGAGGCCGAGGTCAACACTCGGGACTTGGCCCGTTTGGCGTCAGGCGAGATGTTGTCGAACGTGTCAGAACGCCGTGTGCGCGATCTGCGCGGTCGTCAGCGATGGTTGTCGGCGTACACCGCCGCCGTTGTCGATGCTGCCGGTGGCGTCGATCGATTAGTGATGCAGGTGGTCGATATCACTGAGGCCCGTGAGTTGCGCGAACGGTTGCAACGATCGGTCGACGAGCTCTCCGTCGCGTACCGCGAAAAGGCAACATTGATGACAGCGTTGTCGCACGATTTACGCACACCGCTTGCGACGATTCGGATTCTGGCCGAGCTGTTGGTTGTCGATGGCGAGTCGACGGTGGAAGGCGGAGCATCCGATCTGGCCCGCCGTTTGCTGGCGGAATCGGCGCGCACCGAAGCTGTGCTTGGTGATTTGTTCAGGTCGGAGCGAGCGTCAGCGGGGTCGATCACGCCTCGTCGGGTGTCGATTTCGTTGAACGACCTGGTGCGCCGTGTCGTCCACGTCGAAGCGGATCAACGATCGTCGCACGAAATCATCGTGCGGCTCGCCGACGAGGACTGCATCGTGCTGGTCGATCCGGCGCTGGTCGAGCGGATGATTGCGAACCTGATTTCCAACGCGATTCGGCACACCTCGGTCGGGTCAAAGGTGTGGGTTTCCGTAGCCGTGGCCCCGGCGTTTGACGACGGCGCGGTGCAGCTCGTCGTGGAGGACGATGGCGGTGGGGTTCCGGATGTGCACAAGGAAGCCATCTTCGAGCCATACGTTTCCGGCTCATCACCCGATCGCCCGGGCTCGGGCATCGGCCTGTTCCTGGTGCGACGCTTCGCCGAGTTCCACGGAGGAACGGTGGTTTGTGAGGATCGGGTCGGCGGGGGCGCATCGTTTCGAGTGACGTTGCCGCGCGAGTGAGTCAGAAAGGAAGCAAGCCGTGGCGTCGGGCAAGGGCGACAACCTCGAGCTGGGACCGGGCTGAAAACTTCTGGCGGAGATCTTTGATGTAGCCGCGAACGGTGTGGACGCTGATGAACAGTTCAGCGGCGATAACCGGTGCGTTCTTGCCTTTTGCCAAGAGCCAGAGGATCTCGGTCTCCCTGGGGGTCAACGTGACTGGCTGAGCATCACTGACCTTCGACACTGCGGTTGAGATCTCACCGTTCGCGCAGCGGCGCACCGTGCTGACGATGTCTGCGATCGAACTCTCCTTGGTCAACACAGCCGACGCGCCGGCCGAGAGTGCGAGTCGTTCGATGCCCTCGGCGTGCCCGCTGATGATGATGATCGTCGTCGATGGGCGGAGCGCTTTGATCCGTCCGATTCCTTGGATTCCGTCGACACCGGGCAGCAGCCAATCGAGGACAACAACATCGGGACTCTCCGCGCCGACGCGCGTGATTGCGTCGTCCACCGTGAACACCGCGCCGACCGACTCGATTCCGTCGGTTCCCATCAGCGCGAGACTGAGCGCCTCGGCATATGACCGATGGTCATCGACGACGAGAACGCGGATCGCCCGAATGGCAGCTGACATGACGTCACCATAGACGGCAACCACCGTCCTCGAAGCAAGTCACGCGGCGGGGGTCGCACACTGAAATTCGTGTCTGGGTAGATTGCGGCTGACCCCCCAAAGTGAGGGGATTCGAGCGGAGGGTTTGCTCGATTTTGTCAAGGTTTCGTTCAAACTCTCCCCGTGTGCAGTCGATGGAAGATGGACGCGTCAATCGCGACGTGCCATCAAATCGGGGCAAGGCCCCGCGAGGAGCTGACTCTCATGGTAAATCTGAAGAAACACAAAGTGGTGGTCGCTGTTCTCGGCGGCGTGTTGAGCATGGGTCTGGTCGGTGCATCCGCGGCGACCCTCGGCGGCCTGACCGGATCCGGGATTGGTTCGGACGATCAGATCGTGGCGGCGTGTGACACTGACGGCATCACCGTTGGTTACACAACCGCATACAGCGCCACGTCACAGCTGTATCAGGTGACAGCCGTCAACTTCACGGCGGTCAACGCGGCGTGCACCGGTAAGGCAGCGTCGGTCTCGTTGCGCAACAGCACTACGAACCTCGGGACGACCAATGTGGCCAGCATCACCGTCACTGCCTCCGCGTTCTCCGTGACGCTGGCAAGCCCGGTAACGGCCTCATCGGTCAATGGGCTCTCGCTCATCATTTCGGGCTGAGCTGCGGCGTTTTGGCCGACAGCCTGATGAAGACACGACGTGTCGTTACCGTGACCAGCGCCGCGAGTCTGCTCCTCGTTGGCATCGCTCACGCCACCAGTTTGGGCGGCCTCGCGGCAGGATCATTGCTCGCAATCGACCCAGCAGGCACGGTCACGACACCGTCGACGATTGGTTGCGACAACTTCACGGGGACCACTGGTGCGACGATGGCCGGTCGAACCGCAACGGTTGCCGGGTCATGCGCGAGCCGGGTATGGACGGTGCACGTTGGGACGTGGACGATCCAATCAAACAAGGCAGCCTCGAGTGCCACCGCATCGGCCGTGGCCACCCAGAACAGCGCGACGGTCAACAGCACCGACACAGTGGTTCTGACCAGTTTGAACACCCTCGGGCGATCCGGCGGTTTGGTGCTGTCCCATGACGGTGCCTCCACCTACCTCGCCGCGGTCATGATCGATGGCTCGCCCGACCGCGTCGAGTTGCGGCTCGTCGTGTCGGGAACAGCAACTGTGCTCGCAACGGTCAACCCGACGTTTGCAACGACAAACACGCTGCAGTTCGCGCGGTCGAATAGCACGGTGACCGTCACGCTCAACGGCGGCTCGATCATAAACGCCACGCTTACCGCTGCGCAGATCACGTCGCTCGGTGCGGGCGCTCGGGCCGGACTCTTCGGTGGCGACTCGAGCGTCCGCTTCGACGACTTCCTCGTGACCTCGCCATGACGACGCCGATGAGCACATCCCCATCGACGGTTCGGCGTATGGTCCGCATTTGGCTCACGATCGCTCAAGCTGGCGCTGTCGTCATCGCTGTCGTGCTCATCGTTTGGGTTTGGCCCACGCGATTCGGCGGACGGACCACCGTGCTTGCTGTCGACGGCAACTCGATGAAACCCACCTTCGACAACGGCGACCTTGTCGTTGCCCGCAACCGAGACCACTACAACGTCGGTGACATCATCATCTTCAAAGTCCCCACGAGCGTCGGACACACCGCCAATGTCGTTCACCGCATCGTCGCGCTGAATGCTGACGGCACCATCGTCACTCAGGGCGACAACCGCCTTACCGCGGACAGCTTCCACACCACAGCGCATGATGTCATCGGACAAGCCCGATGGCGCATCCCCGACGGCGCAATAACGCTGCGCATTCTGTCGCGCTGGTGGCTGCTCGCCGTCATCACCGGCGTGATTGTCATGCTCCACCTCTGGCCCAACGGTGATTCATCAGGTGAGCGAGCAGATCTCCCCGACTCACCCGCAGGAGCGCCAAGCACCGAACCGCTGTCCACAGAAAAGTTGCTTGACGGGATGACGAACGTGTCGTACTGTCCTAATGATGTTAGTAATACCTAAGCGTGATAGGCGTGCCGAACGTCGAGAGGCAACCAAAGCCGAAATTCTCGGCGCTGCTTGGGCTCAGGTGCGTGCTGACGGGCTTGCTGCGCTCTCATTACGCGACTTGGCTCGCACGGTCGGGATGCAGCCGCCGTCGTTGTACAGCTACTTCGACTCCAAGCATGCGATCTACGACGCTATGTATGCGCAGGGTGCGCGCGAGTTCGTGGAGGCCGAGCCGGCTGAGGAACTCAGCGATCCATTGGATGGCCTGAAGCAGCGAGCGAGGTTTTTCGTTGGTTTCTGCGCTGCTGACGCGGCGCGTTACTTGTTGCTGTTCCAGCGGACGATTCCCGGCTTTGAGCCGTCGGCGGAATCGTTCGCAATCTCACAGGGCAGCCTCGAACGGCTCGGCCAACGTCTGCGGGCATGTGGGCTCACCGACGCCGCTGCGGTCGATCTATTCACGGCAATCGTTACGGGCCTGGCGGACCAGCAGCTCTCCAACGATCCTGGCGGCGATCGGTGGATTCGTTTGATCGACGATGCCGTGGAGATGTTCTACGACTACATGACCAAAACCCGAAAGCAGACAGCCACCAGGAGGCGATCACCATGATGACTGCACGACCAGTCGACACTATCCAACCCTTCACCCGTTCGAGCACTGAGAGTTTGGCGCGCACCGAGTACGCACGCATGACGTCGCAGTTGCGATCGCTGGCACCCGGCGAGTGGGCCAGACCCACCGACTGCCCTCTCTGGGATGTCCGAGCCGTTGCCGGGCACAGCCTCGGCATGATGGCCACGTTCACCGGGTTCCGCCGGCTGTTCGGTGCGATGGGCACAGCAGCCAGGACATCGAAGCGCAATGGCGGTCCCATGATCGACGCGTTGACGGCCCAGCAGGTCGCTGATCACGCCGACCTGACTACCGACGAGCTGATCGCCCGGATCGACGAGATCAGTCCGCGCGCGGCGCGCTGGCGGGCCAAAGCGCCTTGGTTGTTCCGCAAGATGCCGATGAAGCAGGAGGTCGGCGGCACGGTCGAAACGTGGAGCATGGGATTCCTGCTCGACACGATCCTCACGCGTGACCCGTGGATGCACCGCATCGATATCGCACGAGCGACTGGCCGCGAGCTCGAGCTCTCCGCGGCGCACGACGGGCGTATCGTCGCCGACGTCGTCGCAGACCTGGCCCGCCGCTACAACAAGCCGTTCACCCTCACTCTCACCGGCCCCGCCGGCGGCGATTTCATCGCCGGAGACGGCAGCGGCGAGCACATCACCATCGATGCGATCGAGATGTGCCGCACGCTCTCGGGTCGCGCGTCGGCCGATGCGCCGCAACGAACCGGCTTGCTCGCCACGGAGGTGCCGTTCTGATGGACACCCAAACGAGAGTGACCGAGGTAGCCCTCGGCATCCATCAGCTAACCACGGTGATTCCCGACGCCCCGGTCGCGTTCAACCAATACCTCATCGCAGCAGCGGAACCGCTGCTGTTCCACACCGGAATGCGTGGATTGTTCCCGCTCGTGGCCGCCGGGGTGTCCACCGTCGTCGCACCAGAAACCCTCCGTTGGGTGAGCTTCGGTCACGTCGAAGCAGACGAGTCAGGATCGATGAACGAATGGTTGGCACTCGCACCACAAGCCAGTGTCGCTCACGGCTTCATCGGGTGCATGGTGTCAATAGGTGATCTCGCCGACCGGCCGCCACGGGCCCTCGCCGACGGCGAAACAATGGACATCGGAGGCCACGTCGTGCAATGGTTCGACACCCCACACGTACCCCACGCGTGCAGATCGCCGGCTCGGTGTGCTCTCGTGGAGCCGATCGAGCGCATTGCTGTTGGGGGCGTGGTGGATTTTCCCCTACCCCGGTGGAAAATCCACCACACCCCCTCACATTTGGCCCGATTCAACATTTGGCTGCGCCGAAAGGACCGACCTTTGACAGTTCGCTCAGGCGCCACCCTGACAGGTACACCAGAGGCACGCCACGCCGATCGAGCAGACCGCCGACCACCTCACGACGACCAACCGCAAGTGGCCGACCTCGAATACCCTCAAAATACAGAGGAACCATCACGCGTCTCTGAGGTGCGCGTATGCGTGAACCCCTGCTGTTAGGTCGGACGCCTGTCAGGTCAGACGCCGACCTCGGCAGTAGTCGGGTCGATGATCGTGCGGACCGGTTTCGCGCTGTCGCACGGGAACCCTGCGTTTGCCGCGTGCTCGGCGATGGCCGCGGCGTCGTCGGCAATGTACACGCAATAAATTTTGTCGTCGGTCACGTAGCTCTGTAGCCACTGTGCTCGACCGGCCATTGCATCGAGAGTCTCAACTGACTTCTGTGAGATGGCCTGCAACTCCTCGGCGCTGAGTGAACCTGCACCCGGGAGGGTGCGTTCGATCACATATTTCGGCATTGTCTGTTCTCCTGTTCGTGACCCGATGTCCGCCTACGCGGCTCGGGAATGGGACGTCGTTGTGACAAGATCAGTGTTGATGACAAGCCAATGGTTGGCAATGATCGCGGCACCGCCGATCCTGATCGAGCCACCGGAACGCGCCTCGTGACCGATCTTGAAACCGTGCTGGCGACCCAGCCGCCGTCACTCCATGCGGCGCTGGAACAGGTAAGCCTTGACGGCGCGATCTTTTTCCGGGCCGAGTTCACCGAGGGTTGGTCGTACCAGTCGCCGACAAACGAACTCGCCGGGTTGCTGCGACCTGGCGCGAAACGGTTGATCCTGTTTCACATCGTTGCGGAGGGCACCTGCTGGATCTCGCCAGAGAGTGGCGATCGCGTCTGGGCCAGCAAAGGTGACGTGATCGTGGCACCCTACGGCGACCAGCATTCCGTCGGGGGTCTTGATCCAGCCGAGTGCGTGCCGATCGTGGACCTCATCGCTCCGCCGCCGTGGGACAGTATGCCGATCTTGCGCTACGGCGACGGCGGCGCCCGCACCGACGTGATTTGTGGCTATCTGCACTCCGAGGATCCGCTGTTCAACCCAAGCCTGCGTGCGTTTCCTCCCGTGTTCGTCGTCAGGCCCCCGCAGGGCCCGGCAGCCGACTTCGTTCGCGCCGCGATCAGTTGGGCGCTGGCCAACACGTCGGCGTACGTGCCGGGCGAGACCGTATCCACGCGGCTTTCCGAACTCGTACTGATTGAGGTCTTGCGCGTGCACCTCGCGACGGCACCGGCCGTCGAGCACGGTTGGATCGCCGCGCTTCGCGATCCGGTGCTGGCACCCGCGATGGCCAAGATGCACGCAGAACCGGACCGGAAGTGGACAGTGGCCGACCTGGCGTCAAGCGCGGCCGTGTCGAGATCGGTGCTCGACGAGCGGTTCCGCCGCGTCCTCGGGCGCTCGCCCATCAGATATCTCACCGAGTGGCGCATGCACGTTGCCGAGGATCTCTTGGCAACGACGGACCTTGGTGTCGGGGCGATCGCCCGCCGCGTCGGCTACGACTCTGAAGAGGCGTTCAGCCGAGCGTTCAAACGCAGCCAGGGCACCTCACCCGGCGCCTGGCGCTCCGCAAGGCTTGCCTCGAGAAGCTGAGCGCGATCCGTCACCGACAATTCAGAGCGGGGTGTAGCTCCACGTTGGCTTTCCGCCCGCGGCGTTCGACGTGACATCTGGTCCGATGATCATGAAGTGCACCTCATTCTCGGCGTGTGGGCAGTGCTCGACACCACGAGGGACAACGAAAAGGTCACCAGCATCGAGCTCAACGTTCTCGGTGCGCAATTGGATCGTGAGATGGCCCCGCAAGATCACGAAGGTCTCGTCCTGATCGGCATGAGCGTGCCAGTTCGTTGAGCCGATTCCTTTCGCCACCTTGAAGAGGTTTCCGTTTGCAGCGCCGACGACCTGCTGCGACCAGAACTCGGTGAGTCCGTCCGCCGTTGCCTGCAAAGCGATCTTGTCCATGACGCAACGGTACCGACCTTGCTGGCCCAGCCCACTGGGGAGATCCCGGCGACGCTCACATCAAACAGCATCACCGCTCGCCAGCTCCGGCAGAACAACCCATTCGTTACCTCGGCACCAACCGTGACAAGCACTCCGCAAGATTGCCCGTTGCCGGTGTGGCATGTTTGTGGCATGATTATGCCATGACTCGTACCCGCCTCAGCACAACAGTGGACCGAGATCTGCTCGACCACGCCCGCAGGACACGGGCGGGTACCAGCGATGCCGAACTGATCGACGAAGCCCTGGCCTCACTCCTTGCGCGGTATAGGGCGGCCGAGATCGATGCTGGGTATGCCTCAGGGTACGCGGCTCATCCGATCGACGAGCCCGACGAGTGGGGCGACCTCGAGTCATTTCGTGACGCAGCCGCGCGATGACTGATCTGCCGAGGCGTGGAGAAATTTGGTGGTGCGAGCCACCGAACATCGGCCGCCGACCTGTAGTGGTGTTGTCCCGAGACGCCGCAATCCCTCGACTCCGCCGAGCGCTGATCGCGCCGTGCACGACGACGATTCGTGGGCTGGCCAGTGAAGTCACCTTGGAGCCTGACGAGGATCCAGTTCCGCGTCGCAGCGCCGTCAACCTCGACTCTGTGGAGTCGGTGGCTGTGGGTTTGCTCGTAGAGCGCATCGGTCGACTGAGTGACTCACGCATGCGCGAAGTCTGCGCGGCGCTCGAGGTCGCAACCGACTGTCGATGACGCGACCCTCGTCAACGCGGCACCCGGAGTGCGCTGGTTGGCCGGTGGTCGGTCCCGACGACGACGTCGATCACCGCCACATGTCGCCAATGCACCAGCATGAGCGAGTCAGTTTGTAACTTATGCTCCTGCGATGCAGAGATCGATGATTTTGGCTGCGGATCGCGGTCTCAGCATGTACGGCCGCGGTGGCGGCACCGTTCCGACCGATTGGAGTGGAGATGGCCAAGCTGATCTACGCGGCGATCGCGTCGCTTGACGGATACATCGAGGACGACGAGGGCAGGTTCGACTGGTCGGTGCCGGATGAGGAAGTGCATGCGTTCATCAACGACCTTGAGCGGCCAATCGGCACCTATCTCTACGGGCGCAAGATGTACGAGACGATGGTGTTCTGGGAGACCGCTAGCGCAGATGCCGATGAGCCGCCCGTGTTCTTGGACTACGCCGATATTTGGCGGGCAGCTGACAAGATCGTGTACTCCCGCAGGCTTCAGTCGGTATCGAGCGCGAGGACGCGGATCGAGCGCGAGTTCGAACGAGACGCCGTCCAGCTTCTCAAGCACTCCGCGAAGGCCGACATCTCAATTGGGGGGGCCGACCTCGCTGGCCAAGCAATCGGCGCGGGACTGGTCGACGAGTGCGATTTGTTCTTGTGCCCGACCGTGGTGGGAGGCGGCAAGCGCGCCCTGCCAGACAACGTCCGCGCGCAACTCGAACTTCTCGATGAGCGCCGGTTCCGAAACGGCGTCGTTCACCTCCACTATCGCGTAAGTGTCTGACCGAGCCGGCAACGCGACGCCAGGAGACCGCCTGAGATTCGTAGGCGTCAACCGTCCACGAAAGCGGGGCAACTCCACTCCTCACAGTTTGGAGCTTCAACACCGCATACCGTGACTGGAGGCTCTCACTTGTCGACAACGTCCGTGGTGACTACATCTAGGCTTGCCAGATGACGCCCGATCACCTTGTCATCGCCCCCGGGGTCGCCCGTGCGCTGCGCGACGGCGTGCCCGTGGTCGCCCTCGAATCCACCCTGATCAGCCATGGCCTGCCGTATCCCCAGAACATCGAGGTGGCGACCGCGTCCGAGGCCGCGGTGCGCA
>JANLPV010000056.1:0-6157 GCA_031367435.1 Actinomycetes bacterium | reverse complement strand
TGCTAGCTGGGTGACCGAGATCGATCCGTCCGCTCGCACCGCGAAGAACTGATCCCCGATGCGCGGAGCGCACCCTGTGTTCGTGGCCACCGCCAAGACCCGACCGTTCTTGTCTACGCGGAGCAAGGCGATGGGCGGTACTACAACGGTGATGTTCTGTTGCGGGACTGTGGAGGGTGGCTTCGCCTCGGCACACGTTGCACGTTCCACCAATCGCGGCGAATGCGCGCTTTCACGATGTGCGACGGCTTGGTCGAGTGAGCCGAACACGCCGAGGCCCGCAAACAGAGACGCAATTGCGACTCCGACACCGAACCGCCTTGAAACCTTCATGGTCGCCTTCCTGCTGACGATTCTCTCCGCCGCCGCGAATCGCCTCTAGGGCATATCGTCACTAAAGGTCAGCAAGTTGACCTGTTTATCCAGTTGGTGGTGGGCCCAACTCAAACGGGTCGGCGGTCACCTGTGACAAACCGTGCAACAACTCGTCCGTTGTCGGTACTCGACGGTCTGGGCCGAGCGCCACACTCAAGAACCGCAGCACGATTGTCGACGCCTCGATCGTGCCCGTTGATCCGATGGTGCCGAGAAGCGTCGCGTACACCGAGTTGCCCAACGTCGAAGGGATCGAGGCCGCGTCGGTGACATCAGCGTGCAGAGCGTTCGTGATGCCGACGGCGACGACGTTGGGAGATCGCGAAGCGAAGTCACTGAGCAAGGGATCGAATGTCGTTGCATCGTTCACCGTGGTCACGATCAACGAGGGCCGGGTCGGTATCGGCCGTGTATGCGCTGCGCGAACGCTGCCGTCGAGATCGAACACGGCAGCCACCCGCCGGTCGGTGATATTTGCATCGAAGGCAATCGAGCCGGCGTAGGAGTGGCCGCCTACCGCGATGCGACCGAGATCGATCGGCCCGGTGAGGTCTTTGAACGCTGTGCCGTGAATGTAGTCGAGCAAGTGCCTCAGTAGCGAGGTGCGATTGATGCGATCGTCGGTGGTGGAGCTGTCGTGGGTCGCCTCGGTCACGACATCGGTCTGCTGCATCAGCACCACGTATCCGTGGCTGGCGAGTTCCTCGGCCAGAGATGTTGCGAATGCAATTACCGACCGCCATCCCGGCATGATCACGACGATTGGTCGCGGCGACGAAGTTGGTTCCGGCGTTGCGGCCAGTTGGGCGGATGAAACGACTCGATCGATCTGTGCTGGATCGAGCCCAGCCGCGGTGGCCCACCGCGCATCCATGTATTGATGGTGCCCAGCGCCGGTGCTGGCGACCGCCGGATAGAACACTTCGGTGTCGGGGAAGCCTGACGCGGTGACACCGACGGCGGATGGTCCGTCTGGTCGAGGCAGCGTGACCGTTGTCAGCTGAGCGCTGGTTGGTGATCCGGTGACTTGTGATTGTGTGGCGGGCGTCGACGTGTGGGGAGTCGTAGTCGCGCTCGAGGACGACTCAGTGCTCGCCGCCGGATCGGTGATGGCAATCGAATGAGTTGTAGCACTCGTGCTCGTACTCGTACTCGTCGCGCAGCCGCTCGCGATCAGGACAAGCACCAACGCCATCTGCGTCGTGGGTCGTTGTCGGGCCAATCGTGCCTTTCCTGTGCGGCGGGTGCCGCCGTTCAATGGGCATCACCATGGCACACGGGCGATTGCGGTTCCAGCAGTCATGTCTGGGTTTGTCGGGCAACCTTTTGGCCGCGCGGCGACTCTGAGAACGTATGGACGGGGTCTCTGCATCGCTTTTCATGACGGGCAGGTCCAATGTGGGCAGGATGGTACGCGTGTCGTCGTCTGATTCGGAGTTCATCGACGTTCTCCGCAATGAACTTCCGCGCATCCAACGCGTCGCGCGCTTGTTGACCGGTGATGCGGACGCGGCCGACGATCTCGTCGCTGAAGCAATCGTACGAACCTTGCCACATTGGCGCGCGGGTGGGATCGACGACCACGCGGCGTATCTCCGTCGAGTCGTCGTCAACCTTGCAACTCGTCGGTGGAAGCGCCGAGCATTGTCTGCCCGTCGCGATCATCTCGCACTTGCGTGGATGTCACAGCCAGCCGATGTGCCGACAGCCCACGCGGAACGCGACGGGATATTGCGTGCAGTGATGCGGTTGCCGGTACGTCGTCGAGCTGTGGTGGTCCTGCGGTTCTATGACGACATGACCGAGGCCCGCGTCGCGGAGGTGCTTGGTGTCACCGCTGGCACCGTGAAATCTCAGCTATCGAAAGCGTTGAAGCAACTTCGCAGCGATCTTGAGAGTCTGGATCAGGTATGAGCGAAGGCTTTGAATCGCAATTACGGGATCATCTTGCATCGGTTGACAGCGCGCCGGTGACGGGTTCTGGGGCGATGGCGGCTGCGGTTGCGCGAGCGACGCGTCGAATGCATCGACGTCGGCGGGCTGCGTTCGCTGTGGCATCAGTAGTCGTTGTCGCCACAGTCGGGATCGTCGTTTGGTCCACGCGTCATGACTCGTCTGGTCTGGTCGTATCCGGTGTCGATTCCACGCCGCTGATTGCGCCAGAAGTGACCAGCACAACCGCGGCACCGTCCGCCACAACAACTTTTGTGCCGGCCAATGGTTGGGTGACGCTGCCTGCGGATCCCAGAGGCGCGCCATTCGCTCCTTTCGTTGTCTGGACTGGGCATGAGGCCATTAGCGTCGGCGGGTTCGATGCCAAAAACGCGCCGGTCGCCGGTGCGTCGGCCTATGACCCAGTGGCCGGAACCTGGCGCACCATTGCCAATCCACCCAACGGCTGGGATCGCGTCAACGCGCTTGTTGTGTGGACTGGAACCAAGATGTTGATCATCGGTGGTCAGACTCCGGATGGTTTGCAGCCGATGCAGTCGGCCATTGCGTACGCCCCAGCCGCCGACGCGTGGGACATCGCCTCACCGCCGTGCGGTTCGTTGAGCAATCGAACACCGAGCGCTTGGACCGGAACCGAATTGTTCGCGTGGCCGAGCGACACAGGTTGCGCTTCCAGTTCCAGCACACCCGTGGCATACAACCCCACCACGAACACCTGGCGCGAGTTGGCCAGGCCGCCGATCGTGTCGCGCGATCGGGGCGCGTCGGTGTGGACCGGCACGGAATGGATCGTGTGGGGCGGAAGCACCGTCAAGGAGGAAGTTGGAGACGGTGCGGCGTACAACCCGTCGACCAACACGTGGCGAGTTCTGGCGACGTCGCCGCTATCGCCGCGACGCGTGCGAGCGGTGTGGACCGGCACCGAAATGCTCATGACCGCCGGGTCCTCCGGAGGCGATCGTCAGACCGGCAACAACGAGATGGCATTAGGCGACGGAGCTGCGTACAATCCGACGACCGATACGTGGCGGTCCATCGCGAGCGGTCCCGGACATCCGGGATTCGCGCCGCTTTGGACCGGACGCCAGATGATCATGTTCGCCAAGCGAAGCGCGTTCGTGTACGACAACACGACCGGACAGTGGATCGACAACTGCTGCGACGAAACCGATGCCATGGGATCACAAAGCGGGAACGCACCGGTGTGGACTGGGAGCATAATGTTGCTCATCGGCTCGGCCGGTCCAACAATCGGCGGTGCCGCGTTCACACCACCCGCTTCTGTTGCCCCGACGTCGACCACATGAGCTGACGGACTTAACCCAACGGCGTCTCGCGAGGTTCGACAAACGTGTCTCGGTGAAGTGCGCGGGACCAACACCAGAAGCGGCACCCTACGTGAGGGCACCCGCGTAGTGGCTCGGGCAAGGTTCACCCCAATCGGATCAACGCGTGAACTCGTAGACATCCTGTTTGGCCCCACCGAGTCTCGAACCTGACCGTCACACCCACTTACACAGAAAATCTGACAGTCCCAGGTTGACCGACTCGGGAGGCCGTTGCGCTGGTCGCCAGCGGGAAGCGCTACTCGACAGCGCTCTCGATGAGGATTGTTGGAAGGTCTTGGGCGTCGGCGAGCAGTCTGACGACGTCGATGTGGTCCTGAGCGACGAAGTAGAACCAGCCACACGGGAAGCCCTCGACGCGTCGGACGCGCAGGCCCGGGATGCTGCACAGTTCGCCGACGCGTGGCGACCCTGCTGCGGGCATTCGCCCGATTGCACCCAACGCGGCGACGGCCGCGTCGAAGAACCGCTCACCGACAACGTCGCCACCCTCGCGTCGGTACGAGTGGGTTCGTTCGATGAGGTCAGCTTCAGCCAGTGGCCGCAGCCGCGTGGGGGTCACGCGTCGGTGCCGAGCGCCTGGCCGCGGAGCGAGGCGATCAGGTCTTCGGTGACTACTCGTCCGTCGCCGGAGGCGAGCCCGTCGACGATCAAGTCGCGTAGGCGCTGTGCCGCCTGCTCGTGTCGATCGCGTCGGATGAGGTCGCGCAGGTACTCGCTGGTATTGCCGTAGCTGCCGTCACGAACTCGAGCATCTATGTACTCACGCAACGATTCCGGCAGGGCGAAGCTCATCGTGTTGCGACTCACGACCCCAGTCTGCAAGAACTATCAACAGTTGTCAACCGGTTGAACCCGGTCAGTTGGCGCACGAGGACCGCGTCAAGGTGACACTCGACCTCACGTGCCTTCGACCGCAAGCCGTAAAGACTCGGTGGGGCGCCGATGCGTTCGATCGGCAGCTTCAGCTAACTACTACCGCAACGGTGGTCGGCTCGCGCGTTAGATGCGGATAGCGGATGTGTCGATGCCCGTGTCGCGGCACATAGAGGTGGCTCATGGCTTCGAAGATCTGCCAGACTCGCAGCTGAGCGATTCGGCTCCGAGAGATGGGGGCTTTCATGGCCACGAACAAAGAAATCGTCGAAGGCGTCTACGCCAGTTTTGCGACGGGTGACGTACCGGCTGTGCTTGGTGCGATGGCTGAGAACATCACATGGGCAGAGGCCGACGGCTTCCCGCTTGCGGGTACCTACGTTGGTCCTCAAGCAGTCTTGGAAGGTGTCTTCATGCGTCTTGGCGAGGTCGGCGACGAGTTCGCGGCCGTACCGGAACAGCTCATTGCTGAGGGTGACACCGTTGTTGCTCTCGGCAACTACAGCTGGAAGCACAAAAGCTCCGGAGCACCCGCCACAGTGAAGATGGTCCATGTCTGGACCGTGGCTGATGGAAAGCTCGCAACGTTCCAGCAGCACGTCGATACTGTCAGGGTGCGCGAACTCAGCTGACGTACACCGACGACTCGCCTTCGTTTCGCTCGAGGCGACAAGCAACCCGGGGCAGACCCAACCGCCCCGATTGCCCAGTGAGTATGGGTTGTTACGCGCATCGACAGGTACGTGATGTGCTCGCTGGTGTTCAGGCAGAAACAGGCACAAGAGTGGAGCCGGGTGCGAGGATCGAACTCGCCACCTCATGATTACAAGTCACCCCTGCGGTGTTCGCGCGTGTTCGCCACAGTTCATCGGTGCAGGTCAGAGGCACTGCGGTGTTCGTCGCTGTTCGCCGATTACCTCCTAAGTTCGTCCGCTTGGCTGTCAGTTTGGCTGTCAAGAAATGACTCGTCCAGTTCCACGTTCCGATGGCCGCGATCATGATCAATGTCGTCCCACGGTGCGCCTACGCTCTAACCCATGCCGACCGACGCGCGCCACGTTCCTGCACAACCTGGCTGGCTCGATGGACCTACGGCTTCGCTACTGGACGTGCCACGCAACGCCCGCGAAGTCGTAGTCGCTCTGGCGGCGCTACGTCTCATCAAGATTGAAGCCAACGGAGCCACAATGCCCGCTGGCGCTGCTGCGTGGATTCACCATGCAGTCGTGGTTGTCGCAGAGAGTCGCCGACCGTTCGGCGACGCGTCGGACGCCAAAGGACAGGCCATCGCCGTTACCGGGGAGATCCTCCTCGATCTCAAACCGACCGACGAAGGTGACGTGCTTGCGCTGTTCGCGCCGGGGAGGCATTTGGAAGGTACTGACCCTCGGGAAGCGTTGGGTCGGCTGCTGCCGTGGTTCTGCGAGGTGTTGCTCACGGCCCTCGCCAATGGAGGGGCTGACGAATTCAACGACGACGACGGTCCTGCGCTGAAGCGGGCCGAGGATCAGTATGCATCGCAGGCTCGGATCTATGGCGGCAGAGACCTTCTCGACTGATCTACTCGTGAGGCTCGGACGCCTTCGTACTTACAACCCTCGTTGTAA
>JANLPV010000053.1:0-10084 GCA_031367435.1 Actinomycetes bacterium | reverse complement strand
GGAGCTCGGCTGAGAGCCGGGTGGCCACTGCGTCGATCTCATCGGTTGCCCATCCGGCGTAGCGCAACAACCGCATCGTCGCAGACAAGACGACGGTGGCGGCGATCTCCAACCTTGCGCTCAGCACTTCGGTCGTCGTGCCCATGATGGCAACCCCACCGACGGCAGTTTGAACGTCGATCGCCTGCACCAGTCCGTGGAGGGCGCCGTGTGTGACCGCGCTGAGGTGTGACCACGTCACGTGCGCTGCTACCGGGTCTCCGAACTCGGCTTCCAGGAACATTCGCACGGTCGGACGGGTCTGAGGCCCGACGGTGAGAGCTCCGTCGGACTTCCCGATCGGCCAATCTCTCGCACTCGCGTACTCGGCGAGCCGATCGCGTATCTCCCGACCTCTGGCCTTGACGTCTGGTTCCGAAGTCAGCTTCAGCATTTCGTCAGCGCTGTAGACATTCTCCGCCACGAATCGTTGGACGCGGTGTTCAGTGCTCAGCCCTGGTTCGGTGAGCCACCACGCAGGCCGGCTGGCGTCGATCGCGCTGCGGCAAAGGACATCCGCAGAGAAGATCGGCGGAGGCGGGCCAGTCAACATCAATCTCGCGAGAGATGCCAGCGACTCCTGAGCAGCGAAGCACGCAAGCGTGGCCGCCATCTGCACGCTCTCCATGGGCTGAGCCAATCGCTCAGCGTCAACGAAAGCGACCTCGTTTGAGATGTCGTGAATCATCCGACCGTCAGCACCGGGCAAGCCCGCACGGCTGCTCATGATCTCCTGTGCTTCTTCGACGAACTCGTTCACCAGGTCGAGGAGCGGCTGCAACGTGCCGAGCAGAAGGGCATAGTCGACGTTGTCGATCGGCGGGGTCGGCACGTCCGAAACGTAACCCGGTTGAGTCCGACGGCTGGGCTTTGTATGACCGACTCGTAGCCGCACTCGGGCCCATCAGACGCCGCTCACCAACCGGGTAATACTCTGTGCGTCCACTCACCGCCCTTGCTGCGCGACGACTCACCGGCACTGAGTTCGAAGCCGAGTTTCCCCGAACCGACCTCGACGGTCCCATTGGTAGCTATGGGTGATGCGACGACGAGGACTCGGCTGGTGGTGCGGCCGTTGCTCGTGTCGGTGGAGGAGGCGGCCGGGCTGCTGGGCATCGGGCGCACGACGTTGTACGAACTGATTCGGCAGGGCGACGTGCGACCTATCCGGATCGGGCGCTGCGTGCGCATCCCGCAACGCGAGCTAGAGGCGTACGTCGATCGGCTGGTCGCGGAGACCTGGCGCGAACGGTGATGGGCCGTCGACGTCGAAGGCTCGCCACTCGCTCTGCCGTGACGCGCAAATCCCGGCGGCTCCTCAGATACGGGGGAAAACGCCGGGATCACTTTCCTCGCCTAGTGGCTCGGACACGACGAGTATCACCGCTCGGCGTCCCAAGATCAACCGGGTTGGCCGGAAAGGACGCTCTCGTCGATGAAGCCGTGAGTCACCGTCACTTGGTGACCAGCAGTCCTGCCGCTGCGGCTGCGGCTTCGGCTTGTTGGCCGGGCATGACGTGGCCGTAGGTGTCGAGGGTGAAGCTGACCGACGCGTGGCCGAGGCGCTCGCTGACGACCTTCACATTGATGCCGGCGGCGAGCAGGTGCGAGGCATGGGTGTGGCGCAAGTCGTGCAGGCGGATCACGGGTACGCCTGCTTTTTCGACGAGTCGGTGGAACGCTTGGCCGACCGAGTCCGGGCGCTTCGGGTCACCGACGTCGTTGGCGAACACGCGATCATCGAACGCGCCGGTGAGGTCGACGCGAGCGAGCGCATCACGCTGCGTCTGTCGGTGTGCTTCGAGCAGCACGGCCGTGTCGGCATCGATGTCGATCGTTCGGCGGCTGCGACGGGTCTTGGGGGCGGCGACGATTTCCTCACCATCCACGACGGTGACGGCCTGCCGAATGCTGACGTGGCCGAGCCGGAAGTCGACGTCGCTCCACCGCAGACCGATCGCCTCGCCTCGACGCATGCCCGTAAGCGCCAGCAAGCGGAACAACGCCTCGTTGCGATTGCCGACGATAGAGCGCAGGAACTGAGACAGCTGCTCGGGCGTCCACACGGTCATCTCTGGGCCTTTCGACCGAGCCGTGGTCAACGATGGCGCATTCGCCAATCGAGCAACGTTGCGGATCACCACGCCCTTGCGTTCGGCGTCGTTGAGCATCTTGTTCAGCGCGGCATGCACGTGGTGCACCGAGGTCAGCGACAGGGGACGACCGTTCGCTCCACCGCCACGAAGCAGCTCGGCGTACAGCGAGTCGAGGTCCGATGCCTTGATGTCTTGCAATGCGACGTCGCCGAGTCGCGGCGCAACGTAGGAGTCGATGATCCGTCGGTAGCCATTGATCGTCGTTGCCTTGCGGCCCTGGTTGGCGAATCCATCGAGCCATGCGTCGGCGAAGTTGCGAACGGTCAGCTTCGACGATTCGACGAACCGACCGGTCTGATGCGCGGCCAGCAGTTCGACCAGCGATGTCTGTGCGTCCTTCTTCGTTCGGAACGTGCGCTTCATCTGTCGGCGCTTGCCGGCCTCGTACCAGGCAACGTGTGCTACCCACGACGACGCACCACTCGGTGTCTCTCGTCGGTAGACGGTGCCGTTGCTCATGCGGCCAGCGCAACGACTCTGCTACCACGCTGCTACCACCAACTGATTTCGGACAGCTGCGGCCGAGTCCAAAGTGCTCTGAACTGGTAACTTTTTGGCGCCCCCGGCAGGATTCGAACCTGCGACCTGCGGTTTAGGAAACCGTTGCTCTATCCCCTGAGCTACGGGAGCGTGGTCGTTGCGGACCTGCTTGTGGGCTCCCCCACGCTACAGACCCAGGCGAGCGAGAACCACCGAGCGCGGACGCGTGCCGCAGCTTTGCGACGAGCTCGCCCACGGAGCGATGCGTAGCGTCGTATTACCATTCGTTCGTGATCGCCACTGAACCTTCAAACCACGGCGACGAATCGGAGCTCATCGCCTTACGCAAACATCTCGCCGAAAGGAACGGCATCATCGGGCTCGAGGTGTTGGAACCCAGCGAGGTGGAACGTGCCGTACGGCTATTCCATCGCGATGGTTTCGTTGTGGTGAGAGACGCCCTCGACGCTGCGCAGACCGCCCTGCTCAGGGCAGGCGTTGGCGAAGTCGTGGCCGACATCATCGCGCTCGACACAGATCGTCACGGCAACCGAGGTTCGCACCGGTACTCGTTCGGAGGGTCGAGCATCACGAGGAGCATGCTGCATCGACCCGAGTGGCAGATGTTGATCGACCTTCCCACGGTGACGCCGATCCTTCTGGCGATCTTCGAATCCGATGACTACATCGTTCGAGCTGCCAGCGGTGACTTCTGCCTGCCGGGAGCGGTGGGATACCAACCACTCCATTCAGACATGGGCGATTTCGTCGACCGGAAGGCGACCCCGTTCAGTTCGTTCAATGACCCGCGCAGACACCTGTCGGTTCGCGACCTGCCATGTCCGTACGTGTGCGTGAATTTCATGCCGATAGACATGACCCCGCTCAATGGGCCGACCCGCCAGATTCCTGGGACGCAGCATTCACGGGCGCCGATCCCGCGACTGTCCGAGGAACCCGAATGGATGCGACTCAGCACAGTGTGTCCGGCTCCGGCCGGCTCTGTGCAGATCCGCGACGTTCGAGCATGGCACGGAGGGACACCCAACCTGTCCGACGAGACGCGAGCAATTCCCAACGTCGAGTATTACGCGCCATGGTTTCGCGAGCCGATGCTGCCGGGCATCAGCCGCGCCGACCAGCAACTCCTCAGTAAGCACGCCCAGAGACTCACGCGCTTCGTCGTAGCCGACCCAGCCGACGCCCTAGAGACCGGCTACACAATGCGCCCGCCACGCTGAAAGACACGCTCCTCACATCCGGTCGGCCGAGTGTTCGGATACGTAGCTCAGGTATAGCGACGCTCTGATGCGGGTACTTCTTGGTTCTGTAGTCGCACGTCGCGCCGACATCGCTCACCCAGAGGTTCTGATGACCAACACCATGCGCACTGTCAGCAGGGTGCTGCCCGTGCGACCTCTCGACACGATCAGCGACTACATCGCGCTCGGCGGTGGTTCCGGTCTCACTGCAGCGCGTTCCGTCTCAGGTGACACGATCATCGACGAACTCGTTGCCTCCGGTTTGCGCGGTCGTGGCGGTGCCGGATTCCCCACCGGGGTGAAGTGGCGCACGATCAAATCCTTCGCCTCCGCGCTGTTGCACACATCTGTCGTCGTCAACGCCGCCGAAGGTGAGCCGGGCACTTTCAAGGATCGTGCCATTCTTCGCGCGAACCCATATGCCGTCATCGAGGGAGCGCTGATCGCAGCGCGAGTGACCGACGCTCGGACCATCGTGATCGCGATGAAGGCGAGCTTTTTGACCGAGATCGATCGCGTGCATCGCGCGATCGATGAGATCATCGCAGCGGGTTGGGCAGACAGGGTGGACATTCGGATAGTCGAGGGACCGGCCGAGTATCTGTTCGGCGAGGAAACCGCTTTGCTGGAGGTAATCGATGGTCGGCCGCCGTTCCCCCGCATCGCGCCGCCGTTTCGGCGCGGTGTCGTGGAACTCGTGAATACTCAAGCGGACGCCTCATCCGGGAGTGGACTGTCGGCGGACATTCAGATGGCAGGCAAACAGAACGAAAGCGCGGCACCACCGGTGTTGGTGAATAACGTCGAGACGATGGCGAATATCCCCGCGATCATCGCGCGAGGTGCCGCATGGTTCCGGTCTGTCGGGACAACCGACTCGCCCGGAACGATCGTGTGCACGGTCACCGGAGCGGTGCAGCATCCTGGCGTCGGCGAGGTCGCTATGGGTACATCGCTGCAGGAGGTCATCGACGAAATCGGCGGCGGCGTACTCACCGATCACCACGTGGTCGCCGTGATGAACGGGGTCTCTGGCGTCGCGCTGACCGCCGACCGTCTCGACACTGCGGTGTCGTACGAGACGATGACGGCCGCGGGCACGGGTCTCGGGTCCGCTGGCTTCATCGTGGTTGCTGAGGACTCTGACATGGTCGCTGTCGCCGCGGGCGTGTCGCGTTTCCTCGCGGTCGAATCGTGCGGCCAATGCACGCACTGCAAGCAGGACGGTGCTGAGATTGCAGCGCTGCTCGGGAGTCTCGCAATGGGGACGGGTCGTCGCGACCATCTCATTACTATTCGCAAGCGCCTCACCACGGTCGCGGACGGCGCCCGGTGCAGCCTGGCCACACAACACCAGATCGTTGTCGGCAACCTGCTCGACACGTTCGACGATCAGGTCCAAGCACACCTCGACCCGGCGACCGTCGGCGTGCCCGTGCAGCTCGTCTGCGGGCTCGTCAACCTCGACAACAACGGCGCAGAACTCGACCTTTCGTTTGAGGAGAAGCAACTCGACTGGACCCACGATGCCGTCGATAGCGGCAAGGCACCCGTCGAACGTTTCACGGATCACCGCACCGACGAGACCGCTGCGACCTGAGCGGACGGATCACTTGAGCAGCGTCTCAGACACGCAAACGAATCGATTCCGAAGCGCGATCAGGCGATCGAGTGCCGCGCAGCCATCGTCGCGAGTTCAGCGCGCGTTGATACTGCGACTTTGGTGAAAATGTGGCTGAGGTGGACCTTCACCGTGCCACGGGCGATGAACATCTTCTCCGCAATCTGAGGATTGGTAAGTCCTTCGCTCACGAGTTCTACGACCCGTGCTTCAGTCGGAGTCAGGCTCGCCCATCCGGAGCTCGGGCGCTTGCGCTCTCCACGGGCACGAGACACATACTCAGCAGCCTGAGTGAATGTGAGCGCGGTGCCCTCGTTCCAACATTGCTCAAAGAGTTCGTCACCAGTGGCGAGCCGCAGTTCGACACAAGTTCGCTCCACAGCATCGGCCTCAACGGGCGACGGAACACAGCCCATCGCGGCGCGTAAGACATTGGCAGCGGCGAAGCAGCGAACTGCCTCGGCACCGCTCTGTGCACCTGCTGCGAAAAGGCCGAGCGCGTCAAGTGCCTGCGCGATATCAACGCGTTGTTCCAATCGCACGAAGACGACAAGCGCCGCGTGCACGAAACGCTCAGCAACATCAAGTTCACCGTGTTCGAACGCAACCAAGCCGCGTTGAAATTCAACGCATGCGTCCAACCACTCGTTGCCAACACCGTTGAGGAGCTCAGCAACATCGGTCAGGAGCTTCGCCGCGCCATCGAGATCTCCAATCATTCGCTTCGCGGCAGCGAGCGTCAGCCCTGGCCACGCCACCAAGTACGGAGGAGATCCCTCGTGCAGTGCCTCGATGAACGGATCGAGGAGATCGATGGCACCCTGAACGTCGCCACGGATCACGGCTAGTTCGCCGAGATTCCTCATCAGATCCGGGATAGCGAAACTGCCTCCAGACGCATGCGCGTGCTGCACCAGCGCCATCGCATCGTTGTGTGCCCTCTCGTAATTACCCTCGGCGATGTCGACGTACACGAGCCAACTTCTCGACAGGCTGCCGGTGATCGGTTCACCAATGCCATCGCAGATCTGAATAGACATCTCAAGATGCTTGCGAGCCTGAACGAGCTCGCCGCGATGAGAAAGGAAGAACCCAACGAGGCCGTGATACCAAGCGATGAAATAGCCGGCCTCGAGCTTGATCGCTTTGACTCGTAGCGTCTCGAGTGCCGGGGCCGCGCCGGCTTCGTCATGTGCGACCCAGAACGCTGCCGTGATCATCTTCCAGCTGTCGACAACCGACCAGTCATCACCAATGCGTTCGCCGAGTTCGACGCTGCGCTCCAGGCCCGCACGGGCTTGGGCAGGAGCAAACAGAGCCTCAGCGAACCCCGCCGTGTTGAGCGCGCGGGCACGTGACCAGTCGTCGTCGAGCAGCTCGGCAAGTTCGAGTGCTTCCGGTGCGCGCCTTCCCATCGTCTCGAAGTCGTCACCGTAGAGCGCAACGTGCGCAGCTCCCCAACAGGCACGAGCGCGATACACCGACGGTTCGGAATCAGGTTGCTCCAACAACCGAGCGAACCAACGTCCGGCGCGACCCATGTACCCGCTCAGTTCCCAGAAGAGCGTCAACGCCGTCGCCAATCGCAGCGCGGCCTCGCGACGGCCCGAGGTATCGGCGAACTCGAGCGCAGTGTCGAGGTTGTCGTGCTCTGCTTCGAGCAACGCCAGCAGAAGGTGGCCATCACGGAATGCCAAACAAGGCGCATGCCGTTCGGCGAGATCGACGAAATAGTCGAGATGGCGGTTACGAACCTCGTCGGCTTCACCGGATTCGATCAACCGACCCTGCAGATACTGACGCACGGTCTCGAGGAATCGATAGCCGGTTTCCGCGCGGCTGTGATCAACCTGAACGAGCGACTTGTCGACCAACCGCGTGAGCACATCGAGCACCGCGTACCGATCGAACTGATCATCGCTCGCGATCATCTCGGCTGCCTCGAGCGTGAAGCCGTGCATAACGGACAAGCGTCGGGCCAGCATCCGTTCTGACTCGTCGAGCAGGTCGTAGCTCCATGCAACCGACGCCTCTAACGTCTGTTGCCGTGGCATAGCGGTGCGATTACCACCGGTGAGCAAACGGAATCGATCGTCGATCGCTGCCGAAATGCGACCGGGGCTCATCATTCGCACGCGCGCCGCCGCAAGTTCTAACGCCAACGGAATGCCATCGAGACGAGTCACGATGTCATCGATCGCCGTGCGATCTGCATCGCTCGGCGTAAACCCCGAACGAGCGCTCTGGGCGCGCTCGACGAACAGTGCAACCGCGGCCGACGCCTCCAACGATGGCACGCGCCACGTTGTCTCACCCGACAGTCCGAGCGCCTCTCTGCTCGTCGCGAGCACCCTCAATCGCGGACAATGCTGCAGGAGATACTCCAGCACAACTGCCGCGCCGGTGAGCACCTGCTCGCAGTTGTCGACGATCATCAGTGCGTCCAAGGGTTGTAACTGTTCGGCCAATGTCTCGATGAGCGGTCGGCCGAATTCCTCTCGAAACCCGAAGACCGTCGCCACCGCATGCGCGATCAGATCGGCATTGCCAACGGCGGCGAGCTCGACACACCACACACCATCGGTGAACGTCGCCAGCTCTTCGCCGCCCACGTGGAACGCAAGCCGTGTCTTGCCGCATCCACCGGCACCGGTGAGCGTCACGAGCCGATTGGCCGCGAGGGCGCCGCGTATCGCCGCAACCTCTTCATGGCGGCCAACGAAGCTCGAGAGTTGAGTGGGCAAGTTTGTTGGGATCGTGTCGTGCGAGCGCAGCGGCGGGAAGTGTCGTTCGATGTCAGGGTGCACGAGTTGCCATACCTGTTCGGGACGATCGAGCCCCTTCAATCGGTGCGAACCGAGATCATGAAACTCGATCTCCGACGCAACCGCATCGGCCACAACCGAACGAGTCGTGCTCGACACCAGAATCTGGCCACCAACGGCAAGCGAACGCAACCGCGCGCAACGAATGATCGTCGGACCGAAGTAGTTGCCGGCGTCGCGCAACAACACATCGCCTGTGTGTATCGCCATGCGCACCCTTACTGGCTTCGCGTCGGGCCACACCTCAGCCGCGAACGCGCGCTGCACATCGAGCCCGCAGGCGATCGCATCGGTTGCATTGCGGAACGCGGCAACGACACTGTCACCTTCGCCTTGCTCAACCGGACGAACGCCGTTGTGCAGCGCGATCGCTGCGTCCATCAACTCGTAGTGACGGTCGATCGCAGCCGCCATCGACTGACTGCTCGCCTCCCACAGTTTGGTCGAGCCCTCGACGTCGGTCAGCATCAACGTGACCGTTCCGTCTGGTAACGAAATTTCCGGCGCATCGAGCATGTCTGATTGTGACAAGAGTGTGTGGTGTACGTCCATAGGCAAACAGTGATCGTTCACGCCCGGACGAACATCGGCCATGTGGCATATCTCTGGGTGGCATATCTCCGGGTGGCATAGCTCTCGGTGGCATATCTCCGGGTGGCGTGTCTCCGGGCACAAGTGCTCACGCGACTGGCACGCTGACCAGGATGGCTCTATTCTCGGAAATTATGATCGGTTTGGTCGGGAATAGGGTTACGCTTGTGCAATGTTCGATCCGGCCCTCTCGCTCGGCGGTCTCCTGGGTGGTTTTGCCGTCGGGCTCACCGGCATGGGCGGCGGCGCGATCCTGACACCGATGCTGGTGTTGTTCTTCCATGTTCCCGCCAGCGCCGCGGTTGGCTCAGACCTCGTGGCCTCGCTGTTGATGAAACCGGTGGGCGGAGCCGTGCACTTTCGCCAACGAACGGTTCGCTTCGACATCGTCAAATGGCTCTGCCTCGGGTCTATCCCCGGGGCCGCAGTTGGCGTGCTCATCGTCAGTCATCTCAGCGATGCGGTTCGCGACGACATCTTGCTCAGAGGTATCGGCGTCGCGCTGATCATCGCCGCAGCAACAATGACGCTCCGAATGGTTCGAGAGTCGCGTGGCCGGGGTGTGGCGCACAGAGCGGATCAGCCGGTGAAGCGGTTGGCGACCGTTGCGCTCGGTGTGGCCGGTGGAGTGATCGTCGGCTTGACCTCGGTGGGCTCGGGCTCACTGATGATCGTGATTCTGACGATGCTTTACCCGGCACTCTCGGCCTCCGAGCTTGTGGGCACCGATCTCATTCAAGCAATCCCGCTCGTGGCCACAGCTGCACTCGGTCATCTCTTGCTCGGCGATGTGCGTCTCGGTCTGACGACATCACTCCTCATCGGCGCGATCCCGGGTGCCTATCTCGGGGCGCGTGTGTCGTCATCACGCGCGAGCCGTGCGGTGCGGCCTGCATTGATCGTGATTCTTGCTGCCAGTGCGGCGCGACTACTGATTGGGTGACCGCGCGCATCACGTCGAGCAGAGTGGCGGCCTGTCAGTGCGGAGCACGCAAGCTTCGCGGGTTACGGTGCGATCACAACGCAAGTGAAGATCGCGAACGGAGAACAGACATGGTTGGTGGCGCACTGAAGATGGCCAGCATGGACGACCTCGACCTGAGGATGTCC
>JANLPV010000047.1:0-1556 GCA_031367435.1 Actinomycetes bacterium | reverse complement strand
AGCGCACCTCGAAGTCGATGCGTCGCCGCGCGGTGTCGAGCTCGACCTTGTCTACCTCCCACGGCGGAACAAGACCCAATGCGCTCGTGAACAACCCCTCGATGCCAACGCTCATGCAACCCTCGACCTCATCAACTCAATGCCGGCAACGATCAACCATTGTGATTGTTGGATTCCCCGAAAAGTGGACGCCACGAGGTCTGCCTATTTTTGACCATGTGGGGGGCATAAGAAGACAGGACCAGATCGGCGGTCCACGCCTGAGTTTCGGGACTCGGCGGTGAAGCAGGTGACGAAGGGCGGGCGCAAGGTAGCGGGCGTCGCACGTTCGTTGGAGATGTCGGGCCAATCGCTGGTGAACTGGGCGGATCGCGCCCGCAAGGGCCAGGAGATGGTCAAGCGTGCGCTGACGCAGCCGGTGTCCGAGCTGGAGGCCGAGTTAAGCCGGTTGAGGCAGAGAACGCCGAGCTCAAGCTCGAGAAGGCGATCTTAAAAAAACCGCAGCGTACTTTGCGAGGGATCGATGTGAAGTACGCGGGGATCGAGAAGCATCGACAAATCTATTCGACGACGCTGATGTGCGAGTTGCTGTCGGTCTCGCGCAGCGGTCTCAACGCCGCACGCGTGCGAGCACCCTCGAAGCGCGTCCAAGACGACGAGCACTTGGTCAGCCAGGTCCGCGACGCCCAGCGCAAACATCGAGGCCGCTACGGCCGACGCCGAATGACCACCGAGGTCAGCGAGGCGCAAGGCCGCCCGGTCAATCACAAGCGCGTCGCGCGTGTGGTGCGCGAGCATGGGCTGCAGAGCCACAAGCGACGTCGCTTCCGGGTGGCGACGACGGACTCGAAGCACGCGCACCGCGTCGCGCCGAACGTCCTGGGGCGCGACTTCGAAGCGCCGGCCGAACCAGAAGTGGTTGGCCAACATCACCTGCGTGCCGACCCAGGAAGGATGGCTGTACCTCGCACTGGTGCTGGACCCGTACACGCGCAGGCTGGTGGATTGGGCGATGAGCGAGACGATGCCGCAGGAGCTGACGCTGAGCGGGCTGGACGTTGCGTTGGGGTGGCGCGAACCGCAAGCCGGATTGGTGCACCGCTCGGACCGCGGGTCGCAGTACGCGGCGAAGGACTATCGGGGGAAATTGAAGGCGCGCGGTATCACGGTGTCGATGAGCCGCAAGGGCGATTGCTGGGACAACGCGCCGATGGAATCGGTCAACGGCACCTTGAAGGTCGAGTGCGTCAACAACATGCACTTCGCGACGCGCGACGAGGCACGACAAGCCATCGTCGAATACATCGGTTACTACCATGCCGAGCGGCGCCACTCGTTGCTGGGCAACATCGCACCAGCGGAATTCGAGCGGCGCTGGCGCGCCGGGATCGAACCCGAAGAGCAAGGCCTCGCGCTCGTGGGGGCCGCATTACGCACCGACCGCCGGTTCCCGGTTCGTCGCAAGCAACCGAACCGGCCATCCGTGGATAACGCTCATCGTGCTATGTGGCGTCCACTGAATGGGGGTCGGTTCACATCTCTTGGCGGAGCCGGAG
>JANLPV010000038.1:0-48657 GCA_031367435.1 Actinomycetes bacterium | reverse complement strand
GTGCACGATTCCACCTCAGGATTTCGTGTGATCTCCGAACCCTTGCTCTCCGAGTTCGCACGCTCGTACCCCGCGCAATTCATGGAGTCATTTGAGGTTCTCGTTGCCGCAGGGAAGGCCGGTTACCGAGTGTGTGAAGTGCCTGCCGACTTCAGCCAACGTCTCGCCGGTGAGGCGTCGACGAGTTCGTTGCGGGCCATCTGGCAGATCGTGCGCGTCGGTGTTGGCGCGTTGATCGGGTTGGGTCCGAACCTCGCGGCGTACAGCCCCGAGGCCGAGGTCGACGCCTCGGAAGCTAGCGACGCGGGTGACGCAGATCGTTCGTGAGCAGTGAACGCTTCTGCGCCGACGCCGCAACGCGACCCCGTGCAAGATCGGTGAGCATCTTCAGCGCCAAGTGTGCACGCACGAAAACCCGGTGCCTCGCCGCGGCCGCTGTCTTCGACCAACCAATCGCGTTGGCGCGCATCTCGAGATCGCGGGCGAACTGAAGCTCTTCCTCGAATCGTTGTGAGTCGTCGGTCATGGCCTTCGTCTGGTTCGACTCATGTCGCCGGTATTCATAGAGCGGCTGGCGGATGGCACGAAGCCGTGCTCCGCCCAACAGCAACCGTGACATATGTTCGAGGTCGAGTACGAACTTCCACTCGGCATCGAACGGCTCCTCGCCAATCGTGGCCATCACGTAACACAACGTCGGACAGAACACGTAGTTACCTCGTGCTATCCCCGCCAACCCCGCGTCGCCGACCACGTCGTGGTCATGGCGCGGTCGGCGGATCATCCGCTTTGCGAGATCGGGCAACGATCGCGCCGGCAGCCCAGACGGGCCGATGATGACGGCGTCGGTGAAGATGGCCGCGACCCCTGGATGTTCGCGGGCAGCATCGATCACGTGCGCGGCGTAGGTGGGCATGAGCCGATCATCGGAATGCAGCAACGTCACGAGCGGTGTGGTGCACTGGCGTAGGCACTCATTCCAGTTGCCGGCGAGTCCGAGGTTGTGCTCGTTGCGCACGTAGCGAATGCGGTCGTCGTGAAAGCTGGCGACGAGCTCGTGTGCAGGTTCGGGACCGGCGTCGTCGACCACCAACAACTCCCAATCGTGGATGGTCTGCGCTCGAACACTGGCGATTGCCTCGCTGAGATACTCGAGATGGCGAAAGTACGGAATGGCAAACGTGATCGCCGCGGAGGAAGCCATTGGCACAGCAGGCTAACGCTCAGCCGTGTGCCGGGTCTCGTAGGCTGTTGCGGTGCCAGACACCCCGCCACCGTCCACGAGCGAGGCCACGTACGCCGAGCGCTTGCAACGGCTGTCGCAGCGCGGCGGCTGGTTGCGGCGAGTCATCGATCCGCAGCGCCCATATCGCTGGAACCTGCGGCGAATTCATCCGGGGTTCGTACTCGACATCGGCTGCGGCATCGGACGCAACCTGAACCATCTCGATGGCAACGGCGTGGGAATTGATCACAACGTTGCGTGCGTTGCGGCATGCAATGCTGCCGGCCTGCGAGCCTTCGAACCCGATGCCTTTCTGGCGAGCGAGTTCGCTGTGCCCCAGCGCTTCGACAGTTTGTTGCTCGCCCATGTGATCGAGCACATGACGGCCGCTGAAGCAGAGACCGTGCTGTCCACGTATCTGCCGTTCGTCCGAGCGGATGGGCGAGTCATCGTGATCACGCCGCAAGAACGCGGTCAGGCCAGCGACGCCACCCATGTGCGCTTCTTCGATGAGGACGCGGTGCGCGTTCTGGCCGAACACCTGAGTCTCAGGGTCATGTCGATCAGGTCGTTTCCATTTCCCCGGTTCGCCGGACGCGCCTTTACCTACAACGAAACCGTGTCAGTGTTGGCGCGCTCCGTGACCGCCTGAACGCCGCGCAGAAGCTGCCGCGCGCTGCGCAGCGTCACGCGATGCAACTTGGGCCTTTTGGCTCTCAAAGTGATCCCAGTTGACCACGGATGACGCGGATCTGTGCTCATAGCGTTCATTCCAGCACCTGAGAAATGGAGCAGGACGAACCGCTGAATTGGGTGGTCCGGCCAAACCCACTCTCAGTAGTTGGTGTTCGGTAAGGAATTCTCAAGATCCACACGATTGGTGTCGGGCCCTCAAGTGCCCGCCCACTTCTGTCGAAACAACATTGAGAGTTGGTTTCGTAAAGGATTGGCCATGAGGCGGAATGCACACAATTGGATGTCGCGTGTCGCGCTCGCGATCGCCGCCGCAACGTGTTTCTCTGCTGTCGCGACCGTCGCGTTTGCCGAACCTTCGCCGCCGTTCATTCCTGCCGATGCCGATTGGTTGACCACGGTCAACTACTACCGGGCGATGTCGAATCTGGGTCCCGTAGCCGTTGACCCGAGCTTCTCCGATGGTGCCTACAACCACTCGTGCTACATGCTGCAAAACGGCATCAGCCACGATGAGATCCCTGGCTTGCCTGGCTACACACCGAACGGGGACTTGGCCGGCAACAACGGCAACGTGGCGGTTTCCAGCGCGTTCAACACCTCAGCCCGTTCGCATATTGAACTGTGGATGACCGGACCGTTCCACGCGATCGGCGTGCTGCGTCCGAATTTGAAAACTGTAGGTTTCGGCAAGTGTGACAACGCGTCGACGTCGCCATGGCGTTCGGGTGCCACACTTGATGTGCTCCGCGGCCTCGGCCCCAATGTCGCTCAACTCGCACCGATTCTGTTCCCCGGCGATGGCACCACCACGAACCTCGATCGCTTCGTCGTGGAAAGCCCTAACCCGCTCAGCTTCTGCGGATGGACCGGCGCTGCTGGCCTCCCGATTCTGGCACTCATGCCAGAGGGCCTCGGCGGACAACCAACCGCCACTGTCACCACCGCAGCTGGCCCGCTGGATGTCTGCGTACTCTCGCAATACAACACCACCGGCACGGCGCAAGCCATTCTCGCCGGGAACAACAGTGTCGTTGTGATCCCACGCAACCCGCTCGGTGCAGCCACATATTCCGTATCGGTGAGTACGACGTCTCGTAACGTGAGTTGGTCGTTCACGGTCGACGCGGCCGCGGCCACCGGGGTGCAGCCTGTGCCCACTACGGCGCCGCTCGGAAGTGGCGGAGGGTTGCAGCCAATCGTTCCCGACCGTCTCGTCGATTCCCGCTTGAACCTCGGTGCCACCCGCGTGCTCGGTGGAATACAGAAGCGCATCCAGATCGCAGGCCGAGGTGCCGTGCCGAATGGTGCCCAAGCAATCAGTGCCAACTTCACGATCGTCGACAGTGATATCGGTTCGTATCTCAGCGTCTGGAATTGCTCAGCAGCCCGTCCCACCGTATCTACGCTCAACTTCGACGTCGGCGAGACCGTGCCGAATGGCGCAAGTGTGCCACTCGACGCGGCCGGTGGCATCTGTGTGTTCTCACCCGCTTCGGCTGACCTGATCGTTGATGTGAACGGTTACTACGACGCGAACGCCACTGGCCGTTTCGCCGCCGTGGTGCCGGTGCGTTTGATGGACACCCGCATTGGCCTCGGTGCCCCCGCTCGTTTGCCGATGGGTTCCACGACGGCGCTGCAGGTGTCGGGTGCCGCAGGTATCCCCGGTGGCGCGATTGCGGTGATGCTCAACGTAACGAGCGTGTTCCCATCGTTCGCCGGATTCGTGACGGTCTACCCATGCAACGCCGATCGACCGACCGTGTCGAGCCTTAACCCGTTCCCGTGGTTGATCAAGCCGAACAACGTGGTGGCACCCGTTGCTCCCGATGGCACTGTGTGTATTTTTGCTTCGACGGACGTCGACCTCGTGGTGGATATCACCGGGTACGTCAAGTCCGCTGCCGCACAGATGTACGTGCCGGCAGCACCGTTCCGGCTGATCGACACTCGCGACCAATACCGTCCCGAGATGCATGCCGGTACTGCTGGCGCACTCGTACCCCAGGGACAGACGCTCGTGATTCAGGTCGCCGGCACCCGTGGTATCGCATCGAATGCGAAGTCGGTCTCTGCCAACTTCACCGCAGTGGGTGCTGTCACAAGCGGATTCGTCACCGCGTGGCAATGTGGCGATCGGCCGCCAACCTCGATCGTGAACTTTGAGGCCGCCGATGCCATCGCCAACGGTGCACAGATACCACTGTCGTCGTCGGGTCAGTTGTGCGTGTTCGTGTCGAACCCGACGCACGTGATCATCGACGTCAACGGATGGTGGGTGTAACCGCCAGCACTGAATTGCACCGCTAGGCAAAGGTGGGGTCGTTGGCTTCGGGGTTGATGTTGTATCTGCTGATGGCATCGGTGACGACGGCTGGTAGCAGCGAGCCGGTGGCCGCGAGCGCCGACAGCGTGGCCACCACAATGTGGCCGGCGTCGACTTCGAAATGGTGACGAAGCGCTTCGCGTGTATCGGAGCGACCCATGCCGTCGGTGCCGAGCGAGATGAATTGGCGACCCGAAACAAAGCGGGCGATCTGCTCGGGCACGATCTTCATGAAGTCGGTGGTGGCAACGATGGGGCCAGGCGATTGGCGCAACAGTCCGGTAACGAGTGGCACTCGTGGCAACTGATCGGGGTGCAGTCGATTCCAGCGCTCGACCCCGAGTGCTTCTTCACGCAGCGCCTTATACGACGTAGCCGACCACAGTTCGGCACCCACTCCGTAGAGCTTGAGGAGATCGGCTGCCGCCGCGCGCACCGCGCCTTGTGCTGAACCGGAGAAGAGCAACGTGGCATGCAGATCGGCCTGTGGTGCGTCCTGGAACTTGTACAAACCCCGAACGATTTCTTCATCGACGCCGTCGCGCGCCGGCGCGGCGGGCATCGGGTAGTTCTCGTTGTACAACGTGAGGTAATAAAAGACGTCTTCGCTTCGCTCGCCGTACATGCGATGCAATCCGGCGCGCACAATCGCCGCAATCTCGTACGCGAACGCAGGGTCGTATGCCTGGCACGCGGGCACCGTGCTGGCAAGCACGAGGCTGTGTCCGTCTTGGTGCTGCAGGCCTTCGCCCATCAGCGTGGTGCGCCCCGCTGTGGCGCCGAGCAAGAAGCCCTTGGTGCGCGCATCGGCGGCTTGCCAGATGAGGTCGCCGACGCGTTGAAAACCGAACATCGAATAGAAGGTGTAGAACGGCACCATCGGCACACCACGGGTCGCGTAGGCGGTGCCAGCAGCGATGAAGCTGGCCAACGAACCGGCCTCGGTGATGCCTTCCTCCAGGAATTGTCCGTCGCTCGATTCGGCGTAGGACTGCAACAGGTTGTGATCGACCGGCTGATACTTCTGTCCCTGAGATGCGTAGATTTTGAGCTCGCGAAACAGGCCGTCCATACCAAAGGTGCGCGCTTCATCGGGCACGATCGGCACGATGCGCTGGCCGATATGTGGATCACGGCACAGGCCGCGCAGTAGTCGGGTAAAACCCATCGTGGTGCTTACGAGTTGACCGCCCGAACCGGCACGCAACTCGTCGAACGCAGTTTCGTCGGGCATCTCAATGGGCTTGCGAACTTTGGTGACGCGCTTGGGGATGCTGCCACCGAGCGCACGCCGGCGCTCCATCATGTACTGGTATTCAACGCTGTCTTCTGGCGGTCGGTAGTACGGCAGGTTGCCCTTGTCGAACGCGCTGTCGGGGATCTCATCGTGCAGGAACAGTCGGTCGCGCAACGCTTGAAGTTGCGTGGCGTTGAGCTTTTTGATCTGGTGCGTGGCGTTGCGACCCTCGACATCGGGACCGAGCGTCCATCCCTTGATGGTCTTGCACAAGATGACTGTTGGGGCACCGCTGCCGAGGTTGTCGACAGCAGCCTTGTACGCGGCATAGAGCTTGCGATAGTCGTGGCCGCCGCGTGGCAGGTTGAGCAACTCGTCATCGGAGAGGTGGGCGACCATTTGACGCAACCGCGGATCGGGACCGAAGAAGTTCTCGCGAATGAAGTTGCCATCTTCCACCGAGTAGCGCTGAAACTCGCCGTCGACCGTGGCGTTCATCTGATTGAGCAACACCCCGTCGGTGTCTTTGGCGAGCAGGTCATCCCACTTCGATCCCCAGATGACCTTGATCACGTTCCAGCCGGCACCACGGAATGTGGCTTCGAGCTCTTGGATCACCTTGCCGTTGCCGCGTACGGGACCGTCGAGGCGTTGCAGGTTGCAGTTCACCACGAACACGAGGTTGTCGAGCTTCTCGCGGCTGGCCAACGAAATTGATCCGAGGGTTTCGGGCTCATCGCATTCGCCATCGCCGAGGAACGCCCACACGCGACTCTGGCTGGTGTCGTCGAGCCGACGGTTGTGCATGTAGCGATTGAACCGTGCGTGATAGAGCGCGGTGAGCGGCCCGAGACCCATGCTCACCGTAGGGAACTCCCAAAAATCGGGCATGAGGCGCGGGTGTGGATAGCTGCTGAGGCCGCGCCCCTCGCGGCCGATCTCGCGACGGAAGTGATCGAGATCGTCTTCGGTGAGGCGGCCTTCGAGGAAGGCCCGCGCATACACGCCGGGCGCGGCGTGACCCTGGAAGTAGACGTGGTCGCCGCTCGTGCCGTCGTCCTTGCCGCGGAAGAAATGGTTGAAACCAATTTCGTACAGGCTGGCGCTGCTGGCAAATGTAGAGAGGTGGCCGCCCACGCCTTCGGCGAAGGTGTTAGCGCGAACCACCATCATCGCCGCGTTCCAGCGGATGAACGCGCGCACACGTTGCTCGAGGTAACTGTCGCCGGGGAACCACGGCTCGCTTTCGCGCGGGATGGTGTTGACATACGGTGTGCTGACCGTTGCCGGGAAGCTCACCTGACTCGCTCGGGCGCGCTCGAGCAGCTTGCTGAGCAGAAAGCGGGCCCGGGTCTTGCCGTGAACGTCGATGACCGCATCGAGGCTGTCGAGCCACTCCTGCGTCTCGCCGGGGTCGGTGTCTGGGAGTTGGTTGACGAATCCGTCAAAGATCATGGGGCATAGTCTGGCAGGGTTACCGGCAGGTACGACTCTGTGGTGCCAAGATCTACCCGTGATCGAGGTCTACACCGATGGCGCATGCGCCGGCAATCCAGGTCCGGGCGGTTGGGCGTGGGCCGTTGCACCCGAGGGCTCGCCGTGCGGCTCAGGCGGTGCAGCACACACCACCAATCAGCGTATGGAGGTGCAGGCCGTGCTCGAAGCGTTGCGCGCGCTGCCGGGTGAAATCACGATCGTGTCGGATTCCACCTACGTCGTGAACTGCTTTCGCGATCGTTGGTGGGCGAAGTGGGAACGCAACGGGTGGCGCAACTCTCAGAAGCAACCCGTTGCCAACACCGATCTGTGGATACCGCTGATCGAAGAGGTGAAGGCGCGTCAACCAAGCTTTCGATGGGTCAAGGGTCATAGCGGCAATCGCATGAACGATCTCGTCGATCAACTCGCTGTTGTGGCGAGCAAGGGGCCATTCGGTGTGGAGTCTGTTGAGAGCACCGACGCGAGTGGACCGCTCACGCTGTTCTGAGTCCAGACCTTCAACGCCGACACCATTGAAGTCGGAATCGTCATTGTGGGGCGCAGTTGCCTAGCCTTGCCACTCATGGATCTGAACGGCGTTAGCGCAATTGTCACTGGCGGAGCTTCGGGTATCGGAGCGGCCACTGCCCGTTTGTTAGCCAGCAAGGGTGCCAAGGTCGTGGTTGCCGATCTGCAGGCCGATCGGGGCGAAGCGCTGGCCACAGAGATCGGTGGGGCGTTCTGCCAAGTAGACGTCACCAAGACTGACGACATTGTCAACGCGGTCGAGATGGCCAAGAGCATGGGTCCGCTGCGAGTGCTCGTGAACTCGGCCGGTATTGGCTGGGCGCAGCGCACGATTGGCAAGGACGGCAGCTACGACTCAGCGGCCAACCTCGACGCCTTCAAGAAGGTGATCGCGATCAACCTCATCGGCACGTTCGATTGCATCCGCCTCGCGGCAACCGCGATGAGCCAGACCGAACCCCTCGAGTACGGCGAGCGTGGCGCGATCGTGAACATTGCCTCCGTCGCCGCGTTCGATGGTCAAATTGGCCAGGCGAGCTACTCGGCATCGAAGGGTGGTGTTGTCGGCATGACGTTGCCGATCGCGCGTGACCTGTCGGCGTCGGGCATTCGCGTCAACACCGTCGCCCCTGGACTCATCGACACCCCCATCTACGGTCAGGGTGAGGGCAGCGAGGCCTTCAAGGCCAACCTGGAAAAGGGTGTGCTGTTCCCGCACCGTCTCGGTGACGGCACCGAACTGGCGAGCATGGTGGTGGAGTGCATCACGAACAGCTACATGAACGCGGAGACCATTCGTGTTGACGGTGGCATCCGTATGCCACCGAAATAACCCCGCCCTGCCTCACCGGGTTCGTCTGGCAGGTTTAGGCAGGCCGTGTCAGCCAAGCGGGGTCAGGTGGTGTAGTCGGCGTTGATGTGCACGTAGCCATCGGTGAGGTCGCATCCCCACACGGTGGCCATGCCATCAGCAATGCCAAGGCTGACATGGATACGAACCGTGTCGCCGTGCAGATAGGCGCTGAGTTTGGTGAGTCCGGCAGTGTCGACCTGCGTTGGGAAGCACTCAAGCGTGCCGAAGCGGATGACGACGTTGTGTTCGATGATGTCGGTGTCGTCGCTGCATTTGCCGATCGCCATAGCGACGCGACCCCAGTTGGGGTCGGCTCCATGCACTGCCGTTTTCACGAGTGGTGAATTCACGATCGCCTTCGCCACTCGCTTGGCCTGAGCGTTGTCGCGTGCGCCATCGACCTCGACCTCGATCAACTTCTCGGCACCCTCACCATCGCGGGCCACTTGCTTGGTGAGCGAAAGCGCGACGTCGAACAACGCCGCCTCGAACGCCGCAAGATCGACGTCGCCAGCGACGCCACTCGCGAGCACGATTGCGGTGTCGCTGGTAGATGTGTCGGTGTCGACCGACACGCAGTTGAACGTGCGATCGATGACCCGGCGAAAGATGTCGTCGAGTGCCGCCGGTTCGATACGTGCGTCGGTGAACATCAGCGTGATCAGCGTGGCCATGTCGGGTTCGATCATGCCCACACCCTTGGCAACGCCTACGACGATCGCCTCAGACTCGGCGACGGTTGCAGATGCGACCTTGGCGACGGTGTCGGTGGTCATGATGCCCGTTGCAACCTCGTTGGCGTCGCTGCCGATGAATGGCCACGACAGTGATGCCAGCCCGGCGCGAACTCGGTCCATCGGGTACTGACGACCAATCACACCGGTTGAAGCGATCTGCACCTCGGTGTCGTCGCAGCCAATCGCGTTCGCGACGCCAGCCACGATCTCTCGTGCGTTCGCAAGACCCATCTCGCCGGTGGCCACGTTCGCGTTCTTGGAGATGACGACAACGGCCCGAGCCGTATTGCCAGAGATGTTGTTGCGGCTGACGACCACGCTTGGGCCGCTGAATCGGCTGCGAGTGAATACCCCAGCCGCCGCGCAGGTGGCGTCGGTTGCAACGACCACGAAGTCGGTGGTGGTGTCTTTGATGCCGATGTTGGCAACGTGGCTGCGAAAGCCGCGGGGGAGTGTGAGCGCCATAGTGCTCACCATGCTAATAGTGCTCGCCGCGCGGAGAGCTCGGTAGTGGAGCGCAGTAGTGGAGCGCAGTAGTGGAGCCCGGTGCGGTGTGTCAGCGGGCGACTGCCGGCGGGCGACCGAGCCCCACCCCGACGGCATGGAAGATGTCGGCAAACACCTCGACCTGGTCGGGCGTGAGACGGTCGATGAGGTGAGTACGCACACTCAGCACATGATCATCGACTGCTGATTTGAAGGCCTTCCGGCCCGCAGTAGTGATGGAGGCAAACATCACGCGTCGATCGTTACTGCACTGCGCACGTTGCACATAGCCGGCCTTCACCAAACCGTCGAGGCGGCGGGTGAGGCCGCTTGGCGACAGACCCAGGCTCTCGGAGAGGTCGCACATGCGTACCTGCCCGTCGGGTGCCTCGCTGAGGATGACCATCACTTCATAGTCGCCAAGGTTGATGCCGTGCGGCGCGAGATCGGCCTCAAACGCGGCGCGCAGATGGTTGGTGGTTTCGATGTAGGCGCGCCACGCCCGCATCTCTGCGGGAGTGAGCCATTTCGTCGTCATGAAAAAGAATTGTAGCAGTTGTTGCTGACAACAGTTGCGATAGCAAATGATTGTGTCTACAATCATTGTGACCGCAAGCAATCTAACAAGCAAGTCACCCAAGGAGACCGCTCATGTCATCAGCAACACTCACCCCAACACAATCAGGGCTCGCCGTCGGCACGTGGAATGTAGATCCGTCACATTCCAACGTCGGCTTCTCGGTCCGTCACCTCATGGTCGCCAAGGTTCGGGGCCGCTTCGGTGCCTTCACCGGCACCATCACCATTGCCGACAACCTGCTCGACTCCAGCCTCCAGGCCAGCATCGACACGACATCGGTGAACACCAACGATGAGGGTCGCGACGCACACCTTCGTGGTGCCGACTTCTTCGACGTCGAGACCTTCCCGACCATGTCGTTTACGAGCACCTCACTCACCGCCAAAGGCGACGCCTACAATCTCACCGGTGACCTCACGATCAAGGGTGTCACCAAGCCCGCGACATTTGTGCTCGAATTCGAAGGAGTCAGCACCGATCCGTGGGGCAACACAAAGGCGGGCTTTTCTGCCGAGACCGAGATCAATCGCAAGGATTGGGGACTCGACTTCAACGTGGCGCTCGATACCGGTGGCGTTCTCGTTGGTGAGAAGGTCAAGATCCAGCTCGACATCGAAGCCGCCCGAGTCTGAACCGATAGACCACGAAAAACCACGAAAAACCACGAAAGACTACGTAAAGGAAGTACCGCTATGGCCAGTGTGCAGCGTTTGAATCACGCAGTGTTATGGGTGCGCGACGCGAGTCGATCAGCGCAGTTCTATTGCGATGTGCTCGACTTCGAAGTCGCTGCCGACCTTGGTCCTGGCCAAGCGGTCTTCCTCCACGCCAAGGGATCGGGAAATCATCACGACCTCGGTCTGTTCAGCCGAGGTGCATCGGCGGCCGCGCCTGCCCGTGGCGGGCTCGGCTTGTATCACCTCGCCTGGCAGGTGGACACCATCGACGAGTTGGTCGAGATTCAAGAACGGCTCCGCGTGCGCAACGCCATTGCCGGCGCATCCGATCACGGCATGTCGAAGAGCTTGTACGCATTCGACCCCGATGGCATCGAGTTCGAAGTCGTGTGGATGGTGCCGCGGGCGAGCTGGGAAGCCGACAAGACAGTGGCCCTCGACCTGGAGGCCGAGGTGCGTCGTTGGTCCGGTGTAGCGACAGCATTTGAGGCCACGCAACGGTTGTAACGCTCAGGGTGTGATGATGAGATGTTGCAGCACTGCTTCCGCGCAACGTCGTCCAGAGAACAGCGCGCCCTGAATTGATCCGGTGTCGCGATGGTCCCCACACACGAACAGGCCGTTGCCGAGCGCGACGGCCTGTTTGGGTGTGAAGGGCGGCGACTGATCGGGTTGGCCGTGGGCGATGCGATAGGTGCGTAGGTGTCTCCAGGTGTCGACCTGCGCCCCCCACCATCCGCGGAGCTGTCGGCGAGCAAGTGACTCGAGGTCGCCGTCGGTGACGCCGGGCATGGCGACGGCAATCAGATGCTGACCTGCTGGCGCGTAGGAGGGGGCGATGTTGCTCATCACGGCAACGTTCAGAACCGGACCCGACTTGTCGCCGTCGAGCACGATCAGGCGTTTATCGGTGGGTGCTGTATCCGCCGCGAAGTACACGCAACCCGCCGACCGCGAACCCACTTCCGGGAGCGAGAGCAGCCGACTGGCGACGGGGCCCTCAGTGGCCACGATCACCGCGTTGGCGCGCACGATCGAACCGTCAGCCAATGACACGAAGCCCGGAGCGACCGCACTCACCGGCGAGTTCAGATGGATGGCGTCGTCGTGCAGCGATGAGGCGAGTTGCTCGGCGATGGCACCCATGCCGCGGGCAGGCACTGCTGAGTCGCCCTCTGAGAGCGATCGGAAGATGATCTCAAACACGCGGTTCGATGTGTTCATCGTTGGGTCAAGCTGTATGCCGCCCACCAGCGGCCGCAGGAAACGGTCGATCATCTTGGGCGAGAATCCGTGCGCAGTGAGCGATGCAATGGTGGTGACGTCGGGGCCGCGTAGCAGTTGGGCCGCAGCGTGGCGACGGACACGGTGACGGAACCACGCGATACGAATCTTGTCGCGCAACGATCCGATGGGTGCCAAGGCGGTGCTGAAGACTTGCGTGGGACGCCGGAACGGATCGCTCACCACGTGGCCTTTGCCGTCTATCCACACCAGCGCCCCCGGTTCGAACGGCTGCAGGTCGAGTGCGGCGACATCCAGCTGCCGTGTCAGTTCGGGGTATGCCGTGAGCAGCACTTGGAAGCCGCGGTCCAACAGGAAGCCGTCGACAGCGTCGGTACGCACGCGTCCGCCAATGCCATCGGATGCTTCGAGCACTACGACTGATTTGCCGGCACGTGTGAGCGTTCGAGCGGCGGCGAGTCCGGCGAGACCCGCACCAACGATGATCACGTCGGTAGATGTTGCAACTGTTTCGCCAGAGGTCATGCGGCGTCTCGGCCGAGCGCGTTACGCAGCGCGGCGTCGAGGGTGTCGTAACGGAAGATGTAGCCCGAGTCGAGCAGCGCTCGTGGCAGCACCTTTTGACCAGTGAACAACAACGCGTTGGCGAGTTCGCTGCCCAAGAGCAGCTTGGGACCGAACTTTGGAATCGGCACGAACGTGGGCCGATGCAATGCGGCACCCAACCTCTTGGTGAAGGTGGCCTGCGTAACGGGATTCGGGGCAGTGAGATTGACTGCCCCGTGAACCGGCGCGGTGATGAGATGGATGATTGCCGCGACTTCGTCGTCGAGGCTGATCCAGCTCTGCCATTGCCTGCCGTTGCCAAACTTTCCCCCGAGGCCTAACTTGAACAACGGGAGCTGCTTCTTCAACGCGCCACCTGCGCCAGACAACACGATGCCGGTACGCAGGTGAGCAACGCGAATACCCGCAGACTCTGCCGCGGCCGTAGCGCCTTCCCAGCTCACGCAGAGATCGACCAGAAATCCGCTGCCCAGCGCGCTGGTTTCGTCGAGGTCTTCGTCGCCTCGGGCACCGTAGATGCCGATGGCTGACCCGGAGAGCAATACGGCGGGCTTGTGTTCGAGCGATGCCAAGGTCGACGACAGCAACTCGGTCGTGCGAGTGCGGCTCTCGACCAACTCGCGCTTGTACTCCGGTGTCCAACGATGGTCGCCGATGCCGGCACCAGCGAGGTGTACGACGGCGTGAGCCCCTTCGAGCGCTGTCGCCTCGATGGTGCCTTCACTCGGGTTCCAGCGGGCTTCGCCTGGGCGAGGTGTGCGCCGAACGAGCCGAGTGACGGTGTGTCCGTCGGTGCTGAGCTTCTTGACGAGTGCGGTGCCGATGAGGCCACTCGATCCGGTGACGACTACATGCATACCTGTGACACTAGGCGGCGATCTGGCGCGATCACCGTCGGCCAACGGTGATGTGGCATGTGCCGCACGTCCGAGAGAGCATCGGGTTAATCGACGATGATCGGTACCGATGTGACGACCGTATTAGGTCGATATAGCAGACGGGCCTTGATCGCCAACGCCGACTGGTTGTGTAGCCACTGACTGCTGAACTTCGTGACGAACTCGGGAATCACCACGGTGATCATCTCGTCGGCCGATTCCTTGTCGAGTTCGTCGATGTAGGCGAGGATCGGGCCGGTGAGATCGCGGTATGGCGAGCTGATGGTATGCAGCTCGATGGAGATGTCGAAGGCATCCCACTGCTCGCGGAAGTGGCGCTCTTCGTCGGGGTCCGACACCACCGACACAGCAATGAGCCGATCAGGGGCAAGGCTGGCCGCGTACTGCAGTGCGTGGAGAACGCCCTTGTTGATGCTGCCCACCAACACCACCACCAAGTGCTGGTGACGGCGAACCTTGTAGCCGGGCTCGACCGTGACTGCGGCTTTGACGCTCACATAATGGCGACTGATTGCTTTGAAGGTGACCGAGAGAACAACGATGACGAGCACGCTGATCCAGGCACCGGAGAGGAACTTCGTGAGGATCACGATCAGTGCAACGAGCCCGGTGGTGAGCGCGCCGATGGCGTTGATCACGAGGTTGCGCTTCCAGCCCGGCTCCTTGATCTTGATGTGATGAACACACATGCCGGTTTGGCTGAGCGTGAAGCCGGTGAAGACGCCGACCGCATAGAGCGGGATGAGCCGTTCGATCTTGCCGCCGAAGCCAACGACCAACGCAATGGCGGTGATCGCAAGAAACAAGATGCCGTTGGAGAACACGAGGCGATCGCCACGATTGGCGAACTGGCGAGGGAGATAGCCATCTTTGGCGATAATCGAGGACAACCTCGGGTAGTCGGCGTACGACGTATTCGCGGCGAGGATGAGCACGGCAAAAGTTGCGAACTGGGTGATGAAGAACATCACGTTGCGTCCGCCGTAAATGTGCTCGGCCAACTGGGCGAGCACGGTTCCGCCAAAGCCGGGAAGCGGTCGCAGGTGCTGGGCAACAACCGAAATACCGAAGAAGCATGAACCAAGAATTACTCCCATCCAGATGAGCGTGGTGGAGGCGTTCCTCGATTCGGGCTTCTTGAACGCGGGCACACCGTTCGAGACGGCCTCCACACCGCTCAAGGCGACGGCGCCCGACGCAAAGGCTTTGAGGAACAAGAAGATGCCGATGGACTGCACCCCGGCGAGTTCGTGCGCCGCCTCACCAGTGTGTTGGATGGGTCCGAGATGCTGCACGAAGATGCGATATAGGCCCACCACGATCAGCGTGACGAGGCTGACGACATAGATATAGGTGGGAGGCGCAAACAATGCGCCCGACTCCTTGAGCCCGCGCAGGTTGGCGATCGTCATGATCACGATGAAGCCCACACACAGTTCGACGCGATATGGCACAAGGCTGGGAAACGCGGCAACGATCGCGGCAACACCACCCGCCACCGACACGGCAACCGTGAGGATGTAGTCAGTGAGCAACGAACTGCCCGCGACGAGCGAGGGAATCTCGCCGAGGTTCTCGCGGCTCACGACGTAGGAACCGCCGCCGCTCGGATAGGCAAAGATCGTTTGGCGGTAGCTGATGACCACGACAACGAGCAGCACCACGACCATGATCGAGATCGGCACGAGCTTGGTGTACGCGGCCGCACCGACGCCAGCGATGATGAACACGTGCAGGATCTCTTCGGTCGCATAGGCCGTGGATGAGATCGCGTCGCTCGAAAAGACCGGCAGTGCAATCTTTTTGGAGAGACGTTGGTGCTGCTCGTCGGCCGATGCCAGCGGGCGGCCGATGAGGATTCGCTTGAGGGATGTTGCCATGCAGCGGGAAGCTTCGTCGCTTTCGCCGACGATTTCCAACACCTGCGCCGAAATGTTGTCATTACTTGGCAAATTGACGTCGACGCTGCCTACCATTCGGGCGACATCTTTGGAGGACGTGCGATGCATGTTGTGATCGTTGGTTGTGGACGTGTCGGCTCGGCACTCGGACGCGACCTTATTGAAGGTGGCCATTCGGTGGCCATCATCGACCGCAAGGCTGAGGCGTTCAATCGCCTCGGTGCGCATTTCGCCGGTCAAACGCTTACGGGCATCGGCTTCGACCGCGATGTACTTATCGCCGCTGGCATCGAGCGCGCCGAAGCGGTTGCTGCGGTAACCAGTGGCGACAACTCGAACATCCTCGTCGCCCGTGTGGCACGCGAGAACTTCGGCATCGAACGAGTCGTCGCACGTATCTACGACCCACAGCGCGCCGCGGTGTATCAGCGGCTTGGTATCTCCACCGTCGCCACCGTCTCATGGACCACAGAGCGCGTGTTGCGCCGGGTCCTTCCCCCCGAGACCGCCGTCGAATGGGTGGACGCAAGTGCGAAGGTTTCCCTTGTGGAGCGACCCATCGTCGGCCCCTTGGCGGGCCGCAAGTACTCCGATATCGAAGCGTTGGCCACCGTGCGCATCGTGGCCGTGAGCCGCTTGGGCTCGGCGATGTTGCTCACGCCGGGTCTGGTTGCTCAAGAGGGCGACCTGGTCTATTTCGCAATTGCGTCGAAAGACGTCGATGGTTTGCACGACTTGCTCACCAGCTCAGCTACGCACGCTCACTAGGAACAGGGACTCGATATGAAAGCAGTGATCGTTGGCGGCGGAAGTGTTGGTCGGTTCATCGCGGAGCAGCTGGGTGGTACCGGGCACACCGTGGTCATTCTGGACAACGACCCCTCGGTGTATCGCCAATACCAAAAGGTCGCGCAAGTGCATGGTGTGTCATGGGTGCAAGGCGACGGCTGCGACCTCGGCGCACTGAAGGCGGTCGGCCTGTCTGATTGCGATGTTGTCGCAGCGGTCACGGGCGACGACGAGGACAACCTCGTGGTGTCACTGCTATCGAAGCAGGAGTTCGGTGTGCCTCGGGTTGTGGCGCGAGTGAACAACCCCAATAACGAGTGGATGTTCAACGAGATGTGGGGTGTCGACGTTTCAGTTTCCACGCCGCATCTCATCACGGGTCTCGTGCAAGAGGCTGTGGCCATTGGTTCTTTTGTGCGGCTGCTCTCGTTCGAAGGCGGCAAGGCCAAACTCGCCGAAGTCACACTCGCCGACAACTCACCCGCGGCCGACAAAGAGATCAGCGACCTAGGGTTCCCGCGCGACGCAACGGTGGTTGCCATCCTGCGCAAGGACCATGTCGTGCATCCCCGAAGCGACACGGTATTGCGCGTTGGAGATGAAGTGATCGTGCTGTCCAGCGGCGATAGCGAAACCGACGTTCGTCGCATCCTGATTGCCGAATAGCGGCTGAATCGCCGCGCACACGCGTGATCGTCGAACGACGAGCCTGCGTCAGTGCGAGATCGTCAGTGCGAGATCAAGGTGTACGACGGGTTGAGCATGACCCGGCGACCGTGTTCGTCATGTGCAACGCCTTCGAGAATGACTGCTCGGCCGTGCTCGATGCCGGCGATGTGGCGGCGGCCGGTGAACACTGCGACGGCGTCGCCCGTGCCATCGGAGACCACGATCTCCAGTGCAGGGATGCCCTTTCGCGGAGCGACGCGCATGCGCTTGATCTCACCGGCGACGCGTGACGTGTCGCGGCACTGCAGCTCGGCGATGGGCAGCGTGGCGAGGTCGCCGAAACGCTGCTGCAATCGAGCGGTGTCGAGCTCTTCGGGCTGAGATTTCAGTCGTTGGGCAAGATCGCGCAGACCCATCAGCTGTCAGCGATCGTCAACGCGAGTGCTGCGTCGAGTTCGGGGGTTTCCATCGGTCCGAGCTTAGTTGTGGCGTTACCCTTGGGCGACACGAAGACCCACGCGGGTTGGGCGGGCACACCGAAATGACTGAACAGTTCGCCCGTGCTGTCGTTCATCGTGGGAAACGTAATGCCGTGCCGATTGATGAAATCCTGCATCGATGCTTCGTCACCGTTCCATGCCACACCGATGACGGTGATCTTGCCTGCCCATTTCTTGCTGGTCGCCTCGACCGAGGGCGCCTCTGCATTACATGTGCTTCAAGTGGGCGCCCAGAACCAGAACGCGACGGGCTTGCCGGCGAATGAGGCAGCGTCGATGCTGGAACCGCCAACGAGCGGCGAGCTGAACGCCAGCAGGGGTGCAACACCGCTCGACCCAGGCGAGGTTTGAGCAACGGTTGCGCCCGCGCCGACTGCGGAGTTGGTGGTGGCAGAGCTGCCGCACGCGGCCAGCGAAGCGAGGGTAGCGACGATCACCGCAGACCGCGTCAGGCGAGCCAAGCTCGACAGGTTGTTCATGACGGCAACACTACCGAGGCGACTCGATCTCGTCAGCTCATGCGTGGTAATTCTGTGCCGGGTCGCTTGGCGGGTTCGCGCGCACTTGTTCGTAGTCTGTTCGGGATGAAGACCCGGACGTTGCTTGTGCTGGCGGTGACATGTGGTCTCGTGATTCTCGTTGCCGGGAGCATCAAGCTGTTCCTGCTCACCGATGAAAAGCCACCAACGCATCTTGCCATTGGGCAGGGCACAACCATTGGTGACATGCGAGTGCGGGTCGTGTCGGCGATACGACGCAACGACTTGACGATTGTGTCGGTAGAGCTTGTCGGCGCAGACGATGCCAATGGCGCAACGACCTGGGTGTTTGGTGCCGGAGCGCACGCAAATCTGTTGCCGGTGGTGCCGCCCGACGATGCCGGAACTCCGTGCTCCGCGACCAAGGTCGCGGAGCCGACCACGTGTGTACTCGCGTTCGCCAGCACAGATCCTCGCGGCGTGCTGCGTTACGAACGTGCGCAAGAAAAGCGGTTCTGGGACATCGTTGGCACATAACAGTTGGTGGTAGTAACCCCTACAACTGGGCATCGTCGTGGCGGATCTTCATCGGCCAGCTACGGTGGCAGCCGAGAAACTCGCCGTGCGCGAGCAACGCGTGGAGGTGGTTCATCTGGCCGATCAGTTCGATCTCGTGATCATTGGGGGTGGCCCCGGTGGCTACGGCGCAGCGCTATATGGAGCGTCAGCCGGACTCAATGTTGCCCTCGTCGAGAAAGACGTCGTTGGCGGTACGTGTCTGAATCGTGGATGCATCCCGGCCAAAGCCTTTCTCGAGACGGCGTCAGTGCATCGTCACGTGGCGCACGCGGCCGAGTTCGGCATTGAGTCGAGCGCGCCCGTCGTGAACTTTGCGGTGACCCAGGCGCGTAAAACCAAGATTGTCGATGGGCTCGTCAAGGGCATCGGTGGGTTGATCAAGAGCCGCAAGGTCACCTATTACCTCGGTACTGGTTCGCTTGGGCCCGAGCGCACGGTGAACATCGCGCTTGGCGACGGTGGCTCGGCGCAGGCGCAGGGTCGTGCGGTCTTGCTAGCTACCGGTTCGGTGCCGCGCACGATTCCCGGCTTTGATCGCGGCGGACCAGTTATGACCAGTGACGAAGTGCTGATGCTCGACTACGTGCCAGCACGTATCGCGGTCATCGGCGGCGGCGCGATTGGTTGCGAGTTCGCATCCACCTTTGCTGATCTCGGATCGACGGTCACGATTCTTGAAGGCCTGCCGAAGATTTTGCCCGGCCTTGATGCCGACCTTGCCAACGTAATTGTGCGCAGCTTCAAGAGGAAGAACATCGATATCCGCACCGGTGTCACCGTGAACGGTCACATGCCCAAGGAAACCGCCGACGGTCGAGGGAGCACCACTGTGCACTTCGGTGAAGGTGAGGACCTCGAGGTCGATGCGGTCATTGTGTCGGTGGGCCGGCGTCCGCTCGCCGATCACCTTGGCCTCGCCGGAACGCGCGTGGTGGTGAGCGAGCGCGGTTTTGTACAGGTCGACGATTTGTGCCGTACGGGTGAGCCGGGTGTCTACGCGATTGGTGACCTCATCAACACGCCGCAACTCGCGCACGTCGCGTATGCCGAGGCCATCCTCGTCGTGAAGCGGTTCCTTGGCGAGAATCCTGTTCCGGTGCGTTACGACCGTGTGCCGTGGGCCATCTATTGCCATCCGGAAGTTGCGTGGGTGGGCCTGAGCGAAGAGGCCGCGCGCGAGGCGGGCCACGATGTCGTGGTGGCCAAACATCAGTTCCGGGCAAACAGTCGCGCCCAGATCATCGGCGACATCGACGGTCTCGTGAAGATCGTCGCCAAGAAGAACGCCGACGGCTCAGCCGGACAGGTGTTGGGCGTGCACATGGTTGGGCCGTGGGTGACCGAACAACTCAGCGGCGGTTATCTTGCGGTGAATTGGGAGGCAACCGTTGCCGAGGTAGCCGAGTTCATTCAGCCGCATCCCAGCCTGAGCGAGCTATTCGGTGAAACGATGTTGTCTCTGACCGGGCGTAGCCTCAATAGCTGAGTCGCACGCCTGATCTGCACGATCTGGAGAGGAAATCATGGCTGATATCACGTTGCCCCAACTCGGCGAAACCGTGACTGAGGGAACCATCACGCGTTGGTTCAAGAAGGTGGGCGACACGATCGCGGCCGACGAGCCGTTGTTCGAAGTGTCGACCGACAAGGTGGATACGGAGGTGCCGTCGCCGACTGCCGGTGTACTGATGGAGATTCGTGCCCAAGAGGGCGACACGGTGCCCGTTGGCGCGATCATCGCGGTCGTGGGCGATTCGAATGCTGCAGTGGCTCCTGCGCCCGCGGCGGCAGCGCCCGCGCCCGCACCGGAAGCCGCGGCGGCAGCGCCCGCGCCTGAACCCGCGACGGCAGCCCCGGCCCCAGCCGCTGCGGTGCCTGCTCCCGCCCCAGCTACAGCGGTTGCTGCGCCGCCAGTCGCTGCACCTGCATCAGAACCGGCACCTGCATCAGAACCGGCACCGGCGCCGCTACCTGCGGCACCTGCTCGCGCTGTTGCAACAGCCGACGACAATCGTCTGCTGTCGCCGGTGGTGCGTCGTCTCGTGAGTGAGCACAACATTGATCCATCCGCGCTTACTGGCACTGGCCCCGCGGGACGCATCACCCGCGAGGACGTGCTCGATCACATCGACGGTGTTGCGACCCGCGCTGCATCGGAGGCAGTGCCCGTGCCAGCCGCGCCAGCGGTTGCTGCGGCCGTTGCATCCGACGACGAATGGCCCGTCGGTCCAGCCACAGTTCCAGCACCGGCCGTGCCAGCTCCTGCACCGGTCGCTCCAGCTCCTGCACCGGTCGCTCCAGCACCGGTCGCTCCAGCTCCAGCTCCCGCTCCAGCACCGGTCGCTCCCGCACCAGCACCAGCACCGGTCGCACCAGCACCAGCTCCAGCGGCAGCAGCCGCGCCTGGCGTTGCGGTGACCTCTGACGATCGCAACGCCGTCATCAAGTTGAGCAAGATTCGCAAGCTCACGGGCGCACACATGGTGATGAGTTTGGGCGTCAGCCCTCACGCGTTCAGCGTGGTGGAGGTCGACTTCTCGAATGTCGATGCGACGCGCACAAAGGTGAAGGACGTGTGGAAGAAGGATGAAGGCTTCGGTCTCACGTATCTCAGCTTCATCACTCGAGCAGTCGTCGACGCCCTTCGCGAGTTCCCGCATCTCAATGCAACCGTCGATGGCGACAACCTCGTCGTGCACAACTTTGTCGATCTCGGCATCGCTGTCGATCTCGATTACACGGGTCTGCTCGTTCCCGTGATCCGTGGCGCCGAGACCAAGCGGCTCCGCGCGATCGCGCGCGAGATCAACGATCTCGGCACACGCGCCCGTGCCCGCAAACTCAGCCCCGACGAGATCTCCGGCGGCACGTTCACCATCAGCAACAACGGTTCGGCTGGCAGCGTGCTCACGATGGCCATCATCAATCAGCCGCAGGTGGCGATCCTGTCAACCGATGCAATCGTGCGTAAGCCAGTAGTAGTGCGCATGCCCGATGGTGGCGAGAGCATCGCCATTCATCCAATGGGCAACCTCGCGATGAGCTGGGATCATCGTGCCTTCGATGGTGCCTACGCAGCGGGTTTCCTCGTAAAGGTAAAGGCGTTACTCGAGTCCCGCGATTGGGGTGCCGAACTCTGATGAGTTCGACCGCTCACGCGTTACATGTTCGGTGGTTGGGGCGCGTGTCGTATGGCGAGGCGCTGGCGGTACAAGAGGCACTCTTTCGGTACGGCTCGCACGATCATCTGTTGCTGCTCGAACATCGACACGTGTTCACCCATGGCTCACGCGCCAACGTGTCGGCCAACGTGCTCGTCGATCCGGTATCGGTGGGTGCTGAACTTGTCGCTGTGAACCGCGGCGGCGATGTCACCTATCACGGTCCTGGCCAACTTGTCGGCTATCCGATCGTGTCGTTGTCACCCAAACACGGCGGGACGTCTGGTCCGGCCGACACTGTTGCCCACGTGCGCAATGTCGAACAACTCATCATCGACGCGCTCATCGAACTCGGTCTGGCGAACGCCGGTCGTCTCCCCGATTACCCCGGCGTATGGATAGATCCGAGTGGACCGAATCCGCGCAAGATCTGCGCGATTGGTATCCGAGTGTCACGCGGGCGGAGCATGCACGGTTTCGGGCTCAACGTCACCACCGATATGCGCTATATGCGCGAGTACATCGTTGCATGCGGCATCTCAGATCGTGCCGTGACCTCGCTGGCCGAGGAAGGCATCGATGCGTCGATGGCCGACGTCGTCAATGTTGTCGCTCGTCTCGCGGCTGCTCGTTGGGGTAATGGCGACGTCGAGCGACAAGATGTTGCATGGCGCGAACGGCCCGACGATCTCTCGGCGTTCTCGCGTGGAGACGGACCAGGGCAACCGGTTCGATCTGCATCGGATCACGGCGTCGCCGTCGTCTCGGGTGCCGATCCGGTGCGTGGCCAACCCGTGCGCATGCTCGCCCGATTGGCCAACGCTGGGGTCACCGAATCCGTGGCCATCGCCGACCGCAAACCAGAGTGGCTCAGACCAAAGGTGCAGCACGGGCCCGAGGTGCTGTCGCTAAAGCGCACGGTTCGCGACCTCAACCTTGTCACCGTGTGCGAAGAGGCGGGTTGTCCCAACCTCAGCGACTGTTGGGCCGACGGCACGGCCACTTTCATGGTGCTCGGCGAGCGGTGCACGCGCGCATGTGGGTTCTGCCTCGTCGATACACAGAAGCCGTTGACGCCTTCGGTTGATGAGCCGCAGCGAGTTGCCGAGGCCATCGATCGCATGGCTGTCGCCCACGCCGTACTCACGATGGTGGCGCGTGATGACCTCGACGATGGTGGGATGGGTCACGTTGCCGCGTGTGTCGCTGCCATCCGCAACCGCTGTCCGGGTACCCGGATCGAGACGCTCATCTCCGATTGCAAAGGTGACGCGGCGTCACTGGCGGTGCTGTTCGATGTCCAACCCGACGTACTCAACCACAATGTCGAGACGGTGCCGCGCATGCAACGTGCCGTGCGGCCGTCCGCCGGCTATGCGCGTAGCCTCAGCGTGCTGGCACGGGCCAAGTCTGCTGGACTCACCGTGAAGTCGGGTCTTATCGTGGGGATGGGCGAAACGGTTGATGAGGTTGATGGTGTGCTGGTCGATCTTGCGTCGATCGGTGTCAACATCGTCACGATCGGCCAATACCTGCGACCCACCTCGAATCACCTCCCGGTGCAGCGTTGGGTTGCGCCTGGGGAATTCGACCGATGGAAGATTCTGGGCGAGGCGCTTGGCATTGGGCATGTCGAATCGAGTCCGCTGACGCGCAGCAGCTATCACGCGCGTCAATCCGCAGAGGCCGTGGAGATTCGCGTCGGCTGACGCAACTCTGCCGGATCGAATTCCGGCAGAATGAAGCACTATGCAAACTCCCGGCACCCCTGAGCCACTCACTACCGGCGTCTACGCCGAACGACTTTCCCGCGCCCGCGCGCAGATGCACGACAAGGGCATCGATGTGTTGCTGCTCTCGCTGGGACTCGACCTGCCGTACATCACCGGCTATCACGCGATGCCGCTCGAGCGGCTGACGATGCTTGTTGTGCCGCGCGATGGCCAAGCGCGCCTGGTCATCCCGCGAATGGAGGCAGCGCGCGTCACGCCGCAGCCGGGTGTGTTCGAACTGCAGCCGTGGGGCGAGACCGAAAACCCGGTGGAGATCGTGGCTCGCCTTGCCCGCGAGGGCGGGCCGGCGCTATCGGTTGCCATCGGCGATCAGATGTGGGCACGTTTTCTCGTCGAACTGCTTCCGATGTTGCCGAACGCGCAGTATCGCCGCGCCGATGTGGTCACGTCGATGCGGATGTCGAAGGACGCCGCCGAGATCGCTGCACTGCTGGCCGCAGGGGCCGCAGTCGATCGAATCGCTGCAGAACTTCAGGCGGGCAATATCGAACTCGTTGGTCGCACGGAGGCAGCCGTCTCTGCGGATCTTGGTGAACGCATTCTCGCCCAGGGTCATCAGGTCGTGAACTTTGCGATCGTCGCAGCCGGAGAGAACGCAGCGTCGCCGCACCACAGTCCTGGCGATCGCGTGATCCGCAAAAACGAGATCCTGCTGTGCGATTTTGGCGGCACGATGAACGGCTACTGCAGTGACATCACGCGCTGCGTGTATCTCGGCCGGCCGCCGACTGAGATTGTCGATGCCTACGCGGTGCTGCACGAAGCGCAGCGCGCTGCTGTCGCGGCCGGCACCGTTGGCACACCGTGCGAAGAGGTCGATCGAACGGCGCGTCGTATCATCACCGATGCGGGCTTCGGCGAGTACTTCTTTCATCGCACCGGTCACGGCATTGGTATGGAAGCCCACGAGGACCCGTACATGGTGGAAGGCAACTCGCTGCCACTCGAGGCCGGTCATGCGTTCAGCGTCGAGCCGGGTATCTACCTCGATGGTAAGTGGGGTATGCGCCTCGAAGACATTGTGGTAGCCACGAACGACGGCCCTCTGCCAATGAACGTCGCGAGACACGAATTGGTTGCGCTCGACGTCTGAGTTTGTAGCGGGCCGCCTCCGTCAGCGGCCGAACAGTGATCTGGCAGGACCGTGATCTGGCAGGACAACGGGCTGCGCCGCGTCGAGTGCAAGACTTCGTGAATGACAGCGCTCGACGAACCCTCCAACCTGGAATCGCAACTACCGTGGCATATGTGCGGCAACTACGCGCCGGTGATGAACGAAGTCGACGCAGTCGATTTGCCGATCATCGGCAAACTGCCGCATGAGCTCAACGGTCGCTACTTCCGCAACGGTGCGAATCCGATGCACGGTCCAACCCCGCATTGGTTTGCGGGCGACGGCATGATCCATGGCATTCGCCTGCTCGATGGCCAAGCAAAGTGGTATCGCAACCGTCTTGTTCGTACCAAGGCACTTGCCGGAGCCGACCGGATGGACGCGCTCACGGGCACGTTCGATCTCAGCGTCGGACTTGCCAATACGCACATCGTGCGTCACGCGGGTCGCATCCTTGCGCTCGAAGAAGGCAGCCTGCCGAACGAGATGTCGACCGAACTCGACACGATGGGTCCCTACGATTTCGACGGCAAGCTCGCCACACCGATGACGGCGCATCCGCACACGTGTGCCGAGACGGGTGAGATGCACTTTTTCGGCTATGGCTACACGTCGCCGTACGTCACGTATCACGTTGCCGACGCGGCCGGACGCTTGGTGCACACACAGGTCATCGACGTGCCAGGTCCGACGATGATTCACGACTTCGCGATCAGCCGCAATTACGCGATCTTCCTCGACCTTCCAGTGGTGTTCAGCATCGAAGACGCAATGAAGGGCGGCATGCCTTTTGGCTGGGATCCGTCGTACGGAGCGCGCATCGGCCTGCTCAATCGCGACGCTGCTCGCCGCGGTGAACAACCGCGCTGGTTCGACGTAGACCTGTGTTACATCTTCCACATCATGAATGCGTGGGACGACGGTCCTGATGGCAGTTCGGTGTGGCTTGACGCAGGTCGCCACTCGAGCATGTGGCAGGGCGGTGCCGACAAGTTCGAGCCCTGCTACCTGTGGCGTTGGAGGTTCGATCTCAACACTGGTCTCGTGCACGAAGAACAACTCGACGATCGTGAGCATGGCTTTCCGCGTATCGACGATCGGCTGTGTGGCCTGCAGAACAACGTTGGCTGGGCGGTCACCGGGCGTAACCCCGCGGAGCGCGACATGCAGGGTTCGAGCGGTGTCATCAAGTACGACCTGGCCAACGGCTCGAGTACGTTCCATGATTTCGGTAGCACCATTGCGTCGGGTGAACCAGTGTTCGTGCCGGCCGCCGAGGCTGCCACCGAAGATGACGGCTATGTCATCACGTATCTCTACGACAAGGCCAGTGACGGCTCGTCGTTCGTGGTGTTGAACGCTCAGGATATGAGCGCCGAGCCACTGGCCTTGGTGCCGCTACCGCAGCGCGTGCCGTTTGGCTTTCATGGCAGCTGGTTCGCTGACTGAATGTTGAAGGCCTGAGGATCAGGGGCCCGAGAGGTTGAGCCGAAGCGTTTGAGCCCAAGCGTTTGAGCCCGAGAGTTTGGGCCCGAGAGTTTGAGGCCTGAGAGTCAGAGGCCAGACTTTTCGAGGATGTGAATGCCACACGCCGACCCAAGGCCGATGACGTGAGCCAAGCCAACCTTGGCACCCTCGATCTGACGATCGCCGGCCTCGCCGCGCAGGTGATGGCACACTTCCCAGACGTTGGCAATGCCCGTGGCCGCAATGGGATGGCCCTTTGATTCGAGCCCGCCCGACACGTTGACGGGCATAGAGCCATCGCGCCAGGTGGCACCGCTCTTGAAGAAGTCGGCGGCGCCGCCTGGTTCGCAGAGCATGAGGTTGTCGTAGTGCACGAGTTCAGCAGTGGCGAAGCAGTCGTGCAGCTCGACGAGGTCAAGGTCTTCTGGTCCGATGCCGGCTTTCGCATAAGCCTGTTCGGCCGCGCGACGCGTGAGCGTGTTGACGTCGGGGAGCACCTGACATGCTTCCTGGTACGGGTCGGAGGTGAGGATCGAGGCCGAGATCTTCACGGCGCGACGCTGCTGCTCGAGCGACAGTGTCTTCAGCTTGGCGTCGCTCACGAGCACGGCCGCTGCACCGCCGTCGCAGTTGGCCGAACACATGGCACGCGTGTTGGGATACGCGATCATCATGTCGTTCATGATTTCGTCGAGAGTGAAACGCTTCTGATACGCGGCGAGCGGGTTGAGCGTGGAGTGGGCGTGGTTCTTCTCGCTGATGCCGGCGAACAGGGCAAAGTCGGCGCCGCCGTACTTGTGCGCATACTCCATGCCGACCTGCGCGAACACACCGGGCATCGTGTCGGTACCGATGCGGCCATCGGTCGCGGCGACCGCGCCGTAGCGACCCGAACGATTCCAGGTTTTGCCATCGTCTTTGCGACTGCCGCCTGACAACAGCCCGACGCCACTGAGCTTCTCGACGCCGACGGCGAGACCGAAGTCGCACTCGCCGGATTTGATCGACATGTAGGCGACGCGCAACGCGGTGGCACCCGTAGCGCAGGCGTTCGACACGTTGTAGGCGGGGATACCGGTCTGGCCGATCTGCTTCTGGATCATCTGGGCGATGCCGCCCCCACCCATGAGGCAGCCAGCGGCGAGCACGCCCATGTCCGACATGGTGACACCACCGTCGGCGAGCGCAGCCATCGCGGCCTGCGATGCGAGGTCGACGGTGTCTTTGTCGGTGTGCTTACCGAACTTGGTCATGTTGATCCCGAGGATCCAAACGTCATCGCTGGCCATGGCAGGTCCCTTTCAGTGAGTTCTGTGAGTTCTGTGAGTTCTGTTAGTTCTGTGAGTGAGGTGAGTTCGTGAGTTCGTGCGGCGAAACGGGCTGTCAGGCAGCGGGCTCGAAGGCGAATCCGATCGCCTCGGTACCCGCTTCGTCGCTGCCGATTGGGAAAGTCGTGAGACGCACTTTCATGCCGAGCGAGACGTGCTCTGGGTCGGCCGAGACGTTGGTGAGGTTGGCGCGCACGCTGGTGCCGTCGCAGTCGATGATGGCTGACACGAACGGCACAGGAATGCCGGGTGCAGCGAACGCGACGATGGTGAACGAACGCACGGTTCCTTCTGTGGCAATAGTCGCGTCTGTGAACGACGTGCCGAAACACGACGCGCAGGCGTTGCGGCGGTCGAAGAAGCGGGCACCGCACGACGTGCATTGGTGGGCAACGAGGTGGGGCGTGGGAGCGAGTTGCAGGTACTCGACGAAGGGGATCTGTTCGGACACAGATGCATTCTTCAAGATCGGGTACCTACAAGGCAAAGTGAGCGAACAGCCAAGGCAAAGTGAGCGACCGGCACCCGGTTCGACACGGAATGGTCCGACATGCAATAACGTCACGTGGAGATTCGCTGAGAGGGGTCCTCATGTTGGATGTGGTTATCACCGGGGGAACGGTCATTGACGGCACAGGCAGCGCCGGTGTGCCAGCCGACGTCGGCATTCGCGACGGTCTGATCGTGGAGATCGGTCGCATCACCGAGCCGACGCGTCAGACCATCGATGCCAACGATCAGGTGGTCACGCCCGGCTTCATCGACATACACACGCATTACGACGCGCAAGCATTCTGGGACACGACGCTGAGCCCGTCGCCTTTGCATGGAGTTACCACGGTGATGGGCGGCAACTGCGGATTCACGATTGCTCCGTTAGCCCCAGAAGACGGCGACTACCTCATGCGCATGTTGGCTCGGGTAGAGGGCATGCCGCTGGAGTCATTACAGCAAGGCGTGCCGTGGGATTGGCGCACCACCGGCGAGTACCTCGACCGTCTCGACGGCACCCTCATGCCCAATGCCGGGTTCCTCGTGGGTCACTCCGCGATCCGGCGCAGCGTGATGAAAGAAGATGCCACCGGTCGTGCAGCTACGCCTGAGGAGATCGTGAAGATGCAGCAGTTGCTGCGCGACGGCCTTGCCGCTGGCGGCATGGGATTTTCGTCGACGTGGTCCACCTCGCATAACGATCACACGGGCAATCCGGTGCCGTCGCGTCATGGCACGCGCGAGGAACTCGTTGCGCTGTGCAGTGTGGTGCGCGAGTTCCCTGGGACGACGCTCGAGTTCATTCCGCAGGTTGGCCGATTCACCGATGAGTCGTTCGATCTGATGGCGGCGATGAGCGTGGCAGCCAATCGTCCGCTCAACTGGAATCTGCTCCAAGTGCAGGCCCAGAACTGGGAGCAGGTGCAGCATCAGCTCACCGGCGGCGATATCGCCGAGGCGCAGGGTGGCCGCGTCCTTGCGCTCACGTTGCCCGACACCTTCCGTCTGCGGCTCAACCTGCGTAGTGGTTTCGTGCTCGACATCTTGCCGGGCTGGGACAAGTTGATGGCACTCGCGCCGGCGGTGAAGCTGGCAATGTTGCGCGACCCGGCCGGTCGCGCCGAGATGGATCGCCTTGCCCAATCGGCGCCGGGCACACTTCGTTCGCTCGCCAATTGGGGTAACTACACCTTGCTCGAGACCTTCAGCGAGAACTGGAAACGATTCGAGGGTCTCACCATCGGCGCGATTGCCACTGAGCTTGGCAAAGAGCAGTGGGACACGCTCGTCGACATCGTCATCGACGACGATCTCAACACCGTGATCGCAAGTATGGACACCGGCCAGACCGACGCGAGTTGGGAAAAGCGTGTGGAGGTCTGGCGCGACCCGAGGGCAATTGTTGGCGCATCCGATGCAGGTGCCCATCTCGACATGATCGACAGCTTCAGCTATGCCACCACCCTCATCGCGCGCACGACGATCGATCGTTCGCTGCTGCCGTTGGAAGAGGCGGTGCATTACCTCACCGGAGCACCCGCAGCGCTCTACGGCCTCAATGGCCGCGGCACCATTGCTGTTGGCAATGCCGCCGACATCGTGGTGTTCGACCGCACCACGATTGGTCCGGCCGAGGTGTTCACCAAGTTCGATCTACCCGGTGGTGCCGGCCGCGTCTACGGCGAGGCCAACGGCATTAGCCACGTGCTGGTGAACGGGGTGCCGTGTGTGGATCATGGCGCTTTACTCGATGCCCGTCCCGGAACGCTGCTGCGCAGCGGGCGCGATACACACACAGTGACTGCTCGCTGAACCACGCCGACGAAGACAGCCACGGCGCGCCCATATCGCGCCGACCATGGCGCGCCGACGAAGACAGCCAACGATAACTACGGGGCAACGGTTGACGATGTGAACAACTGCGGATCGGCGGTATCGACGACCGTGAGGATGGTGATCTGCAGATCAGGCGTGTCCTGAAATGCGAGCAGTCCGTTGTCGAGCGTGCAGTACTTCTTGCTGCCTGCTGTAAATGGAATTTGCACGCACGTTGCTGTCTGGCCGGCGATCTGTTCGGTGGACCCGATCGCGTTGCCCACCATCGTGTTGACATCTTGGCGAATACGTGCCGCCGGCGATGCACCATAGAAGTCGTGGGTGAGTGACAGGTTGCTCACCTGCGCGTCGTCGGCTTGGGCGGAACATTCGCCCGTCGCGAGCGAACATGTTCGGGGGCCACTATCACCGAACAAATAGCGAACCGCTCCGATGGTGATCGAGCGGGTGCTCGGGCTCGACATCGAGACCGTTGCCGGCGTGGTGAGATTGCCGAATCGTGTGAGCAGCGAGTAGGTGGCGGTGAAGGGTCCGACCGATGCAACGTCGAGTTTGCTGAGTACCGCTGCGACCGACGGATCGGATTGTGTACCGAACGATGGCCGCTTTCCGGTGAAGCACGCCGTCAGCAGCAGCGGGGCGACCAAAACAACGGCGACGGAACGGGTGAAACGCATAAGACTTGCGAGCGTACGTGATGAACCTGTCGAAACGGTGGCGCGACGGCTCGTCGCGCCTATCGTCGTCCTTCGTGATTCGAGTTGATGCCGCCACCGTGTTGCTGCAGTGGTCCACTGGCGGATTGCTGTTCCTGTGGTTCACCACCCGTCGAAATCTTGTCGGCGCAGGGTACGGATGGCTGTTGCGTGGTGTCTATCTGCTGATGGCTGGCGGAGCCACGGCGTGCGGGTTGGCCTTCGGCGTCGAGCCCGTGCGCGAGGTTGCCTCGTTTGCTGTTGCGATTGCGGCCGTCGTCGCGCTCGTCGTGTCGATCGTGCGGCGTCACGGCTCGTTCCCCGCGCCGCTCGACCTCGTTGCGCCACTCATTGGCCTTGTGGGTCTTGTGGCCGCCGGTATTGGTGCTGGTGGGAACGATCTCGTTGCCGTCATCCGCACGGTGGTCGGGGCGGCGTTTCTCGGGGTGATCACTGATGCGATGCTGCTCGGTCATTGGTATCTCGTGCAGCCGGGTCTACCGCGCGGCCTACTGAACGAGTTGGTGCAGGTCACGCTGTATGTCCTGCCGATCGAGGTGATGGCGCTGCTGTTGCCGACGGGCATGTTCAGTGTGCTCAGCGGCACGGTCTCCGACGGTTGGAACGGCACGCTCGGCTACTTCTGGGTGGCGTGTGTAATCACCACGGGTGCGTTGTGTTGGGTGACCAAACGTGCGCTCCGCGAGCGGTACTACTCAGCGGTCATGGCCGCGACGGGCCTGTTGTACTTGGCGATCCTCACCGCCTTTGGTACCGATCTGGTTGCGCGAGCGGTGCTGGCCGGCTGAGCAGGCTGAGCATGAGATGGTCTGCCGCGAGGGGTGTAGCACCGCAGGAGTCGGTGATACACTTGGGCGATGCCGACCGTTCGCCCTCGCCATCTGCTCACCGAAACCGACGAGCTCGCCCATGCCATCGACGCTGCCGCTGCGCTGTATCCGGGTGAGAGCCGCGCCGACGTCGTGCGTCATCTCGTTCAACTTGGTGCCGAATCCGTCGCCGAACTGCAAGGTACGCACCGCACCAACGTGCGCGATCGCTCCGGACGATTTCCGGGCCTGTATCCAGCGGGTCACCTCGATGAGCTCCGCGAAGATTGGCCCAAATGATCGTCGTCGACGCCAGCGTGCTGATCGCCTTCCTGGACCCGAACGACGCCCACCACTCGGCCGCCGTCGAGGTTCTTGCCGCTGCTTCGCCGCCGCTTCTCGTGCACCCAATCACAGCGGCCGAAGTGCTCGTCGCTGCCGTACGCAACGATGTCGCAGAGGAGGTCTGGGGTGATCTCGTGGCCATTGGTGTTCTGATCGACGACACACCTATCGAACCTTTGATACTCGCCAGACTTCGCGTCAAGACCGGCTGCAAGATGCCCGACTGTTGCGTGCTCGCCAGTGCCGCTGCCCGCCATATAGCCGTAGCCACCTTCGATGAACGGCTCCGCCGGCACGCCGACGGCAATCTGTCTTGAGTCACGTGCTCAATTTCGCGTGCGTGGATCGACGGTCGTATTTCGGTTACACGATGATTCCGGCGGCGCGTAATGCTGCGGCGTCGAATCCGAGTTCTGTCGCGATCTCATCGCTGTGTTGGCCATATCGAGGCGCGTGATCGCCCATCTCTGCGGGGGTTTCGCTGAAGCGTGCTGCCGGACGTGGCTCGCGTACCATTCCGGCGTTTGGGTGCTGGCGAACGGTGAAGACCTCATTGTGGATGACCTGGGCGTCGTGCGGCAGATCGGCGAGCGAGGTGATCGGTGCGGCGGGAACATCGAACTCGGCCGCCCCTGCGAGAAAGCTCGCGAGTGACGTGGTGGTGGCGTGCTCGCGCAACATCGGCATGAGGCTGCCGAGGTTGCTCATTCGCGCACCCATTGTGGCGTAGCGCGCGTCGTCGCACAGATGGGCTAGGCCAATAGCACGAAAGTACCCGTGGAACTCGCTGTCGGTCACCGCCGAAATGGCCGCATAGCCATCGGCAAATTCAGCGACTGCATAGTTGGCGCCGATGGTTGGGGTGCGCATGACGTCGTCGTCGAGCAACGCTGCGTCCATTGCCGAGTCGGGCCATACAAACGAAATGGCGGCGTCGAGCATGGCCAACACGATGTGTTGTCCGCTGGCCGTGCCTCGTTCGCGAGCGAACAGCGCGGCGCTGATCGCCTGCGCCGCGTTGAGTGATGTGACCTTGTCGCAGACGAGCGTTCGGAACAGCGCAGGCACGCCCGTGGCCGGGTCGGTCTGTACCGACGCAAGACCCGACGATGCCTGGATCACGTTGTCGTAGACGCGCTGGTTGCTCTTCGGACCATCGGGTCCGAAGCCGCTGATCGATACATAGATGAGGCGAGGGTTGATCGCGGCGACATCGTCGTAGCCGAGACCAAGACGATCCATCGCGCCCGGTCTGAAGTTCTGAATGAGTACATCGGCATCAGCGATGAGGCGGCGCACGATCTCAAGTCCCTCAGCCCTTTTCACATCGACCACGAGGCTGCGTTTACCACGATTGTTCGTGGCAAAGATGCCCGTCATACCGCCCTTGCTGGTACCGAGGTAGCGCATCATGTCACCCAAACCGGGGGACTCGACTTTGATCACCTCGGCACCCTGATCGGCGAGCATCATCGCAGCCAATGGCCCCGAGATCATCACCGACATATCAACGATCTTCACCCCATGCATTGGCCCCATGAAGGCATCGTGACACGTCAGCTTCGTGGCCTCACACCCCTGCTGGCGACGAGGCCGAGCACCGCGCACACGCCGGCCAAGGCGAAGTTGATACCGATCGCTCCCTGCAGGGTCAGTGACGTGCGGTCGGCGAACGCGACGGTGGCACCACCGACAGCGCCCATCACGCCGAAGCCGAGTGAATCTGCAAGGTGGATCTGGCTGCTGATCTGTCCTTCGCGACCATCGTCGGCGTAGCTCATTGAGGCGACCGTCGTTGGGTTGAACAAGATGCCCATTCCAAAACCGCCGATGCACCACGCGACAAAGGTGAGTGGCAGTGGCCAACTCGGCGCGAGTACCGGCGCCACGGTGGCGATACCGATGAGCATGAAGCCGAAGCCCAAACCAGACGACCGGCCGGCGTTGACGCGGTCGCCGCGGCGAGCCGTGACGGCTTGGCCGATCGTCCATGTGATCGCCGCACCAGCAATCACGAAGCCCTGCACGATGGGACGCGAACCATGCAGGCGGTCAGCAGCCAGCGGCACGAAACTGTCGACGCCAAGAAACGTGGCAGTAGCCAAGAATCGAACAGCGACGATGGCGGGTAGCCCGCGTCGGGCGCGAAACACACCTACTGGCAGCATGAAACGCAAGGCAGGGATCGCGATGGCGATGCCTGCGAGCGAGAGCAGTATCGCGATGGGAAGCAATCGACTTTGGAGACCAACGGCGAGAATGCCGACGCCGGCCGCGGCCTGAAACGCGCGTGGTAATCGACTCGGACGACGTTCGATGTCGGCATCGGATGGGGTGAGGTGTGCCATCGCGCGTGCGGTCAGCAAGGCAACACACAGTGCGAATGGGATGATGCCGATGAACACCCAACGCCACCCGGCGCGATCGACCACTATGCCGGCGACCACCGGCGCGAGCAGGCTTGGCATCACCCAGCCCGCGCTGAGGTAGGCGTACATCGTTGCTTGTCGATCTTGCGGGAACGCACGTCGAACCGAGATATATGAAAGTGGAGCAAAGCCTCCGCTGCCGGCACCCTGAAGCAACCGACCGATGAGCACCATCACCATGGTCTGCGCTGTTGCCGCCACGATCAGCCCGATCAGGAAAATGCCGATGCACACGAGAAATGGCCGGCGTACTCCGTGGCGGTCGGCCTGCTCGCCAGCCCACACCAACGCAACGAGGTCGGCGAGCATGTACGCCGCGAGTGTGGCGCCATACAGCGAGTCGCCGTGGAGCACATCGGTGATCGTGGGTAACGCCGTGATGACGGCAGTTGTTTCAAATGCAACAAGAGTGACGCTGAGCACAAGACCCACGGCGAGCGCACGTTGGCTCGTGTCGAGTGGGGTACGCGTCATGACCTCAGTCTTGCGGCGCCTACTGAGATGCGCACCGGAGAAAGGTGGTTACTTCGCGGCGACTGTTGGGGCGACGAGAGGCCACGGCTGGGCGCGCTCGAGCACGAGGGATGCGTCGAGCAAGAGTTGCTCGCTGTAGTGGCGACCGATGATCTGCAGACCCACCGGCATGCCGTCTACGGTGCCGGCCGGAACGCTGACAGCGGGGTTGCCATGAAGGTTCGCTGGGAAGGTGAGGCGACCGTTGTTGCCTGCTCCGGCGACGATGCCACCGAACTCCTTCGGCAGTGGACCATTGGCGTCGAAGGCGATGTCGGGGTTGCTTGCCGTGATGACGAAGTCGACGTCATTGAAGATGGCGGCCATCCGCTCGTTGAGCTCCATCCGCCTGTCCTCGATCTTCGCGCGCGCTTCGGTGCCGTATCGGCCGAGCGTGTTTTCGACACCGAATGCGATCTCGGGAGTGAGCACGTCCTTGCACTCTGGCCAATACGCGGCGAGCTGTGAGTGAATCTCGATCATGCCGCTGATCGACCATGCGGCACCCATGCTCGGAAGCGTCGTGTCGATGCCGTCGACGCGGCGCATGCCCGCAGCGGCGATGAGGTCGTCGGCAACGTTTTCTAGAACCACCCACATGGCGGGCGAGATCACCGCGCCGCCCCAATCTGGCACCACCGCCACACGGAGTCCGCGCAGCGACTCGATGTGTGTGCCGAGCTCATTCTCCCAGCCGCCGGTGCGGGGCAGGCTGAACTGATCGCGCGCGTCGTAGCCGTTGCAGACATCGAACCAACGCGCCGTGTCGCGCACCGATCGGCTGAGGCAACCGATCGTGACGGTCATGTTGCCAATGGTGGTGCGTGGAGCGCGTGGGATTCGTCCGAACGTGGCTTTGAGACCGAAGAGCCCTGTGAAACCCGCCGGGATGCGGATGGAGCCGCCGCCATCACCGCCGGTGGCGATGGTGACGAGACCGCCGGCAACGGCCGACGCTGTGCCGCCGCTTGAGCCGCCTGGGGTGAGGTCGGTGTTCCACGGATTGAGCGTCGCGCCGTGTAGGACCGTGCGCGTGAGGTTGACGCCGCCGAATTCGCTTGCCGTTGTTTGGCCAGCGAGTACGGCACCGCCGACGTTGGCCATGCGATCGACCATCACCGACGTATGCGTGGCCACATGATCGGCAAATACGACACACGCCTCGGTATTCGGCCACCCGGTTACCGAGTCGAGTTCCTTGACGCCGATTGGCACGCCGCCGAAGGGCTTCGATACGTCGGCCTGCTTCGCGGCTTGCATTGCTTGTTCGCGCGGTGTGTAACAGAACGCGTTCAGATCGCTGGCGTCGATCGCGTCGTACGTGGCTTGCAGTTCCTCCACGGGTGATCGCTCGCCCTTACGAAACGCGTCGACCAACGAGCAGCTATCGCCTAACCACGGTGTGTTCCCCATGGGTGCGACCCTAATGGGTCGTCAGGTCCGGCTTATTACCCGCGTCGCGCAGTGATGGCAGTGTCAACTTTCGATGTTGTTGCTCTGCCCATAGAGTCGAATGCGTCATGGACAGCCGCGCCTTTTTGGATCTTCGCCCCAGCCACAATCCATATCGATGGAGCCTGCCCGTCACGGCTGGGCTGTCCACGATGGGCGGGTTCTTGTTCGGTGGTTCCGGACTTGGCGCTGCAATCTCCGCGCTTGAGCAAACATCGGGTCGCGAACTCGTGTGGGCAACCGGGCAGTACCTGTCGTACGCCAAGCCCGGCGAGGTGATGGACATCGACGTCACGGTCGCGGTCGAGGGACATCAGATCACGCAGGCACGCGCGGTGTGCCACGTGGGCAATCGGGAAATACTCACCGTGAACGCCGCCCTGGGATTTCGCGATATCGGCATGAGCGGCCAATGGGAGCAGATGCCTGAGGTGCCGCGGCCCGACGCGTGTGATGCCCGCGATTTCCGGATACCGGCCGACGGCACTATCAACGAGCGCCTTGAACAGCGCATGGTGAAGGGTCGCTCGATGGCCTCGCTCGATGGCACGCATGGAGACGGCCGAACGCAGTTGTGGGCGCGGATCCCCGACGTGATCGAGGGTGTGGATGCCACGACGTTGGCTATCCTCGGCGACTTCGTGCCGATGGCCGTTGGTCAGGCGTTGGGTGTGCGCGGTGGCGGTAACAGCCTCGACAACACCTTGCGGGTTGCCCGGCTGGTGCCAACCGAATGGGTGCTGCTCGACATCCGTGTGCACGCAGTGAGCCGTGGCTTTGGGCACGGACTCGTGCACATGTTCGCTGAGGACGGCACGCTGATGGCCACGGCCAGTCAGAGTTGCATCGTGCGTTTCTGGAAAGGTGAGAGCGAAGAGTCGCGTACATCGGCTCGGCAAAGGGAGACGACGTGAGTACGACATTGCCAAAGCGGCCCGGTATGCCAAAGCGGCCCGGTATGACGGTGCCGTTGCCGGGGCCGTTGCACAGCCATCGCGAGAAGCTGGCCGAGTTGGCCGACCTGGGCTACACCGATATCTGGTCAGCCGAGAGCGATGGGGCCGACGCGTTCACGCCGTTGGCGATGGCAGCCGCCTGGGAGCCGCGTCTTCGCTTGGGTACTGCAATCGTGCCGGCGTATACGCGCTCACCTGCGTGCTTCGCGCAAAGTGTGGCCAGCATGGCCGACGCCGCGCCGGGGAGATTCGCGATCGGCATTGGTTCGAGTAGCAACGTGATCGTCGAGCGCTGGAACGGGGTGCCGTTCGTGGAGCCGTACAAGAAGGTGCGCGATGTGGTGCGGTTCTTGAAAGACGCGCTGAGCGGGGAGAAGGTGTCGAAGCAGTACGACACCTTCAAGGTGGATGGATTCCGGCTGGGTGTGCGACCAGAGCAGCAGCCGAAGATCTTGGTGGCCGCGCTGCGCGAAGGCATGCTTGGTTTGGCGGCACGTGAAGCCGATGGCGCGATCATCAACTGGCTGTCGGCCGACGACGTCACCAAGGTCGCTGCGGTCGTGAACGACGCCGCCGGTGGCGAGCCAAAGGAGATTGTTTGCCGAATCTTCGTGTGCCCCAGCGAGAACGCCGATGTGGTGCGCGCCGCTGGTCGATTTGCAATCGCGGCGTACCTCAACGTGCCGGTATACGCCGCGTTTCATGAGTGGCTCGGGCGCGGCGAGCTGCTGCAACCTATGTGGGATGCGTGGAAGGCCGGCGATCGCAAGGCCGCGCTCGCGGCAATACCCGATGAAGTGGTGGACGACATTTTGGTGCACGGTTCGCCAGCGCATTGTCGGGCACAGATTCAGAAGTATTTCGACAACGGCGTCACCACAACCTCGCTGGCGATTCTCGGCTTGGATCCGGATCTGAAGCATTGGCAGGCCGTTCGCGACCTTGCGCCATCCGCAAGCTGATCGTTGGGCTGATCCACCCGGCGCGGGTTCAGGCAGCGATCTGTCAGGCAGCGATCTGTCGACGACTGCGTTGCTCGGGGCTGGAAGCGCCACGCGCTGTTGCTTGCTGCTCCAGTTGGGCCCGCAGCGCGGCGACGTGGGCGAGGCCCGAAAGGCGGATGCGCTCGCTGAGCCGGAACTGCAGCGGCACAGAGTCTGACGGGCTGAGAAGGCACAGTTGTTCGGGCGCACCGTTTGCCGCGGTGTCGTGTATCGGGTCTGTCCGGTCTGTTGAGGTGCCGATCGTATTCATACGACGATGATGACAAAGGGGTGTATCAGAGTTGTCGGGACGCACGCGCTGACGTCCGCAACGTTGCGAAGTCCCGCCCCCGAAGCCCTTCATGGGCGTGAGGGACGGAACTTCGGGGCGCATGTGGTCGCGACGAAGGTTGACTCGAGGTGACGCCGAGGTGAACAGTGCGATTTCGGCATTGTCGAGGTGTCGAGCCGTCGTTACGGTTCCGGCCCATGGTTGAGATCAACATTTTTCGTCGGGACCCGAACGCCGTAGATCTGCCGGCCGGCTCGGTCATTTTCACTGAAGGTGAAAGCGGCAATCTCATGTACGCCGTGGTCGAAGGCGTCGTCGAGTTGGCCCACGGTGGTCGCGTTGTCGAAGAGGTTGGGCCGAGCGGGATACTGGGCGAGCTCGCGTTGATTGATCATTCACCCCGAAGTGCAACGGCGACGGCGAAGACTGATGTGCGCGTTGTGCCGGTCGACGAAAAGGGATTCATGTTCCTTGTGCAAGAACATCCCACGTTCGCCTTGTTGGTGATGCGCGTGATGGCTGATCGACTCCGCAAGATGAACATCAACTTGCGCTGACGGTTGCCGACGGGGTCGTCGGCGCGTCCTGCCCGTAGTTCTAGGCCGCAGCCATGGTGACAGCTGCCCGGCGGATTCTTGCTGCGAACGACGACGCCGAAGTGCGCGATGCATGGCCGGCGCGTTCAGCCGCCCGCCGAGGGTTAAGGTTTTGTTGTGAGCGCGCACTCCCAGAACGCAATCGCCAAGTGCCTAGCCGCCATCTTCGGCATCGCGCTGTTCTTCGCGATGGCGGCGTTCCTCAGTGGCGTCGGCCGCGATTGCAGGGCTACCGACCCGACCGTGTGCCCGACGGGTTATGTCCTGTACGACGCCGACCTCTACTTCGGCGTCACGTTCTCGGCCCTTGCTGTCGTGGCACTGACGATCGCGATCGCCATCCGTCGCCACCTCGGCGGGCCGCTCATCGGCCCGTGGAAACACTGGTGATCGGAACCTGCCGCCTGCCGTAGTTCTAGGCTGCGGCCATGGTGACAGCGGCCCGGCGAATTCTCGCTGCAAACTACGACGCTGAGGTACGCGCTGCGTGGCACACCTATGGTGACCCGCGGGTGATCACCTCCATCGTTGAGGTCAGCGCGAAGGTCTCCACGAATCACGTCTATCGACTGCATCTCGACGACGGCAGCAGCGCAATCGCGAAGGTGTCGTCGTACGGCTCGTACTTCCTCTTTCGCGAGGACCACGACCGCATCCATCGCACGCGCCAACTGTTGCACGGAACGCGTTGGGCCGATCTTCTCGCCGACGTCTTCATCGAGCGTGGTCAACCCTCACAGGGCCAATCAAAGCACGCGCAATCGGCGAGAGTCTTCACGCACTACAACGGTCAGTTGTGGACGGCGTTCTATCAAGATGTGGCTGTTGCACACTCGCTGCCGCGGGTGTTGAGCGACGGTCAGATCGGCCAACTCGGCGAGGAGATGGCGCTGCTGCATCGCGACTGCGCCGATGTCGCCCGCCGTATTCCGCTGACATCGAAATCGATCAAGTCCGATGCAATTCATCTGCTCGATCTGTTGTCCGATCGACATTCGTCACTCAAGTTTCAATACGACGCGGAGCAAAAGCAGTATCTACGACGTCATTGTCATGAGTTCCTCGAAGCGCTCGATCGCTTTGGCTACGACGATTGGGCCAAGATTCCCGTGCTCATCGACTGGAATCTCGGAAACTTCTCCGTGTCGATCGACGAGCATCAGCTCAGGCTGTTCAGCCGCTGGGACTACGACTGGTTCCGCATCGAGCCGCGTCTGCTCGACTTCTACTTCCTGTCGAGAGTGTCAAGCGCCACCGGTGACCGCACGGTCTTCTCCTACTCGCCGCACACGCTGCTCGAGCCGAGGTTCAAACGGTTCCTCGTTGCCTATCACCGCATCTATCCGCTCAATGAGAATGAGCTGCTGTTCCTTCGTGAGGTGTACCGCTTCTTCATTCTGAATTACGTGGTGCGCGAAGGTGACAACTTCTTCCAGCCCGAGTATTGGCGACGCTTGCAGCAGGAAGCGGTCTCTCTCTGCCTGCCGGCGGCTGAGCGGCTCGATCTCCGGCCGCTGCTCGACATCCTCGGCTGACTCAGGGCACGACACGCGCGTACGCTGGCCGCATGGCGTTCAACGTTGCAGTCATCGGTGCAGGATCGTGGGGCACAACTGTTGCCGCGCTCGCGGCAGAGAACACCTCGACCGTGCTGTGGTCGAGGCGGCACGACCTCGCCCGTTCCATTGAGGCCGATCATGTCAACGCTGACTACCTTCCAGGTTTCGCGTTGCCAGAGGCGCTGCGCGCCACCAGCAGCCTTCACGACGCGGTCAGCAATGCCGACGTGTTGGTAATGGCGGTTCCATCGCACGGTTATCGCGACGTGGCGGCCGACGCCGCCCAGTATCTGCGTCCGTGGGTGCCTGTGGTGAGCCTGGTGAAGGGCATCGAACGCAGCTCGTTGAAGCGGATGAGTGAGGTCACGTCGGAGGAGATGCCCGGTCATCCTGTCGCTGTACTGACGGGTCCAAACCTTGCCAAGGAGATTCTGTCGGGTCAGCCGGCAGCCAGCGTCGTGGCGATCGACGATGACACGATCGCGCGGGAGCTGCAACGCATCTTCAGCCGACCGAGCCTGCGCATCTATACCAACCCCGATGTCGTTGGATGCGAGGTGAGTGGCGTTGTGAAGAACATCATCGCCATCGCCGCGGGTATGGCAGAGGGCATGGGCTTTGGCGACAACACCCGCGCCACGATCATTACGCGTGGGCTTGCCGAGATGACCCGTCTGGGGATGGCGCTTGGCGGCAACGCGAACACGTTCGCAGGTTTGGCGGGAATCGGCGATCTCATCGCGACGTGTTCATCGAAGCAGAGTCGCAATAATTCCGTTGGACTGCAGCTCGGTCAGGGTCTGAAGATCAAGGACATTCTCGCGAGCATGAACATGGTGGCCGAGGGCGTGAAGAGTTCGCCCCCGGTGTTGGACCTCGCCCGCCGATACGGTGTGGAGATGCCGATTACCGAACAGGTCGTTGCCGTCTGTCACAAAGGACGATCCGCTCGGGAGGCGTTGGCCGCGCTCATGCAGCGCACCACGAAATCCGAGATCGGCTGAGTGCAATGAACACCATCGGAGTGCTTGGGCATGGTTGGCGCGCCACCGTCAGTCCGGCCGGCAACGTGCAGCCGTGGGGCGTCAGCGACGATGCGGCACTGCAGTGGTTCGTTGCAGCAGATGATCGCTGGCATGTGCCCGAGCAGGAAGCAGCGGTGCGTCAACGGCGTATCGACAACGCTCCAGTGTTCGAAACACGGTTGCGCGTGCCATCGGGCGATGCGGTACATCGCGTGTGGTGTGTCGCCGACGGCGGAGGCTTCACGGTCATCGAGATCGAGAACGAATCGACGTTGCCCTTTGCTGTGGCGTTCAGTCGCGGCGATGTGTTGTCCACCCGTGCGCCGGCCAGCGTGCCGATCGAAGGCATCACGCTGCCGGCGGGCTCGGTGGTGTTTCCTGTGGGCCATCACTCCACCATTCGCGTCGCGCTTGCACACAACGCTGGATCCACGCAACTGCCCGACAACTTGGCGTCGTCGATGCAGGTGGCGCGGGGATGGACTTCGGTGATCGATCGGCCCGGTCGAATTCTGGTGCCCGACGATTCAATCCTTGCCGACGTCGCTCGTCGACGCGCCGAACTCGCGCTCAACGGTCCCGTCGCGCCCACCGATGATCCGACGTCGTTCCTCCTCGACGTCGGTCAACTCGTGCGACTTGGTGAGCGTGCCGATCCGTGGGTTCCCGATATCGCCGATGCGGTGGCTGCCGTGGCGCGACTCGCTCATTCATGGGATGTCGCCGCGGCGCTCGATGCTGCGGCCGTTGTGTTGGGTCGAGCCGGCGAAACGCGAGCCGTTCGTGATGTCGCGCGGATGCGGTCGTCTGCGGTTGCTGAGCTGCCCCGCCATCATGAACTTGGCTTCGACGATTCGCGTGCGCTGGCATGGCACGAGCTACGTGTCGCCCGCGCCACGGGCACCGATACGGCAGAGTTGCTTGCCGGAGGAATTCCCGAGTCGTGGCTCGGTGGAAATTTCGAAGTGCACGGTCTGCCGGTCGGACCTGTATCGACAGTTTCATACGCGGTGCGTTGGCACGGTGACCGACCCGCAGTGCTGTGGGAAGTTGACGGACCGACAGTTCGTCTCAGCTCCCCAGCGGTCGCGCCCGAGTGGTTTAGTTCTGGCACCAAGGGTGAGGCGCTCTGGCCGGCGCCGGCGGGTATTGGCACGGCTGGCACGGCTCCCAGTGCGGCTCCCGGCGAGGCTCCCGGCGAGGCGACGGATCCGCTTGGCTCCGACGTGTCCTTCAGCTGAGAGTGTGTGATCCGCTCAGTGTGTGATTCGCTCGTCGCCCTGCGCACCGCCACGGTCGATGGCGTGACCTTGTTCGCAAAGAACAGCGATCGACCTCCGCAAGAAGCGCAGCTGATCGAATGGTCGATGCCGCGGTCTGAGCGGACGACTCGCACGACGCACATCACGATCGAGGGTCTGCACGAGCCCACCTTGCGATGCGTGCTGTCACGTCCGACCTGGTGTTGGGGAGCGGAGCACGGTGTGAACGAAGCGGGTGTTGCGATCGGCAACGAAGCGATCTACACAACACTCGATCCGCGAGCAGCCACGCCGGCATTGATCGGGATGGACCTCGTCCGGCTCGGCCTTGAACGGGCGACGACAGCCAAGGATGCCGTGGATGTCATCACGACTCTGCTCGAGCGATATGGGCAGGGAGGAACCGGTCACGATGTCGCGATCGTCGGCAAGGAGCGGCCGTATTGGTCGAGCTTTCTGATTGCCGATCCGGTCGACGCGTGGATCCTCGAAACCAGCGGTACCCAATGGGCAGCCGAGCAAGTGGTCGACGTTGCGGCCATATCGAATCGCACATGCATTGCCTCATTCGATGCGGCGCATCGTCATCCGGGTCAACCCGTTGAGCGGCTCATCGATCCGCGGTTGAACGCCTCACGGGCAACGCTCGGCCAGCAACCGGTGACACGTGCGGCAATCGAGGCGCACCTGCGTTCGCACGATTCATGCCTCGAACCAGGGTGGAGCGTGTGCATGCACGTGCCTGACGTTGAGGCAACAACAGCGTCGATCGTGGCCGAGCTACCGGTGGATCGCTTGCCCGTGGCGTGGATGCTGCTCGGCTCGCCGTGTGAGCACGCCTACGTGCCCTACACATTCTGACGTGCACGAATTTCAGGGCTCGAGAATGATCGCATCACCTGTGACAATGCGCCCCGGCTCGCGCACGGTTGCATACACCCGACTCACCGGACCGCGAAGGCTGCTCATGCGATTGAAGTCACCGTCGCTGAACCACTGTGCGTTGTCACGGCACGGTACGGCGTAGGCCTGCACGTCGGCGATCACGGTGCCGATGCGCAGTCGCACGCCCGGGCGAACATCTGACCAGGGCACGCCCGACACGGTGATGTTCTCTCCTGCACTTCCGCGACCAATGGGGTGTCCGTCTGCACGAAACGCGTCGATCACTTCGTCGGCGTACAGGCAAAGTGCTTGCCACGGCCGACCGTGATGCTGACGTGTTCCTTGCGCGTCGCCGTCGACGCCGGTGAACGACACATGTACTTCATCGAGCGCGCGCTTGGGCACGCCGCCCTTCGATGCGCTGAGTTGGCTTACGACGCCGCTCGCCGTTGCTGGCAGTTGGCCATCGGACCGAAGAACCTGCGTGGCAGCCGCCAGGCTTGTCCACGCGTCGTCGAGTACCTCGCCCAACAGCGCCGAACCGGCCAGTGAGGTAGCTGCGAGGGTGGAGACTTCGGCGAGCGATGCGCCGTGGGTGGCCCCAAGCGCGGTGGCAATACGGGCCGCGAGGTCAGCGCCGATGGCGTCGGCACGAGCGCTTTCTCGTCCCTCCATCATCGAACTCCACAGTGCATCGAGGTTGCCCAAGGTGCGCAGTGCGTCGGTCTCTGTGAACACGTACGGGCCGATGCTGATCATGGCTCTCACCGTAGGCTGTGCGCCGTGACAGATCTCGACAGTATGCGACTTACCGAGTGGACATCGTGCGGCGGATGCGCCGCCAAGTGGGGGGCATCGCTGTTGTCGAGCCTGGTGCGTGACTTTCCAGCCGCGTCTGATCCAGCGCTGATCGTCGGTCTCGCCCCATTTGATGATGCCGCGGTGTACAAGATCACCGACGATCTCGCGATGGTCAGCACCACCGACTTCTTCCCTCCACTCGTCGATCATCCGTCCGACTTCGGTGCGATCGCCGCGGCCAACGCGTGTAGCGACGTGTTCGCGATGGGCGGGCGTGTCACCGTCGCAGTCAACGTTGCTGCGTTCCCCGAACACTTCCCGCGTGAAGCCATCGTCGCGATCTTCGATGCTGCTGCCGCCGTAGTGGCCGAGGCTGGCGGCGCAATCGCAGGTGGCCACACCATTCGCAATCCCGAGCCCATTTTTGGTCTCGCCGTTCAGGGCCTGGTCCACCCCGATCGCATCTTCCGCAAAGACGGGGCGCGTGTCGGCGATGTGCTCATGATTTCCAAACCACTCGGCACAGCCATTGCGCTCGCCGGCGGTAGCGATGCCGACAAGGCCGAGGCGATTGCGGGTATGCGCCGTCTCAACCGCAGCGCGAGCGAAGCGTTGCAGACGCATGGCGGTGCGGTGCATGCCGTCACCGACGTCACCGGCTTCGGGCTGTTCGGGCATTCGTGGGAGATGGCCGAGCGGGCCAATGCGGTCTTCGTTTTCGACTACTCGCAGCTGCCGATGTACTCCGGGGTCGTTGCCGCACTCGAGCGTGGCGTTCGTACTGGCGGCGACCCGCGCAACCGCGAGCATGTGCAGCAGCATGTCACGGTGGTTGGTGAACTCACCGACGATCAGGTTGCCATTGGCTACGACCCGCAAACCTCGGGTGGTCTGCTCGCGGCCGTGCACCCGTCGGTGGAGGCACAGTTGGGTGCATCGGGGTTCACCACGATCGGCCACGTCATTGACGGCGACGCGCAGATCGTGCTGCAGTAAGACTCAATGGCATCTCGTCGCAGCAAGGCACCAACGCGTGCGATCGAGCGCGAACTGTGGGATGCCGGTCACGATGTTGTGGTGGGCATCGATGAAGTGGGTCGCGGATCCTGGGCCGGCCCGCTCATGGTTGGTGTTGCAGTGCTACCACGCGATCGTCGCGTGAACGGTGTGCGTGACTCGAAGATGCTCACCGAAGCAGGTCGGGAGGATCTCTTCGACCGGGTGGCCGCGTGGTGCGATGCGTGGGCGGTAGGTGCTGCCAGCCACGTCGAATGCGACGAATTGGGTATGGCCGACGCGCAGCGCTTAGCTGTGCAACGAGCGCTCGATTCGCTGGGGCTCACGCCAGACGCGGCGGTCGTCGACGGCAAGTGGAACTTCGTTGGCCCCCACGTTCGCCACGTTGAGATGCGCGTCAAAGCCGATGCCATCTGCCTATCGGTCGCCGCAGCTTCCATCCTTGCCAAGGTGACCCGCGATCGCATCATGCGCGAGCAGTCCGCGAACTATCCGCATTGGCATTTCGATACCAACAAGGGATATCCATGTCCACTGCACAAAACGGCTCTGCAGGGTTATGGGCCATCGGCCATTCATCGGCGCACGTGGGTATTCATGGACCACTTTGTACCGTGGCCTGGCATGCGCGTCATCCGGCCCGAACAACCCGCGCTGTTCTGAAAATCGAAGCAACGTGCAACGGGTGACCACCACGACAATGAACACCGCCACTGATGTACTCGTGATCGGCGCGGGTCTAGCCGGATTGCGTGCCGGTGTCGACCTCATGAATGCCGGCCGTGAGGTGGTTGTCGTCGAGGCCCGCGATCGGGTGGGCGGCCGAGTGTGGAGCCATTTGTTCACGAACGGACAATGGTGCGAACGTGGTGCTGAGTTCATCGACTCGAGCCATGTGACGGTGCTTGCGTTGGCGGCGTCGCTCGGGCTGCAACTCACCGAGGTGCACAGCGGCCACGACGACGCGCATCGCTGGCTCGATGTTGGTGGTCGCGCCGCGCCCTTCGCCCTGCACCATTCGCTCGTGGGTGAGCTCGCGCGTTGGCACGATGCGATCGCGGTACTTGCGGAAATGGTCGACGCCGATGATCCGTCGGCGAGTTCCCTCGCTGGCGAACTCGACCAAGCCCGTTTGTCAGATCTCGTGAGTTCATTGCAACTCAGTCCGATGGCACGTGTCGTGATTGGGCGTGAGGTGCGTAGCGAGTTCATGCTCGGACCCGACGAGGTGTCGCAATTGATGGCCGGCTGGATGACGGCGCTGCATCTGAGGTCAGGCCAGGGTCGCGAGGCGTACCGAATCGCCGGCGGCAACGATCTGCTTGCGCAGGGCCTCGCGACACAGCTCGGACAACGAGTGCGCCTGTCGTCGCCCGTCGATCGCCTCGACGCCGACTCTGGCCAGGTGCTGTTCGCCGATGGCAGTGTCATCACGGCGCAGCACCTGATCGTGACCGTGCCACTTCCCGTTCTTGGCCGCATGTGGGCCGACATGCCCGGCGAACTTGCCGCAGTCGGCTACGGCATTGGTGGCAAGGTGAGCCTGCAGACCGGGCGGCGCGTCTGGAACGATCATGAGTGCGACGGGTCTGTGGTGACCGAACGCGCGTGGGGCCAGATGTGGGAGACAAGCGAAGCGCAGCCCGGTGACAGTGGTGTGCTCACGATTCTGCTGTCGTCACACGATGGTGCCGCGTTGGCGGCGTTGCCCGACACCACGAACCGCGTCATCGATGAGGCCAACCGACTCTTCCCCGGCCTGAAGGGACTCGTCGGCGAGCGCGTGCAGACCGATTGGACGAACGATCGCTTCAGCCTCGGCTGCTATGCAACGTTTGGTCCAGGAGAATTTCTCCCCGCATGGGCGATGATGCATCGGCGTTATGGGCGCATGGTGCTCGCCGGTGAACACACCGATGCGTTAGCCGGATTCATGGAAGGCGCGTTGCGTAGCGGAAGCCGCGCGGCCGCTCAAATGTGATCGAGCGCCTGGGCAAGGTCGGCGACGAGGTCGGCACCCGATTCGATACCTACCGACAACCGAACGAGCGACGCCGGCACCTGTAACGGTGATCCCGCCGCGGATGCGTGTGTCATCAGGCCAGGATGCTCGATGAGACTTTCCACCGCGCCGAGCGATTCGGCCAGAGTGAACAACGTGGTGTGCTTCACGACCTCGAGCGCGGCGGCCTCGCCGCCCCGACAGGTGAAGCTGACCATGCCACCAAAGTCGCGCATCTGTTTGGCTGCTGCGGCGTGGCCGGGGTGATCGGGTAGTTGCGGATAGAGCACGCGTTCCACGGCGGGATGTCCGATGAGAAGATCGACGATCGCGCGGGCGTTGGCGCAGTGGCGTTCCATACGCACCGCGAGCGTCTTCACGCCGCGTAGGACGAGATAGCAGTCGAACGGTGCCGGCACCGCCCCGGCCGCGTTCTGTGTGAAGCGGATGCGCTCGGCGAGCTCAGCGTCGTTGAGCGCGACGAAGCCGCCGACGACATCGCTATGGCCCCCGAGGTATTTCGTTGCGGAGTGCACCACGATGTCCGCGCCGAGCGACAGCGGTTGCTGCAGATAGGGAGTGGCAAAGGTGTTGTCGACAACTACCAGCGCGCCGTTCGCGTGAGCGACCTCGGCGATGGCAGCGATGTCGATGCAGGTGAGCAAGGGATTCGTGGGCGTCTCGAGCCAGACCATGCGCGTGTCGGTAGGCCAATTCGCGGTGAGCGCGTCGATATCGGTGAGATCGACAGCGGTCCACGGGAATCCGAGCGGCGACCACACCTTCGAGATCAGCCGGAATGTGCCGCCATAGGCATCGTTGCCGAGCAGAATGCGATCGCCCTGTCGCAGGAGTCGAATGATGTTGTCCTCGGCTGCGAGCCCGCTGGCAAATGCAAAGCCAAAGGACGCGTTTTCGAGTGAGGCAAGGCATGCCTCGAGCGCAGCGCGAGTTGGGTTGCCGCTACGCGAATACTCGAAACCCTTGTGGATGCCGACGCCCTCTTGCGCGAACGTGGTGCTCAGCGTGATCGGTGTAACCACCGCTCCGCTCGTGCCATCGGGGTCTTGGCCGGCGTGTACGGCACGGGTCTCGAAGCCCCAACCCTGCTGCGCGTGCAGTTCGTCTTCGATCTCACCCATACGTTGCAACCGCCTGAAGATATGCCAACACGTCGGTGCGCGTGATGACGCTGAGTGGACGACCTCCGGACAGCACGAGCAACGCGGGCGATGTGTCGAGCATCTCCACGGCCAGCGCGACCTTTTGGCCGAAGCCAATGGTGGGGAGCTTCGGGCCCATTACCCGTTCGACGGGAGTATCGAGCACATCGGGATCGCGGAAGAACGCGTCCATGAGATCGAGCTCGTCG
>JANLPV010000023.1:0-1614 GCA_031367435.1 Actinomycetes bacterium | reverse complement strand
CTCGCCGCGAAACGCCGGAGCGTACGCGGATGCGAGATCGGCCATGTGGCCGAGCACGCCTTCAACAGTAAAGGCTGCGCACGGCGTGGCGTCGTCGTAGTGCGATGGCTGGATGCCGTGGCCCACCTGCTTCAGCATTGGGATGATCACTGCCAGTTGTTCGTTGCCTTCCATGGGGTCTCCTGAATCGTCGGGTTGTGTCGGATGTGGATGTGGATGTCGGATGTGGATGTGGTCTGGTCAGCCGGCCATGGCCGCGAGCATATGGTTCAGCACTTCAGCGTGTTCGACCTGTGGGCTGAACAGGATTACCTCGGCATCGCTGACGACGCGCACACTGTGACCGGACGGCCAATAGAAGAGGTCGTTGCCGCTACACGTTTCCTCGCGTCCGCCGGTATACGTAATGACAACCTCGCCCGAGATCATGTACCCCCAGTGCGGTGCCTGACAGGCGTCGTCGTCGAGCCCTTTCAGCAACGGTGCGATGTCGGTGCCGGCCCCGAGCGAGAAGTACTCGGCCGCCAATGATCCATAGTCGGACGCGTCGCCGAAGTTGATTGCTTGTCGTGCGACGGCGCCAGGCACGTCGATCTTGGTCGGGATGTCGTTCTTGGAGATTCGCATGATTTCTCGATTCGGGAGAGTGAGTGTTGCTGCTACTCAGCCAAGACCACAGCCGCTCGTTCGTCTAGTTCCAATACTGAACTGTGACAGGATACGGCATGAAGACGTACGGCCAATACTGCCCGATCTCACGGTCGGCTGAACTGCTCGGTGACCGCTGGACGATCCACATCGTGCGCGACCTGCTCACAGGCACGTCTCGGTTCAATGAGCTCATCAGTGGCAATCCCGGTCTGTCTCGAGCGCTGCTCAGTCGACGTCTCCAGCAACTTGTTCGTGCCGGCGTGATCGAACATGATGTCGATGGCAGCTACCACCTCACGGCATCGGGGCGCGACCTTGAACCCGTGGTATTCGGCCTTGCCACCTGGGGCGCGCGCTGGACCTTTGGCGAACCCGAACCGGATGAACTCGACCCCGATCTGCTGTTGTGGTGGCTGCACCGTCGCATCGACCCCGCCAACCTGCCGCGACCTCGGTTCACGATCGCCGTCAACTTCACCGACCATCCCAAGCGTTACTGGATCGTCGTTGACCACGCGGCCTCGCTCTGCCTGGCCGACCCGCGATTCGAAGTCGACATCGCTCTGCGGACCGACCGATCGACGCTGTACCGGACCTACCTTGGACACGTGCCGATGGCACAAGCTCACCGCACCGGCCGCGTCGAACTGCACGGCACCAACGCGTCGATTCGGTCGTTCATCAACGCATTCCAGCCTTCTCCAGTCGCCTCGATCGTGGCCGCTGAGACACCGGCATGATTGCCGCGCCAACTGCGGCTGAGTTGCTCGATAGGCGCGGTAGGTGAGCTTGTGAGTGCTAGTTCAGAGCGACGACGTAGTTGACGTAGGTGGTTTGCAACACGCTGCCATCGCTGCGGGCCCGCAATACGGCGCGAACGGTATGGGTGCCCGTGCAATTGGCGGAACTGGCCACACCATTCGGAGCGATATTGGTTGTCGCAGTAAAGCCCTGACGCGAGCC
>JANLPV010000102.1:0-25095 GCA_031367435.1 Actinomycetes bacterium | reverse complement strand
AAGAGCAAAGGCCCGGCCCCCAATAGGAGGAGCCGGGCCTTTCCAGCAAATGAATTAATCATTGCCCTTGTTGTCTCCACCACCATTGTTGTTGCCACCATCGCCGCCACCGTGACCACCTTGGTCACCATGGCCGCCTTGGTTCACGATGGTTGGGTCAGCAGGGAGCCCACCAATTGTTGGGATACCGGCTTCGCACTTGAACTTAACGGTGAGGCTCGGAACGGCTGCGCCACCGCCGTCGTCTTCGTGCTTGACGCCGATACGAACGCGAGGACCATTGGCAAACCGAACCTCGGCGCCGTTCTCATTGTTCTTGACCTCGGCTGTCGGTGACGGTGCCGTGATTGTCACGGCGCCAGTCGTCGCATCGACGAGATATCCGAACGTGGCTACCGTCTTACCGTCACACAGTGTGCCGGTCCAGGTCTGCGCAGTTCCGACAACAACCGTCATCCCACCCTTGATCTTCGAGAGCGAAATACGCACCGATGCCGACGTCACACCATCTTCAGTGTGCGTGCCTACCCGAATTCGCAGGGTGCGGGTCTGACCGAGCAGTGAGAACTTGACCGATGCCGAAGCCTCGGTGCCCTCATTGTCGTCCTCATCGTCGCCGTAGGTTGTTGGTCCCACGACGCAGGTCATCGCAGGAGCCACACCGGTCGTGCAGTCGGGCAGGACCTTGACCTTCAGGATGTCGGGCGACACGCCATCAGGTGCGAGAGCAGCGATGTCAAACGTCACCTTTGTAGTGGTGCCGTTACCGAAGACGTCGCCGCTCCAACCATTGGCCGTACTGACCAAGGTCGCAAGGCTGGAAGCGCGAGCGGTAACGCTCTGGCCGCCATGATTGGCCTTGACCGTGACACTTGTGCCGGTGGTCGAATTCTCGAACCGCACCTTGTTCGGCATCACTGCCGTCGGGGTGAAACCGGTTGCTGGGGTCACGGTCGCGTCAACGAGGTTGCCGGCCGGGTCTGTGGTGACGCCAACAACGATGGGCGTGCCGACCAGATTCAAGGTGAATGTCGAGACGGCCGGCGCGTTCGGCGCGATGGATGCTCGGGCGCTGGCACTGGCGGTGGAGCCAGCAGCAACGATCGAGGCAAGACCGATAAAGGCGCTTGCTGTGAGTAATGCGCTTCGACGCATTGGGGCCTCCTGAAAGTTGGTGGAATTGGCAATCGATTGCGGATCGCAACCGAATTGTAACTTAGGTATCGGCACCGCTTGGCATAGCTAGAGTAAAGAACTATCCAAAAAACAATGTCTGAGCTGGTGCAATAGTTAATGCCCAATAGTCGTAGGACCAAACCATTTGTCCCTGTCAGACGTGTCACGCCCACCTTCGTCTACGGGCCGTGGGGCTGGCGCGATTAGCGTGCCTTGGCAATGAATTCATCGTTGGCATTGATCGAAATAGATGACTTTCGAACGTCGGTCCAGCAGTGGCTTTTGACGAACAAATCCACGGCACCTCGCGACTACGGGGCCATTTGTCCTCCCGATCTGATTCAGGCGGGCATCGAATGGCAACAGCGTGTCTTCGCTGCCGGCTTCGCGGGTATCCATTGGCCCGTCGAACACGGCGGGCAAGGACTCAGCGTCGACCATCAAGCCGTGTGGATGCACGAATGCGCCCTCGCCGGAGTTCCTCCGGTACTCAACATGGTGGGTCTCGTTCTCGCTGGCGGTTCGATCATGAAGTTCGGAACTCCCGAGCAACAGCAGCAGCACTTGCTTCCCACGTTGCGAGCCGAGCGAGTGTGGTGCCAGTTGTTCAGCGAGCCCGGTGCGGGCAGCGACCTCGGCGGATTGTCCACCAAGGCCGAACGCGACGGCGATCGGTTCATCATCAATGGGCAAAAGGTGTGGTGCAGCGGAGGGCGTTACAGCGATTGGGGCATTCTCATGGCGCGCACCAATCCCGATGCCAAAAAGCACGAGGGCATCTCGTTCTTTCTCTTTCCCATGAACCTGCCTGGCGTTGAGATCCGCCCTCTGAAACAGATCACGGGCGAAGCAGAGTTCGACGAGGTGTTCTTCACCGATGTTGAGCTTCCCGCCGATCAGTTGCTTGGACCACTCAATGGTGGATGGGGCGTGGGCATGGCTGTGCTCACCAACGAACGCGGTCACATCGGCGCAAGCGTGATCGGACTCGAGCGTCGCCTGGAATCGATGGCGCGTTTGGCCGAGGGACGAGACCTGACGGCCACGCAACGGCAAGCACTCGCCGGGTTACTCAGCCGCGGCAACGCGTTCAAGGCAATGGGCCAGCGCCAAGGTCCGGTTGCTTCTACGGCAGCGTCGCTCATGAAGCTCGGGATCACGGAGATGATGTTCGACGCGGCGATGCTGCGCGGCGATCTCGCAGGTGCCCACGCCATGCTCGCCGGATCAGATGCGCAAGGCATGCTCGCTGCGCCGGGAGGCCGCATCGCTGGTGGCACCAGCCAAGTGCAGCGCAACATCATCGGTGAACGCCTGCTCGGATTACCACGCGAGCCCAAGCCGGGCGGGGCATGATGAATCACACCGAGAACCACTAGAGCTAGAGGAGGTCACCATGGGTCCCAATGACAATCGCGGCGACAACGATCGCAATACCGACACTGCCAAATTCGGCGGCGAGCATCACCCAACGTCGGTCGATAGAGGTGGCCCCAACATCACGCTGATCGCGGCTGGCGTCATCGTTGCCTTCTGCATCATCTTCTTCGTCAAGAACAGCCACGAAGCGAGCCTGCATTTCGTGTTCTTCACGAAGACCACCACCACGCGTTGGTCGATCCTCATGTCGATCGTCCTTGGCATCGTGCTCGATCGACTCGTCAGCATCTGGTGGCGCCGACGCCGCCGCAAGTCACACGAAGCAAAGGACTGACGCCACATCTATGACGGCCTCACCGCTCGCCACGTACGACTTCGGAGGCACCGGACCCACCATCGTGTACGCCCATGCAACCGGGTTTCATGCACGATGCTGGCAGCCGATAGCGAGGCAACTACCGAAGTATCACAACCTTGCGTACGACGCGCGGGGCCACGGCGACACACCGGTCGATTCAGACGCTGCGGTCAACTGGGAGACCCACGGCGCAGATGCGGCGGCGTTCGTCATCGACGTATACGACAATGCGCCGGTACTCGGTGTCGGTCACAGCATGGGCGGCGCGGCGTTGCTCATGGCCGCGCTCGCAGAACCAACGCTGTTTCGAGGACTCGTGCTGTACGAGCCAATCGTGATGCCCACCGACATGCGCGCCGGTATCGGTTCCGGCCCGCGACCCGACAACTTCCTTGCGGCCGGCGCGCGAAAGCGACGCAGCAGCTTCGCCTCTTTCGAAGAAGCCATTGCGAACTACAGCGCCAAGCCACCGATGAACGTCTTCACCTCCGAATGTCTGAGCGCGTATGTGTACGGAGGATTTGCGCTCGGCGACGACGGTCGGATTCATATCAAGTGCCGCGGCGAGCACGAGGCGCGCACGTACGAGGCGGGCGCAGATCACAACACCTGGGATCGACTCGGCGAACTTCAGATTCCGGTGTGGGTGTTGAGCGGTTTGCCGGAGCCGATGCAGCCGTCGTCACGCATGCAGGCACTTGCCGCTGAAATTCCCGACGCGCGCTATATCGAACTCGACCAGCTCGGACACTTCGGCCCGATGCAGGCGCCCGACGAGATCGCCGAGATCATTTCGTCGTTCCCCGCCTGAGCAACCACGCGGGCTTCAACCGATACGGTTCCACGACGTGAACACGTACGACTCGATCACCGCATCACTTCGCGACCTCGCCCAAACGCTGCCCGCCCGCGCCGACGAAATCGCTGCGGCGCGTCGCCTTCCCGACGATCTCGTCGAGGCCTTGAAGTCCGCTGGTGCCTTTCGGATAGCGGTGCCGCACGCGCTCGGCGGGCCCGAGCTCAGCTTCAGGCAGCAGACCGAGATCGTGGAGATGCTCGCGTACTACGAGCCCTCGGTGGCGTGGTGCGTGATGATTGGCTCAGACGCGCCGTACTACGGCGCGTTCATGGACGCAGACGTTGCGGCCGAGTTGTGGCCGTCGATCGACGCCACCACCGCGGGCCTCATCCAGCCGGCCGGCCAAGCCAAGCGAGTCGACGGCGGATACAAGATCAGCGGCAAGTGGGCCTTTGGCAGCGGATGCACGCATGCCGACGTCATCGTCGGCGGATGCCTGGTGATCGACGATGCCGGGGTTCCTGTCCTCGGAGACGACGGCGCGCCCGATTGGGTGGTAGCCGCGGCTCCCGCGCAGGAGTGGACCATCCTCGACACATGGCACACCATTGGCCTCGCTGGCAGCGGCAGCAACGACTACACAGCCACCAACCTGTTCGTGCCCGAACAACGTTGCTTTCGGTTCGCCGGTTCGATTCACCGAACCGAACCGTTGTTTCAGTTCCGAATGGGCTTCGTCACGAACATGGCTGGCGTGCCGTTGGGAATGGCTCGGCGCAGCATCGACATCGTGAGCGCCATTGCGGCCGACAAATTGGTGCTCCCCGATTTTGTGATGATGCGCGATCTTCCCCGCGTCCGCAGCGCCGTCGCCCGCGCTGAGGCGGAATTTGGTGGGACGCGCGCCTACCTCTACGACAGCCTCGATCGACTCTGGGACACCCTCGTTCGGGGTGACCAGCCATCGGCTGAGATCCGTGCCGCGGTTGCCCTCTCGAGAGTGCACGCCTTCCAAAAGGCGCGCGATATCACGCAACTGATGTGCGAAACAGCGGGCGCTTCATCGATCTACACCTCGAGCCCGCTCGAGCGATTGCAGCGCGATGCAATGACCGTGGTGCAACACGTTGTGGCGCAGCCGCGCATCTATGAGATGGCCGGTGAACTCATGCTTACCGGGGCCTCCTCGAGCCCAATTATCTAGGACACCCACCATCGGCGAACGTTGTGACAGGCCTGCTCTACGATCAAGGCATGTTCGAAGTACCCACCAGTTTGTCGCCAAGTCGGGTGCAGGCCTTTCTTTCATGCCCGATGGCATTTCGTTTCGCCAGCATCCAAAAGCTGCCCGAGCCGCCGAGCGTGCACACCACTCGGGGTTCGCTGGTGCACCGTGCGCTCGAGTTGTTGTTCATGTCTGCACCTGCAGAGCGAACAACTGACGCCGCACTCGCCGCGCTCGATGTAGCCATTGCCGAGTACCGCATCGATCCCGAGTTCACCGAACTTGCCCTCACCGATGCACAGGCATCCACCTTCTTCAACGAGGCGCGCGAGTTGGTGCATGCGTACCTGGCAATGGAAGACCCAACGACAATTCGTGAGATCGGTCTCGAACTGCGCCTCGAAGCTGTGGTGGGCGGGTTGACGTTGCGCGGCATTATCGACCGGCTCGAGCTGAATGCCGATGGCGAGCTTGTCGTTACCGATTACAAAACCGGTCGGGCACCAAGCGTCAGGTTTGAACAGAGCTCATTCAGCGGTGTGCACTTCTATTCCTTCCTGTGTCAGGCAGTGTTGGGTCGGCGTCCCGCCAAGATCCGACTGATGTATCTCAAGAGCGGCGAGATCATCGAAGCCACACCATCCGAACAGTCCGTGCGCGCCGTCACCACGCGCACCACCGCCGTCTGGAAGGCCGTCGAGAAAGCCTGCCTCACCGAAAACTTCCAGCCTCGCCCGAGCGGGCTCTGCGGCGGCTGTTCGTTCAAGAAGTGGTGCCCGGCCTTTGGTGGCGATCCAGCATTAGCCGCGGTCGAAGCGCCGCGCGCCTTGGCTACCATTGCCACCGCATGATTCGAGCCGGCGGATGATTCGATCAAACGCATGAGTGCTCCCGACAATGGGCACTTCGGGCCTGCTGTCGCGCGTTTCGATCAGTGGGCCGACGATCAACTCGAGAAGCTGCGCGGCAATCCAGTTGCTGACGCGCTGTTCTCCAATGCGAGCCACCTCGGCGACTTCAGCGTGATCTGGCACATCATCGGTCTTGCCCGCGGGATCACCAGCGAACAGCGCGCCAATCAGGCAATCGTGTTGTCGTCAGTGCTCGGTGCCGAGAGCCTCATTGTGAATCAGGGCGTCAAACGGCTGTTTCGCCGGGGGCGACCCACGATGAGCGGCGACGACCGGTTCGAGGTGCGCACACCGTCCACCAGCAGTTTCCCGAGCGGCCACGCATCGTCGGCGTTCCTTGCCGCAACGCTGCTCAGCGCATGGGGCGCGCGGCGTACCGCACCACTGTGGTTTGGTCTCGCCGCCATCGTCTCGCTGAGCCGCGCCTACGTGCGAATTCACCACGCCAGCGATGTCGTCGGTGGCGCAGTGCTGGGCCTCGCGCTGGGCGCTCTCGCCCGCCGCATCACCCGTGCACTCTTGCGCTGAAGCCCGAACACCACTGTCGCGCGGCCTGAGCGGCAGGAGGTCGGCGGACTCGCACGGCGTAGTGTCGCGGATATGGCTGATTTGCCCGTGTTCGACAACAAGATGTCTGATGCCGAAGGGCTGATGTGGCGGATGGAGAAGGATCCCCATCTGTCGTCCACCTTTGCCAACGTCACCATTTTGGAAAAGCGCCCGAATATGGACCGCTTCCTGCGCACCATGGATCGCGCAACGCTTGTTGTGCCGCGCCTGCGCCAGCGAGTACAACCCGCGCCCGCAAACCTCACTGCGCCGATGTGGGTGGACGACGCCAACTTCGATCTGCGCTACCACGTACGGCACATGGCGCTGCCGAAGCCCGGCTCGATGCGTCAACTGCTCGATCTCGCCAGCCTGATTACCGCCGACCCGTTTGATCGCACGCGACCGCTGTGGCAGTTCGTTGTCGTAGAGGGACTCCGTGGCGGCAAGTGCGCGCTCATCGAGAAACTTCATCACACGATCACCGATGGCGAAGGTGGGGTGAAGCTCAGCCTTGAGTTTCTCGACTTTGCAGCCGACGCCCCCGAGAAGCCCGCGGTCGATCGTGACACAATCGACGCGGCCGAGGAGCAAAGCCAACCAAGCAACGCCGACGCATTTCGCGATCTTCTTGCGAGCAGCCTGCGCATGCCGCTTGGGGTGCTGCGCCAGGTGCGCGACCTAATCGCGGATCCCACGCAACTGCCCGAGGCGGGCAACGCCGCGGCCGAGACCATCCGCAGCCTCATTAGCCAGCTCAGCGATGTCGAGCAAGCCCACTCGCCGCTCTGGACGCAGCGTTCGCTGCGACGCCAGATCGAAGTTCTACGCGCGCCATATGCCGAGACACGAGCGATCGCCACGAAGCTTGGCGGCAAGCTCAACACTGCCTTTCTCACCGCAGCAGCGGAGGCCGCGAGCCGATATCACATTGCGATGGGCGCTCCCGTAGAAAAGCTGCGCGCCTCGATGGCGATCAGCACCCGCGGCGAAACGTCTGGAGCGAATGCGTTCTCATTGGTGCGCATGCTCGTGCCCACGGGCGAGATGTCGGTGGCGGATCGGTTCCGCGAAATTCACGATGCATCACATGCAGCCCGCGAAGGCACCGCAACGGCATCACTAGAGACCCTGGCGGCTGTCGCGGCGACCCTGCCCACGTCGTTGGTCACCCGACTGGCGCGCACGCAGGCACACACCATCGACTTCGCGACGAGCAACGTGCGCGGCGCACCGGTTGCGTTGTACCTGGCCGGCGCGCGCCTGCTCGAGAATTATCCAGTTGGTCCACTCGGAGGCGTTGCGTTCAACCTCACGTTGCTCAGCTATATGGGCAGCCTCGACATGGGTGCCAACATCGATACGGCTGCAGTCGCCGAACCGGACTTGTTGCATCGCTGCCTCGTGGGATCGTTCAACGACCTGCTGGCCCTCTGACACGAGCCCTGCTGAGAGGGCCCAAACACCTCAGGCTGTGGCGGCGGCAGCTGCGGCTGGATGCGTGAGCAGCGTGCGCACGTCGAGCAACAAGTCGGCGACTTCACCGGTGGAGACGAGCTCGCGGCGCAGCATTTCTGCCAGCGCCTTATCAATGACCGCCAAGGCGTCGATTATTACTGCCTCGTTCGTGTCGGTCATCGACTGCTCCTCTCGAAATGGTGCAACATGCGTTGCTCACTGGTCACGATAGCCACCGTAACCTGATGGCGCTCGTTGACGGTGCATGGTATCTGTGAACATGTTGTTTCGTCAGGTCAGCGGTTGACGAACATGTCACATACCGATGTCGATGCCACTATGGGTCGCGCCCGACGCCTACCATCTCGACAATGGATCTCGCGGGCAAGCATGTAGTGGTCACCGGCGCAGCAAACGGTATTGGCCGGGCGCTGGCCGAACGTTTTCATTCTGCCGGTGCGCGTGTGGTGGTCGCCGACCTCGATGGCGCAGGCGCCCAACAGGTTGCCGCGGCGCTCAATGCACTCCGCCCCGACTCCAGCATTGGCGTGCAAGCAGATGTCGGCAGCGAGCAGGGCAACGTGCAGTTGATCAACGCAGCCGAGGAGACGTTCGGCGCAATCGACCTGTTCTTCGCGAACGCCGGTGTTGGAATCGGCACCGACCTCGACACCAGCGAAGACGTCTGGAACGCGGCGTTCAACATCAATGTGCACGCACATCGTTGGGCTGCCAAACACCTCCTGCCCGGATGGCTCAACCGTGGCGAGGGATACTTCTGCTCTACGGCATCTGCGGCGGGCTTGCTCTCACAAATCGGCTCAGCGCCGTACAGCCTTACCAAGCATGCAGCCGTCGCGTTCGCCGAGTGGATGAGCCTCACCTATGGCTCGCGGGGACTGCGGGTCAGTTGTCTGTGCCCGCAGGGTGTGAACACCAACATGCTTCGTCAGGGCGACGAACCGGGCGTTGGTGGTTCGAGCAGTGTGGTGCGTTCGGCCGGAGTTGTGCTTGAGCCTGCACAGGTGGCCGAGGCTGCGCTCTCGGTGATCGAGGCCGAGACATTCCTCATCGCACCGCATCCGGAAGTACTCACGTACTGGTCGCGCAAGGTGAGCGACTACGACCGTTGGCTTGCAGGTATGCGCAAGCTGCAGGCGCGCGTGGTGGGCGAGTAAGCATTGGTTGATGCCCTTGTGCTTGAACAGATCGGCCTGAAGGCGAGCGAGTCCGTGCGCTTTCGGCGTGGCGATACGGGCCGTTGGATACAGGGACACGTGGCCCGCGTCAACACCGACGGCAGCATCACCTTGCACGATGTCGACGGTGCGGCGCGTTCGCTGCGGCCTGATCGGCTCGAGGTTCGCCGACCGGGGAGTCGAGGTCGGCTCACGTGGCAGAACGTGGAGAACGTCGCGATTACCTGGGAGCAGCTCAGCCTTTGGCCGACCGACCCCTCGAGTTGAACAACGGTCAGTGCCGCCACGCTTGGGATCACTATGAACCTTGGTCGTACAGTCACCGAGATGGCAGTACGACTCGATCCATCAGACGAATACATGCACGAACTCGGCCCAGAGTCGAACTTCAACGAGAGCATGTACATCAACTGTTTTGACCCCGCGCAACAGGTAGGCGGTTGGTTCCGCATAGGCAACCGCGCCAACGAGGGCTACGCGGAGATGACCGTATGTCTGTACTTGCCCGACGGCAAGGTCGGCTTCATGTTCAAGCGACCAAACATCTCGAACAACGATGCATTCGACGCGGGCGGGCTCAGGTGGACGATGGTGAAGCCATTCGAGGAACTGCGCATCGATTACGTGGGCAAGGTCGTGGTGCTCGACGAACCACTGCAGATGGCCAACCCGAAAGAGGCGTTCACCAACAACCCGTACGCCGAGTGCGAGGTACACATCACCTTTACCGGACAGGGCAAACCCAGCATGTTCGGCGGCGAGCCCGACGAACCTCACGAGAAGCCAGGCGAGGAATTCGCGAAGGGTCACTACGAACAATTGGTGCAAGCCCAAGGCAGCATTCGGGTCGGCGATACGGAGTGGGACATCGCCGGTTGCGGACTACGCGACCACTCGTGGGGACCGCGTTACTGGCAGGCACCGTGGTATTACCGCTGGCTCACCGCCAACTTCAGTCGGGATCTCGGCTTCATGGCCAGCCGGGTGGCAAAAAAGGATGGGCCAGGAACACGTGGTGGGTTCGTGTGGGACAACGGTCAGATGCATTACTGCGATCACGTCGAACTCACTACCGAATTCGAGGGCGACGACACCTATCACCAGCGCATCACCGGACTCTTGAAGTCGTCGCGCAGTGACCGTGAGTGGAACTTTACCGGTGAAGTGATGAACCTGATCCCGCTACGCAACCGACGCCAGGATCCGGATGGCAACTGGCTCGTCACTCGCATCAGCGAAGGCATGACGCGTTGGACCGTGAGCGGGGGCGAGCACGAGGGCACCGTGGGTTACGGACTCTCGGAGTATCTCGACCAGATCATCGACAAAAAGCCCGTCGGCATCCACGAATAGCGGTATCACCGAGCCGCTTGAGCAGCACAATGCTAGTCGCCGAGCAGGAATTGCACGATGTCGGGAAACGCCTGACGGTCTTGATAGAAGAACGCGTGCCCGCCTTCGTATGCGCGAAAGTCTGCGTTCGCTATCCGAGATGCGATGGCCTCGCCGTTCGAGAGTGGCGCAATACCGTCGTAGCGACCCGATGCCACAAGCGTCGGACAGGTGATGGCCGGCAAACGATCCCACACGTCGTGGTGACTTCGCGCCTCGAGTTGCAGTGTTTCTCCACGAAGTACGTCGGTGGGCTTTGCGACGGTGCCGCGCTGTGCCATCAGGTCGGCAAGGGAACGGTCGTTGGGATGCGCGTCGAGCCAGGCCGGGGTGAAGCGTTGATCAAGAATACCCAAGCCGATCTCAGCGCGTTCAGCAGCACTCTTATCGGCGAGAGTGTGTAACGGATACGACGATCCGCCCGCTCCACCTGGCGAAGTGCAGACCAAGGCGAGGCGCTCGATGCGCTCAGGAAACGTCACGGCCAGCTCCTGCGCAACCATGCCACCAAAGCTGACGCCGATCACCCCATACGTCGTCCAACCGATGTACTCAGCCAACGCCGCGGTATCGGCGGCGTATTGGGCCATCGTGTAGGGACCGTCGGCAATGGTGCTACGGCCGAGCCCTCGCTGATCGTGTGCCACGAGATGGAAGTTCTTCGAGAAGACACCAAGCATCGGCTGGCTTCCGGCAAGCGTTGCTCCCGACCCGTTGATGAAAAAAAGCCGCGGTCCAGACTCACCAACGGACTCGAAGTAGATGTCGATTCCGTTAGCGCGAACACTGGGCACGACACGGCACCGTAGTTGATGAGTACATCACCATCGCTCAATCGAGGTTGGTCGAGGCGAGAAATCGTGCCGCAACATCGGTCGCGCCGATCACCTCGATCGCGTCGGGCAACGTGCGCCGCCACAACGTGAGCAGCAGGTCGCTCGCCGAGCCACGCAGCGCACAGTCGCCCTTTGCATGTTCGCGTGTGACATCGAACCCATCTGGTGCGCCGAGGTCACCCGCAGACCGTGGGCGGATCGTCCATTCCCCATCTACGTCGGTGCAGTGGATGTGTACCGAACCGCCAACCAGTGCAGCCCCCTCGGCGATGTCATCGACGAAGTGCATCAGGAACTCATCGATGCCATCGCTGGCGAGCTCTGGTTCGATCGGAGTAGTTCGACCCGCTGCCGCATCGGCATCCCAACGGTGCATCGCCGTCTCCTGAACGATTCGGCGAAGCACAAACGCCACATCATGGTCCGCCGCCCAGGTCCACACGACTGTCGTCGGATCAGTTCGAGTCAGCACATCGATGAGGCGCGCCGATTGCACGTCGCACACGGCGAAGAGGTCATCGTCCGCGGCCCGCTCGAACGGCACGACGTCTCGAACGTGGGTCGCGCGTTGTTCAACTATCGACGCCCAGAAATAGTTCGCCTCGGTGATATGCCAGACGAGGTCGGCCATGAGCCAGCCGGGGCATGAGTCGACCGGCGTGTCGAGGCCCCCTGCCTGCGCAGCCGCGCGGAACGCAGTTACCTCTCGACGGAGTGCTTGGAGATAATCCGACGGTTGCATCACAGCGACGGTAATGCACTCGCAAGTTCGCGCCATTCAGCCATTGGCAGGGCCGCGGAATCAGATGCCAACACCTGTACGCACACGTGGTCGGCACCCGCATCGAGGTGTGCCTTCACGCGAGCCACGATCGTGTCGAGCGATCCCCAAACAACGATGGCGTCGACGAGTTTGTCGCTGCCGCCATTCAGCAGATCGTCGTCACCCCAACCCAAGCGGCGAAGGTTGTTGGTGTAATTCGCAAGGCCGAGGTACATCTTCATTTCGCGACGCGCAATGTCGCGTGCCTTTACCGGATCGGTCTCGAACACTGCCATCTGTTCAGGAGCGAGCAGCGCGTCCGAGCCGAGCGCCGAGCGTGCCACGACTGTGTGCTCGACGGGCACGAAATACGGATGAGCACCGAGGCCCCGCTCGGCGGCAAGCGCGAGCATCTTCGGTCCGAGGGCAGCAAGGACGCGTTGTGGCGTCGTTGTGGGCGCACTGGCAAAGAACATGCCGCGATCCATTGCGTCGAGATACGAGACCATGGTGCTGTAGGGCTTGTCGTATGAGTGTCCATGCACGCCCTCGACCATGGGCTGATGGCTCACGCCGAGGCCCAGAAGAAAGCGATCGGGGAAGGCTTCAGTGAGGGTCTTCCATCCGGACTGCATCGTGGTAGCAGTGCGCGCATGGATGCTCGCGATTCCGGTGGCCAACACAAGTGATTTCGTCGCCGTCAACAACAACGACGCGTTGGCAAACGGCTCGCGGCCCAACGTCTCGGGGAACCACAATGCGCGATAGCCGAGCGTCTCGAGTTCCGCTGCAGCTTCCTGCGCGCGAGCCATTGGCTGCGCGTCCAGAAGGTGTGTCCACAAGCCCATACGTCCAAGATCCATGTCCTGAAAGCTAGGTGCTTGCCGCTGCGCTACCGTCATTGCGATGAGTGAAACCAAGCCGCCAGCTGCAGAATCCGTCCACTTCGGTATCGCCACGCGATTCATCGGGGGTGTTGTCTCGGCGAGCAGTCCGGCGGTTTCGCCTGATGGCGCCCAGGTCGCCTTCGTCGTGGGCACAGTTGACTTCGATAAGAACAAGAACCGTGCCCAGGTCTGGATAGCCGCCGCGGATGGCAGCAGCCTTCCCCGCCCACTCACCAGCGGAGCAAAAAACGATGGCAGCCCTACCTGGTCGCCAGACGGTCGAAGCCTTGCCTTCGTGTCGAGTCGCGGTGAGAACAAGGGCGAGGCAACACTGCACATCATGCCAATGGGCGAACCGGGCGAACTGCGCACCATCGCAACGATGAAAGACGGCCTTGGCGATGTCACATTCAGTCCCGACGGACGATGGGTCGCGTTCACCAGCCGTACCCGCGACGAGCGTTACGAGGCAGAGGACGAAAGCTGGCAGGCGCCACGCAAGATCGACCGCTTCTTCAGCCAACTCAACGGCGAGGGGTTTGTTTTCGATCGACCGATGCATGTCTACGTCGTGGCCGCCGACGGAACCGGAACTCCACGCAATCTCACGCCAGGCGAGTTTCAGCACAGCGGCATCGCATGGCTCACCGACTCGACCGCCATCATTACCAACGCCTCGCGGCACGATACGTGGGACTTCGACTTCGCAAGCGACCTTTACCTCGTGCCCCTCGAGAGTGACGTCGCTGCCCTCACGCACCAAACCGGCATGTACTACGCCGCACGGGTATCGCCCGACGGGACCAGGATTGCGTTTATCGGTACGGACGATTCGCGGACCGATCCTCAGAACCACCACATCGGCGTCATGAGCCTTGAGACGCGCGAGTGGCAATGGGTCAGCAAAGGGCTCGATCGCACCTTCTCGACGACGAGCGGCGTCGTTGCCCCCAGATGGATCGACGATCACAACCTGCTTGCCATTGCCGAGGACCGCGGCACCTGTCAGCTGTACCGAGTTTCAGCGGATGGCTCACACGACCCGATTGCGCTCACCGCCGGCGCACGGTGGGTGAAGCAATTCGACGCTGCCAACGGTACGACCGCGCTCACGATCAGCTCGGTCGACCGCACAACGGAGTTGTTCGTTGTGCGCGGTACGACTGAGACACAGCTCACGCGCCTTTGCGATGCATACGTCGCTGCCGTTGCTCCTCAGGGGTGGGAGCGCTTCGCCGTGCCCACCACCGACGGCACGCTCGAGATCGACGCGTGGATCATGCGGCCCGCCGCCTTCGACCCAACACTCACCTATCCGGTGCTGCTCAACGTGCACGGCGGACCGCACACGCAATACGGCGAAACGTACTTCGATGAAGCCCAGATGCAGGCGGCGGCCGGCTTTGTGGTGCTGATGAGCAACCCGCGCGGTGGCAGCGGACGCGAGCAGTCGTGGGGTCAAGCCATCCTCGGACCCAAGCACCCCGTTGCGCCCGGCACCGGGTGGGGATCGGTTGATGTTGATGACGTACTCGCCGTGCTCGACGCTGCGCTGGCCACGTACACCTTCTGTGACGCCAGCCGGATTGGCATGCTCGGTGGCAGCTATGGCGGCTACATGGCCACATGGCTCGCTGGTCACCATGGTGAGAGGTTCCGCGCCATCTGCAGCGAGCGAGCTGTCAACAACCTCATCAGCGAGGAGTGGAGCAGCGACATCGGCTCGGTGTTTCAAGTGGAGCACGGCACCACCCACATCGAAGATCCTGTCGAGTACGCACGCATGTCACCAATGTCGTCCGTGCATAACATCCACACCCCGATGCTCATCATTCACAGCGAGCGCGATCTTCGCTGCCCGATGTCTCAGGCCGAAGAGTTGTTCATGGCATTGCGATTACTACGTCGCGACGTCACCTTCTACCGCTTTCCAGGCGAGACACATGAGCTGTCACGCAGCGGTTCGCCGATCCATCGTCGTCAGCGCGCCGAGATCATCCTCGACTTCTTCACCGACAAACTCGCGGTGCAGTAGCCCGTGCGCCTGCAACCGACGCGTCAGTAACCGGCGCATCAGTCGTCGAGCAACCACGCGTCGATCAACTTTCGAGCAATGCTGATGCCCGGTGGAATCGCGGGTAGAGCCTCACGGCGATACCACTGTGCATCAACGATTTCGGTGGGATCACACACGATCTCACCGCCGGCATAGTCGGCGTGGAAGCCAAGCATCAGGCTGTGCGGAAACGGCCAGGGTTGGCTTCCCCAATACCTCACGTTGGCCACCTCGATTCCCACTTCTTCGCGCACTTCACGGATGACTGCGCCTTCAAGCGTCTCGCCGGGCTCCACGAAGCCGGCCAGGCAGCTGTACATCGGGGCACGAAACTGCACACCCCGCGCCAGAAGTGCCTCTTGATCGCGACCCTCACCGCGCGTCACGAGGGTGATCATCGCTGGGGCCAAGCGTGGAAACGCGAGCAGACCACACGACGGACACTTCATCGCCCGTTCGCCTGGAGCTGACCTCGTCGGTGTTGCGCATCGCCCACAGAACCGATGCGTGCGTGCCCACTCCACGATCTGCACAGCACGGCCAGCAATGAGCCAATCGGTCTCGCTCGATCGCCCAAAATAGCTATACAGGTCGATCGCTGCACCTTCGGCTGGGTCGACACCGTGCGGCACGTCGACACCCCAAACAGCCGCGCCATCGAGCATTCCAAGGAAGTGCATCTCCCACGCGGGGTCCACCGGTTCGTGGTGGACCCACACGTTCGAACCAACCACGTGCACGTAACGATGAAGCTCGAAAATCTCCTCTGGAGGATTGACGAGCGGGACGAACTGAGGCTGGATCTCGGGCACGTGATCAGCATGGCACGGCGAGATAGCGTGCGGCCATGACGAACGTAGTGATTGTTGATGCTGTCCGTACCCCAATTGGCCGCCGCGGTGGCGGTTTGTCGTCGATGCACCCTGCCGACCTGCTCGGCATCGTCCAAAAGGCGCTGATCGAGCGCACCGGCATCGACCCCAACCTCGTCGGCCAAATCGTTACCGGATGCGTGAGCCAGGTTGGTGAGCAGAGCTTCAACATCGGTCGCACGGCATGGCTCGCGGCCGGTCTCCCAATGGGTGTTGCGGCCACCACCGTCGACACGCAATGCGGTTCGAGTCAGCAGGCCACCGGGCTCGCCGCAGCGCTCATTGGTTCGGGCATGGTCGATGTCGCCATTGCATGTGGCGTGGAAGTGATGAGCCGTGTGCCCATCGGCTCGAACTCATCGAAGAAGCTCGGTCTCGGCGTGCCGATTCCCAAGACCTACTTCGGCCAATACGAAATGACATCGCAGTTCGAAGGTGCCGAGCGAATCGCTGACAAGTGGGACATCACGCGAGCCGATACCGATGCGTTCGGTCTGCTCAGCCAGCAACGCGCTGCTCAAGCCTGGGCCGAGGATCGATACGCAGGTCAGTACGTGGCCGTCGACGCACCCGATCTCGATGAGGAAGGTAAGCCCACGGGCAGCACACACCGCGTCAGCCGCGATGAAGGAATCCGCGAGACCACATTGGAGAAGCTGGCAACGCTCAAGCCTGTCGCGCGCGAGAACGGCGTGCACACCGCCGGCAATTCGTCACAGATCAGCGATGGCGCGGCGGCTGTACTAATGATGACCGAGGAGAAGGCCGTCGAGTTGGGACTCACTCCGCGCGCCCGCGTCGTTGACAGTTGCCTCGTCGGTGTCGATCCCGTGCTGATGCTCACGGGTCCCATCGATGCCACTCAGCGGCTGCTGCAACGCAACGCTCTCTCGATCGGTGACGTTGACACGTTCGAGATCAACGAGGCGTTCGCCTCTGTGGTGCTGGCGTGGGCCAAAGAGGTCGGTGCCGATCTCGCCAAGACCAATCCCAACGGAGGCGCGATCGCCCTCGGTCATCCACTCGGCGCGACGGGCGCGTTTCTCACAACGAAGGCGCTGTACGAGCTCGAGCGCATCGGTGGCCGCTACGGCATCGTCAGCATGTGCTGCGGCGGCGGCATCGGTACCGGCACGCTGATCGAGCGAATGTCGTGACTGTCACACCCTTCAGGTAGACACTGAGCCATGAAGCTCTGGCTCGGCTGGCTCGTGGTGATGATGTCTGCATGCGCAGGCGGGTCAGCCGCGTCGTCGCCGACGGCTACCTCGACCAGCAACGCTGTCGTCACGCGCGTGGTCGACGGCGACACGATCGACGTCACGTTTGGCAGCAAACATCAACGCATACGACTCATCGGTATCGATACACCCGAGACGAAGAAGCCCAACACGCCCATACAGTGCTTCGGCCCCGAGGCGAGCAACTACACCAAGCACCTCCTTCCTCCCGGAAGCCGGGTGCTCGTGCGCCGCGACGTTGAAGCCCGCGACGATTACGGCCGCCTCCTCGGTTACGTGTATCGCAGCAGCGACAACCTCTTCGTGAATCTCGAACTCGCCCGGCTCGGCTTCGCCCGGCCGCTCACGATCGCGCCGAACAACCATCTTGCCCCCGACTTCGTACGTGCCGCCCACGAGGCCGAGGCTGCGAATCGAGGCCTCTGGGCTGCTTGCAGCGGGTAGCGTCGCGGTGATGCGCACATTGGCCGAACGACTGGGATACCACTCCACCGAGCGCCTGGTCATCATCTCGTGCGACGACCTCGGCTCGTGTCACGCTGCGAACGACGGCGTGTTCACAGCGCTTCACGATGGCGTGGCAACTTGTGCGTCGCTCATGGTGCCTGCGCCCTGGGCGCGCGATGCCGCATTGCGTTACCAACTCACCGACGACATCGGCGTGCACCTCACCCTCAACTGCGAACATCCCACTTACCGCTGGGGTCCAATCACGCACGCCCCATCACTACTCAGCGGCGAGGCCGGCTTTCCGCGAACCGTCGACGACCTGTGGGAACACGCCGACCCGGCCGAAGTCCTTCGCGAATGCCGAGCTCAAATCGAACGAGCTATTGCGTGGGGCATCGATGTCACGCATCTCGCTCCACATCTCACCGCGATCACGCTGCGCCCCGAGTTTTTCGACGTGTACCTTGAACTCGCCGTCGAGTTCAGGCTGCCGATACGCCTGCCGTCCACGATTACCAAAGACCAAGCGGGCTTTCCCTTCCGCGATCTGGCCAGTGACGAGGGTGTGGTGTTCCCGGATCACTTCGATCACGATTGGCGCGCCGGTAGCCGCGATCGCGTCTATGACGCATTGAGCAACCTTGCCCCGGGCGTCACCGAGATTCATGTGCAACCCGTGATCGACACGCCCGAGGTTCGAGCCATCTCCGATTCGGCGCAGGGCTGGATCGACGACCTCACATTGGTCACCACCGATCAGCGTTTGCGTGATCTCCTCGCGTCCACCGGAGCGATCGTGATCGGCTATCGCCACCTCCGCGACGCGATGCGCAACACCACTGCGGTCTGACTCGGTGCGAATTACACGACTCGGTGCGAATTACACGGCTCGGTGCGAATTACGGCTAGCGCGCACTCAAGCGAGTCAGCGCTTCGCTGAACGCAGACGACTTGAGCATCGCAAAGAACGGGCCCATTGGGCCAGTGACCTTCAGTTTGCCCTGCATGAACGCGACCGTGGGATTGAGCGCTGCATCGCTTGCCGCAACGGACACCACGATCTCGGCATCGTCGGGACCTTCAACCGCTTCGTCTTTCTTTGCGAAGACAACGCGGTATTGCACCGCCGTCATGTGCCGACCTCGACCGGTAGATCGATACCTGCGAACAGGTCGTCCTCGGTCTCGCCCTCTGCAACGTAACCGACGTGCGAATGGGCAAGTACCCAGTCTTCGTAGGGATACACCTCGGCGAGTTCGTCATCGGAGAGCCCGAACCAGAACGACTCGGTGGGATCGACCTGTGTCGCATGTGCACGAAGCGCACCAGAACGGGCCCACAGGAAATCACCGACCTCGAGACGCGTCGTCACCCGTTCGTCTTGGCCAACTCGATTGAACCAACGATCGTCATATGGCGACTTGCCGCGCAGACGCAGCATGGCTTCGTGAATAGCAATGAGGCGCGCCTTGGACCACAGCGTGTAATACATCTTCGACGGTTGAAACGGCTCGCCAAGTTCGGGATACCACGCGGCATCTCCGGCGCGCTCGAAAGCAACGATGGAGATGTCATGCACCTTGACGTGATCAGGGTGCGGGTACCCACTGTGATCGTCGCTATAGGTAATGATCACCTGCGGCTTGGTGCGTCGGATGATTGCAACCAACCGTCCGACTGCTTCGTCGATCGGTGCCATGTGGAAACACGCAGGATTCGCGTTGGCCTCGCTGTCGAGCATGCCCGAGTCGCGATAGCCGAGCATCACAACTTCTTCGAACCCGATGATGGCCGCTGACTCGGCCAACTCGATTGGGCGCAGCTCAGCCATCTTCAACTTCTCCTGCTCAGGAGTGAGATCGAAAAAGGGTTGGCCCGGCTCGCGTAACCGCGGGTTCTGCAGATCGCCTTCTTCGCCACCGGTGCAACACACGAGCACCGTGTGCACGCCTTCGGAGCGGAACTTGGCCAACGTGGGCGCACCCTTTGACGCTTCGTCGTCAGGGTGAGCGTGAATGGTGAGGATGCAGCGACGCGGTGCGGGCACGTGAGCCACGCTACAGCCTGCACCGTGTGGCAGTGCTCGACCCCCTAGGCTCACAGGTTGTGCGAATGCAGCGAATTTTGATCCCCGCGGCCGGATGTCTCTTTGCCTTTCTGACGATCAGCAGCTGCCGCCATGACGGGCGCACGCTGCGGCCCGCCGACCCATCGCAGAACGCGAGCGTGTTTACGCCATCGACGACAACCACGATCGTCGACGACTCAGCCCAACCGGTGATCACCGATGTCACCGACACGGCCATCGAAACAGCGGGGACGCCATTCGTCTTGACGACGCCGTGGCTCGACGACGGTCTGATCGATCCCAAGTACACATGCAGCGGCGCTGGCCTCTCGCCCGCCATTAGCTGGACCGGCGCACCGTCCAACGCCGTGTCGATGGCGTTGGTCGTCACCGACACCGACAGCGACGGGTTCGTGAATTGGGTCATTGCTGACCTCGAACCAGCCAGCACCGGCCTCGCCGAAAGTCAGGTGCCGATCGGTGCCATCGAAGGCACCAATGGCGCAAGTACCGCTGCGAAGCCGAGCGTTGGGTGGAAGCAACCGTGTCCGCAAAAGGGTGCCACGCACCACTATCGGTTCACGTTGTACGCGTTAGACCAACAGGTAGACCTGCCGAGCGGATCTCCCGCGAGCGACATCATTGCGATCATCGACAGCACATCAATTCAAGCCGCGCAGATAACCGGCGTCTACACCACACCTTGACGGAAACTTGAGCCACTGAGCCCGACAATGGGCTAGAACTATCTGACGGCTAGCGGGACAGGACTACCCACGTGATCAATGCACTCCCAGTCGGGATGTTTGAAACTGACCTCCTTGGTCGTCTCGTCTCCGCCGACGAGTCATTTCGCGCGTTGGCACTCAGTGGTGGTGCGTTGCCACTCGGCGCTGCCCCGTGGGCAAACGCGCATCCTGGCGACCGCGCTGCGGCCGAACTCGCGTGGTCGAGACTGCGTGAAGCCGGCGAGCCACTCACCGCCAGCTTTCGCGTCTGGACCGCGCAAGGCAAGCTCGTGTGGCTTCGACTCGACGCCACTGCCAAACGCGATCTTTTTGCGCAGCATGTCGGCTACGTCGGCTGCGTTACCGACGTCACTGAAGAGCAGCATCAGCGCCAGTTGAGCGAGCGTCTCACCGGACTGCTCGGCGTCAGTCCCGATGCGATCCTCATCATCGATCGACACGGGTCACCCACGTTCACGAACGAGGCGGCACGTGTGTTGTTCGGCGTCACCGATGCCGTCGAACTGGTGCGCGAACCAGCGATGCGCGGGCTCCTGCAAACACTGCGTGATCAGATTCCCCGCGAGGTGCTGAGCAATCCCACCAGCGGCGACTGGAACGGCGAGGTTGTCTACCGCGGGCCTGACGGCCTCGCGCGTACGTTGAGCGTCACGGTGTACGTGCAGCGCGCCAGCGACGGTGCCATCGAGTTCTGGGCATCGCAAATTCGCGATGTCACGGCCAGCAAGCACCTCCAGGCCGAACTCGCCCATCAGGCGACGCACGATGCGCTCACCGGTTTGCCGAATCGCACGCTGCTCTTGCGGAACCTCGCTGAAGCGCTCAACCGCGGCCGATACCAGCACCAGCAGATCGCCGTGCTCTTCGTCGACCTCGACCGCCTCAAAGATGTCAACGACAACGCCGGCCACGATGTTGGCGACCTGCTACTCGCATCGATCGCGAGCCGCCTCGCTACCGCCACCCGACCGGCCGACATCATCGCACGCATCGGCGGCGACGAGTTCGTTGTGTTGTGCGAAGGCGGCATCGACGAGCAGACAGCGCTCGAGCTTGCCCAACGCGTCAGCCATGCGCTCACAGGTCGGCTCATGCTCAACGGTGTCGAGGTCGACCTCAGCGTGAGTATCGGTATTGCGCTGTCGAACCCACGTAATCCGCTCGAAGGTTCGCCAGCCGATGAAGCCCTCGCTCTGCTCCGCAACGCTGATACAGCGATGTATCGCGCCAAGCATCGGGGACGTTCACGATGCGAACTGTTCACCGAGGAAATGGGCAACGCCGCCCAGGACCGCAAACATCTGTCGATCGCTCTCGAGCAGGCAATGGCCGGCGACGAGTTGCGGCTCGCGTATCAGCCGATCATGTCAACGCACACCGGACGCATGGTTGGCGCGGAGGCGTTGCTGCGTTGGCATCACCCCCAGCGCGGTCTGCTGATGCCTCGCGACTTTGTGCCTCTCGCCGAGGAAAGCGGATCGATTCTGCCCATGGGCGACTGGGTGATTCGACAGGCCTGCAAAGACGCCCGCGCGTGGCTCGACGCGGAATTGGTGGAACGCAACTTCAGCGTGCATGTCAACGTGAGCGGTCGGCAGATGGCAGAAGGCGCGTTCGTCGAACGCATCATCGCCACAGTTCGCGAGCTCGATCTCTTACCGCAGCAGCTCACCCTCGACTTCGACGAGACCACGCTGTACGCCGATCAACCCACGACGATGCGCGCGCTACAGACCTTGCGCCGCTTCGGCGTGAGCATCGCGCTCGACAGCTTCGGCACGGGTGCATCGTCGCTCACGGCGCTGCGCGACTATCGCGCCGACGTGCTCAAGCTCGACGGCTCAATTGCGTCGAGCCTTGGCGTCGATGGCGACAACGATCCCATCGTGCGCTCCATCATTCAGCTGGCCCATGCGCTCGACATGGAGGTTGTTGCCGAGTGGGTCACCGCTCCCGATCAGCTGCACCGGCTCAAGATGCTCGGGTGCGACATGGCCCAGGGTTTTCTGCTTGGCGAGCCATGCCCGGCCGACACCTTCGCGGCAGCGGCGCGCGCCCGCACTGTTTGATCGTCCTGTTCCTCAGTGACTGATGGCGATGTCGTCGAGGTATGACGCGAATTTTTCCTGTGCCGCAATCCGGCGCGTGGGAATGTGTTCAAGCGGCGGATCAGACGGGCGATAGCGCTTGAGCAGCTGACGAGCAACGGTGACCTTGTGTACCTCGTCGGGGCCGTCGTAAATGCGTGCGGCTCGAGCCGCGCGATACATCGCCTCGAGCGGCAGGTCGGTGGTGTAACCGAGGCTGCCGTGTATCTGAATCGCACGGTCGATCACGTTGTACAACACCTTGGCACCCCAGAACTTGATGACACCGATTTCGATCCGCGCATCGCTGTGGTGCTTGCCCTGCGCATGCAGCTGATCCATCTTCCACGCGGCTTGCAGCGTGAGTAAGCGTGCGGCTTGCATCTCTGCGTGGCTCTCGGCGATCCAGTCTTGGATCATCTGCTTCTCGGCGAGGATGCTGCCGTGCGTGTAGCGGGTGAGGGCGCGCTCGCATAACATGTCGAATGCACGTTGACTCTGACCGAGCCAACGCATTGCGTGATGTATGCGACCGGGCCCGAGCCGCTTCTGCGCCAGTGCAAAGCCCTGTCCGATTCCGCCCTCGCCACCAACGACGTTCTCGAACGGTACGCGTACATTTTCGTACAGGATCTCGGCGTGTCCTCCGGGTTCACCCGTCTTGTGATCTGGTTCGCCCATAGTGGGCACATCGCGAACGATGTTGACTCCGTCGGTGCGAGTAGGAACGATGATCATCGAGAAGGCCTTGTACGCACTCTGCTCTGAATCGCCGGTCTTGCACATCACGATCAGAAAGTCGCTGATCGACGCGTTCGACGAAAACCACTTGTGACCGTTGATCACCCACTCGTCGCCATCACGCATGGCTGTGGTGCTGAGCAACGTCGGGTCGGCACCCGCACCGGGCTCGGTCATGCTGAAACAACTCCGCATCGTGCCTTCGAGCAGCGGGGTCATCCACCGATCGCGTTGCTCGGGTGTGCCACCCACCGACAGCAGTTCAGCGTTGCCACTGTCGGGTGCGTTGTTGCCAAACACACTTGGCGCGAACGCGCATTGCCCAAGGATCTCGTGCATGAGCCCGAGTCGCACCTGACCGAAGCCCATGCCACCCATATCAGGAGGAAGGTGGGCGGCCCAAAGCCCCTGCTGCTTCACCTGCTCCTTGAGCGGCGCGACGATCCTGGCGAACACCTCGCGCCCACCAGGGCGGCGAAACTCCTCGGCAAGTGTTTCAAGCGGAATGATCTCGTTGCGAACAAACTCGCGCATCCATTCGAGCTTCACTTCGAACTCTGGCTCGGTTGCAAAATCCCATGCCATGTGTGATTCCCCCTCGGTGATGTTGCCGCGACTGTAGCCATCAGGCATCTGTCTACACTCAGCGTGTGAGCGCCCCGGTCAACACCACCTTCACCGTTGCCGCACTCGCGTTCGTGGGTGTGCGCTTGGTCGGCGGAGTTCGTCGCTCAGTCGCACGTGACGGACGCACGTTGATCATCAGCATCGTTCGCGGCGTGCGTTGGCGTCATGTGTGGCCGGTGCCGTTCGTGTTGGCCAGCGTCGTCGCGGCCGCCACCGCGCTTGTACGTATCCCCGGTTTGCAGTGGGGCTGGTGGACCGCACTCGGTGGCGAGGGCAACCCCGTGTTCGGTACCAGTTCGTCAACAAATGGCACCGTGTGGGAGTGGCTGGTACCCGCGCTCTTCATGGTGATGCTCGTACCGGCTTTGCCGTTGTTTGCGTACGCCGAAGAGCGCATGTTCCGACAGGGAGCACAACATTGGAACCGACAGCGGCGGACGTTCAAAGTGGTGCAGTTCGGGCTCATTCACTCGCTGATCGGCATACCAATCGGCACCGCGCTGGCGCTCAGCCTTGGTGGCGCGTACTTCATGTTTACGTACGTGCGCTCGTATCGCGTACACGGTTCAGCACAGGAAGCAACCCTCGAATCCACCCGCGCTCACGTCACTTACAACGGCCTCATCATCGTCGTGGTGATTGTCACCGTCGTGCTCGACGCGTTGATGCACGCATAGCCTCGGATCGACATGACTGGCACGAGCGAAACATCTGAGAACACTCCGTCCGAGAACACTCCGTCCGAGAACACTCCGTCGGTGAGCGACGTGACCATCGAGCGCGGCTCGACGGTCACGGTCACGTTCGAAGATGGAGTCGTGTGCACGTTCATGGTTACCGACCTACGCGCCGCGTGTCCGTGCGCCACATGTCGGGGCTATCGGGAGCGCGGCGATGTCGCGTGGCCACGACCGGGTCAGGGAACAAACATCGCGATCAGCACTGCTGAGTTCGCGGGGGCATGGGGCCTCTCAATTTCATGGAGCGACGGTCACGACACGGGTATCTACGCCTGGGCGTCATTACGACGATGGTGGCTCGACACCCGACGGTGACGCTGCTGACCCAGCCGATACCCTTTGCACCATGTCGCTGCCACAGCCGCCAACGATCACGCACTGCTACCGTCACCCCGATCGCGAGACCGGGCGGAGCTGCACACGTTGCGGCAAACCGGCGTGTAGTGAATGCCTCGTGCAGGCAAGCGTCGGCTCACATTGCGTCGATTGTCGTAAAGTGAATCAACCCGATCTCAAGACGCGTGTTCGCTA
>JANLPV010000100.1:0-84318 GCA_031367435.1 Actinomycetes bacterium | reverse complement strand
CGGCAACACGCCGAGATTCGCGCCAAGGGCTCAACCTTCATCCTCGTTGACCTCGGCTCCACCAATGGCACCAAGGTCAACGGCAGCCGCATCACCGCTGAGCACCCGTTGGCCGACGGCGACATGCTCAGCTTCGGTGGCACGCAGATCCGCTTTGAGGCCAGCTAACTGCCGGCACCGGCGGTCTCGCACATGACAGATTCACTCCTGAACATTCTCAAGTACACCCTGCTTGCATTGCTGTATCTGTTCTTTGCACGGGTGCTCTGGGCTGTCTGGAGTGAGGTCACCGGACCACGTCCGGGTACAGCACCATTGCCGGCATCAGCGAAGGCATCAACACCGCTCGATCCCTCCGCTCAAGCCGCCGCGCAGAGCACCATCGGCACACCGGTCGCGGGCAAGGGCGCTGGCCGCCCGGCAAAGGGCAAGCGCGGCGCGGTCGGTCGGCTCATCGTGCTCGAACCAAAGGTGCGCAAAGGTGCCGCGATCGGGCTCGGCAACGAAGTCACATTTGGGCGCGCGGCGGGCTGCACCATCAGCGTTCCCGACGACACGTTTGTCTCACAGGTACACGCACGTGTGTTCAGCGATCAGACCAACATCGTCATCGAAGATCTCGCCAGCACGAACGGCACCTACGTCAACGCGAACCGCATCAGCGCGCCACAAATCCTGCATCGTGGCGATCGCATTCAGATCGGCAGCATCGTTCTGGAGGCCGACTGATGGCAGAGCTGCGATGGGGTGCCGCCACCGACCCCGGCAAGGTGCGCGCCGAGAACGAAGACACGTTCGTCGCTGAACCGAAGGTGTTTGCAGTTGCCGACGGCATGGGCGGACATCAGGCCGGCGAAGTCGCAAGCGCACTCGCCGCGAGCATTCTTCGCGAGCGGCTGGGTAACGGTGCCGCAAGCGAAACTGCAGCGGCAGCCGCAATCAGCGAAGCCAACGAAGCGATCTACGGCGCGGCGCGGGCGAACAGCGCACACACCGGCATGGGCACCACCGTCACCGCGCTGGCCATCCTGCATGCCGAGCCGGGTGCGCTCGACGGTGCGGCCGAAGAGCGGCTCGTACTGCTCAACGTCGGCGACTCGCGCACCTATCGCTACCGACTCGGCCGCATGCAACGCGTCACGGTCGATCACAGCTACGTGCAAGAGCTTGTCGCCACGGGACACATCACCGACGAAGAAGCTCGCACTCATCCGCGCCGCAACATCGTGACGCGCGCGCTCGGCATCGAGCCCACGGTGCGATCCGATGTTTGGAGCTTGCCCATCGTGCGCGGCGATCGGTTCGTGCTGTGCAGCGACGGACTCGTCGACGAAGTTCCCGACCACGAGATCGCCGACCTCGTTGGTTCGGTCGCTGACCCACAGGTACTCGCCGAGCAGTTGGTAGCTATGGCCAACCGTCACGGCGGTCGCGACAACATCACCGTCGTTGTGGTCGACGTGTTGTCGGGTGACGATCCACCCGACCCCACCGATGAGATTGCATTCGATCCTGCGTGGGCCGAGGGCATCGAGGAGCCCACCAAGTGGGCCGACGATCCTGATCTCCCGACCGAAGCGACCGCTGTGGCCGCTGTAGCCGAAGCAGCGCCGGCGGCAATCGACACGCTCGACGCGTCAACTGCACCAGTTTCCGCTGTCGATCACGACCCCGGCAACGACATGCCCGCCACCGCCGCGCTCGAGCTCGGCGACATGGCGTCCAGCACCGCCGTCTACCCCGCCGTGTCACCAGCAGCGCCACCAGCACCGGCAGCACCGGCACCACCCTCCAAGCGGAAACGTCGACGGCTCACGATCGGCACGTTCTTCTTCGTGTTCGTCCTCGCGGTCATCGCCACGATCACACTCACACTCGTTGCCGTTCATGCCCGCAGCGGATACTTCGTCGGATTCAATGGCGACACCGTTGTGGTCTACAAAGGTCAACGCACCAGTTTGTTGTGGTTCGAACCAACGGTCGATGCAGTGAGCACCAAGACTCGTCAGGATCTCGATCAGACAATGATCGACGTGATCGACAGCAAGCCGATCTTCAGCTCACCCGAGGAAGCCGCAAAGTTCATCGCCAACGAAGTGACACCAACCACGACGGTGCAGTCGACCACCACCACGACGGCGAGCAGCCCCGCAAGTACCCCTGATACGGCAGCCGTCACCACCACTTCAGTCGCGGGTCCGTAATGCACGCGCTCTCGCGCCGGTCGACCGAGTTGGGGTTGATCATCATGGCCGGCGTCCTCACTGCGGTGATGTACGCCCTCGCCGCACTCGGCAAGAACTCGACAATCCCGCCGGTGATCGTCCCATTTCTCGTCGTCCTACTCGGCCTGTTGCTGGTCGCTCATTTCGCAACGCGCAAACTGGCGCGCGGCGCAGATGCCACCCTGTTACCTCTGGCCGCGATTCTCCACGGCGTTGGTTACGTGATGATCACACGGCTGAACGATCACCTCGCCGGGTTGCAGACCACGTGGACCTTCGTCGCGATCGCTGCCTACATCGGCACGTTGTTGACAGTGCAACGAGTGCCCGATCTCGCCAGATACAAGTGGTCGTTCTTCATCCTCGGCGCAGGTCTACTGCTCTTGCCGATGGTGCCTGGCGTCGGCCGCAGCGTGGGCGGTGCGCGCATCTGGGTGCGCGTCGGACCGATCAACTTTCAGCCAGGTGAGTTCGCGAAGATTCTGCTCGCACTCTTCTTCGCTGGCTACCTCTATGAGCGGCGCGAGTTGATCGCGGCCGGCACATGGCACATCGGTCCGCTGCGGTTACCCGAACCCCGTCATTTCATGCCGATCGTGCTCGCGTGGGCGTTCTCCGTGGTTGTGATGGTTGGTCAGAAGGACCTCGGCTCGTCGTTACTGTTCTTCACGCTGTTCGTCGTGATGCTGTGGGTCGCCACCGAGCGCGCCACGTTCCTCGTGCTCGGCTTTGCGTTGTTCGGTGGCGCGGCCTACATGTCGTTTCGCATGTTCACTCATGTGCAGGACCGAGTACATATCTGGATCGATCCTTGGAGCCAATATCAGGGCAAGGGCTACCAAATCGTGCAGGGCATGTTTGCGATCAGCGACGGCGGCATCGCCGGCACTGGGCTGGGGCAGGGCCACCCGAATCTCATTCCCGCCGTACAGAACGACTTCATCTTCGCTGCGATTGCCGAGGAGTTGGGGCTCATCGGAGCGACCGCGGTGCTGATTGCATTTCTCCTCATGGTTGGCGCCGGTCTACGGATCGCCGTGCGCGCCGAGCGACCATTCGAGAAACTGCTTGCCGTGGGTCTCACCACTCTGCTCGGCGTGCAGGCCTTCATCATCATCGGTGGTGTCATCCGCGTCGTTCCGCTCACGGGCATCACGTTGCCGTTCGTGAGCTATGGCGGTTCATCACTCGTTGCCAACTACGTGTTGCTGGCATTGCTCATGCGCGTCAGCGACAGCACGGCGCGACAAATTGGTGAACTGCCCGACGACCCCACACTCGCGGAACGGTTCGCGGCGTGGAAGCTGCGGCGCAAGCTCGGCAGTCAAGCTGACACCGGTATCGGCGCGGGAGTGCCCAACACTGCGCCAGATTCCGTCAGAGATAATGCCGACGACGCCCCCGTGTGGCAGCCAGCCCCATGAACAAGCAGATTCGACGGCTCGCCGCAGCGCTTCTCGCGTGCTATCTCATCTTGTTCGTGCAGCTCAATGTGTTGCAGGTAGTGAAGCGTCCAGAGCTTGCCGCCAACGTCAACAACAACCGTGCAGTCTTGCGCGACTTCGATAAGCCGCGAGGTGCCATCGTGACCGCCGACGGTGTTGTGATTGCCAGCTCACAACCCTCGGCCGACACCAAGTACAAGTTTCAGCGCACGTACCCTCAAGGCGATCTCTTTGCAAACGTCACTGGCTATTACACGTTTGCCTTCGGTGCCACGAAGCTCGAAAAGAAGTTCACGGCTGTGCTCGCTGGCAACACCAGCGCACAACAGTTGAGCAACATCACCAACATCTTCAGCGGCCAGGACAACACCGGCTCGGTACGACTCACCATGCGGTCCGACATCCAGCAAGTCGCGAAGGACGCGCTCGGCGAGCGCGAGGGAAGCGTCGTGGTGCTCGATCCCAAGACCGGTGCGGTGCTGGCGATGTTCAGCTATCCCACCTACAACCCCAATCAGGTCGCCACCCACGACAACGCCGAGGCGAAGAACGTGCTCGCGTTTCTCAACGCTCTGCCCGGCAAACCCCTTCTCGCCAACGCATATCAAGAGCGATATATGCCGGGCTCGACCTTCAAGATCATCACCACGGCCACTGCCATCGAGAACGGAGTGGTCAACTTCGACAGCGCGTGGCCAAACGAAACCAGCTACACACCACCGCAGACCACCAACCCAATTCAGAACTATGGCGGCCACGTGTGCGGTGGCGATTTGCGCGAGGTGTTCCGTCGCAGCTGTAACACGACCTTTGCTCGTATGGCTGTCGACGTCGGTGCCGACCGAATGGTGGCCGGCACCAAAGCGTGGGGCATTGGTGAACCCATTCCATTCGATCTGCCCGGTGGTGCCGTCTCACACTTCGGTGAAGTCAGCGACTTCGCCAATGCGACTCCCAAGTTGGCGATCCGCGGATTCGGCCAAGATGACGACACGATCGTGCCGTTGCAGATGGCGATGTTCGCGGCCACCGTCGCGAACGGCGGCCTGATGATGAAGCCCTACGTTGTCGATGCCACGCTCGATCATCAGGGCAAGGTGCTCGCCAAGACCATCCCCGGAACTTGGAAGACACCCATCACACCACAGACCGCGGCGATGCTCAACGAGTTGATGGTTGGTGTGGTCAACAACGGAACGGCGAGTTGCTGTATGAAACTTGCCAACGGCATTCAGGCCGCGGCAAAGACCGGTACTGCCCAACTCAACGCGACTGGTCAACCGCAACGCTCGCATGCGTGGATCACGGCGTTCGCACCCGCCGAGAATCCGCAGTTCGCTGTGGCGGTGGTGCTGAAGGGGACCAACGACGAGATCAGCGCCGGCACCGGAGGCAAGCTCGCCGGACCAATCGCCAAGACCATTCTCGACTACGCACTCGCACATCCGCTCGGTTAACCGAACGTCACCGAGATGACCATCATGGAGACACGATCATGAAGCAAGTGGTGACACCGATTCGGCTGGGTGATGTCTGTATCCTCAGTTGGCGCCACTTGTGCGCTCCCGAATCGCAGTACACGACGGCCGTCAGGGTCCGGCGCAATCAGGCAGGCAGGCAGTGACAGACAGCGGTGAACGCACGGTTCTCAATGACCGTTACGAGATCGAATCGCGCATTGGGCGCGGCGGCATGGCCGACGTGTTATTGGCGCGCGACCTCTTGCTTGATCGTCCCGTCGCGATCAAGGTGCTCTTCGCCGAATTCGCCACCGACCCTAACTTTGTCGAGCGTTTTCGTCGCGAGGCACAAGCCGCGGCGAACCTGAATCATCCCAACATCGTCGGCGTGTACGACTGGGGCAAGTACGGCGGCACCTACTTCATTGCCATGGAATACGTGCAGGGCCGCACCTTGGCCGACATCGTTCATAGCAACGGCCGCGTCTCGGCCGTGCAAGCCGCCGAAATTGCCAGTGAGGTCGCCGCTGCCCTTGGGTTCGCCCACCGCAACGGCGTAGTACATCGCGACATCAAGCCGGCGAACATCCTCATTGGCTCGAGTGGCCAGGTAAAGGTGGCCGACTTCGGCATCGCCCGCGCGATGAACTCTGCTGCAGACAGCAACCTCACCCAGGTTGGTCTTGTGATGGGGACCGCTACCTACTTCTCGCCCGAGCAGGCCCAAGGCGCGCAGCCCGATCCGCGAAGCGACCTCTATTCGTTGGGCATCGTGCTCTACGAAATGGTGGGTGGCAAGCCTCCGTTCGCGGGAGATAACCCTGTCTCGATTGCGTACAAGCAAGTGCACGAAGCGCCTCAGCCGCTGAACCAAATTGCACCCGATGTACCCAAGCCGTTCGAAGCAATCGTGGCCAAGCTGCTCGCGAAGAACCCTGCACATCGCTACCCCGATGGCGAAGCCCTTCGTGACGACCTGCGTCGATTCCGCAATGGTGAGCCCGTGCGAGCGCTGGCCGAGATGATGGGAGCGGCCGGGGCTGCAGCTGTCGCCACTGCCGCAGCAGCACCGAAGGTGTCGAATCCCCCGATCGTGGTTGGTACCACTGCGTCGGTGCCGGTGAGCATCGTCGATCCAGGTGCCACCGCGCTCATGGCGCGCACGCAAGCTGTGCCAGGCCTCTACCCCACTGGTTCGAATGAAGCTGTCTACTACGACCCGCCACCTCGCCGCGGCTGGTACGGCATCGCCGCGTTCGTCGCAATAGTTCTGCTTGCGGTCGGTGCGTTCGTGCTGTTCAAGGCACTCAGCAAAGACTCCACCGCCACGTCGTTCACCCTGCCCGATGTCACCAACCTCCCGCTCGATCAGGCCACCAAGCTGCTCAGCGATCGCGGTCTCAACCCGGTCGGCGTACCGAAGGTAGATCCAAACCAACCCGAAGGTGTGGTCTACCTCAGCGACCCGCCAGCCGGCTTTATTGTCAGCAAGGCGCAGACGATCACCCTGACGTACAACCCCAAGAACGAACTCGTGCCCATACCCGATGTCACGACGATGTCGTTGCTCGAAGCACGCAACAAACTCATCGCCCAAGGTTTCACCGTTGGCCCAGTCACATACGCCGACAATCCAGCAATCCCCGATGGTTCGGTGATCAGTCAGACCCCGAAAGCACTCGAGATGGCCAAGCAAGCGTCGGTGGTGAACCTCGTTGTGTCACAAGGCAAGGGCAAGGTCACCGTCCCGAACGTGGTCGGACAAAACGGTACGGCGGCCAAGTCGTTGCTCGAATCAGATGTGTTCGGATTTGTCGTCACGATTGCTACTGAAGCCAACGACTCCGTTCCGGCAGGTTCAGTGATTCGTACAAATCCAGCCGTCGATGCTGCGGTCGACAAAGGCAGTGCACTCACGTTGTTTGTGAGCAGTGGGCCAACGCAAGTCGCGGTACCTCCTGCAATCGGTCTCAAGGAAGATCAGGCCCGTGCCCTGATTGCCTCCAAGGGCCTCATCACCGCGCCGGTCATCTTCCAAGATGTGCCCTTCGGAAGCGCCAACGACGGCCGCGTGTTGTCGATGAGCCCAGCACCGGGCGTACTGGTGAACTCCAGCTCCACGGTCACCATGACCGTCGGAAAGTCGTTGCCCGCGCCGACCACCACAACTTCGCCGCCGGCGACGACAACTTCGCCGTCCTCTACGACGACGACTACCACCGTCTTTCCGTAGGTGTCGAACCTACGGTGCCGCGATCGCCGAGAAAGCGGCTGTGGCCGCCTGGGCTAAAAAGTTGCGGAGCAGATCGTGACCCGCCGCGGTCAGGATGCTCTCGGGATGAAACTGCACACCCTCAACCGGTAGCTCACGGTGACGAATTCCCATGATGATGCCGTCGTCGGTCTCAGCCGTCACCTCAAGGCATGCCGGCACGGTTGCTGGATCGATGGTGAGCGAGTGATATCGAGTTGCCTCGAGTGGCGACGGCAATCCGGCGAACACGCCCTTGCCGGTATGACGGATGACGCTGGTCTTGCCATGCATCAGCTGTGGCGCACGCACGACGCTCGCCCCATATACGTGGCCGATGCCCTGATGACCGAGGCACACGCCGAGCACCGGAATACCGCGATCGGCGAACGCCGTAACCGCTGCACACAGAATGCCAGCATCCTCGGGGCGGCCCGGACCTGGCGAGAGCAGCACCGCATCAGGTGCCAGATCGAGGGCTTCATCAACCGTGAGAGCATCGTTGCGATACACCAGCGGGTCCGCGCCGAGTTCGCCAAGGTACTGAACGAGGTTATAAACGAAGCTGTCATAGCTGTCGAGCACAAGGACACGCGTCACGTTCTACACACTGCCTGCTCGAACACTGCTGTGTCGAGCGCATTCTTCGCCTACACTCCTTTTCTCGTGGCACCTCCTAAGCGCAAAACCGGCGGACGAACAACTCCCAAGGGCACCAAGCCCGGTCAATTGCCGACCGCCGGCCCACCCCCAATGGTGGGCGGAACGTCGGCTGCGGGTGTCGCGGCATCATCGCGTTACACACCGCCGATCCCTCGATCGGTACGTGAGAGCCCGCGCTGGGTACCGATCCTGATGGTTGCACTGCTCGTCATCGGCGCCGTGGTCATCCTCTTGCGCTATTTGCTCGAAACGAACAGCAATTGGCCGGTATTCATCGGCCTCGGCTTCGTGCTGAGCGGGCTCTACACCGCCACGAAGTGGCATTGACCCGCTGCTCGCCAGGGTTCCCCGCGAATTACATGATTGTTGTTTCTCAACACGTTTGTCCACAGGGTGTGGGTAACGACGATCACTCAATCGGGGCGATGAGATCCATATCCTCAAGGCAATGACGCGGCGGCGGCGGATCTTCGTCGGGGGCCAACGTCATCTTGATCTCCAACCCACACATACTGCAGCGGTACTTGACGTTGATCCTGCGCATCTCGCCCGCGGGCGGCGGAGGCGGTAACGGCGTGGTCATGCTGCGGAGCATGCCAATGCCAGTTTTCCACAGGGCATAGCCCAACAGCACGGCGCAACTCACCCAAATAATTGTGGAAAGCGCAGGCATTGGCTTAGCCGAGGCGTTCGATGATGGTGGCATTGGCCATGCCGCCACCTTCACACATCGTCTGCAGGCCGTAGCGACCACCGGTGCGCTCGAGTTCGTTGAGCAACGTCGTCATCAATCGCGCGCCCGAACACCCGAGCGGGTGACCAAGTGCGATCGCGCCACCGTTTTGATTGACGCGGTCCATGTCGGGGTGCAGTTCTTTTTCCCACGCCAAGACCACCGACGCGAAGGCCTCATTGATCTCAACGAGGTCGATGTCATCCATCGTGAGCCGCGCACGTTGCAACACCTTGTGCGTTGCCGGAATCGGCGCAGTGAGCATGTAGCGAGGGTCGGCACCGGCCAGGGAGAAGTCGACGAAACGGGCCCGGGGAGTGAGACCCAACTCGTGTGCCTTCTGCTCGCTCATGATCAGGATCGCAGATGCCCCATCGGTGATCTGTGAGGCATTGCCGGGCGTCACCCGACCTCCCTCTTCTACGGGACGAAACGACGGCTTGAGCTTGCCCAATGATTCCATCGTGGTGTCGCGCAGGCCTTCATCGGTGGTCATCATGTTGCCCTCAGCATCGAGCACCGGCAGGATCTCGCGATCGAATCGGCCCTCCAGCGTGGCGCGCAGCGCATACTCCTGACTGCGCAGACCGAACGCATCCATGTCGTCGCGGCTGATGTCCCATTTGTCGGCGATGAGTTCGGCGGAAATGCCCTGCGGGACCAAGCCGCCCTCAGCGGCGTAGCGGGCACCGACGGCTGGTCCGAACGGAAAGCCGAACTTGCCATCGACCATCGCCGAGCCCATGGGCACCCGTGTCATCACCTCGACACCCGCAGCCACAACGATGTCGTACGCTCCAGCCATCACGCCCTGCGCCGCGAAGTGCGCCGCCTGTTGCGACGACCCACACTGACGGTCGATGGTGGTGGCTGGCACGGTGTCGGGCCAACCCGCTGCGAGCACTGCGTTACGCCCAACGTTGAACGCCTGCTCGCCCACCTGCATCACGCAGCCCATCACGACGTCGTCCACCAAGCCGGGATCAATGCCGGTGCGATCGATGAGTGCCTTGAGTGTCTCAGCGGCCAGATCGACCGGATGCCAGCCCTTCAATTTTCCGTTCCGGCGACCAAGGGGCGTGCGGATGGCGTCAACGATGACGGCGGTAACCATAGGGGATACTCCTCAGAGTGCCGCTGGCGCGGAGGCTCAGCGATCGTGCATTCGTGATTCTTGTGCGCGACCGACGACAGCGACGAATCCGAACTGCTTCAGCGACTTTCGAGCACCTTGGCCAACACGCGATGCAGGTGCGTAACGTCGGTTTCGGTGAGATGACTCGTGAAGTGCTTTTTCACGACGCGCAGGTAGGTGGTGTTGGCACGCCGCCAGGTATCGCGACCGTCTTTGGTGAGCACGATCAGCACGGCGCGTTGATCGTCGTTGCTACCGTAGTCGCGCCGCACGTAACCATCGTCTTCCATACGGTTCAGTTGACGCGACAAGCTCGACGGGCTAGCGAGGACCCGGTCGGCAAGATCCATGACGCGCAGCTTGCCGCCCTCGGCCTGCAGCGCGTTGAGTACCTCGAACCACGGCAACGGCAACTCGCGCTCCTCTTCGAGCGCAACCGTGAGCGCGCGGTCGATCACCGAGTTCGCAGCCAGAAACGAACGCCAGACCGCGAGCCGTTCAGGGTCTGGACCGGCCACTATGCGGTCGCTTTCAGCGCGGCCGCGAAAGCAGCCAGACCGATTTCGATCTCGTCTTCATTGACGACAAGTGGAGGCATCCAGCGCAGCGTGTTGCTGTAGGTGCCAGCGTTCATCACGATCATGCGTCCTTCCTCGAGGCAGTGTTTCTGGATCGCGGCGACGCGACCCGGATCGCTGAACTCGGTGCCGACCATCAACCCAAGGCCGCGCACATCGATGATGCCATCGTCGTGACGCTGCAATTCGCGGATGCCCTCAACGAGTTGCACGCCGCGATCGCGAACGTTCTGCAGGAATGCGGGATCACTCATGATCTCGATGGTGGCCAGCGCCGCAGCGCAGCCCATTGCGTTGCCGCCATACGTGCCGCCGTGACTGCCCTTGGTCCACTTCGCGTCGATCTCGGTCGTGGTGCCCAATGCACTGAACGGGAACCCCGACGCAATGCCCTTGGCCATGCAGATGATGTCGGGCTCGATGCCGTAATGCTCGACCGCGAACATCTTGCCGGTGCGACCGAAACCGCTTTGCACCTCATCGGCAATGAACAAGATGCCGTGGGCTCGGCAACGTTCGACGAGACCTTGGATGAATGCCGCCGGCACGGGAACGTAGCCACCTTCACCCAGCACCGGCTCGAGGATCATCGCCGCGGTTTCCTCGGGAGCGGTCATTGTCTTGAGCAGATGGTCGACGCCGCGCAACGCCCGAGCGACTTCGGCATCTTGGTCGGGTGCGAGATGATCGGGGTATGGAGCAACAAAGACGCCAGCCGGCAACGGCGAGTGACCTGCGCGGTAGCCCGTCTTCGACGTCGTCATCGCCATTGCCATATGCGTTCGACCATGGAAGCTGCCGCTGAACACGATGATGTGCGGCCGCTTCGTAGCCTGCTTGGCGAGCTTGACCGAGGCTTCGGTGATCTCCGCGCCGGAGTTGGCGAAGAAGAACTTGTCAATGCTTGCCGGAGTGATGTCGTTCAGTTTCGAGGCCAGCGGTTCGAGCAGATCGTGCTTGTACACGTTGACTTGAGCATGAATGAAGCGGCCGGCCTGCTCGGCAATCGCGGCCACAACCTTGGGGTGAGAATGGCCTGTGGAGTTGACAGCAATGCCGCCAGCAAAATCGAGATACTCATCGCCGTTCGTCGTCGTGACCCAGCAACCTTTGCCACTCGCGACTTGCAACGGCGTGACGGAAAACCAGACGTCTGACAGATGTGAACTCATGCCCGAATGCTACGCCTCGGTTTGCGTGCTGTCATCCGTTAGTTCGCAGCGGTGACTACTTCACAGCGCTGCAGCCGCCTCAATCGCCTCGGTAAACGACACCTTGTCGAGCAGGAGTTTGCGGCATTGCATCACCGGCTTCGGCATCGCCACGCCCAGCGCCCCACGCAGTCGACCATTGGAACCGTAGAGAGCGAGGAATGACCGTTCGCGCACGGACCCCTTCACGATGCGTACGTCATCGTCACCGCTGGCGCGACCGATGAACTGCAACCGCGTGCCGTATTGCTCACTCCAGAAAAAGGGAACCGAACTGTACGGCTCGGGTTGATCGCCACGTGCCGTTGCGAGGATGTTGCGGGCCACGATGAGTCCTTGCTCTGACGCGTTCGTCCAATGCTCCACGCGCATCTCTTCACCGTCGAATTGCGGGTTCGGCCAACGCGCCACATCACCCGCCGCGTACACCCCAGGCACACCCGCGTTGAGTGTTGCATCGCAGACGATTCCATCGCGCACAGTCAGCCCGCTGTCGTTCAGCCAGCCGGTCACCGGGGCCACACCGATACCAACCACGATGACGTCACTGATGACGTCGTCGCCAGCGCCGAGATGTACTACCAACGCGCCGTCTACCTCCGCGATGTCTCGCACCTGCACGCCACAGCGAATCGGCACGCCATGGTCTGCGTGCAGTTCGCTCACGGCGTTACCCATCTCTGTGCCAAGCCCACGGATGAGCGGTGCCGGGGCACCTTCGAGCACCACCACCTCATTACCGAGCAACCGAGCCGTCGCTGCGACCTCGAGACCGATGAAGCCGGCACCAATGATGGTGACCCGAAGGTTGCCGGCAGCGATGCGGGCGCGCAGCGCCAACGAGTCGTCGAGCGTGCGTAGTTCGAATATCGACTCATGTTCGAGTTGGTTGGGAAGGCGACGCGTCGCTGCGCCTGTTGCCAACACAATCGCGTCGTACGACACCACCGAGCCATCGATCAGCGTGAGCAAGCGCTCGCTCGTCGAGAGTGATGCAGCCGCCACACCGAGATGAAATTGCAGTTCGAGTTTGTTGAGCTCGTCGGGCCGAATGAGTGCAATGCGATCGGGCTCCCACTCACCCGACAGCACCTTCTTCGATAGCGGTGGACGGTCGTACGGCGTGTGTGACTCCGCGCCGACCAAGGTGATGGTGCCGTCGAAGCCCTCGGCACGCAGGCCGCCGCAGGCGCGCACACCTGCAAGCGACGAACCGACCACCACCACATGTTCCAGCACGTCCAGAAGGTTGGCACAAACCCGAACCTGTTGGCGAAGACGCGCGGTAATGTCGTCAACAATCATGGAACCGGTCGCGATCACAGACGCAAGCGACCCACGGCTGGCCGATTACGTCGGCCTTCGCGATCCACAGCATCGCCGGCGGCTCGAAGGCGACGAGTTCTTCATCGCCGAAGGCATCAACGTGATTGAACGACTCATCGCATCTGCCTACGAGTTGCGTTCGGTACTTGTCACCCCTCAGCGGTATGCGCGGATGGAGCCGATGCTGAGCACGTTGCCCTGTGCCACATATATCGCGAGCCGTGACGTCTTGGCGCAAGTTGCCGGCTTCGATCTGCACCGCGGCGCGGTGGCCTCCGCCGAACGTGGCGCACAACCAGTGCTCGACGACGTCTTGCGCGCCAGTCAGACAATTGCCGTGCTCGAAGGACTCAACGACCCGGAGAATCTCGGCGCGATTGCGCGTTCGGCGCGCGCCCTCGGCGTCGACGCGTTATTGCTCGATCCCACCTGCGCCGATCCGTTCTACCGCCGCACCGTACGCGTCTCAATGGGAGAGATTCTGTTTCTGCCAGTGGTGCGATCAAGCGATTGGTCAACGGATCTGTTGCGTGTGGAGCAGGCCGGCTTTCGAATGCTTGCGCTCACGCCATCGCCGTTGGCCAACTCGGTGCACGACATCAGGCGTACCCCAGGCGAACGGTTGGCCGTGATGCTCGGTGCCGAAGGCCCGGGGCTCAGCGCCAAAACGCTTGCTCGCTCCGAACGAGTGCGAATTCCATTACGCGCCGACGCAGACTCACTGAATGTGGGACACGCTGCGGCCGTCGCATTCGCGCTACTGATCGCACCTTCGTCGCGCTAACCCGCGCACACGCGGGGCGGCGACATCAATCGGGTGTCGAGGGAGACTCTTGCGCTGACTGCCAGGCCTGCCAGCTGGGCATCAACTCAGGTAGCGCGCCCTTGCCGGTCTGACTGAGCGGCCAATTCGCGTCGGGCAGATCGTTGGGTCGCTGCAACATGTCAGCGCCGTACCACAGGTGATGGCGCCGACGAACGAACAGCCACCGACCGTCACGGCGTTCATAGGTGTCGTGATACTCGATGATCTGGATGATCCACTCATCACCACGTTCGATCTCGGCGCGAGTGCCGACGATTCCCGATGCATGATCGGCATCGGCAACGTCGATGACATGGTTACTCACCTGCAGGATCGTGCGGTGGTCATCGCGTAATTGCGATGCGAAGTTGTGCTTGAGTGCGTTACGCCCAACGAGCTCGCGACCCACTCGCACGTCGTCGACGAACAGCTCGGCCAATGCGTCGAGGTTGTGGTGATTGAGAGCTATCGCGTACCGCGAGGCGAGTTGACGGATCTCTTCGCATGCGATCAGCCACTCGGTGGGATGCGTCTCACGCAGATTTGTCACGTCACACAGAATGTCACGCGGAATGGCCCGGCGAGGGCGAATCGCCGGACCATTCGACACGCACCTACTAAGGCTTTGAGGGTGCCGTCGTCGCTGCTGGGGCTGGCGCCGGGGCGACAGGTGCCGGAGCTGCAACGCGCGTCGGGGCTGCGACCGGTGCCGGCGTAGCCACCGCTGCTGGAGTCGCAACCGAAGCGGCACTGGGTGCCGGGGTGGCACCGGCGCGTTTCACGACCGGCGTCGCAGCCAGAACTGGCTGGGTCGACGACGGTGGCGGCGGAACCGCAACGCGGATGACAGGCAGTGGCACGTAGACAGCAGCCGGTGGTGATGATGATGATGATGTCGTTGGGGCGGCGATGAATCCAACGGACTGCGCCACAACCGGAGCAGCGACTGTCGGGGCCTGGTGGTGGGCATTGCCCAACACTGCGGTGATGGCAAGCATCGTGGACGCACCAAGTCCGGTGGCCACAATGCGTGACCCCGCTGCAACGTGGCGACGGCGTGCCGCCGTCTTGGCACCCGCGGCGCTGGTTGCACCGCTGGCGCGGTTAGCGCGAACGGCCGCCAAACGAGCGGCCTGATCGGCTGTGGTGGTGGCACCAATGGTGATGGGTTCAGTCATCTGAACCACCCCCGCCGCCATCGGTGGTGCTTGGTGCAGTGCTCCGCGTGCGATGAGTGGATGTCGTTGTCGAGGTGACGACGCGACTGGCCGATGTTGGCGTTGTTGGTGAGGTCACGGTGGTCGTTGGCGACTTGCTCGGCTTGCTTGAGCTCGCCACAACTGCAGCGGCCGTGGCCGACTGAGCTGGTGCGGCAGAATCTACGATCACTTGCACCTTGCCATCAACGACAAACGCGTTGAAGACCACACGTTGGTTCGGGCTCGCGAATTCGACCACTACCCATGTGCTGGGTGCTGATGCGCGCTGAATCGTCCAACCGGCCGAGGGAAGCGCGCTATTGACGGTGATAATACCGTCCGCGGTGGTGAGCGAAACAGTGCCCGAATCGCCCACGGCGTAGGGCTGCGGAACGGCTCCGACCACTGCCGTTGTGGACGGCACGGTTGTGGACGTCACGGTTGGGTCCGTCGGCGCAACGGTGGACTCAATGGTGGTCGATGGGGGGACCGTAGATGTGATGGTGATTGCGGCGTCTGTCTTTGCTACGCCGTTGAATACTGTGGTGTTCGCCAAGACAGCTGCTGAACCTGCGCCAATGATTCCAAAGACCGAGAGGCTGGTGACCCATGTATGCTTCACGACGATTTCCTCCTGAGAGATTACTTGGACTCAACCTTACGGAAGCCTCGTGAAACGGTCGCCCCATCCAGATCCAAGAATCGTCAAAGATCACAGGAATGACGAGGACCGTATCCCGGTCAACGCGAGGATCCAGACGTGCACATACTGCTGGTAGATGACGATCCGTCCATTGCCGCGTCACTCAGCGACGCGTTGACCTACGCCGGATATGAGGTCACACACGTCTCCACTGGGGCCGCCGCCTTGGCCGCGACCGACTATCAACTGGTGCTTCTCGACCTCGGTTTGCCCGATATGGACGGCACCGAGGTCTGCCGTCAGCTTCGCCAACAAACGACTGCACCAATCATCATCGTCTCCGCCCGCGACGGCGAGATCGACCGGGTGGTCGGCCTTGAGATCGGTGCTGACGATTACGTCGTCAAACCATTCAGTACCCGTGAGCTCGTCGCACGCATTCGCGCTGTGAGTCGTCGAAGCGATCAGACCGCAAACGCCGCCGCAGCAGACGCCGCGGAGCAGACCATCGGCCCATTGCATATCGATCGACGCACACGACGTGTCACCCTCGACGAGGAGCCGGTCGCGCTGACGGCCAAGGAGTTCGACCTGCTTGCCTATCTCGCGCTCGATCCCGGCGCGTGCCTTGCTCGGCAAGACATTCTTGAAGCCGTCTGGGACACCAACTGGTACGGGCCAACCAAAACGCTCGACGTGCACATCGCATCAGTGCGCAAGAAGCTCGGAAGTTCAGCATGGATCGAGGCGGTGCGCGGCGTCGGCTTTCGCTTGCAGGAGCCTGAATGAGTCGACGATTCCTGCTCGCGATCGTGGGGCTCACCATGTTGGTGCTCGCGGTTCACGACTTTCCTCTCGCCGGATATCTTCGTGCGGTCGAACGCGATCGATTGATCACCTCACTCGAACGAGACGCGTTCACCATCGCGGGCGTTGCCTCTGAAAATCTCGAGCCGGCATCATCGGGCGACTACTCGGTGCTCAGCGGCCTGATCGACGGTTACAGCGGCCGAGATGGCGCTCACGTCGTCATCACCAATAGTTCCGGTCGGGCCCTCGTGAGCTCCGATGCCGACGCTGACACCGGGCGCAATTTCTCGTCTCGACCCGAGATCGCAACGGCCCTCGGGGGTGAGGTCAGTACCGGAACTCGACGATCCGAAACGCTCGGTTACGACCTGCTGTATGTTGCGGTCCCTATTTTCAACGGCAACGCGGCGGTCGGGGCGGTTCGGATCACGTTTCCGAAGAGCACTATCGACACAAAGGTGAACAAGCGTCTTTGGGGTCTCGTACTCGTCGCGTTGATCTCGCTCGTGCTCGCGGCAGGTGTCGGCCTGGTGCTGGCCCGAACGTTGAGCCAACCGCTGAGGAGCCTCGAGCATGCAACCGAACGAATGGCCCAGGGCGACCTGAAATCACGCGCGCCAGACAAGGACGGACCACCCGAGATACGCCAGCTTGCGCGATCGTTCAATGTGATGGGCGGTCGACTCGAACGGATGGTTGATCGACAACGCGCGTTCGCCGGCGATGCATCTCACCAGTTGCGCACGCCGCTCACCAGCTTGCGACTACGCCTCGAAACAGCGGTCGAGCAGATGCATCACCAACACGATCTCACGACCGCGAAAGACAACGTCGAAGCCGCTCTGTCCGAGTCGTTCCGGCTGCAGCGCATCGTCGAAGGGTTACTGCTGCTGGCACGTGCCGATGGTGTCGATCTCCCCAGGGTGCGCACCGACATTGCAGGGGTGATGCTCGCACGGGCCGAGGAGTGGGAACCGTTGGCCGCCGAGCGTGCGATCGAGTTGGTGATCAACGCTCCGGCGCCCGTGTGGGTGCTGGCAGTTGAGGGTGCCATTGAGCAGGTGATCGACAACTACGTCGACAACGCGCTCGATTATGCGCCGCCCGGCTCGCAACTCGAACTGCACGCCCGCGTTGTGACGGGTATGGGGCAAGTCCGCGTTGTCGACCACGGCCCCGGATTGTCGGCCATCGATCGTGGCCGCGCCTTCGATCGATTCTGGCGGGTCACAGATCAAGGCCGTGACGGCACCGGGCTAGGGCTCGCGATTGTTCAACAACTTGCAGATGCAAGTGGTGCCACAGTCGAACTGCGCGAGACACCCCTCGGCGGAGTCGATGCCGTCGGCCGCTTCGAGCTCGCACCGCCGATCATCGCGCCCAAGGACAAGCAGACGGTGAGCCGTACTCCGTTCGCTCCACCCGTGGTGAGTTAGCCGCGCTGTTCCCCACTCGCCGTTACCTATCCGATGGTGATTGCGCCCCTGGCGTTGATCAGCAACTGCTTCACGATAAGTCCACCGAAATTGGTGTCGGCCACGCTTGTGAGATGCACAACAGAATTCGGCGCGTAGACAAGTCCGCGGTAGGCGTTGCCCTCTGCGCCACCGTCAAGCGTGATTGCGTCGGGTGATGCATCCCAGATCAATAGGTTGGCGTCGGTGCCGGTGGAGAACGGCGTGAGGTCTACCGCAGCCTTGGCGTCGACGGTCAGGGTTCCTGCGGCGATATACATCGAGATATCTGTGCCCGTCACGTGTGCGCCTTCTCCGATGTCCAACCCATCGCAGAAGACATAGTGACCTGGCTTGAACGTCAAATCTGCGACTATTGATACGTGTTTTGCGTAGACAGTCACCGCATCGGGGCTCGCGCTCTCACCCACGCTCGACGGGTCTTTGCCGTCTTCGTCGCAGGTGAACTTGGGTGGCAATCGTGCAAGAAGCGGATCGACGATTCCTGCGATCACGCTGGTAACTCCCGTTGGCTGAAGCAGTTTTGTGTTGCCCACTATTGGCGTCTTTCCACACGTGCTGTCGATGATGGCATCGCCGAGGACCGTCACGATTCCGAATCCCGAAAGTCTGAGGTTCGGACATTTCGGCGTCGAGGTTCGATCGCCAAGAACGAGGAGCGCGACGGTTGAGGAGTTCGACGGTTCGGGAGGCGCTTGGGTACTTCCGCGCAGCGATGCAATGAGCGAATAGGTGAACGGGGCGCGCAATCCCGATCCTGTTATGGCGAGATCGACCGAGCTTGGGCGATCGGCGCAGGTGGGATCTGGTGCACAGCGTGCCGTTGCCGCGTTGACCGCATGGCCGAGCGGGACATCAACAGTTGTTCCATTCTTGCAGAGTCGACGAATGAGCTGCTTTTGCTTGTCGAGGGCGTAGGTCGCGACGACGGTGTGCTGAACAGACGATGACGTGCGGTCTGCCCAACTGAATCGGACGACAAGGGTTCCGGCCTGAGTGCAGCCACTCCATCCAAGCGCAGAACTCGTTGTGGAAACACCAAGTGTCGCGTCGTTCTGGCCAGTTGCTGGATCGATCGCGCCAGCGGATTGGGCGTCGCGAAACAGGAATGAAGCAATCAGCCCGGCGTCGGTGGAGTCACTGACTTGATCGGTGGTGGAACTCGCGATGTTCATCGACGTCGCTAACGCGGCCGTGGTGACGCCCACGATCAGCGAGCTGAGCACGATCGCAATGAGGAGCTCGATGAGCGTGAATCCGCTGTCGGGTCGGCATCGTTGTGTCGCGGACGGCGTCGAGGCGATCATCTGTTGACGCTCCACGTCTGGACATAGGTCTTGGTGACCGGGCCATCAGATGCCTGTTCGAAATTGACCTGACTGCGAATGATGACGTCCACTTCGGCGCAGGGTTGTGGCGTGTTCAGGCACGCCGTGAACGTGACGTTTCGTTGGGCGACGAGTCCTCCGCGAGGGGAACCCATGACCGCGCACGCGTTGCGCCAATCGACACGAATCGCGATGCCGTTCAACGTGTCAACCACGGTGCCGCCAGGTGACGCGCACGCGGTGAGAGCAGTTCCGCCTTGGAAACGAACTTGCGCTACGGCTTCTTCGATGGCACCGTCCGCTGCGTATTGTCGGTTGCGAACGATCTCGAGTGTGCCGCGATTGTTCAGGCTCGATGTAACGAGCGAGGCGAGGCCTGCGCTGATCGCGCCGACCATCACGACGAATCCAATCGCCAAGATGAGCGAAGCACCAGTGTCGTCGTGGCGCGGTCGCTGATGCGTAGGCGAGGTTTGGAGACTCATGGAGTGCGCACTTTGATCTGCATCGTTTCGTGTGACCCGCGTGGACCTGCGACGCTGAGTTGCAACAGTTGCGTAGAAGCAATGCTCGGGCAGACGCCACCGATTGGGGTGACGCTGGTGGTGTAGCCCGGTGGCGGCGTATAACTCACGGTGTAACTGGCGGCGGCGACGCACAACTGTGCGGCGGCCTTGGTGGCTTCGGCGTAGTTACGCATCACGACATCGGTTGCGACGCTGCTTCGTTGTGTATTACCGGCGTTACCGGCGGTCGCGAGACTCGAGATCAACGACGTGACGGTGAGTCCGGTGATCACGACCGTAAGCAGAATTTCGGTGAGTGTTTCGCCGATATCTCGTTGACGTCGCATGGCTTTCTCAGGTCTTGTTGTCGGCACCGGATAGGTGGAATTCAGCACTGCATCTGCCTGGGACACGAACGCGTCCCAGACAGACAATGCAGAGCTTGTGTTACGGGGCGCAGACGAACGTTGGGGCGGCGCCGTTGACGCCCGCTGTCATCGTCAGATACCACGCCGTACCGGACGATGCTTGCATCCCGATTGCGGCCGGATAGGTTCCGGTGACGGCCGCAGCGTTGACGGCAACACCTGACGGCAAGGTCAACGCAGCAGGAATGGCGGTAGCACCGGAACCCGTTGCTGTGGTGAGCTGGGCCAGGGTGGTTGGATAGGCAGCATTCGACGTGAAGTACACGATGGTGCCGGCCTTGGCAGCGTCGAGCGAAGCGCTGCACGCAGACTTCGCACCTTTGCTAGTGAGGTTGCTGATGCCGACAACGACAACAGCGGAAAGAATTCCTACCAAGACGATCGCGATGAGAATTTCAACGAGGGTGAATCCGTTGTCCCGCCGACCGGTGCCTGGGCACGTGGTGCTTGAGCAGCCGTTATTGTTCATTCCTTTTCCTTTCATTGGTGCCGTGATTTTTCGGCAGATGTGCTTTTCTCCGCGACAACGCTCGTGAGCTCGCTCACTTGACCTTGCCGAAGATGCTGTACATCGCGGCGACCTGGGCCAGCGCGACAAAACCGACGATGAATCCAACGAACATGATCACGACCGGCTCGAACAGCTCGGTCGCCTTCTTCATCTCGAAGCTGACTTCGCGTTCGTAGTAGGTGGCGGCCTTGGAGAGCTGCTTGCCGAGCGACCCGGTGCGTTCGCCAACCTGAATCATTTGGCGCGCCGCGATTGGGAAGAGACCCGACTCGGCCATGGGATCGTAGAAGCCGCCGCCGCGCACCAGAGTGTCTCGAACCGTGACCATTTGCGATTGAAATAGTGAGTTGTTGGTGCTGTCGGCCGACACCGCGATGGCGTCGGGCAAAGGCACACCTGCCGTCGCCAAAGCAGATAACACTCGGCAGAAACGCTCGAGCGAGATGAGGTGGAACAACTTGCCGATGAGTGGCAACTTCATCGTCAGAACGTCGCGCCGACCCTTACCGCGATCACCGCCGATCACCGCCATGAACAGGCCGAAACAGATCACTCCGCCGACGAACAGCATCGGCCAGAACTTCGTCACGAAGTCCGTGAAGCTCAACAGCATCTGTGTGGGCAACGGTAACTTTGCGCCGAGTCCACGGTAGAGCCCGCTGAACTTGGGAAGCACAAAAACTGACATTGCGATCATCGCCGCGAACGCAACGAACAGCACGAGAATCGGATACGTCAACGCGCTCTTGACCTTCCGGCGGGCAGTGAGGTCGCGCTCGATGTACGCAGCCAACTGGGAAAGAACGGTGTCGAGATGACCGGTGTATTCGGCAGAGACCAACATTGCCCGGTAGTACGACGGGAAGATATGCGGATGAACCGAGACAGCATCCACGAAGCTGGTGCCACGCAGGATCGACAGTCGAATCTCTGAGATCACGGTACACATCCTCGCCACGTCGGTCTCTTGCCCGACGATCTCCAGCGCTTCGATGATTGGAATACCGGCCTCAAGGAACGACGACAACTGACGCGAAAACGCCATGACCACGGCCGGCTTCACGGAGCGACCGATGCTGAACAGCGGTTTCTTCACGCGTTCGATGTCAGTTGCATCGTTCGCGTTCGCGTCAGCCTTGGCAACCTTGGCGGTTCTGTTCTGTTTGGCCGCTGTCGCGCGTCTTGACCACCGAGCCTCGCTGATCTCAGTTGATGTGGGCGCTTCAGACGTAGCTCCTAGTGGCGTCAGCGGCGCGACCGTAACGGCATTCGCCGAGGGGCCATCAGACTCGCCAGAAGAGTTGAAACTCACACAGAGTTGTCGACGAAACCTGTGAGAACTTGAGGACTAATTAACAAATTCACCCATCCCAACGAGAACCGACAACGTGGGGCAAGACGCTGAGGACAGCAATTCTTGTGCGAAGATGACACAATGCTGCGTGACCGGGCCTGACGCGTGAAAACTCGACGCAAGACTCAAGAAATTGTCGCCGAAGCTCAGCTCGGGCCAGCAGCTCAGGTCACACCAATGATCTCGGCCGCACAGCGAGCCCGCCTTGGTGACGTTTTGCTCTCCGAACAAGCGCTGTCTCCCGAACAACTTGCAGGTGCACTGAATCTGCAGATGGAGTCAGGCCGACAACTCGGTGCCATTCTCGTTGAACAGGGCATGCTCGATTCCCACGCCCTCACACAGGCCCTCGCGACACAACTCGGCTTGCCCACCGTGGACCTACGAAGAGAGCGTCCCACCGCCGAAGCGCTCACGGTTGTCAGCGAAGAAGTCGCTCGCCGCTTTCAGATTGTTCCGATGCGATTGACCAACGGAGCGCTCGACGTAGCCGTCGCGGACGGCTCCAGCGCGGCAGTGCGCGAGGCCTTGGCCCGCCTCAATGTGGACGAGGTCCACGTCTACCTCGCGGCGCCAGAAGACGTCACTACATCCTTGAATGCGTACTATCGCGTTCTCACGGCTACCGACGATCAAGTCAAGAAGTTCTGGGACACCGTCGAGGCGAAACAAGAGATCGAGGCCGTCGTTGGCGCCAAGGACGAAGCCCCCATCATCCAACTCGTCAACAAAATCGTCACGCAAGCACTACGCGATCGTGCGTCTGACATTCACGTCGAACCGACCGATGGGCGAATCCGCATCCGCTATCGCGTTGACGGAGCGCTTCGAGAAGTTCTGAGCCTTCCCGCCTCCACCGGCCCCGAGTTGGTGAGCCGAATCAAGATCATGGCCGAAATGGACATCGTTGAGCGGCGACGACCCCAAGACGGGCAATTTCAAATGCCCATCGACGGAATCAATGTCGACGTACGCGTTGCGACCGGGGCAACCATCTGGGGCGAAACAGCCGTACTGCGCTTGCTTGACCAGAGCCGATCGATGAAGCAACTTGCCGAACTCGGCATGCCCGCCTTTGCCTACGAGCGCTATTTGTCGATCGTTCGCAAACCCTACGGAATGATCCTGTGCAGCGGGCCCACGGGGTCGGGCAAGACCACCACTCTGTACGCGACGTTGGCAGAAATCAGCCGAAGCGAATTGAACGTGATGACTATCGAAGATCCCGTCGAGTACGTCTTTCCCGCAGTGAATCAGATGCAGATCAACCTGCAGGCGGACGTCACGTTTGCAAGTGGTCTCAAATCGATCCTGCGGCAAGATCCCGACGTCATCCTCGTCGGTGAAATCCGCGACGAACAAACCGCGCGCATCGCAGTGCAGTCGGCCTTGACCGGGCACGTGGTGATGTCGTCGCTCCATGCCACCGACGCCAGTTCCGCGCTGTACCGCCTGATCGACATGGGTATCGAACCATTTCTCGTCGCCTCTTCGCTCGTTGGCGTCGTGGGCCAACGACTTGTGCGTCGGAACTGTCCTTCATGCACCGCTCCCTACACGCCATCACCGCAAGAGTTGAAGTGGTACGAGTCGAACAACGGCATCCCGAAGGACACCTTCCTACGCGGCGCGGGCTGCAACTACTGCTCCGACACCGGCTACCGCGACAGAGTCGGCGTCTACGAAGTCCTCGAAGTTACCGACGAGATCCGTCGACTCATGGTCTCAGAAGCCGCACCACAGGAAATGCGTGCGCTCGCCGTCGCCCAAGGCATGCGCACCATGGGCACCGAAGCAATGGCCCTTGTCGCAGCCGACATCACCACCATCGACGAAGTCATCCGAAACGTGTACGTGTCGTAACCGAGACCGCTTGGCAGCGGCGGCGGCAGCGGCGGCAGCGGCGAACCTGAGACCGGTAATCCCAATCCACACGCCCTGCGGCCGGCCCCGAACGCCGACCCCCGAAACGTCAACCCCGACCCCTGAAACGCCAACCCCGGACGTTTGTTGAAGTAAAGAGGCCTTAGGCCGCCGACCTGTTTGCTTCAACAAACCTGGTGGTGTCGGCGAGGGCGTCGGATCTGAACGACTCGAGGGGCGTCAACTAGGGGCGTCAACTTGCGAAGACTATTAGGGGCGACAACTGATGGCGACAACTGATGGCGACAACTGATGGCGACAACTGATGGAGACGATGTCTCGCGACATCACAACTTGTGGAGACGATGGGAATCGAACCCACGACATCTACCTTGCAAAGGTAGCGCTCTGCCAACTGAGCTACGTCCCCGTTAGGGACTGCCCACGTTACCGGTCTCACTGCGTCTGGAGAACCCCTTTTTTCGTAGGCTGTGAAAATGAATCGATTGCAGTTCGGCACGTTCCTGGCACCTCATCATCCCCTCGGCGAAAGCCCAACCCGCCAGTTTCAGCGGGATCTCGATTTTGCGGAGCATCTCGATCGGTGGGGTTTCGAGGAGTTCTGGTGCGGCGAACACCACAGCACTGGCTGGGAGATGATCGCATCACCCGAGATGTTCTTGGCGGCCGCGGGCCAACGCACACACACCATTCGCCTCGGCACCGGAGTTATCTCGTTGCCGTACCATCACCCCTTCAACGTGGCCCAGCGCATGGTGCAACTCGATCACATGACTCAGGGTCGGGCGATGTTCGGCAGCGGGCCGGGTGCGTTGCCCTCAGACGCACGCACGCTCGGTATCGATGCGCTGGTGCAACGCGATCGCCAAGATGAAGCCCTCGGCGTGATCATCCGTTTGCTCAGCGGAGAAGACCGATTCAGCTACGACAGTGAGTGGTTCACGCTGCGCGATGCAGCACTGCAGATCCTGCCTGTGCAGGAGAATATGAAGATGGTGGCGGCGTCGTCGATTTCGCCAAGCGGTATGCAACTCGCCGGCAAATACGGCATGGGCGCACTGTCGATCGCATCCAACTCCACCGAGGGCATCGCCGCGCTTCCAACGCAGTGGGGTTTTGCCGAAGAGGCCGCCGTGCTGCACGGCCAGACCGTCGATCGAAAGAATTGGCGCGTGATGATGGCGTGGCACATTGCCGAGACCCGCGAGCAGGCCCGTAATGAAGCGGTCGACGGGTTGCAGCGTTGGCACAACGAGTACAACGTGCACGTACTTGGTCGGCCAGGCGCGAATCACGTCGACGACAAGTGGGAGCTGCTTGATGAGATCACGGGAGCTGGTGCGGCCGGGGCCGGCGCAGCTGTCGTTGGTACCCCCGACGATCTCATCGCCGCCATAAAACACCTCCAGCAGATCACCGGTGGCTTTGGCGTCGTGCTCGGTTTCGCTCACGACTGGGCCAACCGTGAGGCCAGCATGCGCTCGTGGGAACTCGTGTCGCGATACGTGGTGCCTGCCGTCAACGGAGCCGTGCGCACCATGCAGGAATCAGCCGACTTCGTTCACGATCACAAGGCCGAACTTATGGCGAGCGCCAGTGCAGCCGTCATGCAAAAGATCATGGGCCACGAAGGCGCTCAGCAAGCAATGGTCACCACGATGAAGCAGATGAGCGAACGCGCCAACTCACGCGAGACCACCTTCCGGCCGGGTGCGGGCGTGCCGACGCAAACCACTACCCCAGGCTGAGACGCCGGCGGTCAGTTGTCCTTCAGGGCAACAGCGTTCGGCGTGACGTTCATCTTGGGCACGTATTCGGCTAACACGATCTCGCGGGCTACACCGCGCAGGGTCGCACGCAGCTGAATGCGACACGTGTCGCACGGACCGTAAAACCGCGCGACAACCTCGGTAGAACAGCGCGGGCACGTGAACGAATCGGTTTCCATGGCGTGCATCACAGTACGGGATCTCTGCGCCGGTCGGGCGACATCGACACTGCAATTTCTTCAGCGAAGTGACACGCCACTTGATGATTCGGCTCGATCTCGCGTAACACGGGGCGTTCTTGTTGACAGCGAGCCTCGGCATATACGCAGCGAGTGTGGAACCGACAGCCTGCAGGTGGATGAGAGGGCGATGGCAGATCGCCTTGGAGCACGGTACGCCGACGTGAGTCCTCCACGACCGGATCGGGTACTGGCACAGCCGAGAGCAGCGCCAACGTGTAGGGATGGCGCGGGTGGGTGTAGAGCAATTCGGACGGAGCGGTCTCGACGATGGCACCGAGATACATCACCGCAACCGTGTCCGCGATGTGGCGTACCACCGCGAGGTCGTGAGAAATCAGTAGGTACGTGAGCCCAAGTTGCGCCTGCAGATCCTCAAGCAGATTGATGACCTGGGCCTGAATGCTCACGTCGAGGGCGCTCACAGGTTCGTCGGCGATGATCAGAGCCGGTTCGGCGGCAAGTGCGCGCGCGATGCCGATGCGTTGGCGTTGGCCACCAGAAAACTCGTGCGGATAGCGGCCGGCTGCCGAACGCGCAAGACCGACGGAATCCAGAAGTTCGAACACGCGCTCTTGCACGGCGCTACCCGTGCGGAGGCTGTGCGTGCGGATGGGCTCGGCGATGATGCCCTCCACATTCTGACGGGGGTCAAGGCTCGCGTAGGGATCTTGGAAGATCATCTGCACATGCCGTCGCGCTTTACGCAACTCTTCGTCGCGTAACTCCGAGAGCGCTACGTCGTCGAAGCTCACGGTGCCGGCAGTGAGCGGTACGAGTCGAAGGATGGCTTTGCCGACGGTGCTCTTACCGCAGCCGCTCTCGCCCACGAGACCCAAGGTCGCGCCGCGTTCGATGGTGAGGTCGACGCCATCCACCGCACGCACATGGCCCACCACGCGGTCGAACAAGATGCCACTCGTGATCGGGAAATGAACCTGCAGATTGCGAACCTCGAGCATCAGCGACCACTCCAGACCGACACGTCGACCGGAGCCGGATTCACACAGCGCACGCGCGCACCAACGTCGGTGGCAAGCAACTCAGGGGTCGCCCCACGACACGCATCGGTCACGGCTGGGCACCGCGGCGCGAAGGCGCACCCCTGCGTCCATGGAATGACGTCACTGGGCGAGCCCGGGATAGGAACCAGGCGACCTTGACCGCCATCGAGCCGCGGTACCGACGCGAGCAGACCGCGGGTGTAGTGATGCCGCGGACTTGCGAACAACTGATGGCGTTCGCCCGATTCGACGATGCGACCGTTGTACATCACGTTCACGTTCTCGCACATACCGGCAACGACGCCGAGGTCGTGGGTAATGAGCATGAGCGCAGTATTGGAGTCCTTCACGACGTCGCGCAGGAGGTCGAGTACTTGTGCCTGAATGGTGACGTCCAGCGCGGTCGTTGGCTCGTCGGCGATGATCAGCGCCGGATCGGACGCAAGTGCGATAGCGATCATCACCCGCTGGCGCATACCGCCCGAGAGTTGGTGCGGATAGTTCTTGAGCCGGGCGCGGGCCTCGGGGATGCCGACCCGGTCGAGCAGTTCGATGGCGTGCACGCGGGCCGCATTGCGATCGATGGCGAGATGCCGCGTGACGGTCTCGACGAGCTGACGACCAATCGTCAGCACTGGATTGAGCGAGGTCATTGGATCTTGGAACACCATGGCCACGCGGCGGCCGCGCACGTCTTGCATCTCATGTTCTGAAGCGCCGAGCAACTCTTGCCCACCGAGCCGGATGCTGCCACTGGTCGTCACACCGCGGCTCGGCAGAAGTCCGAGAACGGCAAGCGCGGTGACGCTCTTGCCGCTGCCCGACTCGCCCACAACGCCCACGGTTTCGCCAGCATGCACCTCAAGGCTCACACCATCGACGGCGCGTACGGCGCGGTTGCCCTGCGTCTGGAACGTGACCTTCAGTTCATCGACAACGAGCAGCGGCTCAGCCATGGCGCTCACCTTCTCAGCTTCGGGTCGAGTGCTTCACGCACCGCTTCACCGAATAGGTTGAAGCCGAGTGCCGTGATGAGGATCGCGACGCCCGGGAAGATCGCGAGGTGGGGCGCAACATTGAGTAGCCGCGTCGTGTTGGCCAACATGCGGCCCCACTCGGGAACGCCGGGGTCGGCGGAACCAAGACCGAGAAACGACAGCGCTGCGGCATCAATAATCGCAGTGGAGAGCGCGAGCGATGCCTGCACCAACATCGGCGCGAGTGAGTTCGGCACGACGTGTCTCATGACAAGGGCGCGTCTTCGGACTCCGACAGATGTTGCCGATGTGACGTAGTCCTTCTGTCGTTCGCCGAGCATGGAACCGCGGAGCAGCCGCGCGAACAGTGGAATGTTCGGAACGGCTACTGCCACCACGATGGCTGTCTGGCTCTGTCCGATCACGGCGGCAACGCTGAGCGCGAGCAGCAGGCTGGGCACCGCCAGCAAGATGTCGGTGAGGCGCATGATCAGCGAGTCCACCCAGCCACCGAACGCTCCGGCCAACAACCCGAAGAACGAGCCCACGATCGCGCCGATGCCGAGCGACAGCACACCGATCATCAGCGATGCGCGCGCGCCAAAGATGATGCGTGAAAATTCGTCGCGCCCACCCTCGTCGAGACCGAGTAGGTGATCCCGTGACGGTCCGGGAATGGAGGTCGGCCGTATCTGGCTGAACCATGCATTGCTGCGCGGGTTATACGGTGCAAGAAGCGGCGCGAAGATCGCGATCAGCACGAAGAACACGATGATCGCGCCACCCACCATCGCCAGCGGGTTCGAACGAATGCGCCGCCACGCCTCGCGGGCGAGGCTGTTCGCGGTTTCGTCCGCGTCGGTGCCAGCGTCGAGTTGATCAGGGTCGAGTGACTCGGCAAGATCGTTGGCGCGTTGGCGTCTCGTACGCAGGCTCATGACACACGGATCCGGGGATCGATGACCGCATACAACACGTCGACCAGAAGGTTCACGAGCACGAAGACGATCGCGAGAAACATCACGCCGCCTTGAATGACCGGATAGTCCTTGTCAAGGACCGCGCCGGCCAGGAGTTGACCCATGCCACCCCACGCAAAGACGGTCTCCGTCAGCACCGCGCCCGACAGCAGGAGCCCGGTCTGGAGGCCGATCACCGTGACGATTGGCAGCAGCGAGTTACGCAGTACATGCACCCGATTCACGGTTGATGTGCGCAAACCCTTGGCGCGCGCAGTGCGCACGTAATCATCGTTGAGTACCTCCAGCACCGACGCGCGGGTGATGCGCGCGATGATCGCAAGCGGGATCGTGCCCAAGGCGATCGCTGGCAAGAGGAGATGTTTGATCGAATCCCATAGTGCGCCGCCATTCAGCGCAATGAGGCTGTCAACCACGTTGAAGTTGGTGTGATGCACCAGTTCGCGCTTAGGGCTGAGCCGTCCGATGGTGGGTAACCAATTCAGCTTCAACGCAAAGACCCACTTCAGGATCTGACCGAGGAAGAACACGGGAATCGACACACCGATGAGCGACGCCGTCACTGCGCCGTAATCGAACCATGTGCGGTCGCGCTTTGCGGCCATGAACCCAAGCGGTATGCCGATACCGATGGCGAAGACCATTGCCGCCATGCTGAGCTCGATCGTGGCCGGGAAACGGCGCAGCAGTTCGTCGGTGACGTTCTTACGAAGTGTGATCGATTGACCGAAATCGAATCGAACGACACGCTTCATATACGTGAGGTATTGCGTGATCAACGGTTTGTCGAAGCCATACGCCCTATTGATCTGAGCGACACGTTCCGGTGTAGCGCGCTCACCGAGTAGCGCCGTTGCGGGTCCGCCGGGAAGGGCGCGCACCCAGATGAACAACAGAATGCTCAAGCCGAACAGAATCGGAATAAGCAACAACAGGCGACGAACGATGAAGCGAATCACGCGGGGAATCCCTTGCGGGGGGACGCGAAGAGGCGGCGGGTCAGAAGACCCGCCGCCCCATTCAGCGTGAAGGTATTAACCAAGTGAGACAGTGGCGAAGCTCTCGAGCGACACCGGGCTCGGAACATAACCAGTGATGCCCTTGGCGAACGCGAGTGCCGGCTGAGTGTGCACGTATGGCACGCCCGGCAGGAACTTCATGATGAGCACGTTTGCTTCTTCGTACAACTTCGTGCGAGCGGCCAGATCGGCCGTGTCGCGTGCCTTGGTGAGGGCGTCGAAGATGTCCTTGTTGTCGAAGCCCCACGACGGCTGCTTCGTGCGGAAGAACGTTCCAACGAAGTTGTCTGGGTCGCCGTAGTCACCGGTCCAGCCGAGCAGATAGATCTGGGCGTTACCAGCATCCACATCGTCGAGGTAGCCCGAACGCCACGGAGCGGTCTTCGGCGTTACCTTGAAGCCAACAGCTTCGAGATCGGCCTTGAACGCTTCGAAGTTCGCAGTTGGGTCTGGCATGTACGGACGGCTCACGTCGCTCGGATAGTAGAACTCGAGATTCAAGTCGGTGACGCCGCTCTCCTTGATGAGCGCCTTGGCCTTCTCGGGGTCGTAGTTGTACTGCGGCACCTTGTCGGTCCAGCCGAACACCTGCGGCGGCTGGAACTGCGAGGCAACCTCAGAACCGGCCGGGTACTTGGCCTTCACCAACGCGTCGCGGTTGAGTGCGTACGCAATCGCTTCACGAATCTTCTGGTTGTCGAGCGGTGGCTTGGCCTGGTTGAAGCCGACGTAGCCCACGTTGAACGCGGGGCGAAGCAACAACTGGAAGCCACCATCTTTCAGTGCCTGAGTGTCAGCAGGATCGACGAGGTCGTAACCCTGAATTTCGCCGGTCTCGAGCGCCGTGCGGCGAGCAGGACCATCAGCGATCGGCTTGAAAATCACCTTGTCGAGCAGTGCCTTGTCGCCCCAATAGGCGTCGTTGCGCGCGATTGTGAGCTTGTCACCAGGTGTCCAGCTGTCGAACTTGAACGGTCCGGTGCCGACTGGATGCTGCGTACCGAACGTGCCATCGAACGTCGGTGCGTCGCCGGTGCCGCCAACCTTGTCGGCGTTGTACTTGGTGAGCGCGTCGGGGCTGGCAATGGAGAACGCCGACACGGCGAGTCCGCTGAGGAATGCAGCCGATGCACTCGTGAGTGTGACGACGGCAGTGTTGTCATCTTTGGCTTCGCAGCTCTTGTAGAGACTCGGTGTGGCTCCATCGCTGAAGCCACCGAACACGGTGCTCCAGTAGTAGGACACCGACGCGCTCTGCGCGACACCAGCGAAGTGGTACCAGCGGTCGAAGTTGAAGCACACGGCCTTCGCATTGAAGTCGGTGCCGTCATGAAACTTGACGCCCTGACGGAGGTTGAACGTCCACGCCAAGCCATCGCTGCTCGAGCTCCACTTCTCAGCGAGCTGCGGCACGATGTCGGTGCCGCCAGCCTTGGTGGTGACGAGGGTTTCGAAGATCTGATCGATAACGCGCAATGATTCGCCATCGGAAACGAAGGCACCGTCGAGAACGACTGGATCCGACGAGGAGCCGAACACAAACGTGCCACCGGCCTTACCTGGAGCGGAGCTGGTTCCACCGGTAGTGCCCGGCGTAGTACCACCCGTTGTTTTCTTGTCGCTGCCACAGGCAGCCATCACGAGCGCAGCGGCGATGCCGAGCGCGATGAATCTGTTGTGAGTACGCATGTTCCTCCCCTTGTTTGGAATGCGGTACTCAGCACACTAGCTGGAGCAGCTCGACCACCGAAGAACAACTCTGGGAACAAACCTTCTAACGACGCGTCACGACCTCAACCAACGGTCGCGCTCACGGCAGCACGTGACGAACCGTGATCGATCGAGTTCCGCCAATCGGGCAGGCGCCGCGCCAGAAGAACCGTCATCAGGCCCACCATGCCAGCGGAGATTGCGAACGCCACACGTAGACCCGCTGCATCGCCGACCATACCGAGCCACAGAATGCCGATGCCGTAGCTGAACCCGACAAGTGCCTGCAAAATCGACATGACCCGGCCCCGCTGAGCATGAGGCGCATCGCGTTGGACGATGTACATCATCGTGGTGAACGTGCTCGCCGTACACGCACCAAGACCGATCACACTCACCGCGGCAAACGCTGCCGTTGGTGCAAGCGCATACGAGAGGTACGAGGTGACCAACACTGCCGCGACCACGACCATGATGCGCGAGCGCCCATAGCGCGGGCTCAGCGCAGTGACGAGCAGCGTGCCAAGAATCGCGCCGATGCCCTGCAGCGAACTGAAGGTGCCCACCAGGCCAACACCACCGTGAAAGACCTCATCCACATAGGCCGGGATGAGGCCCATGAACGGACCGACGAACAGGTTCAGCACCGTCACAGCGGCGATTCCAAAGACGCACGAACGGATGCTGCGCGCCGTCATCCAACCTTCGACGAGACGCACGCGTATCGAGCCGGGTTCGGTGTCATGTGGGATGAACTTGCGCCGTAATGCGAGCACCGCAAGAGCGAGACACGCGAACGTGACCGCGTTGATTGCGACGGTCCACGCAGGTCCGGCTGAACGGGCGAGCACTGTGCCAAGTAGCGGACCAACGATTCGACCGGCATTCCATGAGTAGATGCCGAGCGATGACATCGCCATCAGTTCTTCGGGTGGCACCAGATCGGGAAGCATCGCCGAGTAGGCCGGTGCCCCGATGGAACCCATCGCGCTCGCGCACATGATGAGTGCAGCCAGTGCGATGGGCGTTCGAACCCCAACACCGAGCAGCACGGCAAGCACCGTCGTGAAGGCGGCCTGACCGGCGAGACCGCCCACAAAGACCCGACTGCGGTCGAAGCGGTCGGCCAGTAGGCCGCCAACGGGCGCGGCAATGCCCTGTGGCATGAACGTGGCCAACGCAATGAGCCCGGTCTGCAACGCGCTGCCCGTATTGGCAGCGACGAGGCTGCCGACCACGACCAGTTGAATCCAGGTTCCGGCATCGGACACGACACCTGCGCCCCAGATGAGCAGCACCGATCGGTGACGGAGAGGGCGAAACGGATGGTTGCTCACAGCAACTTTCTACGGTACCAGTGGGTCGGCCGAGTCGCGGATGCTGTTTGCGCGGCACGCTCGCGCGCTGGCGTTCTTGTGTTCGCGCTCTGGCGAATCAGCGCGGCTCGCGCCGCATCGCCCACACGGGCGGTGACCCTTCGATGCGAACCTCATTGGCTAACACGAAACCATGCCTCGCGTAGAAGGCGAGGTTCTGCTCCTTTTGCGTTTCAAGATAGGAAAGGACGCCGGCCTCGTCGGCGCGGTCGAGCGCCGGCTCGAGGAGGCGAGCACCTGCGCCGCGCCCCTGCACCAACGGATCTGTGCCAAGAAGGGCCAAGTACCAATGCGGTTCGTGCGGATGCAGCTTGTCGACAGCCGCGAGCAATTCCATACCGCGCCGACGGTTACGACCGGTGATGAGAAGGCGGGCCATGCGCGCCTGCACGACCGTCTCGCGCCTTCGCGAGCGTGGCATCGCGCCCGGCGGCAACCAGACCGCTGCTCCGACGACACGAGAGCCGGCCCGCGCGACCCAACTGGTGTCGAAGGGCGAGGCGTCGGCCAGGAATACCGAGAATGAGCGACCCAATGTCTGATGCTCCCAGAGTCGATCACGCGCGAAGAATCCGAACAGCGGGTCGGGCCAGAATGCACGAGCGAGCGCGGCGAGCGCTTCGGGTTGATCGGCCTTGAGCATCTTGTCGATGACGATCTCGGAACTACGGACGTCGGTCACGGCGACAGCGTAGAGCCACGCTCCTTGGCCGGACAGGATTCCATCCGGCGTCGGTAACTCTGTGACACCCATGTGTTATTATCGAACACATGTTCGCTCAACCGTTGACCCACGAGCAGACCGGCGGGATCAATGCAGATACCGACCTCGAGCACTTGGCTGAGTTGTTCGCGCAGCTCGATGGCGAGCGGCGTCGGCTCGAGGCGCGGTTGGCCATCGTCGTGAACGAGGTCGATCGGCGAGCTCTGTATGCGGTCGATGGTCATGCAACGGTCAAGGGCTGGTGCCGCGCGCAACGCCGGTGGTCGACATCTGAAGCCCTCTCGAGCGCACGTGTCGGTCGTCTGTTACACGCATCGTCCCTGGTTGCCCAGGCTGCCGCGGCTGGCAAGCTCGGCGTCGCACAACTGCAGGCGTTGGCTCGTGGGTTCGCGAATCCACGCTCCGGCGCGCAGCTGCTCGACGTTGTCGAGTTGCTCGTCGAGCATGCCCAGCACCTGTCGTTCGATGAATTCAGTCTCGTCATGCGCCGGTGGGAGATGCTCGCCGACGCCGACGGTTCGTTCCGCGATCACGAGGCCGCCGACCGCAACCGCACGGCGAGCATCGTGGTGGGCGACGTTGCCGTCGACATCCGCGCGCGTGGTGGTTCTGCGCAAGGCGTGAGCATCATGGAGATCTTTCAGCGTTTCGTCGATGAGGAGTTCGCAATTGATTGGGCGGCCACTCTTGACGCTCACGGTGATGCAGCCTGTCCGGCGCTGATGCCGCGCACCGACGCCCAACGCCGCTTCGATGCGTTCCATCGCGTGTTTCTTGCGGCGGCCAGCACCTCGGCCTCGGCCCAGGCACCCGAGCCAGTGGTGAACATCATCATCACGCTCGAAACCTTGGAAGCCGCGGTCGTTCATGCCGCGGGTGGCCCCAATTCACCCACGCCTTCGTCGGCGACACCTGATCCGCGATGGTGGCGATCCGAGACCAGCAACGGCACACTGCTCTCACCGAACGACGTCTTGGCCGCCGCCCTGATCGGTCATATCAGGCGGGTGGTGGTCGATTCTGCGGGTGTGATCATCGACCTTGGTCGTAAGCGACGACTGTTCACGGGTAACCAACGCCAAGCCGTGCTGCTGGGTTCGTCTCGATGTATCTGGCCCGGATGCGAGCAGCCATCCGGGCGATGTCAAGCCGATCACCTCCACGAGTGGCAACACAACGGCGTCACCAACATTGCCAACGCGGCCCCGCTGTGTGCACGCCACAATCGGTGGAAGGCCCGCAGCTTTGCCACCGCACGCGATGTCAACGGCTATTGGCACACGTATCGGCCGAACGGCACCGAGATCGCCTGAGCGATATCGCCTCAGCTCAGCGCGCTGCCTGAGCGGTGAAGTCGGCGATGAAGAGGCCAAGTCCACACATCACGAAGAAGCCAGCGATCAGCCAGAAGCGCACGATCACGGTTGTTTCGGCCCAACCTGCCATCTCGAAGTGATGATGGATGGGCGACAAACGAAACACGCGTCGCTTGCCGCGAGTTGCTTTGAACACGCCCATCTGAATGGCGACCGACCCGATCTCGATCACGTTGAGGCCGCACAGCAGAGGCAGCAAGAGTTGGGTGTTCGTCGACAACGCCAACAGTGCAAGCGCGGTGCCAATGGCCAACGCACCCACGTCGCCCATGAAGATTCGCGCTGGGGCCGCATTCCACCAAAGAAAGCCGGCGCAGGCCCCGGCGAAGGCCGCAGCAAAGACGGCGAGGTCGTATGGGTTGATGAGCGACGGATACAAATCGTGATTCCTGAAACCAACGAACGCGATAACGGCAAAGGCGGCAAAGGCGAACATTGCCGAGCCGCCGGCGAGACCATCGAGACCGTCGGTGACGTTGACGGCATTGGCGGTGCAGAAGATGATCGCCCCGGCCCAGATCACCCACAGCACCGGACCGAGCTGCCAACCCGGAAGGCTGGCTCGCGTAATCGACAGATGCGTGTCGATGTCGGTGCTCGCCACCAACGCTGCTGCGATACCGAAGGACACGAGCAACGTGATGTATCCCTTGAGCTTCCACAACACGCCGCGGTTGCGCTTCAGGCGAATCTTGATGTAGTCATCCACGAAACCAATGAGTGCCATCGCCAGCACACCCGCGAACATCACGAGGGTTTGATTCGAAAACACCACACCTTTGCGAATGTGGCTGAGTAGATATCCCAATGCTGCCGCGGCGAGCACTGCGAGACCGCCCATTGTTGGGGTACCCGACTTGTGCTGGTGCTGGGGCACCACTTTGTTCGCGGCGTTCAGTTCCAAGATCGGTTGGCTCCGACCGCGACGACGCATGAACCGCTCGAGCCAGCCGGTGCCAGACAGCGAAATCGCGAACGCGATCGAGCCGGCAACGAGGAGCGCGATCATGCGCCTACCCTACGACGGCAAGCCGACTCACGGTGGTGAAGGTGCACAGGTACACGTCGCGGTGAAAGCCAGGTGCGGGAAACAGCACCGACTGCGCTGGACTGCCAGAGTCCGCTCGCAGCAGCTCGTCGCCGGTGCTGATATCGAGCACCACGAACTGATCTATGAACCGTGTGCCGTCGTGATCGTTGGTCAACAGCTCACCGGTCTCGGCAAACAGCATGGGGTGGCACGCGTGGTTCTGCTCTCGACTCCACAGCGGTGTGGTCACGCCATGCTCATCGAACGAGAAGGCGGCGAGCACACCATTGCCGCTGTCGTAACCAACGGCAATTCGCCGCTGCGGATCGATGATCGGCGGATTCACAATGAGACCGTTCGGTAGCCCGCAAATCTCGGTGAGCGTGACATCGGCTGTGTCGAGACCGACACGCACGAGATGCAGCGGAGCTTCAGAGATGCCGCAGCCACGCATCGTGCCGGCATAGCGAGTGCCACCATCGCCGTTGTCAAGAAACCACGCGGCACCAGAGGCGACGACAGGATCCCAGCCGTATGTCTGTCCAGGCAACGTGCGATACGGCGCGGTAAACGACGCGTCGAGCGTGAGCGATGAACCATCCCAACGAACTCGCATCAGGCTCGTGTCACCAACCACATACACGTCGTTGTCGTCAGCCGAAATGCGCGCGATCGATGCCTCGGGAAGTTCAAGGCGGGCAACGATCTCGAGCCGCTCCGGTTCGAGGATGATGAGCTCCGAGTCGGCCGGCGCGGCAGCCGCCGAATCCTGCAACGGGCGATCACCGGCGAAGTCTTTCGTCGCAATGTGACCGTCGGGCAGGATGACAAAGCTGTTGTAGGGACGATCGCGTGGTAGCTCTCGACTCGCGATCAGCGAGGTGTCGCAGGAGAGGCGATGGGCATAACGTCCGAACACCACGTACAACGATCCGTTGGCGTGCGCGGCGAGGGCACCCGGCCACATCGGCCCAGCCATCAGGTCGGGTGATCGCCGCATGGGCTCGAGCGTCTCGGGATCGATCTGTTCCACCCACGACACCGTGTCGAGACCCATCGTGTGCCGCAACAGATACACCTCACCGGGCTCGCGCAGCACCACCATCGTGCTCGCCATCGCTTCACGTGAGGTCACCGCAACTTCGACACCCGGCGTGATGCCGAGTGCAACCCCGGGTGATGGCGACGCTTGCAACCGGCGCGGACCGCCGTCCTCACCGGGCCATGGGCTGGGCCAGTATGCGCTCACACCGGAGCAATCAACGCGAGACGAGGTTGATGCAGAGGTGGCTGGCTGTCCCACAGATCGGCAACGAGATCGCTACGCATCGACGCGGACGTCGGGTCGTCCCACAAGTTCACCTGTTGCAACGGATCGTCGGCCAGGTTGTACAACTCGCCCTCGGTTCCATCGTGCACATAGCCGGGCATGTACGCGGTGCATACCCATCCGTCGCGCGTCACGGTACGTAGATGCACGGCAACGCCAAACAACTCGCTGTCCCATTCGGTGAGCACCTTGTCGATGCCACGCGCATCCGCGTCGGCATCGTGCACCGGCAACGGCTTGCCCTGCATCCATTCGGCTGGCGCAAGACCCGCAATGGTGCACAACGTAGGCGCAATGTCGATGAGACCAACCGGACGCGAGACCACCGATGGTGCAACTGCGATCGACGGCGCGGGCCGCCAGATGAGCGGCAGGCGCATCAGCCCATCGACGTGATACGGGCCTTTGAACATCAGCCCAAAATCGCCACCGAGTTCGCCATGATCGGTCGTGAAGATGACATCGACGTCGTCGCCCCAACCGCGCGCGGCGATGGCCGACATCACTCGACCGAGTGCTTCGTCGATGAGCTCGCACTCAACGGCATTGAGGGCCGTGACCTCACGAAGTTGATCGGCGGTGAGCGTGGCGGGCACCCAGTGCTTGGGCGCCTCGTAGTTCGACACAAGTTCGCCGTCGTACCACTTGCGCCAGTGGCGCGGCTTGCCATCGAGAATGCGCTCGCGCTCGGATGCCGAGGTGGGATAGCCAGCGGGCAGATCGACGTCGTGCCAATCGATACGACCGACCTCGGCTTCGGGCGGATCCCATGGATGATGGGGATCGGGAAAGCTCATCCAGCAGAACCAGTCATCGTCGGCCTGCAACGAGTCGAGCCATGAGATCGTTCGATCTGCGACCCAATCGGTGTGATACCACTCTTTGGGCATCTTGTTCACGTGCACTTGTGGAGCATCCGTTTCGCCACCGCCAGCAGCATTGACTTCGAAGGTGGCGTCGAGCACGGGATAGAACATGCCAATCGCCTCGGGATGATTCGCCATCAGCCACCGCGCATAGTGCAACTGACCAGCGCCGCCATGCGTGGAGAACTCGAGGTGCTCAAAGCCGCGGTGCGGTCCGGTCGAACCGTCGAACCACGGCTGATTCTCCTGCGTCTCTTTACCCTGACCCGACAGTGAGTTTTCGGTGAACTTCCCGAACGGATCAAGGAAAGGTTCGAAGTGCGGCTTGCCGACGAGGGCAGTGCGATAGCCGGCGCGGTAGAGCAACGCTGCCACCGACGGCGCATCCACCGGTAGCGGCACGCCGTTCACCCACACCCCATGCGTGCTCGGATATTGACCGGTGAGCATTGTTGAACGAGACGGCATGCACACCACTGATTGCGGGACGGCACGTTCGTAACGCACACCGTTCGCGGCGAGCGCGTCGACGACTGGCGTACGCGCGATGGTGCCGCCATTGCAACCCAGCGTGTCATACCGCTGCTGATCGGTGGTGACAAACAAAATCTTGCGGCCCATCAGACGAGTCCTCCTACGGCATCGAGCGCCGGCCCGATACCCGATTCGAATTGTTGACGAAGTTCTTCGAGCGCGCCCGTGGTGGCACCACCGATGACAAGTGCCATCACAGCCGGATCGGCATCGGTGGAATACACCACGACACAGGTGTCGTCCTCGAGGTCGATGACATCGATGGTGGCGAGGTGCTGGCGAAACAGTGGCGACGTAATGCGGTACTGAAAGCGGCGCTGGATCGAGTCGTTGGTGACGATCTCCTCGGGCATTGGGATGCCCGAGCGCAGCGTGATGACGCGGATGTTGCCATCCACTGTGCAGCTCGCGACGCCCGGGAACCACAGGTGCAAAATCTCGGGACGACCGACCACCTTCCACACGTCCGCTGCGCAACGATGAATGCGGATCTCGCGTCGCAGAGTTGCCATGTCAGGTCTTTGCCATCAGGTCGAGAATCACGTGAGCCAATTCTGGCCCCTTGTCTTGCTGCACGAAGTGTCCGCCGCCAACAATCGTGGTGTGCGGTTGCCCTACGGCACCTGGCACATTTCGAATGAAGATGCTCTCACCGCCTTTGGTCACGGCGTCAAGATCGCTGAACGCGCACAGAAACGGTCGATCGAACGTGCGCAGCACATCCCACGCGGCCACGTTGGCGATATGCGCTGGGTCATCGAGCGAGCGGGGCACCAGCGACGGAAAGATTCGCGCGCCTGCTTTGTAGGTGTCGTCGGGAAAGGGGGCGTCGTACGCAGCGATGACCTCGGCGCTCACGTTTGTGGCACAGCCGCCGCTCACGATCTTGCCGATGTTGAAGTCGGGCGATTCCTTCGAGTACTTCTGCCATGCGAGAAAGGCATCGCTGAGTTTTCGATCGGCCGTGGGAAGGCCCGTGTTGGAGATCACTACTCGCGCGTACCGCTCGGGTTGCTCGGCGAGCACGCGCAAGCCGATGAGGCCGCCCCAGTCCTGGCCGAAGTACGTGATGTCGACAAGATCGAGTTGATCGAAGATGACCTCGCTCATCCAGCGCACGTGTCGGGCATAGGTGTAGTCGGTGACCTCGGTGGGTTTGTCAGAGCGACCGAAGCCGACGAGATCAGGAGCGACACAACGATGTCCAGCAGCAACCAAGACCGGAATCATGTGTCGGTAGAGGAACGACCACGAGGGCTCGCCGTGCATCAACAGAATGGGCGCTGCATCCGCAGGACCCTCATCGATGTAATGCACACGCAATGTGCCACCATCGCCATCGGCGATCTGCAGGTAATGCGGTTCGAAGTCGTAGTCGGGCAGGTCGTTGAAACGATCGTCAGGGGTGCGCAGGGTTTTCATGGGTTGCTCCTCAGGTCACAAATCAACGGAGGTGAGGTCGTCGCCAAGCACGATGTTGCCGGCGAAGTGAGCGGCGGCAAGGGCCCTCCATTCGTCGTCTGCACCTGGAGCGATAGACGGTACGTAATGGGTGAGTACGAGCGTGGATACACCGGCGCGCGTCGCGGTCTGTGCGGCCTGCTCGACGGTTGAGTGGTAATCAAGGATGTCCTGCAGACGCTGACTGGGCACCAGTTTGACAAGGTCATCGCGAATCACCGTCTGCACGTATGCGTCGGCCCCGGCTACGAGCGCATCAAGTGAGGCGCATGGAATGCCATCGCCACCAAGCACCACCGAATGCGTGCCATCGTCGAGACGGAACGCGACCGTTGGCTCGACCGGACGGTGATCGGTTGCGCCGACCACCACATTGACGGTGCCAAGCGCGAACTCATCACCCGGTGCAACTTCGGTGACCTCCACCATCGGCGAATGGTTGAGGTCGATGTGGTGATCGAGGCGGTACTGGATGTCGGGGGCAAGCCCCAGCAGCGTCGCGTCGACAAACGCCTTCGTCCCGACCGGACCGTAGATCCGCAAGGTCATCGGCATCGGGCTCATTACCCAATGCATCGTGATCACGTCGTTGAGATCGGTGAGATGGTCACTGTGCAGATGCGTCACCAACACAGCGGTGAGCATCGGCGGCACGCAACCGGCGCCCATCATCCGCATCAACACCCCTCGCCCGCAATCAACGAGCACCGTTGATCCGGCGGCCCGAACGAGCGTCGAGGGCCCCGCACGTCGTGGATCGGGTATGGGATTGCCGGTGCCGAGCAAGGTGATCTGCATGGCGGCAACCATATCAATTGTCAGTCAGCATGACAAGAGTTCTGCGCGGTCGCCTACGCCCAGTAGGTTCTCCATCATGACGTGCCACCACTTGTCGAACCCGCGAGGGCGTTGATGAAGCGCGTCGCACTCATCACCGGTGGCGCTCGCGGGCTCGGCTTGGCCTGTGCAGAACGTCTCGTGCGCGATGGCATCGCGATCATGTTGGCCGGCCCCCACGCAGATGGGCTCTGCGAGGCAGCGGCCACTATCGACGCACTCGGCGCACCGGGCGGCACCACGTCCGTCGACACAACCGTTGTCGACATCACCACCCAGGCAGCGTGCCGATCGGCTGTGCGCGCCACGCTCGAGCGGTTCGGCAGACTCGACATCTTGATCAACGCAGCGGGCGTATACCCGCGGCGACCGGTTCTCGAAATCAGCGCAGATGATTGGCAGCACGTGTTTCAGGTGAACGTGCTCGGCACCTACTTCATGATGGTGGAGGCGATCGCCGAAATGCGCGAGCATGGCCGCGGTCACATCGTCAACATCACGTCGATCGATGCGTTCAAAGCTCATCCAGCAAACGCGCATTACGCCGCAACAAAGGCCGCCGTGGTGAGCCTCACGCGATCACTCGCACTCGAAGTAGCGCCGCTTGGGATTCTCGTCAACTCCGTCGCCCCCGGGCCGATGGCCACCGAAGCGGCGAAGAAGACCGACTGGTACGCACCGATGGTGGAACAACTGCCGACCCGACGCCCCATCGAGCCACACGAGGTCGCCAACCTCGTCGCGTATCTCAGCCACGCCGACAATGTGAGCATCGCCGGCGAGAACATCGTCGTCAGCGGCGCAGGAGTGATCGTATGAACCCGCTCTACAAGAGTGCCCTCGTCACCGGAGCGTCGCGTGGCATCGGCGAGGCCATCGTGCGCGAGTTCCGGGCGCGCGACATGGTGGTGCACGCCGCGGCTCTCGATGAGCCAGCACTCCACGACATGGCTCGCGACACCGGCGCGATCGCGCACGGCATAGACCTTCGCGACGGCACGGCGATCGCTGCACTCGTTGCCGACCTCGACATCGATGTGCTTGTCAACAACGCGGGAATTCTCACCGAGCTGCAGCCCTTCGCAGCGACGAACACATCGACGATAGATGCGCTCATCGACGTCAACCTGCGCGCCGCGCTGCACGTGACAAACCTCGTGTTGCCCGCCATGATCGCCCGCGACCGTGGACACATCTTCTTCATGGGCTCAATCGCCGGCAAGCACCCCACCCCGAACACGGCCACATACGGCGCGACGAAGGCAGCGTTGCACGCGTTCGCCGAGGGGCTTCGTTGCGATCTGCTCGGCTCGTCGATTCGCGTGACGGTGCTGATGCCCGGGCGTGTACAAACACGCTTGTACGACGGCATCTTCGGCGGCCACGACAAAGCGACCGAGGCGTTGTACGACGACTTCGATGCCATACAACCTCATGACATCGCGACCGTGATCGCCAGCGCGCTCGATCTGCCACCGCACGTCGATCTCACCACAATCGAAGTGTTGCCCACCAAGCAGATTTTTGGTGGCAGCACAATCTCACGCAATCACCCCTGACGGTCGCCGCTCGCGCGGTACGGGTTTCGTCAACCAGTCGTTGTACTCGTCGCGGCGGCAGCCGCAGTCACAACGAGTTTGGCTACCATGCCCTTTTTGACGTGACTGATCTTGTCGATCGGGCTGATGACGTCGCAGTACAGCTCGTAGGTGCCTGGAGCGAGCGTGCCGACGTCGAGGGTTGTGCTTTCGCCACGCTCGAGATTCCTGGAGATTTTCACACCGCGCACGCCGATGTTGTGTTGTGTGGCCCCGACGTTGGTTGCCTCGATTCGAATCGGGCCCGTTGGCACTTCGAGGTTGCCTTTGATCGCGAAGTCAGACAGCGAAAGCGTGACGACAGAGCCAGAAAACTCGGGCGGGCTCGACGTGTCGTTACCGCCGGTGGCCACGACAATCACGACGATGACGCCGACAAGGACGACGAGTCCGGCGGCAATGATGAGCCGAAGTCGGTTGCGACGCTTTTGCTGCAGATAGCGCTCGGCACGACGTGAAGTAGCGGCCATGAGACCATGATTCCTTTCGGAGACGATGTGCCCCAACACTCTATGTGGGCTGCTATTGCAGGACCGCAGGAAAACCTTCGGCGCGCAGGTCGGTGCCGAGTGCATCCTCTAGCAACTTCACCACTTGCGACGACCACGCCTCGCCACCGTATTGCGAACGCGAGCGGATGAACGTCTGCTCCACCAGTCCAGCGAGTTCGAGAGGCACCCCGAACTGACGGCCGAACTGTGTAGCGAACCCAAGGTCCTTGCAGGCGAGATCCATCGTGAAACCAATGTTGTAACTGCCGTTGAGAATCACCTGACCCTCGGTTTCGTGCACGAAGCTATTGCCGGAGCTCTCCTTGATCGCCTCAAACGATTTCGCCAAGTCGAGGCCGCCGCGCTTGGCGAGCATCAGCGCCTCGCCGAGAGCGACGAGGTTGATGAAGGCAAGCATGTTCGTTATGACCTTGATGACTGCCGCACTGCCCAACGGACCCATGTAGATGATCGGGCTCCCGACGGCGCTGAGCAGATCGCGGTGCGCCTCAAAGTCGGCCTCATCGCCGCCGACCAAGACCGTGATGTCGCCTTCGGCCGCTTTGTGCACGCCACCTGTGACCGGGCACTCGAGCATTCGCACACCAACGGCTGCGGCAAGGGCAGCCAGCCGCAGCGTTTCGTCACGATCGTTGGTGCTCATATCGATCCAGGTGCCACCCGTGCGTAAACCGGCCAGCACGCCGTTGGGCCCGGTAACAACGGCGCTCACCGCAGCCGGAGACGGCAGGCAGGTGAACACCACATCGGACGCCTTCGCCGCGGCTTCGGCCGTATCAGCCCACACCGCACCGGCCGCGATGAGCCCATCGGCGGCGCTGCGGTTGAGGTCGGTGACCGTCACGTGATGACCGTTGCGCACCAGGCTCGACGCGAGATATACCCCGAGATGACCCAACCCGATAAAGCCCACCTGTCGTGACTCGCTCACGCGCATCCCCTTTGAACTGGTCCCACGAATACCGGCACAACCGTACCACTCACCGCGCGCTACAGGCCGAGGCACACAGCAGGCGTACGCTTGGGCGATGGCACAGCTCGTCTACACCGAAGCAGAGCTCATCAGCGATCATGCGTTCACGCACCAGCACGTAGTGGCAGGTCGTCGCATGCACGGCGGCATCATGTCCGATGGTTGCTATCAGCCTCCTCGTGCGCTCGTACGCGAGGCCGCGCTTCAGGCATGGACCGATGCGCTTCGCGAACGGGGCGGCGATCTGCTCGATGCCGACTCGTCGCTGCTGATTGGTGAGCGAGTTCCCGGTGTCGAGCAAAGTCGAGTTCTGCTCCGCCACGGTCTGGGTCAGACCTTTTGGAACAGCCTCACCATCACGGGCAAGATCGAAGCCAAGGGCCGTTTGCTGGCGGAGATGAATTTTCCTAACCTGCAGCCGTTCATCATCGACGACATCTCGCAGATGGCCATCGGGCATCTCAACAAGGGGCTGTTGAAGGCACACGGCCTTGATGAAGGCGGCGTTCCCGCCGAAGGCATCGGCGGGCACGACGAGATGTGGTTCGTTGCCCGCGATATCGCGTTCGGCGACGGTGCATATCCCGACGTCGATCCGCCCGACAACATTGCCCGCCCGGAGGCCGCGATGCGTTGGATGCCAGAGGTTTCGCCCGTGGTGGAGGGGTTCATCTCGCTCCTGATGAATCTGTTGGTCATCGAGTTCCGCGCCGAGATTGGCTTTGCCGCGACTCAGGCCATCTTCGGCACCTCCGACCTGTTTGCCGATCGGCGCGCCGAGGCTGAAGAGGCTGCTGCCATCATTGGCCGCATCCGCACCGACGAGGAGATCCATGTGAGTTCGCTACGTCTTTACATGGGTGAGTTGGCCACGATCACCTTCGCCACACTCGACGGGTCGACCGTGCTCGGACGCGAGTTGATCGACCGCTTCTGGAGCGGACTCGTCACGTGGGCCACAGTTGAACAACCGCCGCTCGCCGCGCAGCAGCAGCGTGAACTCATCGAAGCGCGCATCGCCGAGCATGCTGACGCAACGCTGATCTTGGCTGAGTTTGCCGCTGCCGGTTCCGACTAGTGCTGCAAGACAGCCACCAGAGCATTGCGTAGCGCCTCACTCGCGCGTTCGACGGAGAAGCCCTGATCGACGCGGAGCAAATCGGCCACCTCGAACGAACAGAGCACATCAAGCACCGCCAGAGTGGTAGCAGCGCGCGCCCGTTCCATCGCCCCGAGTTCTGGCGCGAAGAGGCGCTTCACCTGCGCTCGAAAGAATGCTCGACCTTTGCTGAGCTCGGCCTGCAGGATTGGCTGCAACGGTGCAAGCGAACGGCTGAGCCGCGCGACCGGGGCGATCGCTTCGAACAGTTCGAACCTGCGCTGCACAATGAGGTCGACTCGATCGCTCAACGACATGTCGTGATCAATCTTGATCGGCAACATCGGAGCAACAAAGCTCTCCTGTCGTTCGATCGAGGTGCGCGCCAGTTCGTCTTTGTCAGCGAAATACCGAAACACCGACCTGTGCGACACGCCCGAATGGTCGGCCACCTCGCCCACGCTCGGTCGCGGATTGCCAGCACGAATCAGATCGAGGTACGCATCGACCACGGCGATCTTGTTGCGATCTCGACGCGCATGCCGCCCGTCCTGCTGGGCGTCGTCTGGCTCGTCGAGATTCTCGATGTCGAGGTCAGTATTGGTCACCAATGCAGCTTAGACACGGCTCGCCCAAACGACGAATCAATTGACACTTATACTGCCACAACGTATGGTTCCGTTGATGAACGACGGCCCCATGTTGCAACAATCACGACGCATAGCACTCGTTGCCGGGGCCGGTTTCTACGTCGGTCCTCCGCTCGCCAGGCTCCTGGCCGAGCGAGGGCACGATCTTGTCCTCGGCGACCCCGACCCAGCGCTCGTCGAAGAACTGATTGCGGGTGGCACGCAGGTTGAAGTCGTCACCGGCACGCGCGATCTCGTGAAACGCGAATCGTCACAACGACTCGTCGACGCCGCGATGCAACGCTTTGGTCGAATCGATTCGGCAGTTGCGTTCTCGGGCCTCATCGTCACTGGCCGCTTCATGAATGCCACGCTTGCCGATCTCGAATCGGTGATGCAGGGCTGCATGGTGGCGCCGTTTCACTTCATGCAGACCGTGCTCGAACCGATGATCGCGCAAGGCGACGGCCAGGTGTTGGTGATCACCAGCGCCAGCGGTGCCCGCGCCACACCCGAGGCGCCGCTGTATTCATCAGCCCGCGCCGGAGCCACGCATATGGTGCGCAACGTCGCCAACGAGGTTGCCCGCCATCGTGTGCAGGTAAACGCGGTTGGCACCAACTACATGGACTTCCCCGAGTTTCGCCGCGCCACCGGCGCCGACGATCCGGCGATTCGTGCAAAGATCGAGAGCCGGGTTCCGCTCGGCCGGTTGGGCACGATGGACGAGTTCGCCCATTTCTGCGCACCATTTGTGGACGGCAGCAGTCGTTTCACCACCGGTCAGTTCGTCTCTTACTCAGGCGGCTGGTCATGAGCAACAGCACCCACACGGAGAACACCCACACGGAGAACATCATGGCCGAAGCAACAATGACCCTCGATTCGCTGCAACGACGTATGCGCGCGATGCACTCGTTGTATTACCAGGCAGTGGATTCGATGGACCTCCACCACGTGAACCACTTCGAGCGTGAAGGCGTCTTGCCGATTGCGTTCTGTCTCTTTCACTACACGAACATGCAAGACGCGTCGTTCATGTTGCTCACCGGCATTGCGCCGGTGTGGAACGACGATTGGCAAGCGCGTGTGCACATGACGATCAACGACCACGGCAAGCACAAGACCGTCGACGAGATGATTCATCAGCGCATCGGCGATTACGACGCGTTCAAGGAATACATGCGCACGGTGTTCGACCGCACCGAGGCATATCTCGACGCACTCGATCCCACCGACCTCACCCGAGTTGTTGTGCAACGCCCGTTTCCGCCACAGATCGCGAGTACCTACAGCGCCCGCGTCGCGGGTGACGTCGGCATCACCGTGCTCGATGGGTTCGAGTGCTGGCTGTATCAACACGGTCTGCGTCACATGGGCGAGATCGAACTCGCCCGCGGTCTCGTTGGTCTCGGTGGAATGACCAGCTAACAGTTGTCAGTCGGCGCGTGTTCGCCGTAACAACGGATCAGCGAGCGCCAACGTGCGATCGGCCAAACGCAGCACTCTTCCGGCAGCGCCCGGCGTTTCGTTATCGACCAGATTGCCCATGACGGCCAAGGTGATGTCGGCTGTGGCCTGCGTGCCGACGGCAACACGCAACCCGGCGCGAAGTAGCCACGGGTGACCAATAAGGAAGCTGAAGCGCCGGCCAGTTCGCAAGAATGCATCGAAGCGTTCGCCAACGAGACGGTCGTACGTGTCGGGTGCCGTGGACGGATTGGCAAGGAATCGCTCGACGGCGAGCATGCCGCTCTCGAGTCCGTAGTCGATGCCCTCTCCGTTCATCGGATTCACGAAACCAGCGGCATCACCGACTGCCACCCAGCCCGGTCCGTGTCGACGAACGCAGCTCATGGGGAGTCGCCACGCGCGAGGCTTTTCGATGTAGTCACCCAGCGACCACGGCCGACGCACGATCGCCGCGTATTGATCAAGCAACGTGTTGAGATTCAATTTCTTGAAACCCTGCATCGTGCTGAGCGCACCAACGCCGATGTTGACGGTGCCATCTCCTGCCGGAAACATCCAGCCGTAACCAGGCACCGGCGTGCCGTGCTCATCACGCAGCGATAAGCACGCTTCGAGATGTCGCTCGCCATGTCGGGGTGTGGTCGCGTAGGCACGAATCGCGAGACCGAAGGGTTCGTTGGGATCTCGTTCGGCACCGAGCATTTTGGCCGCTGCGCCTTGTGCCCCCGCAGCGAGAATGGTGAACGGCGCAGTGAACGTGTCGGTGCCGGCACGCACGCCCACCACACGCTCGCCGTCGAGTATCGGCAGCGCCTCGCAGTCGAAGCGCACTTCGGCACCAGCCGCGATAGCGATGTCGATGAGGTACGTGTCGAAGAGTCGGCGTGGCCAGACGGCACCAAAATTCGGAAACCGATCGGTCGTGGGCCACGCGAGCTCGCGAACCTTTTTGCCAGCGATCATCCGTAAGCCATTGATGCGGTGCGCGTCGGCGAGGGAGATGTCGAGTTGCTGCAGTGCCGCAACGGCTCGCGGTGTGAGACCATCGCCGCATACCTTGTCGCGACCGTGCGGACCCTTCTCGAAGACCGTCACCTGCACGCCAGCACGCGCCGCGCGGATCGCCGCCGCAGCGCCCGCCGGACCACCACCGATGATCAGCAGATCACGTTGATTCACCCGCCAAGCCTGCCAGCACAGACCCGCGATCCCTCCCTGGGCTGGCCCCGGTCAGACGAGGCACAGTCGAGTCAGCCCGGCACCTCGGAGGATCGCTTCATACCCGCTCATCGTTGCGGAGTCCGGCTCAGTGAGCACACCAGCGTTGGCGCGCACGCCGTGGCATCGAAATCCAATCACCTTTACCTGCATCAGCGGGTCAACGTCGTAGAGCCACGCGCCCGTTCGGGTCAAAACATCGAAGTGATCGTTGATGCCGGGCAACATCAACAGGCGCACCTCGGCCAACTTACCCATCGACGCGAGCAGACCAATGCTGGCGAGGACCTCGTCGTTGGGTTGCCCAGTCATGGCCAGATGAGTCTCGGCGTCGAGTGCTTTGAGATCGATCATTGCGCCGTCCATTACCGGTGCAAGGTCGCGCCACACGTGCTCCGGCGCCGCGCCATTCGAGTCGACGAATCGCGACAGCCGACTGAGCTCGGGATCGGCAGCGAGCGCCGCGAAAAACGACCGTACGAAGGGAGCCTGCTGCGTTGCTTCGCCGCCTGAGACGGTAACGCCAGAGAGAAAGGGCGCCGGCCCACGAACCTGATCGATCAATTCGTTCACCGTTATCGGCAAGGCTTTCGGGGTGGAGTCATATGGACACCACGAAGTGCAGTGGTCGCTTCCGGTGCACACTGCGCTGTTCCACATCATCGATCCCGCAGAGGAGAGCGAGAGTGCTGCCGATTCGCAGACCGCTACACACTCGCCACAGTTGTTGCACACGTTGATCGTGTACGGGTTATGACACGCAATGCAGTTGAAGTTGCAGCCCTGCATGAAGACCACGAAGCGGTTACCCGGACCGTCGACGCATGAGAAGCGCACGACGTCGGCAACCAGCCCAACCGTATTCACGACGGCGATCGCCTGTGTACTGCCGCCGCGGCCGCGCGTTCGTTGCTCACGACTCGTTTGGGCGCTCGTCCTGTGACGCGAGCCTGAGCCTCGGCACCAGCGCCCAAGAAGGTGCTCGAGTGTCGGGCCCCATGTGCAATGTCGTCGAGGTCGCTCTTGCGTACGAGATAGCCAGTGATTCGGATGAAGCCGTTGGAATCGAGATTGAAGGTGAAATCACGCATACCCTCGCGGAATGCACCACGGATGATGTCGACCACGGCTTCGGGATTGCGGCGCGCTGTGTCATCGAAATGAACGATGTCGCTCACGCCGGACTCGAACAAATAGTGATGCGGGGCCACCGTGCGAATGTGCTCGTACAACTCGGGTTCGGTCCCCACCGGAATTCGCGTGCCCGCAGTGACGCCGACGTCGCTGTCGATGCCCGATTGTGAGTGCAGAAACGCCCGACCGCCGTTGCCCTCGCAGTATGGCAATGGGCGTGTGGCGACGAGCGCGGCAACCTCAGCCGTGATGCGATACGAGAGGTCGTTCGCGGCCTGATCATGCCCGTAGGTACCCTCGAGGCCCTGCATCTGCATCAACTGATTCACGGCTTCGGCGAGACCGAAGACACCGAACATGGCCGAGAACCTGTCGAGCGAGATCAGCCCCTCTTCGGCGAGCCAGAAGTGTTCGTAGAACCGGGCCTGCTCGACGAGGTAGCGCACACGCGCCTCGATGAGCTCGCAGCCCAACTCAACGTATCGGCCCAATGCACCATCAAAGAACGCCTCGAGATCGCCCGCATGATGATGCACGAGTTCGGCGAGATTGAGCCGCACCAGCGTGTGCGATCCGCCACCGATCGGCAATGAGTTGTAGCAGCTCACTGCGGCATAGTCATCGCCAAGATCAGCCACCATCATCTCGTGATTCACGAAGTGTGGCTTGCCACACTCGAACACCGTCTTGACGGCATCGAGCAAGAGATCGTCAGGGGTCACGTCGGGATGCACCTTGAGCGTGATGTTCGGAACCACCTGCAACAACTCGCGCTCGACACGCAGCACGGCGCGAGTGAAGGGCGAGTCGGATGGTCCGACGTTGGTATGCACAAACGCATCGGGCAAGATGCGATCGATGGCCCGCCAGAACGGCCTGAGCGCCGAGACGAGTTCGTCCACACTCAACCCGGCGACGAATGGCGCGAGCACGGCATCGAGATCGCCGAGATACACGGGATAGCCGGTAATCGACGGCACCTGCGAGTACATCGACATCAGGAACCACAGTGCCTCATTGAGGTCAGTCGGTGGCGGCAGCTCGAGGTAGGCAGATCCTCGCTCGATCGCGCGCTGGTAATCGGGCAACAGATAACGGGCCCGATATGGCGCGTGGCCTTCGAATATGTCGCAAATGATGCGCTTGTCGAGCGCGGCACCACACGCCTCACTGACCTGAGGTGGCTCAAGGGCCTCTTCGGCAAGATTGGCGAGCCGCGACACCCTTTGGTGATATGTGAGGGAGCGGTCACGAATGAGGGCACGCCCCACCGTGCGCATTTCGGTCATCTCCATCGAAGTACTCCCTGTTCAACGTCCGGCGTCCGGATCGCTTCGTGCGGTCAGTCTGCAACGCAACGCACCTCCTTCGGAAGGGCCAAAGGTCCCGAAAGGGCCAGCAAATCTGCCTTAGCCTTTGCTGCGGGCCGAGTGCGCTGGTGTGTGTTCGCGAACGCGCTTTAGCGGTTCCGACCACAGCGTGGTGGTCGCAATCACTGCCATCATCGCGAGCCAGCCACCGAGCGGGAACGGTTGCATCTGCAGGAGATGCGCCAGCGGATGCACGTACACGCTGGAAACGGTGATTGCAGCAATCACCGTGAGCGCGCCCACAAGTTGTCGCGTGGGTCTGATGCCGCTGCGCCACAGGGGTGCCTGCGGCGAACGCTCGATTACGAGCAGGAAGGCCTGGCTGGCGAGCAGAGTTGCAAACCCTAGGGCTCGCGCTTGTTCAACGCCGTATCCCCTCGCCAATGCGCCGAGGTACAACGCGAGGATTCCCACAGCCAGCACCGTGCCAACGGCATAGGGACGCCAGAGGGCGGACAAGCCCAATCCGCTACTTGCCGGGATGGGATCGCGGGTCATCACATCGGGATCGGCGGGGTCGGCTTGAAACACCAGCGACACCACCGGATGCAACAGCAACTCGAGCAAGATCAAGTGCACCGGTAGGAGCAGCAATGGCCTACCAAGCAGCGGCACAACGAGCGCTGTCACGAGCAGTGGAGCGTGAAACGCGATGAGGTAGCCGAACGCACGGGCCAAGTTGTCATAGATGCGTCGACCATTGCGCACCGCCGACACGATCGTGGCGAAGTTGTCGTCGAGCAACACGATCGTCGCCGCCTCGCGGGCAACCTCGGTGCCACGCTTTCCCATGGCCACCCCAATGTCGGCGGCGCGCAATGCGGGCGCGTCGTTGGTGCCATCGCCAGTCATCGCGACAACCTCGCCCTGACGTCGCAGCGACACCACGAGACGGTGCTTGTGCTCAGGGCGGGTACGCGCAAACACGTTCGCCGCTGCGGCCAATGCATCGAACTCTTCGTCGGTCGCCGTATCGAGATCATCACCGGTCGCGATGAGATCACCGTCAACGCCCTCGTGTGGAAGGTGCAGTCCTTCGGCCACGGCGTGCGCGGTTGCCGGGTGATCGCCAGTGATCATGATCACGCGGATGCCGGCCGTGCGACATTGCTCAAGTGCCTCGCCAACACCATCGCGTATGGGATCGCTGAACGCGACCAGGCCAACGTAGATGAGGGCCGCCTCGTCGCTCGCGCGATCCGCGGTGGGGCCATCGCTTGAACAAGCAGCGACGGCAATCACACGCATCCCCTGCTCGGCATACGCGTCGTGCACCGTCTGCGCGGTGTTGATGGCGTTGGGCACCTTCGCGTGGCGCATGATCCCTTCGATCGAACCCTTGGCGACCGTTCGGTACGTGCCGTCGAGCAGTTGCCACACGTGAGTCATGTACTTGTCGCTGGGGTCGAATGGCCAATCAGCGACCAACGTCGCGCCATGCAGACCATCAACATCGATGCCGACGCACCGAGCGTGGTCCACGATGGCACGGTCCAACGGATCGTACGGGTCGGGCTCGCAGGCGAGCACAGCGTCTTCAAGGAGCGCGGTGAGATCAGCGGTGCGCTCTCCATCGGCGTGTGACCCGTTGTTCATCACGCCGTCCGCGGTTGCTGCAGAGGCAACCGCGAGATGGCCTTGCGTGAGCGTGCCGGTCTTGTCGGTACAGATCACCGTTGTCGAGCCAAGCGTTTCGACACCCGGCAGGCGACGAACGAGTGCGTCACCGCGTGCCAACTCCCAAGCACCCAACGCAAGGTAGAGGGCGTACACCATTGAGAATTCCTCTGGAATCGCGGCGATCGCCAGGCTCACTCCCGCGATGACGGCCTGGCCGAAACCCCGACCGCGAAGCAGTTCGGCCGCCATCACAGCGACGCACACAACCGCGGCGACGATGGCCAACACCCTCACCAGCCGGCCCAACGCCCGTTGCAGTGGTGTCAGCGGCGATCGAACCCCAGCAACGAGCGTTCCGATCTGGCCGTATCTCGTGCGCGAACCGGTTGCGGTGACGCGGGCCAACGCCCGCCCCGCCAACACGGTGGTGCCGGCCCACGCAACCCGTTCGTCGTCGGTGCCGGTCGTGGACTTTGTTGCGGGCAGTGATTCACCGGTGAGCGTTGCTTCGTCCACCAAAAACTGGGTGAGGTCGAGCAACTGGGCATCGGCGGGAACGATGTCGCCCTCGTGCAGCACGACGACATCTCCAACGACCACGTCCTCGGTGAGTACGGAGCCCACAACACCATCGCGTAACACTGCCGCGGTCGGTGCAATGAGTTGGCGTAGCTTCTCGAGCGTTCGCTCTGACCGCGCCTCCAACACCCAGCCGACGCCCGCGATCGGTATCAGCGCGATGAGGACAACGATTGCGTCGGTGGCATCGCCGATGAGCAGATACGTCGGGGCGGCCACCAAGAGCAGCGCCACCATTGGATCAGCGAGCGGACCGAACCAACGCTTCCACCAGCTGCGCGCGGCCGGGGCGGCGATGCGATTGGGGCCGTCGATTGCGAGTCGCAAAGCGGCTGCAGACGTCGTCAACCCATCGATATCGGGTGGTACCTGATACGCAACTGAGTCCATGAGTCCTCCGCGACGCAATGCGATTCGTCACGCTTTCGTGCGATCGTACCCACCCCACCACAATCCGAAACAGGGCCGTTCGACCCTAATGTCACAACAGATCTCACAACAGATCTCACTACAGATGTCACAAAAAATCTCACAGCAGACGGCGGTCGGTCGCCCAGGCCGTGAGTTCGTGGCGATTCGACAACTGCAGCTTGCGCAACACTGCGGACACGTGCGTCTCTACCGTTTTCACCGACAGGAACAACTGTGCTGCGACCTCGCGATAGGTGTAACCCCGCGCGATCAGGCGCATTACTTCTTGCTCGCGGTTTGTCAACTGATCGAGTTCCGGGTCGCTCACGGCAGGAAGATGCCCCGAGAAAGCATCAAGCACGAAGCCAGCAAGTCGCGGTGAAAATACCGCGTCTCCGTCGTGCACTCGATGCACGGCATCGACAAGGTCGACCGCGCTGATCGACTTGGTCACGTACCCGCGCGCGCCGGCACGGATGACGGCAACGACGTCTTCCGCGGAGTCAGACACGGACAACGCTAGAAACAGTGCCTCGGGCCATCGCTCGAGCACTGCGGCGATGATCGCCCGACCTCCACCGTCGGGCAGATGCACATCGACGATGACAACATCAGGTCGTAACTGCAAGATGCCCTCGATTGCAGCCTGTACGGAATCTGCTTCACCAACGACGTCGAGGGCGTTGCCGATCTCGGCGCGCACCCCCGCCCTGAACAGCGCATGGTCATCAACAAGAAAGACGTTCATTGCACAGACCCGTTCATTGCACAGACACGTTCATTGCACAGCATCTTGCTCATGAGTAACCGCCATCGCACTCATCTGCTGTGTGGGCACGCTGAGAGCAACCTCGGTGCCATGCCCGAGCGACGATGTGATGGTCGCGTCGCCACCAACTCGCGCGAGTCGAGCCTCGATCGACTGGGTGATTCCATGGCGATCGGCCGACGCGATGGTGCGGTCGAAGCCGCGGCCGCGATCGCGCACGAAGGCTTCGACGTTGTGCTCACCGACCTCCACAAACACCGCTGCCTCACTTACTCCGCTGTGCTTGGCGACGTTCACACACGACTCGCGTAGCGCTGCAATGAGCGAAACAAGAGCGAGATTGTCGTCGATCATCGTCTGATCGCCAACCACGACAACCTCAATCTGCAGGTCGTAGAGACCCTCGACCTCATGGGCCATGGCACGAACGGCGGCCGCCAGGCTGGCCTCGCCATCCACCCGCGAGCCGAACAACCATTCACGAAGTTCGCGTTCTTGACGACGCGCCAGAGTAATTGTGCGGCGGGGGTCGTCAGCCGTTCGTTGGATGAGGGCCAATGTCTGCAACACCGAGTCGTGCAGATGCGCTGCCATCGTTTCGCGCTCTTCGAAGCGGATCCGCTGCCGGCGTTCTTCGGCGACGGCCTGCGCGGCGCGCGCAAGCCACGGGCCGAGCAAGACCGCCACGCCGACGATGGTGATTGCCGTTGCGAACACGCCGGCACGGAGGCCACCCGACACGTTGTCACCAACGCCCACAGCAATAAGTCCCACCGCGATGAGGGCGGCTCCGAGAGTGATTCGAACTCGCGCGTGTCGACCTGAGAGCACGTCGGCCAATTGCGAAACGGGCAGCACTCCCCACGGGCCGTTGGTGCCACTCGGTCTGACGGCACCGAGCACAGCCACGCCACTGATCACAACGAAGAGCGGCACCATGAATGCGTCACCCAACCAGATGCCTGTAGAACGCACGATCAGCGCGACGCCCGCGGTGATCAAACCAACAGAAACGTTGCGAGTCTGATCGAGATCCTTCGGCACGACGCGGTCCATCTGTGGGTCGCTCGACATGAAAAATCCGAGCGCATACAGCACGACGCCGAGGCCGCCGACGAAGGACAACACGAACAGACCGGCACGCACCACAAACGGATCGACGCCGAACTGATCGGCGAACCCGCCTGCAACACCCGCCACAACGCGATGATCGGCGCGGCGCGGGAACGAGAAGGATTCGGCAGTCATCGCAGTGATTGTCTCACGCCTGTCAGCACATGTCATCGGGAACCGACCCTGAACCTGGCGGCGAATCGCAAGGGTCGCGTCAGGGTAAAACCGGGGTGCTCACCGATGGTGAAAGATGTGAGTAGGGCAGATGATGATCACATGGAAACCGAAACACGAACAGTTACGACCGAACCAATGAAGTGGTGGGAGGTGCCCGTCGCCCGCGACCGAGACAACGGCCGACTCGGAGGCGTCGTTGCAGGTTTGGCCCGCGCCTATGGGTTCGATATCAAGACCACCAGAATCGCAGTCGCTATCGCAACACTTGTCTTGCCCGTCTTCGCCTTGGTCTATTCGGTTGCCTGGGGACTTCTCCCCGAACGGCTCGAGAACGCGGCTGCGCTGCGCGCTGTCATCACCGACCGTCGACGGTTGCCGCTGATGTTGGCAATCGCCATCGTGATCGTTGCCGGCGGACTCGGCTCGTTCGGGTCGTGGTTCTTCTTCGGCGGCCCATCGTGGGGCGTTGGTTTGATCGCGCTCGGCCTGCTGCTCTGGATCATGCCCAAGGCCAGAACCACACACATCGACGGTGGCGCACCCGAATCGAACGTCGGCCTCCACGCACCAACAACGCTCTCCACTCCAGCAATGCCCGTCACAACGCTGCCGATTGCCGTGCCGCTGAGGCGACGCAAGCCGATCGCCGCGATCGCGATACTGGCCTCGCTCACCTACGTGCTGATCACTGCGATTGGAAGTGCATCTGGCTGGTGGACCTCGTCGGTGTTCTGGGTCATCTTGGTCTTTCTCGCGATCGTGATCGCGGGCATTTTCGTCGACGGCATCGTGAACCAACGCTGGCTCGGGATTCCGGTAGCTGTGCTGCTGATGGGTCTCGTCGGCGGGTTGCTGATTACCCAGCCCAACCTCAACGGCGGAGTCGGTGCACGCACCGTCGCGCCCACCACGGTTGCCGCGGCCGGGCACCACGAGAAGCTCGCCGCCGGTGAACTCACGCTTGATCTCAACCATCTGCCGAACACCAAGATGCTGCATGTCAGCGCTGAGGTCGGATACGGGCGACTGCACGTCATCGTTCCCCGCTACTCGACACTCGTTATCAACAGCGACCTTGGGGCCGGGCACGTGGTTCTCGACGGCCACGAAATCGCGAACGGCATCCACCAGCGCGACCACCGGACATACACCCCCACCGGCCTCACCGAGTCGGGTCGTGCGAGCCTGGTACTCGATCTCTCGATCGGCGGCGGCGAGATCGCTATCGACCGGGCGAACTAGCCCCTGTTGGCCGTCGCCTCGAAGCGGAACCACTCGGCGAGGCGGCGCAGGCCTTCATCTATCGACACGCTGGGCACCCAGCCCAAATCGTCGCGCGCCGGGCGAGGATCGAACCAATGAGCCGTGCCGAGTTGCTCTGCGAGAAATCGTGTGAGCGGCGGTTCAGCCTTGGATCGCCGCAGACGCCACACTCGTTCGATCGCACCGCCGGCGAGCAGTGCTGCCCGGCGTGGCACGTCGCGAGGGTCGACGTCGAGACCAGCCGCGTGGCAGATGCCAAGCACGAGTTCGCGGATCGGCCGCGGTTCACCGTTGGCCACCACGTACGCTCGGCCATTACAGGGCGCACCGGGGATCGCGGCATCGAGGGCGGCAACCAACGCACTTGATGCACAATCGATGTACGTCGTGTCGATGAGCGCCGCGCCGTGACCAACGAGTGCCAGTCGACCAGCGCGAGCACGCTCGACGATGCGACCCACAAGCTGTGTGTCACCTGGGCCCCACACCAAATGAGGGCGAATCGTCACCACCGACAGTTCTGGACCGTTCGCCGAACGCGCCAGATTCTCACCAATCGCTTTTGATTCCGCATACCACGCGCCGGTTCGACCGATGAACGGCTCATCAGCACCCGCACCCACGATGGCGTGACCCGAATGCGCAACCGATGGCGTTGAGACATGTACCACCCGAGCGACTCCCTGGCGACGGGCGGCAGCAATCACCGAGGCAGTGCCGTCGACATTGACACTGCGGTAGTCCTCCCACGTGCCGACTACGCCAACCTTGGCCGCCGCGTGAATGATTGCGTCGCAACCCTGCGCCGCTCGCGCCACGAGATCGGCGTCGCGAATATCACCCAAGAGTTCGACAGCTTCGAGGTTGGCCGGACGCCGCTGCAGGCACACGACATCGTCACCACGCGCGAGCAATGCCTCGGCGGTACGGCGCGCTAGCAGGCTGGTTGCACCTGTCACCAGAACTTTCACGATCGGTACCTCACCACGGGCAACGCGCGCGGTCGCCGGCCAGTACGGCCGTGGCCCACGTGGCCACCAACGTACGGTCGATCTTGGTGTTGTGGCGGATGTCGACCGGCAGGCTCTTCGCGATGATCACTGCGGCAACGCGACCAGCTACTGCAGCGCGGACCCGTTCGGTGAGCACATCGCCGGCAACTCCCATTGCGGCGTTTTCATCTTCGACCACAACGACAAGTTGTTGACAACCCATTGGCCCAATACCGACGGCAGCGGCTCTGGTGATGCCATCAAGGCGCTCGACGGCAACCTCAACAGGCACCGGTGTGATCGCACCCTCCACGGCGTGAATCACGTGCACGCTGCGGCCCTCGATCCAGAGTCGCCCGTGAGCGTCGAGATGGCCAACATCGCCAGAGCGATGCCACACCAATCCATCGGCCGTGCGCGGCCGCGCCTCGTGCTCGGTTCGCCAGAGTTGGTCGTAGCCGTCGCTCACCCATGGGGCACGCACAAGAACCTCGCCGGTCGCGCCATCGGTTAACGACTGAACCGACGCATCCGCATCGAGGTTGAGCGGCGCAATCAGCACGTGCACACCCTCGACCGGCGCACCCACGCATACGCCCTCGCTGCTACCAGTGCCAGCCAGATCGATGCCGGCCAGATCGATATCGGCTACCGGCAGACATTCGGTCATGCCGTATGGCGTATGCAGTTCCGCCGCCGGGCACAGCGCCGCGGTGGCGCGCAGCGTCGCTATCGGCACCGGCGCACCAGCCGACAACACCAGCCGCAGCGCAGCGAGTCGTGGTTCGCGACCGCGCGCCGTGCGGTTCACATTGAGCAACGCCGCTGGCGAGGCGAACACGATACTGGCATCCACTGATGCAACAGCTGCGCCGAGCGCGTCGGCCGTCAGTGTGCCCGGCGCCGAGACGTCGACATCCGGAATCGTCGAAGTGATCCCGAGCGCGGGGCCATACAAGGCAAACGGCGCGAACGCCGCGACCAAGCGATCGGAGGCGGTGATGCCGTAAGTGAGAGCGAGCACATCGCGTTGTGCCGACATCTGCTCGTGTCGGTAACGCACACCCTTTGCGGGGCCAGTGGCACCGGAGGTGTAGAGAACTGCTGCCGGATCGTGTGGACCCGGAGCGACAGGCAACGCTGCGCCCGACGATGCGAGTTGGTCGAGCGTACGAACGGCACCCAACACTGCTCGGTTGCCAACAGCGATGCGCTTTGCCCCAGGTGCCCAGCGCATGAATCGCGCCGCCGCGAGTGCCTTGGGTGAACCAATGACCCACCCAACATCGCCAGCGCGGATGGCCGCACCAAGTCCGCGCAGGCCGAGACCACGATCGGCTATGACGGTGACCGCGCCAGCGCGCCAACATCCGTATGCAGTAGCAAGCAGATCGACCCCGGGCTCGACGAGCACAGCAACACGATCGCCGCGTTGCACACCGAGAGCCGCCAAACCGCCGGCGATTCCCATCACCCGGTCGTGCAGCTCGACGAACGAGGTAGATCGTCCCGTCGCGCCGTCGACGAAGGCCGGTGAAGGGTCCGCTCGACGATCCTCGAGACCAGCCCACACGGGTCGAGCCGGTGTCGAAGTAGCGGACACGCGCGCCGATGACGACAGTGCCGATGAGGAAAGTGCCGATGAAGGTCCGAGCCGTTTGGCCTGTACGCGTTCGGCGAGCCAACCATCGACGAGCGCGGCTACGTCGGTTTCCTCGACGACGAGATGACCCATTCGCGCGTAGCGATGACGGTCAGCGTGGGGTACCCGCGCGGCGACGTCGAGCGCGAAATCGTCGTTGAACACCGGATCGCGCGCACCCCACGCCAGCAACGTGGGCACCGTGAGCGAACGCATCGCGTCGGCGACATGACCGATTGCAGCGGCCGAAGGATGCTGCGTGGTGAACGGTACATCGGCGACGAACTCCGCGATCGCGTGCCTGTTCTCCGGGTGTCGGTACGGCGCCCGGTACGCATCGCGGGCGGCCGCCGACACACGATGACCCGACAGCATCAGCGTGCCATCAACGAAGATGCGCGTGCGATGACCCACGAAGTCGGTGAGTGGTCCGGCAGCTGCGATGCGAATGAGCGCCGGGGCGCGTCGGCCGGCCGGAACGGCCACGCCGGTGTTGCACAGCACGACGCCGGCAAGCCAATGATTCGCTGTCTGATCAACTGCGCCCAACGCCCATCCAAGAGAGATCGGCCCGCCCCAGTCGTATGCCGCAGTAATGACAGGTCCCGTGACGTCGAGCGCTTTCAGGACATCGCCGAGGTCGGTGACGCGCTCGGCAAATCGACGCGGCTCGGTGCGCTCGGAATAGCCCATGCCGAGTTGATCAACAGCGATGACGCGGTAGCGGTCGCCGAGGCGTTCGTGAAAGCTGCGCCAGTGGTACGACCAGGTTGGATTGCCGTGCACGCACACGATGGTGCCCAAGGGTTGTGCCGCACCGGCTGGAGAACGATCGAGCACGTGCCAGGTACGGGTCACGCCGTCGGAGCCGGGTACCGAAACGAGTTGTGACCAGCCGGGATCAACGCCCCAGCGGCGAAACTGCGAGGCCGACGGAAGGGGCGGTGCCCATCCGGAACGACCGGGCGTACTCACCACGCAATCTCGGTAAAGCTGGTGTTCAAGCCCGAGCCGATGCCCATGCACAGCACTCGTTCGCCGCGCGCGAGCTCGGATTGCACACCCGCGAGCGTGATCGGGATCGCGGCTGGACCGACGTTGCCGAACTTGGGATACGTGAGCGGTACTCGCTCGGGCTCGATGTTCAGCTTCTCGCACAGCAAACGTGTGTGTACCGAACTGACCTGATGCACGATGTAACGATCCATGCCGTTCGCCCAGTCGTGGGTGGCACGCGCCTCTTCCCAGCAATCAACGCCGAGCTCGAGCCCGGCCTCGAGCAGCCGTCGAGTATCGGTGGTCATCCGCTCGAGATCGCCGATACACAGCTTGTTGTGTTGCGTTCCGGCGCGCACGACTCCACCGAGGAGGCGGTGTGCATCGGGATGATCGTTCATGTTGCCCATCACCATTGCGGCGGCTCCCGAGCCCAACGTGAGCGAAGCGAATTCATCGAACACGTCGACCGCCGTTGCGCTCTCGAGCTGCAGACGTTTGATGGTTGCCAACTGTGTCTGGCGGCTGCCTTCGCCGTCGACGATGAGCGCGTACTTGATGTGCCCCGCATCGATCGCCGTGGCGGCGAGATGCATCGCGCTCACAAAGCCGAGGCACGCGTTGGCAAGGTCGAAGTTGGTGCACGATGTAGGGAGCCCAAGCGCGTGATGCACGGCACACGCCACCGACGGTTCGAGATAGTGCTTACACACCGACGTGCTGATCAGCATGCCGATCTCATCGGGGTCGACGCCCGATGCAGTTATGGCTTTGCGGCCCGCCATCGCGGCAGCTTCATCGAAGGTGACGCCGTCGGCCCACCAGCGGCGCTCTTTGATACCTGCCAATTCTGCGAGCAAGCCGGGACGCAGCCCACAGCGCTCGTACGTTGGCATCAACTGCTCGTCGATCCAATCGGAGGTGATGACCTCGGGGGCTTCGACGGCTTCGACTGTGAGGACACCCGCATGTTGGTGGCTATAGGTTGCGTTCCCGTTCAACGTGGGTTCTCCGATCTCTATACATATGTCACCAGCATGGTGTCGCGGGAGCCAAATTGCTCGTTTCGAGCCACTTCTGCGGGTGACCCAAGCAGGTCGTAGCCTTGCTCAATGGCATCCATGAAAGCGCTCGTACGTCGTCCCGGTCCGAGACTAACGGAAGGCATCGTCACCCACGTTGACCGCATTCCGGTCGACGACGCGAAAGCCCTGCAGCAGTGGCACGGTTATGTCGCCGCACTGGAGGCAGCGGGTTGGGAAATCATCGAGGTGCCGCCCGCACACGACTGCCCCGATGCGGTGTTCATCGAGGACACGATGGTGGTCTTCAAAAACGTGGCAGTCATCTCGCGGCCCGGTGCCGATTCACGCAAGCCCGAAACGATCGACGCCGAAAAATCGGTCGAGTCACTCGGGTACTCGATCAACCGCATTCGCCCACCAGGCACGCTCGATGGCGGAGACGTCCTCAAGGTGGGCGACATCGTGTATGTCGCTCGCGGTGGACGCACCAATGCCGAAGGCATTCGCCAACTACGCGCGATTCTCGAACCGATCGGGGCGACGGTGGTGGCGGTTCCACTCACGAAGGTGCTGCACCTCAAGTCAGCCGTCACAGCGTTACCCGACGGAACCATCGTTGGCTGGTTACCCGCGATCGACGATCCGGCCATCTTTGGTCGCTTCATCTCGGTGCCTGAAGAATCGGGGGCACATGTGGTGCTGATCGGCAATAACCAACTGCTGATGTCCACCGATTGTCCGCAGACTGCGGCACTGTTCACAGAACTCGGTTACGAACCGGTGCAGGTCGACATCAGTGAGTTCATCAAGCTCGAGGGTTGCGTCACGTGCCTTTCGGTGCGCCTGCGCGAGTTGGCCAACTGATGAGCACCGTCCTCATCGATATCGCAGATGGCATCGCGACCGTCATCCTCAACCGACCCGAAGCGCGCAATGCACTCAACCCCGAACTCGCAGCCGCGTTCCCGGCGGCGATCATGCAATGCGATGAACGCGACGACGTGTTCGCGATCGTTCTCACGGGTGCCGACCCTGCGTTCTGCGCTGGCTTCGACCTTCGCGAATTGTCCACTCGCGAGCGCGGCAGCGAACCAAATCCACCTCCGCCGTACCGCGCCGCGATTCCGCCGCATCGCAAACCGGTCATCGGGGCCATCAACGGGGCCGCCGTCACCGGAGGATTCGAGATTGCGCTGGCGTGCGACTTTCTCATTGCATCCGAACGGGCGCGCTTCGCCGATACCCACGCACGCGTCGGGTTGCTGCCGGGGTGGGGGCTCACGGTGATGCTCCCAGAGGCGATCGGCATCCGTCGCGCCAAACAACTGTCGTTGTCGGGCGCGTTTCTCGACGCGCGTACGGCACTCGATTGGGGTCTGGTCAACGAAGTCGTGGAACACGATCAACTCTTGGTGCGAGCGCGCGCAATCGCCGCCGAAATTGCTGCGAATCCCGCGCCCGCGGTGCAGGCCGTCATGGCCCTCTACGACGAGGTTGCCGAGATGCCCGTGCCCGACGCGTGGACCCGAGAGAACGAGCATGCCCGAAGCTGGATCGCGAAGCGCTTCGACAAGGCCGGCCTCGCCGCGCGGCGCGAGGGCATTGTCGAAACGGGACGACGTCTTGCCAACTCCAACTCCGACTCCAACTCCAACTCCAACGATCGCGACGAGTAGCACCATGCGCGTTTACGCCGGTATGTCCGATCGCGTCTCGCTGCGCGACACCATCGCCTACGCGCAGCGGGTCGAACGGCTGGGCTACGACGGTCTGCACGTTCCCGAGACAGTGCACGATGGCCTTGCGGTATCGCTGCTCGCGCTGGAACACACAACATCGCTCACCGTTCGAACTAGCGTCGTGCTGGCCTTTCCACGCAGCCCGATGCTCACGGCATACGCCGCTTGGGATCTCGCCGCCTTCTCAGGTGGACGCTTTCAGCTCGGCCTCGGCACGCAGATCAAGCCCAACATGGAAGGCCGCTACTCGGTGCCCTGGACCGAGCCTGTCACTCGAATGCGCGAGTACGTCGAGTCGTTGCGCGCAATCTGGCAGTCGTTCCAACACGGAGTGCCGCTGTCGTACTCGAGCACGAACTACTCGTTCAGGCGCTTACAACCCTTCTTCAATCCGGGCCCGCTCGAGGTGACACTGCCGACGATCTGGCTGGGTGGCGTCAATGAGGGCATGGTGCGCCTCGCAGGTTCACACGCCGACGGCATCGTCACGCATCCCACCAACTCCAACCCTCGCTATCTTCGCGAGATCTGCCTACCCGCGTTGCTCGAAGGCGAGGCACTTGCTGGCCGCGAGCGCAACAGCATCGAGATCGTGAGTGGCAGCCAATACATCACCGGACCCACAATCGCCGACGTGCACAACAACCGAGAGCATCATCGTCGGCTCCTCGCGTTCTTGTACTCAACTCCCGCCTACCGGCGCACGCTCACACTGCACGGTTGGGAGGATCTCGGTGAGCGGCTGCAAACCATCACCCGCACGCAGCAGTGGCACACGTTGCACGAGCACGTCACCGATGACGTGATCGACGCACTTGTACCGCAGGCCATATGGGACGACCTCCCCGAGGTGATCGACCAATGGTTTGGTGGTCTCACCAATGGCGTGATTCTTCCGCTACCCGAAGATCCCGCGAACGACAGTCGTTTCGCCGAGGTCATCCGCGCTGTTCAGGGCATCACCACTCAGCGTTAGGCCACACACGTGGTGGTGAGGGTGCCGATCCCTTTGATGGTCGACACAATCACGTCGCCGGGCTGCAAGAACGTGCCGGTGCTGACACCCACTCCAGCAGGGGTGCCCGTGAAGATGATGTCGCCGGGTGCCAACGTCATGATGCCCGACAGATATTCGATGAGCACCGGCACGGTGAAGATCAGATTCGATGTGCGATCGTCTTGACGGCGCACGCCATTGACATCGCATGTCAGCGCGAGGTCGTCGGGGTTGGTGACGCTGTCGACCGAAACGAGAACCGGACCGATCGGGCCGTAGCCATCGCGAGATTTCCCGAGATCGAAATGCGGCGGTTTCGCTGCAAATTGCAGGGCACGGTCGGAGATGTCCTGCCCGATGGTGACGCCCACGACGTGACTCCACGCATCTGCGGCAGCAATGTCTCGGCCACCCGTGCCGATCACAACCACAAGCTCAACTTCCCAGTCCGCAGCCGCGCTGCGCAGCTCAACGACGGCATCGGGACCAACGATGCAGCTTGGAAACTTGGTGAACACCAACGGCTGCGTCGGGAGATCCATCCCCGATTCTGCTGCGTGGCTTCGATAATTCAGCCCGACCGCCAAGCAATTGCGCGGATGCGGCACAGGTGCCAGCAGGTGTGCGGTCGCGAGATCGCCATCAGGAGTCGCACTTGCCAAACCGCGTGCCGCCGCGTGCAGACCTGCACCGTCGGCGAGAGCCAGCATCGGATCGTGCGACACGCGGCCGTCGGTGAGACGGCCGAGGTCGAACCACTGGTCACCATCGTCTACGAGCGCGCTGCGCCCAGCAACATTCACAAAACGAAAGGTCATGACAACCGATGCATCGTGTTTCGATCGGTATGCGCCAGCGGTTCGGCGAACTCGCTCATGACCAGCATGGTGGTTTCGTCGTTCAACGTGACGGTGACTTCATAGCTGATCGAGCTGGCTTTGGCGGCAAGGTACTTGTTCTCATCGGTCGCGCTATCCCATAGCCAGTAGCCAACTTCGGTGTGGAACGGATTCTCTTCGCTCTCGCGCCACATTGCCGTCTTGTAATCGAGTCCGTACAAATGCTGGCTGCCGTTGTCCACCGGACCGAACGGCTTCATTGTGACCTTTTCGAGATAGGGAGTGTTGTGCACGGCGCCCCGGTCGTGAGAGAACGAGACGTCGAGGCCGCCCTCACCAGTCCATTCGCCAGCCAATGCCGAAAGGGGTCCCCATTCGTTTGCCATGATCAACCTTCTCCAATGCACGCAAGTGTTTTTCTGCACGTTAGCCACGCAAAAGCGCGGGCCGACACCCTCGATCAGATCGCCGTGCGCGCACCCACTCCGTCGGGAACTCCGACGGGCATTCGACCGCGGCCGCCCTTGTCGATAAGGACATCGGTCAGGATGCGATCGGCGTGTTGTGAGCGCCAGGTAAGCATCGCTTGCGCGTGCGGCAACACGCGCGCTGGATCGGTGATCTGTGTTCTGCCGGTGGGGTCGGCAGCGAGGTCGAAGCACATCCAAGATCCATCGCCAAACTGCACATACGACGTTGTCTCATCGCGACGCACGGCGAGGTGCTGACGTTCCAGTCGACGGTCCCACGGCAAGAGGTGTTGCTCGTTGGTGATGTAAATATCACGCCAGTCAAACTCCCAATGGGCCGCATCGCGCCACCACGGAGGTGCCTCGCCACGAAGGAACGGCGTGAGCGGCAACCCATCGCACTGCGCCGGAATCTCGGCACCGATCGCCTCGCAGATAGTTGGGAACACGTCGATGTTCTCCGTGAATTCTTCGACAACGGAACCGTGCGCCTGTGGGTGCAGCGGGTCGCGAATGATGCCGACAATGTGATAGCTCTGCTCGAAGTAGCCGACCTTTTGGATAAGGCCGTGATCGCCGAGTTGCTCACCGTGATCTGCCGTTACAACGATGAGCGTGTCGTCCCACAAGCCACGCTCACGAAGCTCGGCCCACACGCGCCCGAGTTGCGCATCGACCTCACTGATCATGCCGTAGTACTGGGCGCGCAGCGCGCGCATTGCGTCGGGATTGGTGGGCGCTGCAGTGACCTCTAACTGCATCGCGAAGTCGTGCAGCACATGACGAAACTCCGATGGCGCGATGGGCATCTCGACATCGGCCGGGTCATACATCGTGGAGAAGTGACCAGCGGCCGCATACGGCGGATGCGGACGTAGGTAGCTGAGATGGGCAAACCATGGCTCGGTTTGGCGACCGATCCAGTCGATGGCGTGGTTCGTCAAGAACGCCGACACGCTGTGCTCGGCAGGTCGCTTCGGCTCGTTGGCCAACTCCCGGTACGCAGAACCAACCTTGTCATAGCCCAACTCACGAAGCCACTGCAGCCACGGCTCATGATCGTCCGGCAACTGCAGCACGGCGTCGAAGCCTGGCAGAACCCCGCTGTAATGCTGCAAACGCGGATCATCAGGACCGCTCACCACACGCGGGTCGACGCTCTGATCGGTGTACCCGAACAACGCAGGTGCATACCCAGTGCGCCGCGCCGCCAACGCAATATTGTCGAAGCGAGCATCGAGCGGCGTGCCGTTGGCCACCACTCGATTGTTCATCTGATACATGCCGGTGTAGAGACAGGCGCGGCCGGGCGCGCACGGCGCGGCCTGGCTGTAGTGCCGAGTCAGCCGAACGCCAGCGGCGGCAAGTTCATCGAGGTTCGGCGTACGCACGAGCGGATGTCCCGCGACCGACAAGCAATCGCCGCGAAATTGATCGAGGGTAATCAACAACACATTCACCACGGGCGAACCTAGTTCTGAACAGCCGGGCAACCCGCAGCGCACCACTAGGTTTGTCACGCATCAAGCGTTAGAGGGGAACCGTCAATGGCCGGACAGGTACGAGTGGATATCGACGGCACGATCGCCACCATCAGCAACGACAACCCTGAAAAGCACAACGCGTTCGACGACGACATGGATGCACAACTCTTCAACATTTTGGCCGCCATGCCCCCAACGGTGCGCGCCGTGATTTGGCGTGGCGAAGGCAAGTCGTTCTCGTCAGGACGCGACGTTGCTTCGATCGGGACCAACGTCACGACCCTGTCGCACCACGAACTCATGCGCCGCGGTCATCGCGGCATTCAACAACTCTGGAACCTTGATGCGCCCGTCATCGTTGCATGCAAGGGTTGGGTGATGGGCGGTTCGTTCCAGCGCGCGTTGCTGTGTGACATTCGTATCGCCGCCGAAGGCACCCGCTTCCGTCTTCCAGAAACCACCTACGGCGTCATTCCTGATACAGGCGGCGTGGCTGTGTTGCACCAGATGTGCGGACCAGGCGTCGTCAGTGACATGGTGCTCACCGGCCGCGTGATGTCCGCCGACGAAGCACTGACCCACGGCGTTGTGAGCCGTGTCGTGCCTGAAGCCGAACTCGACGCGACCGCACGCGAGATGGCCGAACAGATAGCCACCGCACCAGCGGTGAGTATCAAGCTGGCGCGAACGGTGATCCGCCATCTGTCACAGCCGCAAGTGCGTGCATCGATGGACGACGAGATGATCTACCAAACATTCCTCAACCGATCCGACGACTTTGCCGAGTTCCGCGCGGCACGCGCCGATGGCCGCCCGGCCAATTACACAGGGAGCTGACATGTACCAGGGACTCCCCGAGCCACCCACACTTGGCGCATCAGCGCTGCCCGAGGGCACCTACGCCGGCGCAACGGTCTTCATCACTGGCGCCGGAACCGGCCTCGGCAAGGCAATCGCCGTGGAATTCGCGCGCCTTGGCGCGGCGCTGGTGATTGCGTCACGCAAACCCGAACACCTTGAAGCAGGCGCGGTAGCTATGGCCGAAGTCGGTGCGCGATGCCTCACGGTGGCGTGCGACATCCGCGAGCCCGACCAGATTGCCGCCGCGTTCGACACAGCGCAGGACGCCGGGTTCACGCCCTCGATCCTCATCAACAATGCGGCCGCCAACTTTCCGGTGCCGGCCGAGGACATGTCTCCCAACGCGTGGCGCACGGTTGTCGACATCACGCTCAACGGCACCTACTTCTGCGCGCGCGAGTTCGCACGACGTCACCTTGCCGCAGGTACGCCAGGTTCGATCATCAACATCGGTGCAACCTATGCCTGGACGGGAGGGCCTGGTTTCGCCCATTCATCCGCGGCGAAGGCAGGCGTGAAGAACCTCACCGAAACGCTCGCAGTCGAGTGGGGTCCGTACGGCATTCAGGTCAACGGACTCGTGCCCGGACTCATGCCGCATGAGGACATGACCGCCGATATCCAAAGCAATCTGTCACGCACCAACGACAAGGATGCGTGTCAACCGGCGATGCGCGTCGGTCGCCCTCGCGAGCTTGCATGGGCGGCTACGTTTCTCGCTTCGCCCTATGCGCGCTTTATCTCCGGGCACACGTTGGTGGTCGATGGCGCCAACTGGCAACGGCGTGCACTCACGATGCCCGAAGTGATTCCGGTACGCGAGCAAATGGGTCGCCCACCGTTCGGCATGTAGACGTTTACTGATTCAGTGTCGCCGGTTCAGTTCGAACGCAGCATCCGGCCGGGCAACGCTCCGGTGTGCTCACCGTGATCCATGAACACCTCACCGTTGACCAGGGTGTAGTCATAGCCCCCGCCACGCTGGATGTAGCGCCCGGCCCCGTGCGGAAAGTCGTACTCGTAGGTGGGCGGTGGGAGGCGCAGACCTTCGAAATCGATCACGTTCACATCGGCAAAGGCGCCTGGTTGCAGGCGGCCGCGATCATGTATGCCGAACAGGTCCGCCGTGTCACTGGTGAGCCGGCGAATCGCTTCCTCGATGGTCCAACGGCCGCGCTCACGAATCCAATAGGTGAGGAAGAACGTCGGTTGGCTCGCATCGAGAATCTGGCCGACGTGGGCACCCGCATCGGCGAGCCCAAGCGTCACCAACGGATCCGCAAGCATTTCCTCGACCGCATCGAGTCGCTGGTTCAAGAACGGAAAGCTCGTGACCAACGCGCCATTGGTCTCGAGGGCGAGTTCGATGTAGGCAGCCGCGGCTGAAATGCCCCGAGCTCGCGCCACCGCACCCAACGATGTCTCAGGGTTGAGGTCGTAACGGGCACAGCTCGATCCGTCGAGTGGATTCACCACGAACAGTTGATCGAAGTCGATACCGCTGCCGTTGGCGTCGGCATCCTCGATGAGCCGTCGTCGACGCGCTGGGTCGCGTAGCGCCTGCAGTTGCTGTGCCGTGTTCAACTCACGCAATTCGCGCCACGACGGCGACCGATCGAACACGGTGCGCGTCGCGAGGCTGAACAGAATGCCCACGCTGCGCGCCGTCGTCTGTGGCCGCACCACTGCGCCAGTTGCGTTCTCCTCTTTCGCGAAATCGATCACGCGTCGATAGAGATCGGGACGTGTGTCGTGCTGCGTGAGGCCGAAGCTCACCGGCCGACCGCTGCGCCGACTCACCTCCCCCATCCACGCCAGCTCGGCGCGCGTTTTCGGATACTCGGTTCCATTAGCCAGGTCGCGTTCGCCGATACGACTTGCCGTCTCGAACACACCGGCACCGTGGCGACCAAGCACATCGGCAAACGCATACAGCTCGTCATCAGTTGCGTAGGTGCCGGGCACAGGTCGCCCATCGGGCACCTTGTGCAGAAAGGTGCGGCTCGTGCTGAAGCCGAGCGCACCGGCGCGCATCGCCTCATCGAGCAACTCGGCCATCGCCACGATGTCTTCAGGCGTCGCCGGATCCTTGTCGATGCCGCGCTCACCCATCACGTAATGACGGATTGCGCAGTGACCGACCATGCCACCAACGTTGGGGCCTTTGGCAAGGCGACCCATGCTGTCGAGGTATTCGCCGTAGCTCACCCAGTCCCACGCGAGACCATCGAGGATCGCGGCGCGAGGTATGTCCTCAACACTCTCCATCAGCTCTGCGAGGTATTCGCGATCCTCGGGCTTGCAGGGTGCGAAAGTGACGCCGCAGTTACCCATCACCACACTCGTCACGCCGTGCCAGCAGCTGCTGCTGCCAATCGGATCCCATGCGAGTTGCGCATCGAGATGTGTATGAATGTCGACGAAGCCTGGGGTGACGAGGCGGTTGGTCGCATCGATCTCCAATGCAGCCTGGTCCGCGATCACTGGTTCCACCGCTACGACGCGATCCCCCACGATGCCGACGTCAGCGCGTCGACCAGGCGTTCCGGTGCCATCGATCACCGTGCCACCTCGAATGACGATGTCAAATGCCATGCGCAAGAACCCCCTTTGGCGTGTTTGGGATTCATGTCTACCGCACTTGTACCCGCGGGTTACTGTCCGACACATGCACGTCGACGTGATGACCTTTCCTAGACCGCTCGTCGAAATGAGCGATGTTGCCCGCGACATCGAAGCAGCAGGTTTCAGCGGTGTGCTCTTCACCGAGGGAGGCCGCACCGCATACCTGTCGGGTGCGGTCACTGCCGTCGCCGCGCCGTCACTCGAGTTGTCCACCGGTGTCGCTGTCGCGTTCCCACGAAGTCCAATGGTCACCGCGCAGGTTGCATGGGAACTACAGGAGGCAACGTGCGGCAAGTTTCGTCTCGGGCTTGGCACACAGGTTCGAACGCACGCTGTGCGTCGCTATGCCGCGCCGTTCGATCCGCCCGGTCCGCGCCTGCGTGATTACGTCCGCGCGGTGAAGGCGTCGTTCGCTGCATTCGATGGTGAGCCGCTCGAACACGAGGGTCCCTATTACGAACTCACCTTTATCAACCGCCAATGGTCGCCAGGTCCTATCGCGTATCCGGCACCGCCCGTCGACATCGCTGCGGTAAATCCGTGGATGTTGCGCATGGCCGGCGAAGTGGCCGATGGTGTACACATCCATCCCATCGGCGAGCCGGGGTATCTCCGTCGAACGGTGCTGCCAAACGTTGCCATCGGCGCAGCGACAGGTGGCCGCACTCCCAGTGACATCACGATCATCGTGCCGGTGATGAGTGTGGTGGGTGACACTGACGCCGAACGCGATCACGATCGCGAGCACATGCGCAACATGCTCGCGTTCTACGGCAGCACCCCGAACTACGCGTTCGTCTGGGACGACGCCGGCTTCGAGGGCACCACGGCGCGCATCCGCGAACGTCAAAAGGCTGGCGACCTCGCCGGCATGGCCAAGCAAATCACCGATGACCACATGGCCGTGTTCACGACGGAGGCGACATGGGATGGTCTCGCCGACGCGCTACGAACCAAATACGACGGTCTCGCCTCACGGCTGGTGTTCTACAACGCCATCCAAGAACGCGAACGCGCACCCGAACGATTTCATCGTTATGGCGAAGTTGCCCGACAACTCTCGAGCCCATAACCCGTCACCGCCGAGCGGACCTCGCGGGGTAGCCTTCCCAAGTGGCTGGCGATCTTGTCTATGCATTTCGAGTGATGCGGTTGCCCCTGCTCGACGCGGGTGGGTCAGCAATCGGTCGCATCGAAGACATCGTGATCGTGCCGTCGCGCGCCGGCACCGCTCCGCGAGTTGTGGGCTATGTCGCCACCAGTCAACGTCGCCGAATTTTTGTCAACGCTTCGCGCTTCAGCACCATCGATGGCGAAGGCGCACGGCTGCGCAGCTGGGACGTCGATCTACATCCGTTCAAGCCAAAGCCGGGCGAGTTGCTCGTTGGCAAAGACGTCCTCGACAAGAAGATCGGCGACGAAACGGTCAGCGATATCGCGCTGCGCAGCACCACCGACGGCCGCACCACATTTTGGGAGCTCGCCAAAGTTCGTCTCTCGCGTCGCAGCGCCCTGCGTCGCCGACCGAGCGTGCGCCTTGTCGATTGGACCGAAGTGCCCACGCTGTTCAGCTCGGGCGCACCCATGGCGGCCGAGGCTGCGAGCATGCGCGACATGCATCCCAGCGACGTTGCCATCATCGTGCGTACTTTGCCGATGGGTCAGCGTAAGCAGCTCGCCGAGGCCATGGACGACGACCGCCTCGCCGACTTGCTCGAAGAACTCCCCGAGGCCGAACAGTTGCGCATCATCGAGGGTCTCGATCTCGATCGACTCGTGAGCGTGCTCGACGAAATGGAGTACGACGACCTCGCCGATCTCCTCGCCGAAATGCCCGGCGAGCAGCGCACGCGCATTCTCGACGCGATGGACGAAGACGACGCCGCCGTCATGCGTCAACTGCTCTCCTATGAAGAGGGCACCGCCGGCGGTCTGATGACACCCGAGATCATCATCCTCGGCCCCACGGCAACGGTCGCCGAAGCACTCGCGCAGATTCGCGACCCCGACTGGCTGGTGAGCATCGCCGCGCAGGTATTCGTGTGTCGACCTCCGTATCGTCCGCCCACGGGCACCTACCTTGGTGTCGTTCACTTTCAACGACTGCTGCGCGAACCGCCAGGCATGGAGTTGGGCCGCTGCCTCGAACAAGAGCCCACCATCACTCCCGATATCGCCGATCATGAAGTCGCAGAGAAGTTGGCGAGTTACAACATGCTCGCCGTTGGCGTGTGCAATGCGGCGGGTCATCTGCTCGGCGCAATCACGGTCGACGACGTTCTCGACCGCACGCTGCCAACCGGTTGGCGTCAGCGCCGCCGCAGCAACTCGCCCGCGCTCACCGGTGCCGGTCCAGCATCCGGAACCACCCCTGTTGCCGGAGGTGTCGTCGCCGAGGGTCGTTCGAAATGACTCGGCGCAGCGATCTCAGTACCCCACGCCAAGGCCGTCGATTTGGTCTGCATTATGACCCCGAGGCGTTCGGCCAATTCAGCGAGACGATCGCGCGCACACTCGGTACCGCGCGCTTTCTCGTGTGGCAGAGCGCAACCATCATCTTGTGGTTCGCGTTCAACTGGCTCGCGCCGGCGGGTGCCAAGTTCGACAACCCAACGCAGGGTTGGGTGCGTCTCACGATGGTCCTGTCACTGCAGGCGGCGTATGCCGCGCCACTCATCCTGCTTGCGCAAAACCGGCAAGAGCAACGCGACCGCACCGAACTCGATCTCGACCGCAAAGTCACCGAGCGCACGCAAGCCGATACCGAGTTTCTCGCCCGTGAAATCAGCAGTGTTCGTCTCGCCTTGGCCGATGTCGCTACGACGGAAGATCTCGCCGATCATCTCGATCGACTCACCGACGCCATAGAACGCATGGCGCAACGCCTCGATCTGCTCGAGGTGCAAACATCGAAGGCGATCTCACTCGATCAACCGCGCTCCGACTAGATCCACACACCGCTCGTGCACATGCTGCACCAACGCAGCAGTGAGTTCTGCGAACTCGGTTGGCTGCATCCAGGGTGCGAGATGATCGCCGTGAAGTTCGCGCACCGATGCGTTGAGAGCCGCAGCGAGTTGACGTTGCTTGCGCGGCTTCACAAGGCGATCCTGCGTCGTCACCAATACCGCGGCCGGCTTGTCAACCAAACCCGCCCACTCACGCGCGTCGTATCGGCTCAGCGCCTGCCCGGCGTGCACCAAGTGCATGGCATCATTTCGACTGATCTCACCCGCGAGCCAGGGCACGTAGGGCAGCAACGCCGGTTGATCAGCAGCCATGCGTCGCAGGCCGGCGCGCAGCCATGACGGAAACACCCACGATCGCACGATTGGGCCGAGCATTCGCACCGTCTTCCAACGCACTCGCTCTATAAGCGTCGATCGCCATTCGAGCGCTGTTGCCTGCAGCACGACACCGTTCACCAGGTCGGGATGTCGATGAGCGAGGTGCATCGTGACAGGACCGCCCATGGAGTAACCAACAACGATTACTGGGCCGAGACCGAGGTGACGCAACAGCGCCGCTGCATCGTCGGCCGCGTCCTCGAGTTCGAAACGGCCGGGGAAGCGCACGCTGCGACCGTGCCCGCGATGGTCGATCGCAACGAACGAACACATCGCAGCGAGCTCTTCATAGGCGCTGAAGAACTGTAGGTCGGCCGACGCGGTCCAACCGTGTAGGAGTAGCACGGTCGGGGCGTTGGGATCGGTGTGCTGATGATGGCGAAAGAAGAACTCGCCGCGCCCTTCAAGAACCGCCGTTCGCCCCGGCGGAAGCCATGGCAAGATCATGACCGGCAATCGGCGCAGACGCCGAGCAAATCAAGCCGATGATGGCGCAGTTCGAAACCGTTCATTGCTGCCAAGCTACCGAGCGATTGGTCGAGGGCAGACTCGACCGCGTCGGGTATCTGCACATCGCGAACCGTGCCGCAGTGCTCGCAGATGAGGTGATGGTGATGACCGGCGAGATCTTCGGCCAACTCGAAACGCGCCCATTCGTCGTGAGTAACCACCTTGGCGATCACGCCGACCTGCTCGAGCACGGCGAGATTGCGATACACCGAACTCTGAGAGAGGTCGGGATGCAACCGCAAGATGTCGGGAATCGTCACCGGATGATCGGCCCGGCTGAGGATGTCGACGAGCCGACGCCTCATCGACGTATATCGCTGACGATCGCCCAACACGCGGGTCGACGCAATCTGATGTACGTCCGAGCTCACCGGCGCGTTACTCCCGTGAACTCAAACAGTCGAATGCCAGCGGCTTGAACCTGCGCCATGAGCGAAGCCGTGGGTAGCTCGGCCGCACCCAACACCACCAGACCCGTGCTCGGCGAGTCGCTGAGTATCCAACGCGTCATCGTCGCAGCCATGATCGCTGCGGCAACACCACTGCGCACCGCCGCTCCAGCAATGAGGGTCTCGCGCGCCCCGTCGGCCAGACCGCCGCGCACCTCCACACGCAGGGCACCAAGACCACCCTCTTTATGCGGTGGTCGCAGCATGGGCAGGCGCGCCGTGAACCTGTCGCGTCGCGTTGCCGACATGCGCGCACTGAGCCGGCTCGCCTCGGGGAAAACCCTATGGAGCAGCAATGGCTCAGGCATTTCGGCGCGATAGCAGTCGTACGAGTTCACCGGCTCAGGAAACCAACAGAGTTCGCGCCCCGCACCGGCGGGACGTTGCACCCACTCACCATCGTGATAGCCCAACGATGTGCCGCCAAGTGCGAGGTGATGCTGGCGCGCGCACGCGGGTCCGCCGGTGCCATGCATGGCAACGTGAATCTCATCGACGACGTGCAGTTGGTCAGCAAGGTAGCGCGCGATCAGCCCCGACAAACCAGGCACCATTGCCGCGCCGATCACCAATGTCGCGTCGTTCATCTGCGCGCGGTGCTCGAGTTCAAGCATCGAGCGGACATCATCCACATCGTCGCTCATCGACACCACCGATACCCCGTTCGATACCAGTCGTCGGGCGAGTTCAGCGTGCGGAGCGGGGCATGACAGCACCACAACGTCGGCCCCCATTGCATCGCTGATGTCGATGACCACACCCGCCGCGACCCGAGCGACACGGGTTGCGACATCAGGCGACGCGTCAGTGACGCCGAGCCGCAGCGACGGTGTTGCCTTCAGCAGATCGACAACCCGAGCTCCCGTCACGCCAACGCCCACCACTGCGACGATCGGCGATGGCGAATCGGTCATTTCGGATCGACAGGAAGCTCGCGCCAGCCGCCTTGTTGCGGAGGCACGCCGCCTTTGCCGCGCAGACGCAGCACACCAGCCACAATGCCGGCCGCGGACAAGGCCAAGATGGCTCGACGAAGCATTTTCACCGTGGGGCTACACAGAATCGAACTGTGGACCTCATCGGCATCAAGGGGTTCCGACCGTGGTGTCGAGGGTTCGTTTGTGTCATCGTATGCCTCTGAGCTGATGCTTTCATCCAGCCGATGCCGACTAGTGCCGGCCGGTGTTGCGCGGTCCGCGGACCTGGTGTGGACCTGTTCGAGATGCTATCTCGGTGCACGGTGTCGATTCGCGTGAAGGAGTTATCGAACGGAAAGCGTGCATACCTCGTTCGATTGCGTGCGCCCGATGGCAAAGAACGCACGAAGCAGTTCGCTCTGCGACGCGACGCCGAGCGCTACGCACACCTCATCGAGGTTGATCGAGGTGCCGGGTCATACATCGATCCACGGTTGGGCCGCATCACTGTCGCCGAGTGGTTCGAGCGTTGGTGGCCAACGGTAACAACGCTGCGCCCGTCCACCCGCGCTCGAGACGAGGCCTCGTTTCGGATACATGTCCTGCCGACGTTTGGAACAACGCCTTTGGCCCGCGTCGATCGGACCAGCCTGCGCCAGTGGGTGGCGAAGCTCTCCGACCCAACCGGATCCGGACTTGCGCCTGCAACCGTGAACAAGGCAGTTCAGGTGTTCAACAAGGCAATGCGCGCGGCACACGAAGACCGACTCATCGCCAGCAATCCAATCGAACGTTTACCCGTACCAAAGATCGAGCGCGAGGAGATGCGCTTCCTCACTGACGATGAACTGTGGAAGCTGGCAGACACGATCGATCCGCGATATCGAGGCTTCGTCCTACTTGCGGGTTACAGCGGACTTCGCCTGGGTGAGATGCTCGCACTGCGGTGGCAACGTGTGGATCTTCTCCGTCGACAAGTCACCGTCGTTGAGACGTTGAGCGACCTCGCTGGCCACGTTTCTTTTGGCCCACCAAAGACCAAATCTGCATTTCGAACAGTCGGCATCCCTTCCTTCGTTGCCGAGGAACTCGCGCGAATACCTGACGGAGCAGTAGAACAGGACCAGCTCGTTTTCAGATCACCGGCCGGTCAGGTGGTGCGACCGGGACTCTTCCGTCGCCGATTCTGGACACCCGCGGTCAGCTCAGCCGGTCTGTCCCCACTTCGCATTCACGACCTTCGCCACACGTCTATTTCACTTTGGATCGCCGCAGGAGCGAACCCGAAGCAGATCGCCGTGAGAGCGGGGCACTCGAGCGTTTCGGTAGTGCTCGACCGTTACGGCCACCTTTACCCGCAGCAAGAGCTCGACTTGATGGAAGCGCTCGAGAGGCCATCCCACATCCGAAACAAGACAAGCCGACACACGAATTAGCGATCGATCCGCGGACAACCGATTCATAGGATTGAACCGGCCGGTTCAGGATCTTTTGGGGACCTGATGAAAAACCCCGACCGATTCAACCAGCACCATGACCTCTTCGTGTCACACCTCGTCAGCACAAACTCAGAGAGCGATCAACTCCAACAGACACGCCGAAGCGAATATACGCAACACGAGAGATCAGAGGGGGATTCGCTCCAATACCCTCGTGTGGGGACGAACGAGCAGACCTGGACCTCCCCGACGTGTAACGCTTTCCAGGCGGTCGGCATCGCCGACACGTCACCCGCGCGAACGATCGCCGAAGGAAACCCCCTTCACGACATCGAACTCGACGTAGAGACCGACCCACGACGGACCGACAATGTCATATCGTCCAGAGTCCAGCTGCACCACGACATGACCCTGGTGGGTGAGGTCCAACACCACATCACGCACCTGCCGCTCAAGAAGTTCGACACCTTGATACGAAGGCTGAGACGGAGACGCCAGTTCAACGAAAACTGACCTGTCATCCTCGAAGGTGACCATTATTCCGCGTCCGAGGAACTGATCGAGATCGAGTCCGTACCCGCCCCGCGCGAATGTCCGGAACGAGCCAGCGAATAGTTCTCGCACGGCCTCCCGTGACATGCCGAGCGTCAGGGAACCGAACGCGTCATGGGACACGTCTCCGGTCCACACAATTCGTGCCTCGTCACTCACGGTCCTGCCTCGACCTCAGGAATCGCATCCATCGCCCGAAGCAACCAGTCTTGATACGTCGGGTTGATACGCATCGCGTCGTCGATTCCCATCTGCACAGCGCCGTCGTAGTCACCTGTGTCCAGCAGTTTCTGAACCTGGGCGTTGTAGGCATCCGCGCCGAGCTGCGCCCGACCTGCCTCGCCCGCTCCAATCGTGTAAGCGCCGACGCGCACAATAGTGGGCACGTCGTAGCCGTATGTCGAGTTGGCGAACGCTGTCGTAGCCGCTGGTGAGCCGAGCAGCAGGGCGATGACGCCCGCAACGAGAACGACAAACCACCGGCGCGTCTCGGATGGGCGACGGCCGGTGCCGCCGCATCCACCTGATCGCAGCATCGACGCTCGAGCCACGTTCCTAGCCTGCATCTGGCCGTAGTTCGGAGATGATCCTCCGGAGTTCCGACCGGATGCCCCTGGCGTCGTCCTTGCTTGTGCCCAGTCGGGACGAGAACTCCCAGTCCTCGACCGCATCGATTGTCTCATTGACTGCACCAGCAATCAGGAGGAGCTCCTGACGGGTCATTGAGACCACGACCCGCTCCTCATCGTCGAACATTTCCACGTCAGCCTCCATCACGGCAGGCCCAGGAAGTAGTCGTAGCCGTCCGTTGGTCGGAAGGCGGTTCCGCCGTCGAGCGCTCCTGGGTTGCGAATCACAACGACACTGTCATTCCAAAATGCGGTTCGACCATTTGAAAGCACTCGCATCTCACCGTTCATCACGACGTCCTCAATCGTGCTTGCGAACCCAGCCCGAGTGGTAACGCCAGGAAACTCGCCGCGTTGGACCACGTGCTTGTCGAAGGCGTGACCCCCGGCGATCTCCTCCCCCGTCAGCTGTGCCCGGAGCCGCACACCGTTGACGACGTTGTCGGCGCCCCCGGCCGCTTCTGTGGCAACAAAAGCGACGGACGCGGTCGTAGGCGTGCGTCGTGCGTCCATGGGAGACGAGACAGACTCGTGAGGGGCATCGCTGAGCAGGGCCGACCCTCTCTCGGCACCTCCGCTCGCCGGATCGTCAACGCGCGCGATGGCCGGCGCGTCGTAGATGGATTCCTCGGCGTTGGCACCCGTCGTACCCGTAGGGACGCCCGCCAAGATGGCGACGAGCGAGGCGACGAGCCAGATCAGCGAGAATCGAGACCGCTTGCGCACTACTGGCGGAGTCCTTCACTCCGAACGAAGTCAACAAAGTCAACGAAATCGCAGCTCCTCAGATCGTCCACGGTGTGGTCCAGCAGTACGACCTCGTCGACGGCGGCACCATCGCGGACGCGCCAGCCGTAGTAGTCCCCGGAACCGTTGTCCGCGAAGGCAACAAAACCGGGTCGTTGGACCCACGGGCGCTGGTTCATCGCCACGATCGAAACATCGCTCGCGGGATCGGGCGAGTAGATCAATGTGAACGCGAAGTCGCCGCCGCCGTAAGCAGCGACGAAGCGCTTGTAGGCAGACGGGAGAGTGCACTCCAAGGCGCTCTCGCATTCGTTGATCTGCTCAGTCGCGGCGGGGCCCTCCCCTCGCAAACGGAACCAGCTGGGGTGCTCGAGCCGAACTCGCGAGATGAGCTCGGCAAGTTGTGAGAAGCCGTCGTGGTCAGTCATAGAACGCCTCCGGCCCAAGAACGTCGAGTCCACCCATCTCCTGCGCTCGATACCACCAGTGCAACTGCCGGTCCGACGTTCGCATCGCGTCCGTCAATCCCTGGTTGAACCTATTTGGATGGTTTCCGGGCAGCCGATGAGTAACTGGGTCGACCTCATGAATGCCAGCGCCAGGCATCTGGTCGGCATGATGAAGTTCTGGGCTGCCAAGCGACTTCGGCGGTTTACCCATCGCTCCGCGCGCTAGGTCTTCCTCCGTCCACGGCCCACCTACACGCGACGGCGGGTCAGACACGCCGAGCCCATGAGCGTTGCCTGAAGCCGTGTCTGTGGCAACAACGGCGACGGACGCGGTCGTAGATGGGCCTCTCGCCTGAACAGAAGGCGTGGCAGACCCCTCCTGAGTAACGCTCAGCTGCGCCGGACTGACATCGACGGCTCCGAACGCATGAACGCCAACGCGCGCGACGGTCGGCGCGTCGTAGGTGAAGATCGCGGCGCTGACGGTCGTCGTAGACATGGTCCGAGCCGGACCGTCGGCCAGCGAGAGCCACCCAACAAGTACCGCGAGCACCAGCAACAGCCCGGACGCGGCACGACGCCTCGGGCGCTCCTCAGGGTTGAAGTCGTAGTCCATCCGGCTCCAGTGCGACGACGAACGAGGAACCGTCGGAGGTCTCGACGGCCAGCAGATCGCCGTCTCGACGACAGGCCACGACTACTTCACCGAAGTCCAGGCGGGAAATGGCTATGCCCGCACTAACAATGCTCACCGAGGTCTCTCCGACTACCAACCACTCGACGGCACCGAGGTGAAAGGCGAGAAGGATGTCCTCGTCGTACGCGATCTCAGCGGCGACCGCTGCCGGATCGAGAGTTAGCACCACGATTCTCCGTGCGCTCCACCAGTAGAACGATTCGGCGAAAGCCCCGAGAGAGATCCCTCGCCAGCCGGGCTCCTCCCATCCGCGAAGCCGGTTGCCGTCAATCGCCACATCGATGCTGATCGACTCAGGTCGATTCACCTCGTCGATGGTGAGATGCACAATGTGATCGCCTAGGACCACCACCTGGCTGCGGGCCGCCTCGGTGGTCATGGAGTCGCCGTGATCAGTCGGATGGTTCCGTCGACATCGACTCCCCATGCAGTGGTGATGGTCCATTTCGCTCCACTGGGGCCGACCATGGGACCTGTCACCGAGAACTTCGTCCCTCCGCCGACCATTGACACCGAAGGCGTCGCCGTGCCGAAGTTGTCGACGAGGTGGCTACGTAAAGCCGAATCCAGTGAGGCCTGATTGAACCCCATCGAATCAGCGAACACCCCGGATTTGGACGGGTTCTCGAGCAGGTAGTTGTACTTGCCGCCCGGAATCGTGACCCGAGCCGTATCCAGAGCATCCCCAGCGCTGTTGACCACGAATCGGGCGCCGCCCGCTTCTGTGGCAACAACAGCGAGGTTCGGGGTCGTAGAAGCACCTCGAACCTCCGTCGAGGGCAAGGCAGACCCCTCGCGCATGCCGACTCGTGCCCACTGGCCAGCCCCGGCGAGCGCCGATGCGTAGGCGTCAACGCGTGTGAGTGCTGGCGCGTCGTACACGTAGGTGGACGCGCCAACAGTCGTCGTGCCTGGGATTCCTAGGGCAAGCACGACGAGTAATGCACACAGAGCGGCTACCAGTCGCAGAGTGATGTACGCCCTCGAATGACCAAGGTTCACCGTCGACCTACCTCGCGGTCACCGTTCTCATCAGCAGGTGGATCCACCCAGGTGATGTTGATCCACAACCCACGATCACCTGAGTAGCCGAGGACCTCGTCGATCGCTTGGCGGGCTCCGGCTGCGACGACCTCGTCCCACCGTCGGTGAGTGTCGACGTTGTACTGGCTCCATCCGAGGACTTCCGGGCCGTCGTCTCCTTCGATTCGCCAGAGCTCCACACCGAGGACAGCCCGAGACAGCGACGCGAGCGCCTCGATCACCTCCACCGACTCCTGGGCCGGCCAGCAGAAGTCGTCGCCAACTCGGCGAGCGGACGAAAGCAGCGTGGTAATGGGATCGCTCATCCGGCGCCGTACTTGAAGCCTGGTGCGCCGAAATGGACGATCTCGCCGGTTCCATTGTCGATCACCACCGATTGCCCGGTCGTCGGGCTTACATAGCGTGTTGCCGGGGTATTCGCACCACCCAGCTTGTTGATGGCAGGGAACTTCTCACCGCTGATCACTGCCTCGTCGATGAGTTCAGGCGTCCAGCCTCTCGTCTGCATCTGACGCTCGATCTTCACCGAGATGTTCGCAAAGTCGGGTCGAGTGGCGGGCCCTCGAATCGCGTCGTCGACGAACTCACCACCCCAGTTGGCGAAGTCGTCTGCGGTACTTGTGGCTGCTTCTGCAGCGACCGCCACGGGCCCCGAACTCACCGGCGATCCATTCGCGGCGTCTATCAGAAAGTGGCATACCCAGCCGATGCAGGCATTGACGGCACTAGTTAACCCCACTGCCGTCGGCGTCGCGATGGCGACCAATCCCCCGGCGGATGAAATCGCTATCCCAGTTGCACCCCCAGTTGCGACAGCCGCGAGGCCCAATAGCAGCCAGCCGCCGTTGAGGTGGTGGATGCCGAGACGGCCTTCGACGAAGTCGAGTTCGGCTTGGTTACGTGCGTTGTAGCCGTCAAGGCCATGGCTGAGGAGATCTTCTTTGCGGTGTACGAGTTTGTTGTGGTCGAGGGTCAGGTCGGACTTGATCTCGGAATCGATCGCGTTGCGGCTCGAGTCACACCAGGAGCACGGCTCGAGCCCGGTCGGGTCGGAGAGGGTGGTCGGGTTTCCCGCCGCGTACAAATAGGGGTCCCCGGTTACGCCAACCATCGGGTCGACGCTCAGGAACACGCCGGTTGCTGGGTCGTAGTAGCGGTTGTTGAGGTTGGTGAGTTGTGTTGCGGGTTCGTTGGTTTGGTTGAGGTAGCTGCGTGGAGTGACTGGGCTGGATGGATAAGCGAATCGGGTTTGTCCGTATGGGGTGTAGAAGTTCTGGTGGGTGGTGCCCGTGGCGTAGTCGACGGTGACTTGTACGGAGCCGCGTTCGTCGTCGAGCATCCATTCGTTGACGGCTGGGTTGCGGATGCCGATGTTGGTGCCTTCGATGCTGATGTAGCGGGTGGCCCACGGAATGGTCCCTAAGGTTTGTTGTAGCTCAAGGTTGCCGATGGTGAGCGTGACGGTGTTGGTGGGGTCTTTGCGCAGGATTTGGTGGCGGTCGATGTCGTAGAGGTAGTCGGTGGTGTTCGGGCGTGGCCGTAACGCGATGCTGAGTGTTGCTGATGTTGATGCCACTGTCGATGTTGCGATACGGGTTCCGGTTGCTGCGGTTGATGCCCAGGTTTGGTCGGCGATGTGTAGTGATGTTGTTGGGTTCGTTGGCAGGGTCGAGTTGTCGACGCGTTCGGTCGTTGCCGAGTCGGGTGTGGTTGCGGTTTGTTGGGCGTAGCCGGTGATGGTGATGAGTTTGCGGTTTGCGCTGGTGACGGCCAGCGATGGTGAGGTGTGACTGGTGCCGCTCGGATTAGTACCGGGCAATGACACGTCGACGGGTGTGGTGAGATCGACGCCGATGTACGCGGCGAGGTTGAGGATTGTTTTGGATGCGGCGGAACGGTTGACGGTGATGCTCGCGGGCACGCTGGTGGTGAGCACTTTTTGGTAGGCAACGACGCGTACTCCGGTGCCGGGGCTTTCACCGATCTTGTTCCATCCCGATGGTGTGGTTGCGGTTGGTATCGCTCCACCAACGGTTACGGGCGCGATCGTGAGGACCGCAATGAGAACGTCACCGGTGCGAGTGCCTGCTGGGGTGGTGGCGGTGATCCCGACACCGGTGGTCGTTGTTCCAGTGACGGTGGTGTCAACCGCACGGCGGACGGGGGCGGTGTTGGGGTCGTTGTTCGTCGCTGACTGCATGCGACCGTTGGGGTCCCAGGTGTAGGTGTAGTCACCGCCGTCGGCGTTGTTCCAGCTGGTGCGGTTACCACTTGTGTCGTAGGTGTAGGTGTCGACACCGAAGGGTGTCGCGATCGAGCTGGGTGCGTGGGCGTGACTGGCTGCGGTGTATTGGTAGTTCGTTCCGGCAGGTCCGTTGATGATGCGGTTGCTGTTGTCGTAGCTGTAGGTCTGGAAGTACGGTGCTGGCCAGGTTCCGTCTGGGGCCCCACATGGGTTAAAAGCGCCCGCGGTCTGCGCGGTTATCAGCCGGTTGCGTTGGTCGTAACCGAAGCACTGTTTTTGCAGATTCACAAAATCGTTGTCACCGGTAAGGTTCCCGACCGCGTCGTAGGACGGTGCGACGTATTGAACGTTGACATCACCGGTGGCGTTGGTGTTCGCTTTGCCCCACAACAGTTGGAGGCGCCCCGTTGATGGCTCCCACGTGTAGTTGCGGGTCACGACGGTTGCGGTGTTGGACATGGTGCGTGTGTCGAGCCGTCCGGC
>JANLPV010000186.1:0-6145 GCA_031367435.1 Actinomycetes bacterium | reverse complement strand
TCGTGCAGATGATACTTCTGCGCCACAGCTGGGTCGGTGAGTTCGATGGTGACGTTGGCGCCCTTCTTGATGCCAACGACCCGCGTGCCGCCACTGGTGTCGAAGTCGTCGGTGCCAACAGTGACGCTGATGTTGACCGAGCCGTCGGCACCGGCTACGGCGTCGAGCGGTGGCGCATTCGTGGTCGCGGGCGGATCGGCTACGTCGGTGGCCGAGGAAGAATCCGCAACGGATGTGGTGGCGTACTTCGACGCCGACGAACTGCAGCCAGAAACGGCGAGGAGCGCGGCGCATGCCAATGCGGTGCCCCGGGTGAGCGTTGTGCGAAAAGTCATTTCGCCGTTCTATCGCCATTCACGCTGTTCGCTGTGGCTTTGTCGCGATGCGTTCGTGCCACAGCAACGCGCACGCCATCAATAAGGCCCGCGCGCACGTGACGCGCCGGTATACGCTCGCGCATGATCGCAGAACGATTGAAAGCGCTCGGCATCGCGTTGCCGACTGTGTTCCCACCGGCAGGCAACTACGTGGGATACGTGATCGACAACGACATCATCTACGTCGGAGGTCACGGCCCGATTGCGGGCACAGAAATGATCCGCGGCAAGGTCGGCCACGATCTCTCACTTGAAGAAGGCCGCATCGCTGCGCGTATGACGGCGCTATCGATTCTGGCAACGATGCAGGCCGCCCTGGGCAGCCTCGACCGCATCGACCGTTTCATCAAGGTCTTCGGAATGGTGAACGTTGCGCCGGGCTTCGACCAGATGCCTGCAGTGATCGACGGCTGCTCCGATGTACTCGTCGAGATCTTCGGTGACGCCGGTCGCCATACGCGATCCGCGGTCGGCCTCGCCTCATTGCCATTCGGCATCGCTGTCGAGATCGAACTGATAGCGCGCGTGAGGTCCTGACCCGTCAGGGCGTGATATCGATCGAGGACGCGTCGATCGACGAGTAGGGCAACTTCGAAAAGAATGCATCAGCCTGCGCGGCTAGCTTGCGAATCGCGACAACGTTGGCGCCGGCGCCGACGACGGCACCGATACCGAGCGGCAGCGCGGTGCCGAGCGCAATCGCGCCGCGGCGCGTACCGTACCGACGCACCACAAGTCTGCTCATCGCATTGTTGGCAGCGCGCAGCGTCACCATCGACAGCTTCGTGGGATGCACCTCGCTGAGTCCGGCCCCGGCCTCATTGGCAATCGCCGTGAGTCCCTGTCGGGCAGTGCTACCAAAGATCAACACTGCCAACACCCACGCCTTACGTTCTTCGAGTGTTGGCGCAGGCCGACCGTGCAGCGCGGCGATGGTGAGGATGAGATCGCCCGCACGCGCCGTAAACCACGACAGCTCCACCGTCGCCGCCATCATGGTGGCACCCGCGCCAACCAATGGCGTCGCCGCGGCCATTCCGGCCGCAGCACCAACCGCACCGAGCTCTCTGGCGAATGAGGCGGACAACGCCCGAAGCTTCTCCGGTCGGATGTCGCCCGGTAGGGCAGCCGCGCGCGCGACGGCTGCTTCCCAACGCGCGCTGGTAGCAGTTTCCACACCAGACATCAGCGCCCGAGCGACAGCCTCGGGGTCGATCGAGGCAAGACGCGCTCTCACGCCATTGGCAAGATCAAGTGTTCTGCTTCGACGGACCACCTGGCCTTTGTATCACCACTCAGACAGTTCGAATGGGCGGCCCATCACATTGGCCCAGCTGTGCTCTACTTCTTGGCATGGGTTGGATCAAACCGGCACTCGTCGGAGCAGGCGCAGCCGTCGTGTCTGGTGGAGTGACATGGCTCTACCTCGCATCGATCACCGTCGACGATGGACTTGAGGGACTGGTGTACCTGCCCATCCTCGGCGTGGTCATGTTGTTGATATGCGGTCGTGCCGGATGGCACCAGTTGCCATGGGCCTGGGCGCGCGCAGCAGCGCTTGGTTCGGTGGTCGCCACTGCAATGTTGTTGCTGAGCTTGTCGGTTTACCGCGGTGACGCGTTGCTTGCTCGCGCGGCAGTCGGTGCGTCAGTGGTGGTCGCTGCATTTCCTTTTACCGGCGCGGTCATCGGATGGGGCCTGACCACGTGGGTGAAGCGCGCGCAGTAGAAACGGGGCGGTGACGACGCGGTGACGAGGCGGAGACGACGCGGAGATGAGCCAGATTCGGCGGTTGCCGGTGACGAGACGCTGCACGTCGAGGCGAGCGGGGCCACGCGTGCGCGCGGAACAATCCTGTGTCGTAGGGCACATGACGACCGTGTCAACAAAGGACTTTCGACCCTATTCCTGGCGTCAGACGTCGGCGTACCGTCGGCCCAAAGCAAGTCGGTCTGACGACCGAATTCATGGAGGGGTTCTATGTCGAAGATGACCGAGGCCGAGTCGAACAATGCGATCGCAGACCGCTTGCCAGCACTGACGCCAATGGGGGTCCCTCTGGATTGGGCGTGGCTCCGTGGCGCGCCGAGCGAGTGGGGAGTTCATCCCAAGCCAAGTCCGCGGGGCCTCACGATGAACGACATCTCCGTCGGCACGTACGGCGAGGTCCCCGAGAAGTCGATCCGGCGCAGCATGGCTGGGCGTGGATCGACCGTTGAGGGTGACGCCCCTGACATGGGATACATCCTCAACAAGAAGTCCGATGTCTGGGCCGAGAACGTTCGCGAGTTGTATGAAGAGGCCGTTGCCCGTCAGTGGTCAGCGACCCGCGACATACCGTGGAACGAGCTGCCTGAACTGCCGTCCGACATTGAGCACGCGGTGTGTCAGGTGTTCACCACCCTCACCGAGATCGAAATGATCGCGGCCGATCTGCCAGCGAAGTGGATGTGGAGAATGAACCACGACTACCTCGAAGCAAAGATGTTTCTCTGCACGCAGATCATGGACGAGGCTCGCCATACCGAGGTGTTCCGCAAACGAGCGCTCGCCAACGGCGGTGGCCTGTTGTACTCGCGCTCCGAAGGCGAGTCGCTGCTGCGATCGATCCTTGAAGCCAAGACCTACACACAGGCAACCGCGTTGCTGCATCTGCTCGGCGAGGGATTCATCCTCGACATCTTCCGCATGGGCGAACTCATCGCTCCATCGCATGTCGAAAAGAAGATCTTCCGGATGGCCATGCAGGATGAAGCCCGCCACGTCGCCTACGGCACGATGCATCTGCGTTACGCCGTCGAGAACGATCCTGATGTCGCCGAGGAGATTCACGAGGCGCTCGATCATGGCGAGACGCTGCTGACCGTCTTCGGCACGAACGCCGACTTCGGCTCGGCCCTTGCGTATCTGCTGGGCGGCGGCGAAGAACACATCGAAGACAAAGGCTTCCCGCTGCAGATGGACATGCAGCGGCATCAGTTCACGTCATATCTCGCACGCTGCGAACGCGCTGGCATCAGCCGCCTCGAACGAACCAAGCTCCCGCTCGATCTGTTGGGTATCGACGTGTCGACAATCCGTGGCAAGTCCACGCAGGCAGCGTGAGGCCGGCCATGCCTACCTTCGACGTCACCTCCGCAGCCCTCTACGAGGACCTCGCGCGACACATGAATCACCAGTCCGAACACTTCCGTCTGCTCGGTGATGCCGACATGACGGTGGTGTTCACCGTCAAGGCCCCAGCGAAAACCGTCCACGTGCAGCTCGTGTTCAACGAGCTGACGTGCGACGGCGTAGCACTCGTCGGCGCGGACGAATCGCACCTGTGCGACTTCCGTCTCGAAGGCGGTATCGATGCGTGGAACGAGATGTTCGATGACATCGCCGCCAACGGCTCGGCGTCGGGTCCGCTCACCATCAACAGCCTTGCGCTGCGCGGCGATCGCATCAGCATCGAGGGCGACGACCCGATGGGGCTCGACAAGTTCTCACGCTTCAACCAGACATTGCAGGACTTTCTCGATGGCGCAGGCCGCCTCGATCTCACCAGGAGCAACTCATGAATCCTCCCGTATGCACGTCGTGCAATCAGCCCATCACCCGCGCACTCGACCTGCCATACGGCTGGTGGGAGTGGAACGGCTCGCGTTACGTACTGTGCACCGCGTCGCAGGGCGTCGATGTGGCGCCGTGGGTGCATGCCGATTGCATGAACCAGCTGCGCTCGTTTCATCCAGCCGACTTTGCTGTACGGGCGTGACCGAGTAGCCGAGTAGCCGAGTAACACAAGGAAGAATGAGCCACTCTGTATGAGCCACTCTGTATGAGCCACACAGTTCTCGAAGATGTGTGCATCGGTTGTGGGGCGTGCGATTACTCATGCCCCACCGGTGCGCTCACGAAGACCGACACCTTCTTGGGCTTGTTCGTCATCGACCCATTTACGTGCGATGACTGTGGCATCTGCGTGCCGAAGTGTCCGGTGTTGGCCATTGAGGTGGACCCTGCGTGGCCTACCTGTCATGGCCACGGCTGTCCACTCAACTCGAACCGCCTTGCCGACACCGAATGTGCGATCTGGCAGCAGCGCTGCGCCAGTTGTGGCTCGACGCTCTGGCGTCATGCCGATGGTGCGTGGGGATGCCCAACGTGTGACAACGGCTCAAAAGTGCATTGCCCGAAGGATCGTATGCTCACCATCATCGACAAGCCGGTGAGCATCGCTGATCACTGAGCCAGGCGAACTCGGGCCGCCTGGCTCAGTGTTCAAAACGCCGGCGCCGTGTGCCAGTGACGTTGTGTGCCAGTGACGCAGGTCAGTGACGCTGTGTGCCAGTGACGCAGGTCAGTTGCCGAAGTCCCAGCCGTCGCCCTGCGCGTATTGGCCGAGCACGTTCTTGGCGATGAGGATCTTGTGGACCTCGTCGGGCCCGTCGGCGATGCGCAGAGTGCGCGCACCCATGTACATGCCAGCGAGTGGCAAGTCGTTCGAGACGCCAGCCGCACCCCACACCTGGATTGCACGATCAGCGACTCGCGAGTAGGCCGCCGGCACGAAGATCTTGATCGCGGAGATGTCGGTACGCGCGCCCTGCAGACCCTGATCGATCTTTTCCGCAGCATGAATCGTCATCAAACGCGAGGCCTGGATGTCGATGTAGCTGTCAGCGATGAAGCCCTGAATGAATTGCTTGTCCTGCAGCAATCCGCCATGCACTTCACGCGTGGTCGCGCGCTCCACCATGAGGTCGAACGCACGCCACATCTGTCCGACCGAATTCATGCAATGGAAGATTCGCCCAGCGCCCAGTCGATCTTGCGCGGCCTGATGCCCCTCGCCAACTCGTCCGAGTGCGTTCTCTACCGGAACGCGTACGTTCTCGTAGCGCACTTCGCAGTGATCGCTCTCCGCGCGGCCCCACACGCCGATGCCGCGCACGATGTTCACGCCTTTGGTGGCAGTGGGCACGATGACCTGCACCATCGGCCCCACCTTGGTGCCTTCCTGACCGGCCTCGACGACGCGGCACATCACGATGAAGAAGTCGGCATCGATGCCGTTGGAGGTGAACCATTTGTGACCGTTGATCACAAAGTCGTCGCCGTCGCGCACGGCACTCGTGGTGAGCGAACGCGGATCGGAACCTGCGTTCTCGGGTTCGGTCATCGAGAAACCCGACTCCATCGTGCCGTCGATGAGCGGTAACAGCCACTTGCGCTTCTGATCCTCGGTGCCGTACTTCACCAATACCGACTGATTGCCCGAGTTCGGTGCGACAACGCCGAACAACGATGCCGCACCGATGGCATACGCGAGCACCTCATTCATGTACGCATGCGCCAAGAAGTCGAGGCCCATACCGCCGTATTCGGTAGGTAAGTGCGGCGCCCAGAGTCCGGCCTTCTTCACTTTCTCCTTGATCTCAGCGCGCAATGTGAGCACCTCGGTGCGATCACTCCATGATTCGCCCGCGCGACGCTCGGCCCACAGTCGGCTCTCGTTCGGCAAGATATCGGTGTTGACGATCTCGGCTGTGCGCATACGAATGTCGTTGATGCGTTCGTCGATTGTGCTGATGGGCTTGCAGTTCATCGTCATGTTCGGGGTTCCTCTGCTCGTCGAATGATGTTGGGTGAACGTGATGTTGGGTAAATGTGATGTGGGGCGGATGTGATGTCGGGCGGATGTGATGTCGGGCGAATGTGATGTCGGGCGAATGTGATGTCGGGCGAAATGGGTGCCGCTCAGGCGACAGCCATTGCGGGGG
>JANLPV010000181.1:0-2256 GCA_031367435.1 Actinomycetes bacterium | reverse complement strand
CCATCGAACATGTGGCCGAGCTGATCGAGCACCTCACGTTGGCGATCGGTGAGTCGGCGCTCACGCTCGCGATCGAGGACGGCCCGCGGCGGCTTCACGGCGCGCACCCGAAGCTGCAACTCGGTGGGTTCTCGCGTGCCCCGGTCCGGAGCTATCAGTGAGGCCTTCACGTTCACTCCAACAGCGCCGTCGGCATGTCGACGATGCGACTGCGCAGCCATTCGCCGAGGCTCTTGGCCTGTGCGTCTTGTCGAGTGGACGCTGCGACGCCCTCTTGCAGCAGGTCGTGGATGACAAAGTTGAGTGAGCGAAGGCCCGGGAGGCGGAATCGATCCACAGTCAGCGACGCGGTTTCGGGGAGCAATTCCTGCAGTTTGTCGGTGGTGAGGAACGCGTCGAGCCACGCCCACGCCTGATCGCTGCGTGCAAATACCCCGAGGTTGGCGTTACCTCCCTTGTCGCCCGAGCGGGCACCGAAGAGTCGACCGAGCGGATGTGCCGCAGTGGGTCCATCAGGTGCCACTGCCGACGGCCCGGCGTCGCCCACGACCTGCACGATTGCCTCGGGTGCTACGGAATCGATCACAGTCTGCTCGCCACCAAGGATCATGACGTGCTGCGGCACCAACCCAGCGGGCACTACCGCTGGCCGATACACGCCGTAGGCCGAACCACCCGACGGGCCACCACTGACACCGAACAATCCTGGGATAGTTGCAAGTGCAATTTCCGTAACGGCATTCGCCACGGCACGGCCGACCTTGCGTTCGTCTGGGTCCTTCAACGTGATCCGCCACAGCGCGACTGCTTCTTCGTTGGAGGCGGGGTCGGACTTCTCGGTACGCACGACTCGGGTGGTGACGCTCGCGAAGTCCGAGCGATCGAATGGGCACGCAACCCAGAAGGCATCTTCAACCAGTTGCGCCTTCGCCTCGATGTCGAGGCCGGTGAGCGCAATGGCCATGTCGTTGCGGAAGCCGCCGACCTCGTTCATTGCAACCTTCAGCGTGCCCGGCGGTGGCTCACCCTTCGTGCCGCTGATGCGCACGCGGTCGGTTGCGATCTGATCGAGGTGGATTGTGTCGAAGCGAGCCGAGACGTCGGGACCCAAATAGGAAGGGCCGCCGATCTCATAGAGCAACTGCGAGGTGACCGTGCCGATTGAAACTTCTCCACCGGTGCCATCGTGTTTGCCGATCACGCACGAGCCGTCGCCGGCGACCTCGGCCCACGGAAACCCGACGCGACTCATGCCAGGCACTTCAGTGAAGAACGAATAGTTGCCACCTGTGGCTTGCGCCCCGCATTCAACGACGTGACCCGCGACGACCGCGCCGGCGAGTGCGTCCCAGTCGTCGCGTGCCCAACCGTGGTGCCACGCTGCTGGGCCACAGACGACGGCCGCGTCGGTGACGCGACCGGTGACCACGATGTCGGCACCGCGGTTGAGTGCATCGACGATTCCCCAACAGCCCAGGTAGGCGTTTGCCGTGATGAATCGTGAGGTGTCGCCCACCGCCTCGCCGGTTTCGAAATGGGCGAGGTCGACGCCGGCGGCAACCAACTCGCCGAGTCGCGGCAACAAGTTGTCACCGCTCACATATGCAATCGTGGGATTGAGTCCCAACTTTGCCGCGACCTCGGCAATGGCTTCGGCGCAGCCGGCGGGGTCGAGGCCTCCTGCGTTGGAGACCACCTTGATGCCTCTGTCGAGGCAGGTGCCCATAACTTGCTCCATCTGCGACACGAAGCTGCGCGCGTAACCGCCGCCGGGCCGTTTCGCCTGCGTGCGCGCGAGGATCAGCATCGTGAGTTCTGCCAACCAATCGCCGGTCAGCACATCGATTGGGCCGCCATCGACCATCTCTTTCGCAGCCGACAGGCGGTCGCCGTAGAAGCCCGAACAGTTGGCGATGCGTAGTGGAGATTTCATCGTGCCTCTTGCGTTGGTTGCTCGCTGAGTTCGTCGGGTTCGATCATCAGCAGAACATCGCCGTTGCCAACCTGCTGGCCGTTCCGAACGAAGACATCGGTCACGGTGCCAGCAGCGGGAGCGCTGATGTGGTGCTCCATCTTCATCGCTTCCATCACAACCAAGGTTGTGCCGGGTGCGACGTGATCGCCCACGGCGACGCGCACGTCGAGCACGGTGCCGGGCATCGGCGCGGTGAGTCCACCCGTCGGAAGCTCTGTTCCGGGCACCTCGAAGCGCGCGGCGATGGTGAAGCTGATGGTGCCTTTGAGCGTTTGGATATG
>JANLPV010000142.1:0-18176 GCA_031367435.1 Actinomycetes bacterium | reverse complement strand
CCGATGGACTAGGTTCCCCTGGCTCGTCAATTGACGTCCGTGCAGGCCGAGCGCGCATGACGCGACGGAACCGTACGGCACAACCGAACCAACGCTCCGCCGGGATTCGTCCCGACGGAGCGTTCGCGTGCCAGCCGGTCTGAACCGGTTGACCAGAAGAAGGCGAAACAATGGCTTCCAAGGGAATCCTCGGGCGCAAGCTCGGCATGACCCAGATGTGGGATGAGGAAAACCGGGTGATTCCGGTGACGGTCATCCAGGCCGGGCCTTGCCATGTCGTGCAGCTCAAGACACCCGAGCGTGATGGGTATTCCGCGGTGCAGATCGCTTTCGGCGAGACCAAAGCCGGTCGGTTGAGCAAGCCCGAGATGGGTCACCTCGCCGCCGCGGGTGTCGGACCGACCAAGCATCTCGTGGAGCTCCGGGTGGACGACCTCACCGACTTCGCCGTTGGGCAGGCGATCGTCGCCGACATCTTCGCGAAGGGTGACCGCGTCGATGTGAGCGGAGTCTCGAAGGGAAAGGGCTTTGCCGGAGTGATGAAGCGCCACAACTTCAAGGGTCAAGGCGCAAGTCACGGTAATCACAAACATCACCGTGCACCGGGCTCGATCGGTTCGTGCAGTTACCCCGGCCGTGTGCTCAAAGGCCTCAAGATGGCCGGTCACATGGGTAACGAGCAGGTCACGACAATGAATCTCGAAATCGTCGAAGCTGATCTTGAGCGCGGTCTGCTGCTCATCAAGGGTTCGGTTCCCGGCCCGAACGGTGGCGTTGTCATCGTCCGTAACGCAGTGAAGGGGAAGTGAGCTCATGACTTCCGTAGCGCTTAAGTCTGCCAAGGGCAGCGACGTCGGCAGCCTCGAGCTCGATGGCGACGTGTTCGGCATCCAGCCAAACGTTCCAGTCATGCACCAGGTCGTCACCGCTCAGTTAGCCCATCGTCGTGCTGGCACGCAAAGCACTAAAACGCGCGCCGAAGTCAGCGGCGGCGGCAAGAAGCCGTTCAAGCAAAAGGGCACGGGCAACGCTCGTCAGGGCTCGACGCGTGCACCGCACTTCAGTGGCGGTGGCGTGGCGCTCGGTCCAAAGCCTCGTAAGTACAGCCAGAAGACCCCCAAGAAGATGATCAAGCTCGCGCTGCGGTCGGCATTGTCCGATCGCGCCAATGAGGGCAAGATCATCGTCGTTGACGGCTGGGGCTTCGACGCACCAAGTACCAAGTCAGCATCGGTCGCCCTGCAGGCTCTCGGTGTAAATGGTTCGGTGTTGGTCGTTCATGGCCGCGAAGACATCAACGCCATCAAGAGCTTCCGCAACTTGCCCTCGGTGCAGCTGCTCGAAGTCAGCGAACTGAATGCGTACGACATTTTGTGCAATGAGACGATCGTCTTCACGAAGGACAACCTTCCCGGTGAAGTCATCGAGTCTGCCGCTCCAGCGAAGAAGGCAACCGCGCCAGTGAAGAAGGCAGCCGCCCCTGCCAAGAAGGCAGCCAAGCCTGCCGCCGCTGCAGTAGTTGAAGAAGTCGTGAGCGATGAGACCGCCGAAACGGAGCAGTCATGAAAGATCCCCGCGACATCATCTTGGCACCCGTGGTGTCCGAGAAGAGCTACGCCCTCATCGAACAGGGCGTGTACACGTTCAAAGTTCACCCCTCGGCCAGCAAGCCTGAGATTCACGATGCCATCGAGGCAATCTGGGGTGTCAAGGTCGTGAAGGTCAACACTCTCAATCGCCCGGGCAAGGTCACCCGCGCGCGCAAGAGCAATCGCAACGGCAAGAAGCCCGACACCAAGCGGGCCATCGTCACCCTGGCAGCGGGCAACGACATTCCGCTGTTCGAGAACTGAGATCGCAATGGCTATTCGTTCACGCAAACCAACAAGCGCCGGTCGTCGCTTTCAGACGTCGGCTGACTTCTCTGAGATCACCAAATCGACTCCGGAAAAGACGCTCATCGCTACCCGCGCCCGCACCGGAGGCCGCAACGTCTACGGTCGCAAGACCGCTCGCCACCGTGGCGGCGGACACAAGCGTCAGTACCGCATCATCGACTTCCGTCGTGTCAAGGATGGCGTCATTGCCAAAGTTGCCGCGATTGAATATGACCCCAATCGCACGTGCCGCATCGCATTGCTCCATTACGCAGATGGCGAAAAGGCATACATTCTTGCGCCCAAAGGTCTCAATGTTGGCGACCATGTGCAGAGCGGCCAAGGCAGCGATGTCAAGCCGGGCAATGCCATGCCCATGCGCTTTATCCCTGTTGGTACGGTCATCCATAACGTAGAGCTTCGTCCCGGTCAAGGTGGCAAGATGGGCCGGTCGGCCGGCATGGCGATTCAACTCGTTGCCAAGGACGGCCGTTTTGCGACTGTTCGTTTGCCCAGTACGGAAATGCGTCGTGTGCTCATCGACTGTCGTGCAACTGTTGGCGAAGTCGGCAACAGCGAGCACGAGCTGATCACCATTGGCAAGGCCGGCCGTAACCGCTGGAAGGGCATCCGCCCGCAGACTCGCGGCGTCGCCATGAACCCTGTCGATCACCCGCTCGGTGGTGGAGAGGGCCGTACCTCTGGCGGTCGTCCTCCAGTTTCTCCTTGGGGTAAGCCCGAGGGTCGTACTCGCAACAAGAAGAAGGCGTCGCAGCAGCTCATCGTTCGCCGCCGCCGCACCAGCAAGGGTCGGAGGTAATCATGTCCCGCAGCCTGAAGAAGGGTCCGTTCGTCGACGACCACCTGTTGAAGAAGGTCGACGCAATGAATGCCGCGAACGACAAGAAGGTCATCAAGACCTGGTCGCGTCGCAGCACCATCATCCCCGACATGGTCGGGCACACGATTGCCGTCCACGACGGTCGCAAACACGTTCCCGTGTATGTGACCGAATCAATGGTGGGACACAAGCTGGGTGAATTCTCGCCGACGCGTACGTTCAGGTACCACGCCGGCCAGGAGAAGAATACGAAGGGTCGCCGATAATGACCGGTCCAAAGCTCAACGAAAAGAATTATGTCGCGGGCTCAAAAGGTGGCACGAAGGCCTCAGCGTTGTACGTACGTAGCTCGGCCAGCAAGGCACGCCTCGTTCTCAACATCATCCGTGGTCTTCCGGTGAAGCAGGCCGACGAGGTGCTGCAGTTCACTGACAAAGGAATCGCCGTCACTGTCCGCAAGGTCCTGGCAAGCGCTGTTGCGAACGCTCAGCACAACGACGAGCAGGATCCTGAAGAGTTGTTCGTGCTGGCGTGTTTTGCCGACGAGGGGCCAACACTGCGCCGTTTCGCGGCTCGCGCCCGTGGACGCGGAACTCGCATCAACAAGCGCACGTGCCACATCACCCTCGTCGTCGCTCGTCTGAGCGATGATCGTTTGTCCGTGCTGCAGGCCAAGGATGCCAATCGCACCGCAGCGGGCCGTCGTCGTGGCGCAACCAGTTCAACGGCCGCACGCCGCGACCGAGTCGAGCGCAGCCGTGAGCGTGCGCAGGGTCTCAAGTCGGGTAGCGCGACTGTCGAAGGCGACGAGAACGACGTCGAGACGTGGGAGTCCGTCGATGCGGACGAGGCGACAGACACCACAACTGGCGAGGTCACCGAAGTGTCTTCCGAACTCGACACAGCAGAAGTATCCGACTCGGCCGAGGACAGCGCCGTCGACGAGTCCGCAGTAGAAGAGAGCAACTGATGGGTCAGAAAATCAACCCATACGGCTTCCGACTCGGCATCACCACCGACTGGAAGAGCCGTTGGTTCAGCGAGCGCGACTACAAGGAATACCTCACCGAGGACTGGAAGATCCGTCGCGCGATCATGACCAAGCTTGAGACCGCTGCGATTAGTCGGATCGAGATCGAGCGCACACGAGACAAGGTTCGTGTCGACATCCACACCGCTCGCCCCGGCATTGTTATCGGTCGTCGTGGTGCCCAGGCAGACGAATTGCGCTCCTTGCTCACACAGATCACCGGTAACCCCAAGGTGCAGCTCAATATCGTGGAAATCAAGTCTCCCGAGCTCGATGCAGCACTGATCGCGCAGGGTGTCGCCGACCAGCTCATCAACCGAATTGCGTTTCGTCGTGCCATGAAGAGGGCAGTGCAGAACGCCCAAAAGGCGGGCGCACTCGGCATCCGAGTGCAGTGCTCGGGTCGTCTCGGTGGTGCTGAAATGAGCCGCACGGAGTGGTACCGCGAGGGTCGGGTGCCGCTGCACACGTTGCGCGCCGATATCGATTACGGCTTTCGTGAGGCGAAGACCTCCAGCGGTCGCGTTGGCGTCAAGGTTTGGATCTACAAGGGCGACATCTTGCCGTACAAGCCACAGAATGACGACAAGATCATTCGTGAGGCCGCGATGGCGGTCGGCGAAACGTCGGGCGCTCCCCGCAAGGTTGTCTCATCTGCAGGCCGTAAGAAGGCCGAAGATGTCGCCGAGATCGACACTGCCCCGCTGTTGAAAGAAGCAGATCCCGAATTCGAGAAGCTGCTCGACGAAGAAGAGCAAATCGCCCGCCGTACCAACGCAGGGCACGAAGCACCGCACTTTCGTGGGGAGGACTGATTCCATATGTTGATGCCCCGTAAAGTCAAACACCGTAAGCAGCACCGCGGGCGTACCACCGGTATGACCAAGGGCGCTTCGTCGCTGAGCTTCGGCGAATATGGCATACAAGCGCTCGAGCCGGGTTGGCTGTCTGCCCGCCAGATCGAAGCAGCTCGTATCGCCATGACTCGCGCGATCAAGCGTGGCGGCAAAGTCTGGATCAATGTGTTCCCAGATAAGCCAGTCACAAAGAAGCCGGCCGAGACCCGCATGGGCTCGGGCAAGGGCAACCCCGAGTTCTGGGTCGCTGTTGTCAAGCCGGGCCGCGTGCTCTTCGAGCTCAGCTTCCCGAATCCCGAGCAGGCACGCGCCGCACTCGAGAAGGCAATTCAGAAGCTGCCGATCAAGGCCCGCGTCATTACTCGCGAGGAGGCGATCTGACATGGCAACATCGAAAGCCGAATTAGCAGAGCTCGACTTGGCCGGATTGGTCGAGGAGCTACGTGCCACCAAGCAGGAATCGTTGAACCTCCGATTCCGTAACGCGACGGGCCAGCTGGAGAATGTTGCGGAAATCCGCAAGGTTCGCCGCCATATCGCCCGTCTTAACACCCTCATCCGTCAGCGCGAAATTGCGCTGGCCGAGGCCGGGAAGTGAGTGCAGCGATGGCTGACGAACAAGCAACCGAAACATCCGCAGCGGATCGCAATGCACGCAAGGTGCGCGAGGGCGTGGTCGTGTCCAACAAGATGGACAAGACCGCCGTCGTCGCCGTCATTGAGCGTGTTCGCCACCCCAAGTACGGCAAGTTTATGATGCGTACCAAGAAGCTGTACGCCCACGATGAGGCCAACGACGTCAACATAGGCGACCGCGTGCGCCTGATGGAGACACGCCCGATGAGCAAGAACAAACGCTGGCGTGTCACAGAAGTTCTGGAGCGTGCCAAGTGATTCAGCAAGAGTCCCGCCTTCGCGTTGCCGATAACAGCGGCGGCAAAGAAGTGTTGTGCATCAAGGTGCTCGGTGGCACCCGTCGGCGCTACGCGTCGATCGGTGACATCTTCGTGGCAACTGTCAAAGACGCCATCCCAGGTGCTGGTGTCAAGAAGGGCGACGTGGTCAAGTGCGTCGTCGTGCGAGTGAAGAAGGAGAAGCGCCGTCCTGACGGCAGCTATATCCGCTTCGACGAAAACGCTGCGGTCATTATCAAAGACGATCTCACGCCGCGCGGAACCCGCATCTTCGGTCCAGTCGGCCGCGAGTTGCGCGATAAGAAGTTCATGCGCATCGTGTCGCTCGCCCCGGAGGTGTTGTGACCATGAAGCTCAAAAAGGGTGACACGGTTCTGGTCATTGCTGGCAAGGACAAAGGCAAAGAGGGCGAGATTGTGCGTGCCCTGCCCCGCGAGAACAAGGTGATCGTCAGTGGAGTAAACATCGCCAAGAAGCACCAGAAGCAGACCAAGCAGACCATGCAGGGTGGCATCATCGATCGTGATATGCCGGTGCACGCCAGCAACGTCATGCTCGTGCATAAGGGCAAGCCCACCCGCGTGGGTTACAAGATCCAGGCTGACGGCACCAAGGTGCGTATCGCGAAGAGCACCGGTGAGGTGATCTCATGACCACAGAAACGACCTACGTGCCTCGTCTGAAGCAGAAATACAACGACGAAATCAAGGCCGCTCTCATGGAGCAACTCGGTATCACCAACGTCATGCAGGTGCCGACTTTTGAAAAGATCGTCATCAACATGGGCGTCGGACGTGCGACTCAGCAGCCATCGTTGCTCGAGGGTGCGGTTGCTGACCTGACCAAGATCGCGGGCCAGAAGCCGATAATCACCAAGTCGCGTAAGTCGATCGCAGCGTTCAAGCTTCGCGAGAACCAGGCAATTGGCTGCAAGGTCACCTTGCGCGGTGATCGTATGTGGGAGTTCTTCGATCGTCTGGTCGCGGTCGCCATTCCTCGTATCCGTGACTTCCGCGGCCTGCCTGCGTATTCGTGGGACAGCCGGGGCAACTACACCTTTGGTCTGTCTGACCAGATCGTGTTTGCCGAGATCGACTACGACAAGATTGACGCCCCGCATGGGATGGACATCACCATCGTCACGACGGCAACCACCGACGATGCGGGTAAAGCATTGCTCGATGCATTCGGCTTCCCCTTCAAGCGGGGTGCCGATGCAGGTGCGCCTCCAAAATCAACCAAACGTCGCGGCCCGGTCCGCGGTGGTAAGGCAGCCAGGCCGGCTGCCAAAGCGAAGCAGAAGTGATCGGGAAAGGCGAGTAGAACAATGGCCAAGAAATCTCAGATCAACAAGGCGGCTGCGACGCCGAAGTTCAAAGTGCGGGGCTACACACGTTGCCGGCGCTGTGGACGGGCGCGCTCCGTTTACCGAAAGTTCGGCCTTTGCCGCGTGTGTCTTCGTGAGATGATCCACGCCGGTGAAGTACCGGGCGTGACCAAGGCGAGCTGGTGAGGGGCAACTATGTTGACTGATCCCATCGCAGACATGCTGACCCGTATCCGCAATGCCAACACGGCAATGCACGATGAGGTTCCAATGCCGTCGTCGAAGCAGAAGGTTGCTCTCGCGAAGATCCTCCAGTCAGAGGGTTATATCGTTGGGTTCGCCGTTGCTCCGTCGATGAAGGGCCCCGGCGAAGTACTGACTGTGCACATGAAGTATTCACACGAGCGGGCCCGCACTATTAGCGGTATCAAACGTGTATCCACTCCCGGCCTACGCGTCTATCGCAAGGCCACTGCTGTACCTCGCGTACTCGGCGGTTTGGGTGTGGCTGTCCTATCCACCAGCGTTGGACTGATGAGCGACCGTGAAGCGCGCAAGCGCAACATGGGCGGCGAAGTCCTGTGCTACGTCTGGTGACCAAGGAGTCAACATGAGTCGTATTGGACAATCCCCCATTGCCGTTCCGGCTGGAGTCGACGTAACAGTCGCCGAAGGAACTGTGACCGTGAAGGGTCCGAAGGGCACGTTGTCGTTCGGTGTACCTGGCGCGATCACGGTGCGTCGTGACGAGGCAAACCTGTTGGTCGAACGGCCGAACGACGAGCGCGACAATCGCTCGTTGCACGGGCTCACCCGTACCTTGGTGAACAACATGGTCGTCGGTGTCACCACGGGCTTTTCAAAAGAGCTCGAGATCATCGGCGTGGGTTACCGCGCCGAAGCGCAGACGCCCTCCACGCTCCGCCTCTCCCTAGGTTTCAGTCACCCCGTGATTGTGAATGCCCCAGAGGGCATCACCTTCGAAGTGCCGGTGCCAACTCGGGTCATCGTAAAAGGAATTGACAAGGAAGTTGTCGGCCAAGTTGCCGCCAACATCCGTAGCATCCGCAAGCCGGAGCCCTATAAGGGCAAGGGCGTGCGCTATCTCGGTGAGAAGGTCCTACGTAAGGCCGGCAAGACCGGCAAGAAGTAAGACCGCAGGAGAGGCACAACTATGAGTGATAACGCCAAAGTTCGTCGCGAATCACGTATCCGTCGTCACGGTCGCGTTCGCAAGAAGATTCACGGCACTGCGGCACGTCCGCGCCTTGCCGTGTTTCGTTCCAACAAGCACCTCGTGCTGCAGCTGATCGACGATGAGGCTGGCCGTACGCTGGTCGCAGCCTCGACCAATGAGGCAGCCGAACGTGCCACCGATTCCACCGGAAGCAGCGTTGCCGCTGCGAGCCGCATGGGCCAGCTCGTCGCCGAACGTGCCAAGGCCATCGGAATTGAAAAAGTAGTGTTCGATCGAGGGGGCTTTGCCTACCACGGTCGGGTCGCCGCGGCAGCCGATGCCGCTCGTGAAGCAGGTCTGGAGTTCTGATGGCTGGTCCGTCGTATAGCAACAACAATCCAAACGCCACGCCACCCGAACCAGGTGGACTCCGTGAATCGCGTGTGATCGCGATCAACCGCGTCGCCAAGGTCGTCAAGGGTGGTCGTCGTTTCTCGTTCACCGCTCTCGTGGTGGTCGGCGATGGCAACGGCCGCGTTGGCCTCGGCTATGGCAAGGCCAAAGAAGTACCGCTGGCGATCCAGAAGGGCACCGAAGAGGCAAAAAAGAGTCTGTTTGATGTCGCTCTTGCGGGTAGCACCATCATCCACCCAGTTCTCGGCATCACCGGAGCGGGTCGTGTGTTGATGAAGCCAGCCGCCCCGGGTACTGGTGTTATCGCTGGCGGTGCAGCTCGAGTGATCCTTGAAGAGGCCGGCGTGCACGACATTCTGTGCAAGTCCTTGGGCTCAGCCAACGCAATCAACGTGGCCCGCGCGACCATTCAGGGCCTGCAGTCGCTGCAACGTCCCGACGAAGTCGCCAAGCGCCGTGGGCTCAACGCCGACGAGTTCGTGCCAAAGGGCCTGCTGAAGGCCTACAACGATCGCCAGAAGTCGATGGCCGCAGGAGAGACTCACTGATGAGCGAAAAGACTCTGTTTGTGAAGCTGGTGCGTTCGAGCATCGGCGCGAAGCCCAAGAGCCGCGGCACGCTGCGCGCCCTGGGCCTCAAAAAGATTGGTGATACCAACACCTTGCCCGATCGCCCTGAAATTCGGGGAATGATCGCACGAGTACCTCACCTTATTTCGGTAGAGGAAAGCACTGACGCCTGAGGCGTTCGGTAACGGATTCGAAAGAGCAGCACTATGCGCGTAGACGAACTTTCACCGGCGCCAGGCGCCAACAAAGCCGAACAGCGAGTCGGTCGCGGAATTGGCGGTAAGGGCGGCAAGACCGCGGGCCGCGGTACCAAAGGCCAACAATCTCGTGGACGTGGCAAGGTTGCGCGCGGGTTCGAAGGCGGCCAGATGCCGCTCAAGCAACGTGTCCCAAAGTTGAAGGGATTCAATAACCCCTTCCGCGTTGAGTACACCGCTGTGAACCTGCACTCCATCGCCAAGCTCGAGATCGCCGAGATCGATCCTGACGTGCTGGTTGCCCGTGGACTGCTGCGCAAAGGTGACTTCGTGAAGGTTCTCGGCTATGGCGAATTGACCGCCAAGGTCAACGTCACCGCACATGGCGTATCGAAATCTGCCGAAGCCGCCATCGTCGCCCTCGGTGGTACGGTCACAATTCTTCCGTTGCCGTACAAGGTTCGTCCGCCAGCCAGCGGCAACCAATTCACCAACCGCTGATTGTTCGTTGTTGCCACGCTCGTGGCTCTAGCCTCTCGTTGTCCATCGTCTTGTTGAGGAGTCACCCGTGCTGTCAAACTTGAAGAACATCTTCAAGGTTGCCGATCTGCGCAACAAGGTTCTATTTACGATCGGCATCGTTGGCCTCTATCGGCTTGGTGTTGCCATTCAGGTGCCGGGCGTCGATCAACTCGCCGTGCAGCAGTTGCGCGATCAAGCCCAAAGCGGTGGAGCGCTTGGCTTTTTGAACCTGTTCTCTGGTGGCGCCTTCAGCAGCTTCTCCATTTTTGCGCTCGGCATCATGCCCTATATCACTGCCAGCATCATCATGCAGGTGCTCGGCGTTGTGATTCCAAAGCTTGAAAAGTTGCAGCAGGAAGGCGCGGTTGGCCAACGAAAGATCACGCAGTACACGCGTTATCTCGGTATTGGTATCGCAACCCTGCAGGCCGCCGGCCTTACCTTTATCTTCGGCCAAGGTCGAGGAAGCGCATTTTTTGGTGCAGCCCGAAATGCTCCCGATGTCAAACTGCTGCCAGTCTTCATGCCTCGCGCGCTCCTGGTCATTGTTTCACTGGTTGCCGGCACGGCGCTCATCATGTGGATGGGCGAGCTCATCAGCCAACGCGGTATCGGCAACGGAATGTCGATGATCATCTTTGCCTCAGTGGTGTCGAGCTTGCCGGTCAACTTCCTTCGAATTTGGCAGGAGGAGAGCCGGATCCTGTTCGTGTTGTTGATCCTGCTCGTTGTGGGAATCGTGTTCGCCGTCGTCCGGGTGGAGCTTGCCCAGCGACGTATACCTGTGTCCTTCGCAAAGCGGCAGGTGGGTCGGCGCATGTACGGCGGCCAGAACACCTACATTCCGCTCAAGGTCAACCAGAGCGGTGTGGTGCCGATCATCTTTGCGAGTTCGGTGCTCCTTCTGCCCGTGCTGTTGACCAACGTGCTCGGTTCGGCAGAGGGTTGGCGTGGCACCATCACCGACTACGTCAACCGTTACGTCGTCAACACACAAAACATCGTGCATGCCGTGATTTTGGCGTTACTGATCGTTGCCTTTGCGTACTTTTACAACTCGATTGCCTTTGATCCGATTCGACAGGCCGACCAGATTCGTAAACAGGGCGGCTTCATCCCTGGCATTCGTCCCGGACCGCAGACTGAGCGCTACTTGGGCAAAGTGGTGAACCGCATCACACTTCCCGGTGCGTTGTTCGTGGCCACAATCGCATTGTTGCCGTACATTCTGTTGTGGATCTTTGGCGTGCAGAACTTCCCATTCGCTGGTACGACGGTGTTGATCGCCGTGGGAGTCGCACTCGAGCTCATGCGTCAGATCGATAGCCAACTGACGCTGCGCAACTACGAGGGTTTCCTGAAGTAGCCAAACGATGATCCCCGGTGCTCGGCTCATCATCCTCGGTCGGCAGGGCGCGGGCAAGGGTACGCAATGCGTACGACTTTCTCGCCACTTCGTCGTGCCACATATCTCCACTGGAGACATGCTTCGGGCGGCAGCGCGAGAGGGCACCCCTTTGGGTCAAGCGGCGAAGGAAGTCATGGACGCTGGCGGTCTCGTGGGTGACGAGACCATGGTCGGAATCGTCAGCGAACGGCTTGGCAGCGACGATGCTCGCACTCGTGGCTACATTCTCGACGGTTTTCCTCGCACGGTTCGTCAGGCCGAAGCGCTCGACATGGTCACCGGCGAGCGACCGCTCGACGCCGTGATCGATCTCGATGTGCCGCGCCGCCTCGTGCTGGAGCGACTCTCGGCGCGGCGAGTCTGTCGTGATTGCGGAACCAACTACGTGGCCACCGGACACGAACGTCAACCGTGGATCTGCGACGTGTGCGGTGGCGATGTCATGTACCGTGCCGATGACACTCCAGAGGCCATCAACTGTCGACTCGATCTCTACGAAGAGCAGACGGCACCGCTCATTCAGTACTACGAAAAGACCGGTCGACTCACAGTGGTCAACGGTGTCGCCAGTCCCGACGAGGTGTTTGCGAGACTCACATCTGCCGTCGAAGCGAGTCGGCGGAAGTAATGCGACGCCGCGGGGGTGTGTTACCTCGCCGCAGTGCCGAGGAACTCAAGCGGATGCGCGCGGCGGGCCGAGTTGTAGCCGAAATGCACGCAGCAATACGTGTCGTGGCGAAACCAGGCGTCACCACCCTTGAACTAAACGAGGTTGCCCGCGAAGTACTCAGCCGCCGTCAGGCGTCCTCGAACTTTCTCGGGTACCACGGATTTCCTGCAGTCATCTGTGCGTCGGTCAACGATGAACTCATCCACGGAATCCCCAGCGATCGAGTGTTACTCGATGGCGATCTGCTATCCATCGACTGCGGTGCCATCGTGCACGGCTGGCACGGCGACGCTGCGTTCTCGATGTTGATTGGTACTGGCTCTCCTAGCGCACAGCAATTGGTCGACGTGGCGGACCGCGCGTTGGCGGCCGGCATACGCGCGATGGTGCCCGGCGGTCATCTCGGAGATATCGGTGCGGCGATCGACGAGGTCGTGTCGCTCGCCGGCTATGGCAGTCCGCGCGACTACTGCGGTCATGGAATCGGCCGATCGATGCACGAAGAACCCGACGTCGAGAACCGCGGACGGCGCGGTCGCGGGCCGTTGCTCGAGCCAGGCGTTGTACTCGCTATTGAGCCCATGCTGATTGCAAGCGGCATCGACGACGTCTACGAACTTGATGACGGTTGGACGATCGTGACGGCCGACGGATCGTTCGCCGCACATGTCGAGCACACCATCCTTGTTGGTCCGCACGGCCCCGAAATTCTGACGAGGCTCTGAGCAAGGCTGATGGTGTTATCGGCGGTCGCGAAATCCCCGATCCAGTCGTTGAAAGTTGCTACGATTTCTCTCCCAGAACTCTCGGTCGGGGCTTGGCGTTCGGTTTCGTGGGCGATAGCATTGCAACTCGGCCCTAACGAAGTCTGCGCGCACGCAGCTTCGACAGAGTCTTTTGTCCGCCGCTGTTGAGGAGGCCACCCTGGCCAAGCCTAAAGAAGACGCCATCGTGCTTGAGGGCACCATTGTCGAGTCGCTTCCGAACGCCATGTTTCGTGTTGAACTCGAGAATAGCCACAAGGTATTGGCGCATATCTCCGGAAAGATGCGAATGCACTACATCCGTATTTTGCCCGGCGACAAGGTTCAGGTAGAGCTCACCCCTTACGACCTCACCCGGGGTCGCATTACGTACCGCTACAAGTAAAGGCACCCCATGAAGGTCCGACCGAGTGTCAAGAAAATCTGCGAGAAGTGCAAGGTCATCCGCCGGCACGGTCGCGTCATGGTGATCTGCGAAAACCCACGTCACAAGCAGCGCCAGGGCTGAGGAATAGGAAACAACGATGGCTCGTATTTCTGGTGTCGACATCCCCCGCGAAAAGCGGTTGGAAATCGCCCTTACTTACATCTATGGAATCGGCAAGCCAACCGCACAGAAAATCTGTGTCGATGCTGGCCTCGATCCCAACACCCGAGTACGTAGCCTCACTGAAGATGAGGTGAATCGCATTCGTGCCGAGATCGAAAAGCTCACGGTAGAAGGCGATCTGCGCCGCGAAGTGCAGCGCGACATTAAGCGAAAGATCGAGATCGGCTGCCTGCAGGGCATCCGTCACCGCAAAGGTCTGCCTGTTCGCGGCCAGCGCACCCACACCAACGCTCGTACCCGTAAGGGCCCGAAGAAGACCGTTGCCAACAAGAAGAAGGCCGTGAGGAAGTAGCGATGGCAAAGCCAAAGCCAGGGGGACGCCGTCCCCGCAAACGCGAACGCAAAAACGTCACCGTCGGTGTCGTGCACATCAAGAGCTCGTTCAACAACACCATCGTGAGCATCACCGACACCCAAGGCAACGTCATTTCGTGGGCGTCGTCTGGTGCGGTTGGGTTTAAAGGATCGCGTAAGAGCACGCCCTTCGCCGCACAGATGGCAGCCGACAAAGCAGCCCGTGCAGCGATGGAACACGGGTTACGCCGCGTTGAGGTGCAAGTGAAGGGTCCGGGCTCCGGACGCGACACGGCCGTGCGCTCGATTCAGAACACCGGCCTCGAGGTCACCTCGATCAAGGACGTTACGCCGTTGGCTCACAACGGTTGCAGCCAGCCGAAGCGCAAGAGGAACTAGTCATGGCTCGTTACACCGGACCCAAGGTGCGCGTCTCTCGCCGCCTGGCTACCAACATTTTTGAGAACGAAAAGGGCCGCAAGGCGCTTGAGCGTCGCCCGTTTCCTCCCGGTCAGCACGGCCGCACCCGCCGCCGCAACGCCGGCAGCGAGTACCTCGCGCAGCTGCAGGAGAAGCAGAAGGCCAAGTTCATCTACGGCGTTCTTGAGCGTCAGTTCCGTCGCACGTACGAAGAGGCCAACCGTCTGCAGGGCCCAACCGGTGAGAACCTGTTGCGCCTACTCGAGCAGCGCCTCGACAACGTGGTGTACCGCGCTGGTTGGGCAGAGACCCGCCCGCAGGCACGTCAGTTCGTGAGCCATGGCAAGATCTTGGTGAACGGTAAGCGCGTTGACATCGCCAGCGCCCGTGTAAAGAAGGGCGACGTCGTCAGCCTTTCTGAGAAGGCACGCAACATGATCATCGTTCAGCACAACCTCGACACGCTTGATCGCATCGTCGTTGGTTGGCTGGAAAAGGGTGATGCCGGTAAGCAGGTCACAGTTCGTGATTTGCCCCAGCGCGAACACATCGACGTGCCCGTCCGCGAACAGCTCATCGTTGAGCTGTACTCAAAGTAACCGAACCCGAAAGGACTCAGGCGACTTTCATGCTCGTCATTCAGCGCCCCACCGTCGAAGCAATCGGCGAAGAAGCCAACAACCGTCAGCGATTCTTCGTTGGCCCACTCGAGCCTGGCTTCGGCCACACGATTGGTAACTCACTGCGTCGTACTCTTCTGTCGTCGATTCCCGGTGCCGCAATCACTGCGGTTCGTTTCGACGATGCTTTGCACGAATTCGACACCATCACTGGTATCAGCGAAGACATAACCGACATCATCTTGAGCCTCAAAGACATCGTTCTCACGAGCTTGAGTGACGAGGCAGTCGTTGTTCGTCTCGACATTCGTGGCGCCGCCGAGGTGACCGCTGCCGACATCAAGTGCTCGAGCGACGTTGAGATTCTCAACACCGAGTTGCACATTGCATCGCTCAATTCGAAGGGCCGCCTTGCAGTGGACCTCACCGTCGAGCGTGGTCGGGGCTACCTGTCGAGCCACCGCGAAAACGAGAGCCGCACGATCGGTGTCATCCCTATCGACGCAATCTTTTCGCCGGTTCGCCGAGTGATGTTCGAGATCGAACCCACCCGCGTTGAGCAAAGCACGAACTACGACCGCCTGGTCCTCGACATCGAGACTGATGGTTCAATCACGCCGCGCGAGGCCTTGGCCTCTGCTGGCGCAACGCTTCGATCGTTGGTCGATCTCGTGGCCAACCTCAGCGACGAGCCACAGGGACTCGAGCTTGGTGAGGTCGCTGCGAGCAGTGCCTCGTCGCCTGACCTCGACCTTCCGATTGAGGACCTCGACCTGTCTGAGCGTCCACGCAACTGCCTCAAGCGGGCACAAATCAATTCCATTGGCGAGCTGCTCACCAAGACCGAAGACGACCTTCTGAACATCACCAACTTTGGTCAGAAGAGCCTCGACGAGGTCAAGCAGAAGCTCGACGAGCGCGGCCTCACGCTGCGCGGCTGACCAGAACTTCGTTGAGGGAGACCCCTAATGCCAGCAACACCACGCAGAGCCCGCAACTTCGGCGGCAGCTCACAGCACCAGAAGATCATGATGGCCAACTTGGCCGCGTCGCTCTTTGCCGCTGAAGCAATTGTGACCACAGAGGCCAAGGCGAAGGCTCTGCGCCCAATTGCCGAGAAGCTCATCACCAAGGCCAAGAAGGCGACCGATGGCGACCCGCAGCGCATTCATCGCATCCGTCAGATTCAGGGCTACTTGGGTGACCGTGAGATGACCCACAAGTTGGTGAACGACGTCGCTCCTCGCTATAGCGAGCGCAACGGTGGGTACCTACGCATTTACAAGCTCGGACCGCGCCTGGGTGACAATGCCCAAATGGCGCGCATCGAACTGGTCTAGGACGGTGCCGGATCACGGCGCCCCCGAAAATCTGAACAAGCCCGTCGCGTTGCGACGGGCTTGTTTCATTGTGGCCTACGACGGCTCAGGCTTTCATGGTTTCGCGCCAAACCCCAACGTCGCCACCGTTGTTGACGTGCTGACCGACGCGATGTCGCGTATTACGCGGTACGCGGTGAACCTTGTGGGTGCAGGCCGCACAGACGCGGGCGTGCACGCCTGGGGTCAAGTCGTGAGCTGTGATATTCCCAGCACGACGCAACTCGACAACCTCATCCGTCGTGTGAATCGAATGTGCGGCCCCCGACTGGTGATTCGCAGTGGCGAGTGGGTGTCTGACGAGTTCAACGCACGGTTCAGCGCGCAGTGGCGCCACTATCGCTACACGGTGCTCAACGGGCCGATCGGGAATCCGTTGATGACATCGAACGTTTGGCACGTTGCTCGCCCGCTCATGTTGCCGGCCATGCAGCTTGCGTGTGATCCGCTCATTGGTGAACACGACTTCACGACCTTTTGTCGCAAGCCACACGTCGCGCAAGGGGCAACCGCGCCATCGATGCGTCGACGTGTGATGCTGGCGCGCTGGACCGATGTCACTGATGCCTCTGATATGTTCGATCGATCGATGGCGCCTGGCGCAGTTGGGTCGGGCGGTGCAGATGGATTTCATCTATCAGCGGCGCGTGTGCTGAGGTTTGAGATTCGGGCGAACGCCTTTTGTCATCAAATGGTGCGCTCGATCGTTGGCACGTTGGTCGATGTTGGCCGGGGACGGTTTCATGCGGGCGATATTCGATCGTTGATGCTCGCGCGAGACCGACAGGCGGCGGCCGAAGTTGCTCCGGCGCGTGGCCTCGTTTTGTGGGAGGTCGGCTACGACGATCGTGCCCGGGGCTAACGGTTGCGGTCACGGCGCCGGTAATCGCGAAGGCCAAACGCTGCCACCGCGAGGAACAACGCACCGATCGCCCCGCTGAGCAATCGCGACCACGCTGAGTCGGAGACACCCGCAATCGACGAAGCGATAAATATGTGCATAGCGGAGCCTCCTCAGGGGTCATACCGTAGTGCGTTCTTCCTGCATCGAACTGGGCCGGTGCACAAGCTCGCGAAATTCGCGGCGCATCTGATTGCCGATTGGCTCGCGGCACCCCTATCCTTGTTTGGTTCCCGGTGGCAGCCGGTCGGCGCCCCGACGAAGGAAGCTCTTATGATGCGTACATATAGTCCCAAAGCAAGCGAGATCACTCACGCCTGGCACGTCATCGATGCCGAAGGTCTGGTGCTCGGTCGTATGTGCACCGAAGCAGCCCGCGTGCTGCGCGGCAAGCACAAGCCCACCTTTGCCCCGCACATGGATACCGGCGATCATGTCGTCATCGTCAATGCGGCCAAAATCGTGCTCACCTCGAACAAGGCCGAGCTCAAGGGCGTTCACCGCTACAGCGGTTACCCCGGAGGGCTCAAAACCGAGACGTACGCGAACCTCATGAGCCGCAAGCCCGAAGAGGCGATCCGCAATAGCATTCGCGGCATGTTGCCCAAGGGGCCGCTCGGTCGTCAGATGATCAAAAAGCTCAAGGTGTATGCGGGTGCTGAGCATCCACATGCAGCCCAGATGCCAGTCGTATTAGATCTCTCAGCGGCAAAGTCGCGCTGAGTACTCGGAGAATGTGAATCAACATGGGCACCAAGCCGCTTACACAAACCACTGGTCGTCGTAAGGAATCCGTCGCTCGGGTTCGTTTGCGCCCGGGTACGGGCATCGTCACCGTGAATGGTCGTAGTTTCGAGAACTACTTTCCTACAGCTATGGCGCGCATGATCGTGAGCGAGCCCCTTCGTCTTACGAGCACCGAAGAGGCGTACGACATTGATGCCACGATCTTTGGCGGCGGCATCAGCGGCCAGGCCGGTGCACTTCGCATGGGCATTGCCCGATCGTTGATTGAACTCGATCCCGAGCAGCGTCCAGCGCTCAAGAAGGCCGGTCTACTCACCCGCGACGCCCGTCGCAAGGAGAGCAAGAAGTACGGCCTCAAGAAGGCCCGTAAGGCTCCTCAGTACACCAAGCGCTGATTTGCTGCGCTTCGGCACCGACGGTGTGCGCGGCGTCGCGCTCACGGAAGTGACAACTGAGTACGTGTTCGCGCTCGGCGCAGCCGCGGCTGCGGTGTTGGGTGGAACCACCTGGCTGATCGGCCGCGACACGCGTGAGTCGGGTCCCGTGCTGCAGGCCGCGCTTGCCGATGGCCTTCGTTCGCGTGGGCAGGTGCCCGTGCTGTGTGGTGTCATCCCCACGCCAGCGCTCGCGCTGTTGTC
>JANLPV010000141.1:0-1796 GCA_031367435.1 Actinomycetes bacterium | reverse complement strand
GAGATGCCGATCAGACTGCCCGGCGGTCTTACCGTTGACCCACCAATGCGAACGCTGATGCGTGCTGCACTGCAGACATGGCGCGTCAACGGTGATGCGTTGCCAGCTGAACCGTTCGGACCCGACAACTCGGCATTCATGACGTGGCTCGAAACCCCCTTCGACGCGGGCGCCGACGTTGGCCGCTATTGGATGGCCGTGCGCAACGACCGTGCCGATCTGCAGGCTGCCTTCCCGCAACCGAACAGCTTCGATGCCGCGCGCCTGACCGAATGGGCCGATGCGAGTTGGTATCTCGAAGCGCGTTCGATGTTGCTGCGACCCACGGCCGCGGTTTCGCACCGCATCACGTCCGTGGGCGCCGAGCGGGGTGGTGTCAACGTGCTTGGCTACCTCGACTTCGATCAGAGTCTCGGCCAGATTGCGCGCGAGATCGTGGCCGCGCTGGAGGCAGCTTGCACACCGGTTGCGCCGATTAATCATCATCGGTCGGGTTGCGCTCGACGGCCCGACCCCATCGAGTTACCGCGTGAAGCGCGCTACGTCACCAACATCGTGATCGTGAATGCCGACCAGTTCGAGTTCGTTGTCGCCGACCACGGCCCTACGTTGCTCAACGGCAGGTACACCATCGCCTATTGGTTCTGGGAACTCGAATTCGTACCGCTCGCGATGCGCAAGGCCATTGATCACGTGGATGAGATATGGGTCGGTTCGCAGTTTGTTGCTGATGCCTTCTCGCGAGTGACCGACAAGCCCGTTCGTCTCGTGCCGTTGCCAATAGGCCAACCTGAACCCTCAGCTCGCGACAGAGCGAGCTTTGGGCTAGACGACGACAGGTTTGTGTTCCTTGCGACCTTCGACTACGGCAGCGTGCCCGAACGCAAGAATCCATTCGGTGTGATCGATGCGTTTACCCGCGCGTTCGCTGATGGTGAAGGCCCGTTGCTGTGGATCAAGACGCTCAACGGCGACAAGGGCTGGCAGCAACACGAGAGGCTGCTGCTCGCCGCGTCGGGCCGCAGCGACATCATCGTGTGGGACGAACACCTCAGCCGACCCGATCAGATGGCCGTGCTGCAGGCAGCCGATTGCCTGGTGTCACTGCATCGCTCCGAAGGACTCGGACTGCATTGCGCAGAAGCGATGTGGTTGGGCAAGCCGGTGATCGCCACCAGATATTCGGGCAACCTCGACTTCATGGATGACTCGTGCTCGGCGCTGATCGATTATGAACTGGTGCCCGTTCGTTATGGGCAAGGCATCTATCCGCCCGAAGCAACGTGGGCTGAGCCAAACACCGAACAGGCCGCCTTCTGGATGCGGCGGCTCGCGAACGATGCAGCACTGTGCGCCAAACTCGGCACAAAGGCGCGTGAACGAATGACGTCACAACCGTCGCTGGCCGAGACCGGACGCACCATCGCGCGCCTGGCGGGTCTGCACATGACCAAAGGAGACAGTTGATGGGTCTGAAGTCACAACTCGGTGCGCTACTGCGGGGCCGCGGAACCTCTGAGGCACTTGCCAGTTGCAGTACGCAGTTGCGGGCGCTACAAGAAGAGGTAGCGCGAACCAATGAAGAACTCAAGGCGATTCGCCAACAAGTACGCGAAGCGGTCGACGACCTCGGCGATCGCATGGGGGCACTCTCAGAACGGCTCAACTCCTCGCAGTAGCCGCCCGATAACAACTCCGATGCATATTCGCCGTCCTCTTCTCGCGCTCGCTCTGCTGTCGGCCCTCCTGCCGGTAGCCATTGCTGCGCATTCGGCGAATGCCGTTGTCTCGGGTAC
>JANLPV010000082.1:0-27106 GCA_031367435.1 Actinomycetes bacterium | reverse complement strand
ACTTCGACGCCGTCGGCAAGCACCACGAGCGCGATCACCTGCTGAGGCCCTGCGTTCTCGAGCGCGCTCGCAAGGAGCAATGCCGGATGTGCCGCGCCGGTGTTTCCGATGGTGCTGGCGAGCGAGTCGACCACTGCTTCGGAGCGTGCACCAAGCGATCGAGCGACACTCGTGTTGGCGCGATCGTGGGTACCAGTGACGATGAGGTGATCGATGTCGGCTGCCGAAAGTTGTGCGCTCGAGAGCGCGGCGGCCCAAGCGACCGGGGCCAGAGCCACATAACGCGTTTCGCCAAAGCGTTCTTCCCAGAGTTTGGAGCGGTTCTCGCCGGGCACGCGCCAGCGGTCGAGGAATTCCTCTGAGGCGACGCCACGACCGATGAATTCCGCGAGCAACACGCCGTCTGACGAGCTGCCGACCAGGAGCGCGGCCGCGGCATCGCCACCTCCGGATTCATCTGTGGAACCAGGCAATCCCGAACGGAGGTCGCTCGTGACCACGAGCGCCGCAGCGTTGCTCGACAAGCCCGCCAACAGCGCGCCGACCGCCGATTTCACCGATCCGTTCGCGTCGTATGCGCCGACGCTCGTGTCGAGACGCAGTGCTGCATGGATCGTCGTGGCGTTGGTCTTGTCGAGATACGGCACAGCAACAGTGCTGAACCACACGGAGCCGGGCCGTACTCCCCCGGATCGGGCAAGCGTTGCACGAGCGGCTTCCACGCCCATCGATGTCGCGTCTTCATCAAAAGAAGCCACCGACCTGGTGCCCTTGCCGCCGCCAGTTCCGGCCACTGCAACGATGCTCGAGCGGTCGAGCCGCCGATACGGCAGGTGTGTGCCCCACGAAAGGATTCCCTTCATTGCAACCAACACCTCCTTGTCATTGTCCTTGTCGTGCCGCGATGTCCGCAAGCAAGCGATCAGCCTATGAGGTGCGGTCGCATGAACCAGATTCGACAGTTGTTCACGTTCGGGCGTGGCGACGTCTCACGGCGGCGGTGGCCCAATCAGAATTCCGGGGCACGGGGTCATCAGTTCGCTTCGCCACGACGTCACGAATTCGCGTGCCGTGTGCCGCCACTCGATAAGGCGGTCATCACCTCCGGGAAGGTGGTGTCGGGCAGCGTGCTCGGCGCGCTGTAGACCGATGTGCGCATCGACACAGCCGGCCCACACGGTGATCACCTCACCATCGGTCATCAGCGTTTCGTAGAGGCCCGTCGCCGCAAATCCGTACTCTGCCATCAGCGGCACCTGAGTTGTTGTAACTGCATCAAGGTAGTCCAACGCCGTGCCGGCGCGTACGGCAGCAAGGTCGTGCACGAAGAGTGACCCGCGCACGCCAGCCTCCACGAGAGCCTCAGTGGTGGGACTGCGCGCGGAAGCGGCGAGCAAGCGATCGAACCCTCCGCTGCGTGACTTGAATGCTTCCTCCCACCATTGGCTCAGTTCAGTGTTCTGCGCTCGTTTCAGGTTGAGTCGTTCGACTGATTCGGCCCAACCACTCCATCCGTTGGGGATGTCCCAGATGTTGATCACTTGGGGCCACCGGCCTGTGATGCCCATCACCGACCATGTGCCCTGCAGCACGAAGTTGTTCGTTTCGTTACCGCTGGCGCGCAGGGTGTGCTGCATGTAGGGCCATGTGCCCTGACCAACAATGTCGATCGTTTCGTGAAGATACAGCTTGGTCACGTGGCTCCCGGGTTGCGCCACTACGGCGGCTTTCTGGGTCAGTTATAGTCCACCGCCTATGGCGAACTACGACGATGTGTTCAGCGGGCCAACAGCGAACAACGGTTCTCCAGCCTCATTCGCGGCCACGATTCCGGGTGTCATCGATCGTGCGGTTGCGTTGTACGGAGATTCCGATGGCGTGGTCGACGGCGACGTGCGGCTGACCTTCGCCGAGCTCGCCGAACAGGTCGACATTGCAGCGCAAGCGTTCATCGCTGCTGGCATCGAACCTGGTGATCGGGTGTGCGTCTGGGCGCCGAACGGTCTGCGCTGGATGCTCGCCGCGCTCGGCGCGTATCGCGCCGGTGCAGCGATCGTGCCGCTCAACACACGATTCAAAGGCCCCGAGGCTGCGTACGTGCTGCGCACCGCCGGAGTGAGAATGGTGTTCACCGTCACCGACTTCCTCGATACCAATTACCCCGCGCTGCTTTCGGGCAACGACGCGGCCGAGTGTGTAGAGCGCATTGTCGTCATCTCGGGCGAGGTGCCCGACGGATGTTCGTCGTGGTCCGACTTCATGGCAGAAGGCGCGCTAATTCCGCGGGCTGAGGTAATCGCGAGAAGTGCAGCAGTGCGGCCAGAAGACATCAGCGACATCATGTTCACGAGTGGCACCACGGGACGGCCCAAGGGTGCCATGTTGAGTCACGGCGCAACCGTGAAAGCGTTCAATGCTTGGGCGACTGTCGTTGGACTGCGCCATGGCGACCGCTACCTCATCGTCAATCCGTTCTTCCACGCGTTTGGGCTCAAGGCGGGCATCGTCGCATCGCTCGTGAAGGGTGCCACCATCGTGCCGCAGGCGGTGTTCGACGTACCGCTCGTCATGCGTCGTGTCGTCGATGAACGGATCACCATGTTGCCCGGGCCACCCTCGATCTATCAGACGATTCTCGATCACCCGCAGCTCGCGTCGTTCGATCTGTCGTCGCTTCGTCTCGCTGTCACCGGTGCTGCAGCCGTGCCGGTCGAACTCATTCGACGTATGCGCGAGGAGCTGATGTTCGAAACCGTTGTCACGGGTTACGGCCTCACCGAAACCACGGGCATCGTCACGATGTGTCGCCATGATGACCCAATCGAGACCATCGCCAACACCGCAGGGCGGTCGATCCCCGATGTCGAGGTTCGCCTTGTCGACAGCAACGGAGTCGACGTCGCCATCGGCGAGTCAGGTGAGATCTTGGTGCGCGGCTACAACGTGATGCTGGGTTACTTCGGCGATCCAGCCGCGACTGCCGAGACCATCGACGCCGATGGTTGGCTGGCCACCGGCGATGTGGCTGTGCAAGACGAAAGCGGCAACGTGCGCATCACTGATCGTAAGAAAGACATGTTCATCATGGGTGGGTTCAACGCCTACCCGGCCGAAATCGAGAATGCCCTGCTCACCTTTCCGGGCGTGAGCCAGGTCGCTGTCGTCGGTGTGCCCGATCGGCGGATGGGCGAGGTCGGCATGGCCTTCATCATTGCCAAGCCCAATATGTCGATTGTGACCGATGATGTCATCGCATGGTGCCGCACCAACATGGCCAACTACAAGGTGCCTCGTTACATCCAGGTGGTCGACGCTTTGCCGATGAACGCGAGTGGCAAGGTGCTCAAGTTCGAGTTGCGCAGCCGCGGCGCAGTCCTGATCGACTGAGTTGGCCAGCGCATCGTGAGCAACGATCCGACCACTGAACTGGTCGACATCGTCGACGAACACGACAATGTTGTGCGCGTCGTCACCCGTCAGGAAATGCGCGCCCACCGTCTGCGCCATCGCGCGGTCTACATCGCCGTGCAGAGCACCGATGGTCGTCTGCTCGTGCATCAACGCAGCTTCGACAAAGACGTTCGCCCTGGCGCTTGGGACATTGCCGTTGGTGGAGTTGTGGCCTCCGGCGAGTCATACGACCACGCCGCAGCTCGCGAGCTGCACGAAGAGATCGGTGTCGCGAACGTCACTCTCACGTCGCTCGGCGGGGGCACGTTCGGCGATGCATTCTTCGAGGTGATTGGTCGCTGCTATCACGCAGTCTCCGACGGCCCGTTTGTCTTCGCTGACGGTGAGGTGATTTCGGCGCGATGGGTGAATCGCTCCGAACTCGCCGACTTGCTGCGCACCCACGATGTGATGAGCGACAGCGTCGCGCTGCTCCTCTCGTGCGGTGCAATCGTCGTCGCTGAATAGCACCGTGGTTTTCCGACGTACGCCCGACGAGGCACTCATCGGCCGGTGCACACGCACCACGATCAAGGAGCATTGTCATGAGCATGTACGGCGCGAATCCCGAACAGTTGGCGCGACTTGGCACCACGCTGAAGCACCAGATGGACAGCATCAACTCAGTGATGAGTACGGTTTCGTCGGCGCTTGGCGGCACGACGTGGGTTGGTCCCGGCCGCGATCAGTTCGAAAACGACTGGAACTCTACCTTTCGTTCGGCGCTGAACCGGCTCAATCAGGCCTTCGACGCGGCTGGACAGGATTGCCTGTTGCGTTCGCAAGATCTGCAGCGCGTGATGGGCGCGCGCTGATTTCGATTCACCCGAATTCGGCGTAGATTCCAAGGGTGCTGCAACTTGAGTTCACCGTCGAGCCCTTCGTCGAGGGCCTGCCCGGCCCTCACGTCACCGCTGCGGTGTCGGCAGTCGAGGCCGTCGGGGCACAGGTTGAATTTGGTCCGTTCGGTTCAACGTGTGTTACCTCGGCAGAATCAATGCCCACGGTGATCGCCGAACTTGTCAGGGCCGCCTTCGCCAACGGTGCTTCGCACGTCACCATGCACGTCGCGCAGGGCACCCCGTGAGCCTGCCTCGTCACCCGCTGGTTCTCGCAGTTCGGCCCGTTGCCGAGGCGCTCGGTGCAACCGTGTTGCCAGTCGGCCAGCGTGAGCCCAGCGACATCCCACTCATTTGGGAGGGAGTCGTCATCGCCGTCGTGCGGCCTGCTCCATTGCATGGTGCGCTCGATCGTCTCATTGAATCTGTCGAGCGCGAGTTCGGCAGTCGTCTCGCTGAACTGGGTCGTGAAGACAAGCAGCGCGCCATCCGCATGCTCGATGAACGAGGTGCGTTCACCCTTCGCCGCGCGGTTGAAGACGTGAGTGACTCGATGGGTGTCTCGCGCATCACGGTCTACAACTACCTCAACGCCATTCACCGTTAGGTCCGCGTGCAGCCAAAGTTGATACAGCCAGTTTTTTCCGAACTGCGTACTGAGCGGCTGATCATCGACCGCCTCACCCTGAACGATGTCGATCGCCTGCTTGTCTACAAAAATGATTCCTCAGTCGCTCAGCATCAGGGCTGGTCGATGCCGTTCGAACAGGCCCACGCCGAACGCCTTGTCGCCGCCACGCTTGCCGATCACCTTGCTGGCGGTGGTCAACTCGCACTACGTACTACCAACCGGATGCTCGTCGGCGATCTCATGGTTGCCCCCGTGCCTGGTACTGAGCATGCCGTCGAACTGGGTATCACCCTCGCCGCCGAGCGTCAGGGTGAGGGCCTCGCCACCGAGGCAGTAACCGCTGTCGTCAACGCGCTGTTTGCCCTCGAGAGCGTGCACAAGATCGTTGCGTATGTTGGCGTCGCCAACGTGGCAAGCCAGCGTCTGTTCGAGCGCGCCGAGTTCCGACGTGAAGGTCTGCTTCGTGATTCCTATGTGGGTCGACACGGCGAAATGATCGACGAAGTGTTGTTCGGGCTTATCCGATCCGATCGCCCAGACGAGATGGCCCGCTTCGACGTTGTTGCGTTTGATGCCGACGACACGCTGTGGCACAGCGAAGACAGCTTTTTCGCCGCGGAGCAGACCTTCGTCGAGCTGGTCAGCCCGTTCGTCGAGCCCGGTATCGATGTCAAGGCCGCGCTCGCCGCAACCGAACGACGAAATCTGCACACGCTGGGCTATGGCGTCAAAGCGTTCGGTTTGTCAATGCTCGAGACCGCTGCCGCCGTTGCGGGTGAACGTCTGCCAATGTCGGTCATCGCGAAGCTTGGTGAGGTGGTGCGCGAGATGCTTGCCGAACCCGTGCGCCTGCTGGCTGATGTGGCCAGCGTGCTCGAGCAGGTGGGTCATTCCCATCGTCTGGTCCTCATCACCAAGGGCGACCTCATCCATCAAACCGCGAAGGTCGAGACAAGTGGGCTCGCGCATCACTTCGAGCGGGTCGAGATCGTCACGGAAAAGGATTCCGCTACGTACGCGCGCATTATCCAGAGCTTGCATGTTCGACCCGAACGGTTCTGCATGGTGGGCAACTCTGTGCGCAGCGACGTGTTGCCGGTGCTTGCGGTGGGCGCCAGTGCGGTACACGTGCCATACCCGTTGCTGTGGGAACTCGAGCACGCGCCGGCCGATCATGGCCATGTTGTCGCCGAACTCGAATCGCTGGCGCAGCTGCCAGCGTGGCTCACAGCGTTGGAGTAGTCGCAGCGATTGAGTTGCAGCGATTGAGTTGCTGCGATTCGTGTTACAGCCGACGCAATTGCACGTCGGTGACGCGGTGGTCGGCACCTTTACGCAGCACCAGTGAGGCACGGTCGCGGGTCGGTTCGATGTTCTCACGCAGGTTGCGGCCATTGATTTCACGCCAGATGAAGTGCGCAGTCTCAGCGGCTTGGTCTTGGCTCAGGTCGGCGTAATGGCGAAAGAAGCTATTGGGATCTTGGAACACCGTTTCGCGCAACGTGAGAAAACGCTGCACATACCAATGCTCGATGTCGCTCTCGAGCGCATCGATGTAAATGCTGAAATCGAAGTAGTCACTCACGAACTCATTCGCCTCAGTACCAACCTGGAGCACGTTGAGCCCTTCGAGAATGAGAATGTCGGGCTGATCGATAGCCACGGTCTCGCCATCGACAATGTCGTACACGACGTGGCTGTAGACGGGCGCGGTCACGACGGGCGCGCCGCTCTTGAGTTCGCGCAAGAACTGCAGCAAACGCTTGGTGTCGTAGCTCTCGGGGAAGCCCTTGCGGTTCATGATGCCGCGCTCCTCAAGAACCTTGTTGGGATACAAAAAGCCGTCGGTGGTGACGAGGCCCACCTTCGGATGATCTGGCCAACGTGCCAACAGTGCTTGCAGAATTCGGGCGAAGGTGCTCTTGCCAACGGCGACACTGCCGGCAACTCCGATGACGTATGGCACCTTTGAGCTCATCGTGCCGAGGAAGGTTGAGCTCACCTTCTGCAGGTTTTGCGTTGCGCTCACGTACAGATTCAACAGACGCGTGAGCGATAGGTACACCGTGGCGACTTCGTCGAGGTCAATGCGTTCGTTGATCCCGCGCAACTCGTCGAGGTCGGCTTGACGCAGCGTGAGCGGCGTGGCCGCACGAAGCATCGCCCACTCATCGCGATTGAAGGTGAGATAACGGCCCGACTCGGTTCCCAATGCCACGGCGGAAACGATAGATGCAGTGATGATGCGGCGCGGCATTTCCCTACCCTCGTATCCTGTGGCCATCGATCGCTCACAGACACCGAACGTGAGTGCCGCTTTCGACTACGACGTCACCCTGTCGTCGGTCGAACGAAAGCGTCGCGGTGCCTGGTACACGCCGCGTGCGTTGGTTGCGCACGTGGTGCAACACACGATCACTGAGGTGCGTCCTGGAGTTGTTGTGCGCGTGCTCGATCCGGCCTGCGGCGATGGCCGCTTCCTACTGGAGGCTGCACGACTCATTCGTGAGTCCGGCGGGGTACCGGTGCTCACCGGAGTCGATGTCGACCTTGGCGGTCTCGACTCTGCCACCGCAAGCGCTGGCAACGAAGTGATCGAAATAATTCACGACGATTCGCTCACACGCGATTGGAGTGATCGTCGCTTCGATGTTGTCGTCGGCAATCCCCCCTTTTTGTCTCAGATGGCCAGCGCAACGGCTCGCACTGGCCGCTCCGCGTTCGGAGGTGGACCGTATGCCGATGGGGCGGCTGACTTCCTCGCCCTTGCGCTACGTCTCGCTCGCCCCGATGGTGGTCGGGTTGGGCTGGTGCTGCCCGTGTCGTTGCTGACCGCACGTGATGCGGGTCCCATTCGCGCGCAGGGCCTTCGCCAGGCAACGTTGAAGTGGTTCTGGTCATCGCCTCAGCCCGTGTTCGACGCCATGGTGCGAACGTGTGCGATTGGTTTCGAACGGGTGGCCGGTTCAAAGCCGACAAGCGCGGCGTCGCTCGTCACTCGCTCTGCCGGCATCGCCTTTGATCCCATCGACTCGCTGACGTTCAACACCGTCGATGCAGCTAACGATCACTGGGGCAAACTCGTTGCAGACTCGCTGGGCATGCCCGCGGTACCGGCGCTGCGCGTCGAGGGAACCATGTCAGATCACGCGCTCGTCACGGCCAACTTTCGCGATCAGTATTACGGCCTAGTTGGTGCGGTCAGCGATTCGGGCGATGGGCCGCCGCTGATCACGACGGGACTCATCGATGTTGCCGAATGCCAATGGGGCAAACGCCAGACGCGGTTCGCCAAGCAACGTTTCGATGCGCCGCGTGTCGATCGTGAACAGCTTGCTCCGTTCATGCAGCGGTGGGCGGATCGATGTCTCGTTCCGAAGGTGCTCGTCGCGACGCAGACTCACGTGCTCGAGGCGGTGGCCGATGTCTCTGGCGAGTGGCTCCCCGCCGTTCCGGTGATTCGTGCCGTACCTCACGAACGCGGTGACGTATGGCCACTGGCCGCTGTGCTCACTTCGCCCGTGGCGGCCGCAGTGATCGCAGAACAGTCAGTGGGCAGTGGGTTGTCGGCCACAACGGTTCGGGTCAGCCAACGCACACTTGGCGCTCTGCACTGGCCAGCCGGTCCGTTGGTCGACGCCGTCGACGCGCTCCGTGCGGGAGAGATCGAAGCATGCGGACGCGCGGTCGACGCCGCATTCGGAGTCGACGACGATGCACTCTTTGCTTGGTGGCACAGCGCAGTGATGCGTCAACGCGGTCGGAACTGACGTACTCGTAGACACTCCATAGTTCACTCGGTCCGAAATCGATGTCGTCATTCGTCAATGCAGTGTCGTGGCACGATGTATGTCGCCTCGACAACACATAGCCCATCCACATCGAAAGGCCGGTCATGCCCAGCTTTGTTGCGCTTATTTTCGAACCACAGGATGCTCCCCGCGATCCGTCCGCCCCGAACTTCTTGGAGTACATCGGCGGTTACGGCGCGTTTTCTGAGACCGCCGGGTCCGCTGTCACCGGTGGTGCCGCGTTGATGGGACCCTCAACAGCAACGACTATCGAGGTTCGCGGTGGCAAGAACGGTGAGATCGTGCTCACCGACGGCCCCTACGCCGAGACCAAGGAATTCCTCGGCGGGTTCTTCGTGCTCGAATGTGAAGATCTCGATGCAGCGATTGCGTTGGCCGCTCAGCTGCCCGCGGCGTGGCGTGACGGTGGGCGTGTCGAGGTCCGCCCTGCAATGCCGATGTAGCGCGGATCGACGTTCGAAGAAGCTGCCGTGTTCAATTCGCTCGATGAGACGCTGCGCCAGGAGGGCGGCCAAGTCGTGGCCACCCTCACGCGGCTGACGGGCAGTATCGATCGCGCCGAAGATGCCTTTGCTGAAGCCGTGATCGAGGCGCTCAAGCGATGGCCGGTCGATGGCATGCCGGAACGGCCGGGTGCGTGGCTCACGACAGTGGCTCGTCGAAAGGCGATTGATGCGTTGCGACGTGAAAACTCGCGGGCCGATCGCGAAACCGCGGCGATGAACATGCTCGAGTCCGATGAACCATTGGCGTACAACACAATCCGAGACGATCAACTGAGGCTGATCTTCACCTGCTGTCATCCTGCGCTGGCGATCGAGTCGCGTGTTGCCTTAGCGCTGCGCGTGCTGTGCGGTCTCACCACGGCCGAGATCGCCCAAGCCTTCCTCGTTCCCGAGCAGACAATGGGCAAACGCATCACCCGCGCCAAGGCCAAGATCAAGGCAAATCGCATCGCATACCGCGTGCCGCCCGACAGCGAGCTGCCGGCCAGGTTGGCGGCGGTTCTCGCCGTTATCTCGCTCGTGTTCACCACTGGCCATCACGCGCCCGCGGGGGTTTGCCTGCAAAGAGTCGAACTCGCCGAGGAAGGCATTCGCCTCGCGCAGCTGGTTGCCCACCTCATGCCTGACGATCCAGAAGCGCTCGGCCTCGTTGCTCTCCTCGAATCAACGCATGCCCGCCGCTCGACACGCATCAGCGACGATGGCTCGATTGTGTTGCTGGCCGATGCTGACCGATCGCGTTGGGATCATGAGACGATTGCGAGCGCCGTGGAGACGCTTGAGCGTGCGTTGCGATTCGGGCGCGCCGGCCCGTTTCAGCTGCAGGCCGCGATCTCATGCCTGCACAGCGTTGCCCCCAGCACGGCAGCGACGGATTGGCCGCAGATCGTGCAGCTCTACGCGCTGCTCGAGGCGCAGCAGCCATCAGACATCGTGCGCGTCAACCGTGCCATTGCGGTCGCAGAGCTCGATGGCCCCGCGGCCGGCCTCGCCCTGCTCGACGACATCACAGCGGCCACCGAATGGCACTTCTACCACTCGGCTCGCGCCGACATGTTGCGACGTCTCGGCGAGCACGCGCGTGCCGCGGCGGCATACGAGCAGGCGTTACTGTGCCCACACAACGAAGCCGATCATGTCTTCTTGATTGGTCGGCTGCGAGAGGTCAGCGGTTCCACGGGGCAGTAGGCGATACCGCGCCCTCGCCGCCGGTGAGCACATCGAATCCGTCGTCGGTCACCAAGATCGTGTGCTCGAACTGTGCCGTGCGCTTGCCGTCGGCGGTGACCGCAGTCCAATCGTCGTCCCACATCTTGTGCTGCCACGTGCCAAGGGTGATCATTGGCTCGATCGTGAAGGTCATGCCTGGGCGCATGATCGTGTTCGCACGTGGGTCGTAGTAGTGCAGGATTTGAATGTCGGTGTGGAACTGCTCGCCGATGCCATGCCCGATGAATGCTTTCACTACGCCGTAGCGATGTGGCTTGGCATGGTTCTCGATCGCCTTACCGATGTCGCTGACAGGTCGTCCGGGATGTACGGCTTCGATGCCCTTCCACATGCATTCCTCGGTCACGGCCACCAGCAAGCGATTGGTGTCATCGACATCGCCAACGAAGAAGGTGGCATTCGTATCGCCATGCACGCCGCCGATGTACGCGGTGACATCGAGGTTGATGATGTCGCCATCCACCAACGCGCGCGAATCGGGGATGCCGTGGCAGATGACCTCGTTCACGCTGGTGCACACGCTCTTGCGATAGCCGCCGTAATTGAGTGGGCTGGGATATGCATCGCGATCGATGGTGATCTGATGCACGTAGGCATCGATCTCGTCGGTGGTGATGCCGGGGCGAACCATCTCGCCGGCGAGGGTGAGAATCTCCAACGCGACCTTGCCGGCGTGACGCATCCGTTCGATGATCTCGGGCGTCTTGATGCGCGGTTCATTCCAACGAATGATCTGCCCTGTGTCGGCGTAGCTCGGGCGAGCGATGTGTGCCGGCACCGGCCGGTATGGACTGATCTCGCCCTGCACGATGCGGCCCTCGAGCGGTTTGTGACATCGCTTGTACTTGCGGCCGCTTCCGCACCAGCATGAATCGTTGGCCTGGGGGAGAACCTGAGGCGGGGCTGTCAACGACATGCGTGCAAGGTTACGCCGTCCTTTGGTGTGTGCGGTACGCGGGCGGGCTCGTCTCGTCCAGTGCGTTGGCGCATCAACCGCGAACGCGCAGCGCGCGATTTCCGCCCATCCCTTCTTTGAATCTTGAGGTTTCAGCGCTCAAGTGGGCCAAATGACCTATCAAGTGTCAGCTTTTCCATTTCTAGACCTGAAGGGCACATGAGTGGCGTGAAGTGCTCAGTGCGACCAAACCCCTGGCGGGGCACATAGGGAGGTCTCCGTGGCGGAGCGGATTGAAGTAACACCTGCGCGTCCAACGCGCGGGCTCAAGGGCGGGCGCCCCAAAGCTATTGGCCGAGTGCCGCGTCTGGTCACTCAGGTGACGAAGTCGCGCACCTTTCGCATGCCCGAGATAGCCGTCGGCGTGCTGCTCGTCGTTGGCTGCGCTGCCCTTGCGGTTCTCTGGAGTCAAAGCAACGATACGAGTACAACGGTGGTGGTCGCAGCGCGACCGATCAAACGCGGCAGCATCATCATTGGCGACGACCTTCGGGGTGCCGCGATGAGCGGGTCAACGTCGTCGATGATCTTGGGTGCCAACGCCAAGTCGTTGCTCGGTCAGGTCGCGCTGGTCGACCTTGACACAGATGCTCCGTTCAGTTCGTCGGTCGTCACTGCCACCGCTCCATTGTCTCTCGACGAAGCACTAACGAGCATGGCGTTGGCACCGGGTCAACTGCCGCCCGATCTTGCGCCGAACGATCATGTACGCGTTGTCGTGATCGCCGCTCCCGATGCCACAGGACTGGCGCAGCCCACATTGCTCGACGCAGAAGCGACGGTCTGGTCGGTCACAACGGCACCGGACTCGACCACCACCGTGGTCACGCTGCGCGGGCCGCTCTCGCTGTCGTCTGCGGTCGCAGCGGCATCAAAGGTGCAGCTGGCCCGAGTCAGCGGGCAGTGACATGACTGTCATCGTTGTGAGCTCAGTTCACGGATCGCCGGGCACCACCTCGCTTGCGTTCGACCTCACGAGCGCCTTCGTGGACAGGGCGATCCTCATCGAGGCCGACCCTGACGGTGGTTCGCTGGCGGCGAGGTTTGACCTCGCGCTCAAACCCGGCCTCATGGAACTCGCTGGTGCCGCACGCGCGGGTCTTGAACCAGCTGACCTCTGGAACTATGCCCAGTCCGCCACTGGAGGAGTTGCGGTTGTGGTTGCCCATCCTGCGGCTGAGCAGACGAGCTCGGCGCTCCGAGCCGCCGGTGCACAGATCGCATCGGCCGCAGCCCGCTTCGAGGGTCTGGTTGTCATCGACATCGGTCGGCTCCGGCCCGGTTCAGCAGCACTCAGCGCACTCAGCCCGTCGGCACACACACTCATCGTCACCGAGAACTCGGTTGAGGCGGTGGTGTCGCTCGCCAACCGCACTCAGCTCATTGGTGGGTGCCCATCGCCGATGGTGATCCTCAATGGTGCAGCACCGTACGGCTCGGCCGACATCGCTGCGGTGACGCAGCAGCGTGTGTGGGGGGTCGTGCCACGGGCGCACAGCCGACGCGACGGTCGCGCTCGGGCGACAGCGATTGAGAATCTGTTCGTCACGCTGCAACTGGCGAAGTCGCCTCTCGCGTTCGTCGACGATCTGGTGGCTAGCTCATGACCGCCACAGATCACCAGGTGGTGGCTTCGATTTCTCAGGCTGTCGGCGAAGCGCTCGCCGACGAACGTGTGCAACGAAGCTCCACGGCGCGCTTACCGCTTGATGTATCTAACGAACGAGAACTGGCACGCGGTGTAGTCGCCCGGCACCTTGATTCGTTGGCGGCTCATCATCTTGCCCAGGGCTTCGAGACGTTGTCCCCGACGCACGAGGCAGAACTCGCGGACGCTGTTCTTGCGCGCGTGCTGGGGCTCGGTCGTATTCAGCCGCTGCTCGACCACCCTGACGTCAACGACATCCATATCCGTGGTGCCGCCTCGACGTGGTTGAAGATGACTGATGGCAGCCGTGTTGCGGCGGCCCCCGTGGTCGACAGTGACGACGAACTCGTCGAGCTTGTTCGAATGATCGCGACAAGAGCCGGGCGGAGCGAGAGGCGCTTCGATGCCGCCAACCCGGAGCTGAACATTCAGCTCCCCGATGGTTCTCGGCTCTTCGCCGCGATGGAGGTCTCGTCCAGGCCAACGGTGATCATTCGCAAGCATCGTTTTGAGTTGAGTTCACTACGCGAGCTCGAGGACAACGGACTCGTCGATGAGGCGCTTAGCGAATTTCTTGCCGCATCAGTGCGCGCTAAACGCAATGTTGTGATCGCGGGCGGCACGGGGAGCGGCAAGACAACGATGCTGCGCGCACTGCTCAACGAGGTGCCGAGCGATGAACGCATCATCACGATCGAAGACGCGTACGAGCTCGGCCTCGACCGTTTTGAGGACGCTCATCCCGACTACGACATGCTGCAGAGTCGTCCGGCCAACATTGAGGGACGCGGTGCCGTCTCGATGGTCGACCTCACGCGCATGGCCCTTCGAATGGATCCTGACCGCGTTGTCGTGGGTGAGGTGCGCGGGGCTGAGGCCTTCCCGATGTTGATGGCAATGAGCCAAGGTAACAACGGCTCGATGTGCACGATGCACGCTGATTCCACCCGCACAGTGTTTCCAAAATTGGCGGCCTATGTGTCGATGGCAGAGATGGGACTGCCGGTCGAGACGGTCAACCTGCTTCTCGCGACCGCACTGCATTTCGTCATCCATATCGAGACCATCGCAGGCGTGCGACGCATATCGAGTGTTCGTGAGGTCGTCGATGCGGACGGAACCCGAATCGTCTCAAACGAAGTGTTCAAACCCGGTCTCGACGGGCGAGCAGTGCCGGGCTATCCGCTCCGCGATGGCACGCTTGCCCTTCTCGAAGCACACGGGTTCGACGCCGGGTATCTCGACCGTCCGAACGGCTGGTGGACCTCGTGAATGTAATGGTGGTGGGTCTCCTTGGTGCGTGCGCAGGCCTGGGCATTGTCTTGATGTGGGCCGGGCTGCGCGGCCGTGTGGTCCTTGCGGGCCTTCCTCGCGTGTCCACAGGGTTCGCGGCTCGCTTCGACCAACTCATTCTTCGGTCGACATTGGCAGTCGGATTGGCTCTAGCGGCGATTGCGCTCAGTCACTGGCCAGTGTTGGTTTGCGTGGCGGCTGGGGCGGGCTGGTACTCGCCGACGTGGATGAACCGACGGGGCGGACACGATCACGAGTTGGCCCTTGTCGAGGCGATAGCTGCGTGGACAGAACAAGTTCGCGACACTCTGGCCGCGGCGAATGGGTTGGAGCATGCGATCGGCGCAACAGCCGCGCTGGCACCTCGTCCAATCGCTTCTGCAGTCCAACGCCTGGCGGCTCGAGTCGACTATGAGTCCTTGCCGTCAGCGCTTCGACGCTTTGCAGACGACGTCGATCATCCGATGGCCGACTTCGTCGTAGCCGCTCTCATTATTGCCGCGGAGAAGGAGGCTCGAGACCTTGGGGCTCTACTCGGTCACCTCGCCGAGAGTGCACGCGACGAAGCGCGCATGCGCACTCGTGTGTGGGTGGGTCGAGCGCGTAGTCGGAGCGCAGTACGCATCATCGTGAGTGTCGTAGCCGCCTTCATCGTTGGCTTGTTGTTGTTCAATCGTTCGTACCTTCGGCCCTACGACTCCACGTCGGGTCAGTTCGTGCTGGCGTTGATAGTGGCCAGTTTCGCTGCGTCGTTCGTCGTGATGTCGCGGATGGGGCGGATTGCGATGCCGCAACGGTTCGTCGCGCGCCGGGGGCCTGCCGGGGTGCAGCGATGAGTCCGGTGGCCTTCCTCGGCGGAGGCGTCGGCCTCGGGCTCTTTGTCGTTGGTCGCGCGATTCTGGCGAGGCCGCGGCCTCTTACCTTGTCGTTGCAGAGGCTCGAGCGAGTTGGGTTCTCGGTCGCAGAGCAGCAGTCAATGGTCAGGTCATCGGGCAGGCATCGAACCGAGGAACGAATCGTTGGTGTGCTTCGAGGGCATCTCGGAGTGCGCGTCGAAAAGGACCTCGTGGTGATGGAACGATCGGTGGAACGTTTCGTGATCGAGAAGATTGCGACGGCCCTCGCGATGATGGCGGTGGTCGTTGCCTTAGGAGTTGCGCTGCAAATCGGCGGTTCCCCGCTGCCCATCGGGGTGACGTTCATGCTTGCGACTGGGTCCGGTGCTGTTGGATTTGTTGTACCTGATCTGACGTTGCGCGGTCACGCCCGATCGCGTCGCGCTGGCTTCCGTCAAGCGCTCTCCAGCTACCTCGATCTCGTAAATATCTTGCTGGCTGGTGGCGCCGGTATTGAAACGTCGCTCGAGGCCGCGGCTCAGGCCGGTGATGGTTGGGCGTTCACGCAAATTCGACACGCCTTGCTTCGCGCACGATCGATGCGCCAAACGCCATGGACCTGCTTTACAGAGCTCGGTGAGTCAATCAACGTGCAGGAGCTGTCCGAGATCGCCGCAAGCGTCCGTCTTGCTGGCGAGCAAGGCGCACGAATCAAGTTGTCGCTCTCAGCGAAGGCCGCTGCGCTACGCGCGCAGCAGATGGCCCGAATAGAGGCCGACGCACAGGCCGCGACGGAGCGAATGGGTCTACCCACGGTGCTCATGTTCGTTGGCTTCATGGTGTTGCTTGGCTACCCGGCCATGCAGCAGATCGTCCGGGCGCTGTGAGCCGGCCGACGTCACTTCTCACAGCTCGTTACGAGCCTGCGGCCCATTCGTTGCAGCGCTCAGAAGTCCACCATCACATACCACCCCACATTCACATACCACCCCACAATCACCGACTCTCAAGGAGATCTGTCATGGCAATGTTTGCTCCACTCTGGACCTACTATTTGGTTCGCTTCCAGGCTTCGGCCGAAACCGATCGCGACCGCGGCGAGGTAAGCGCGACGACTGTCGTGCTCGCCGCCGCTCTCATCGCCCTCGCGATTGGCGTCGGCGTGATCATCACGACCCGCGTGCAGAACAAGGCGAACACGATCAACCTCGGTTGATCCGGTCCGGATATGACGTTGCATCGATCAACCGTTCAGAGCCCGCAGCGGTGTTCGTCGTCGCGCTCAGATCGGGGTGAGGCCACCACGCAAATGGTCATCCTCACTCCGATCCTGGCGCTCCTCGTCTTCCTTGGCGTGCAGTCGGCTATCTACTTTCATGCTGCGAACGTCGCGCATGCTGCGGCGTCGCAGGGTGCCGCAGCAGCCTCGTTCCCGTCAACTGGTGCAAACGACGCGGTGTCTGTGGCCCAGGCGACGATCGATGATCTCGGCAGCCATGCGGCGCGAACCCCAATCGTCGCCATCGCCAACGGCTATGTCACGGTGTCCGTCGAGGTGCTGGTGCCGCGTATCGTGCCCTTCTTCCCACGTTCCGTCACTCGAACGGTACTTGAACCTCAGGAACGCTTCGTTCCCGAATCGAATCGTTGATTTTCCATGGTCGATGTTTCTGAGCACGAAGGACGAGGTGATCAACTGTGCCTCACGTTGTAACCCGGCGCGCTGCCGGCAACGAGGGAAGTGTCACCGTTGAGATGGTCATCCTCGCGCCGGTGTTTGTGCTGCTCATGCTCTTCGTCGTAGTGCTCGGTCGAGCGGGTGGCGCAACTGATCAGGTTCGCCACGCCGCCGACGAAGCCGCACGAGCCGCTTCGCTTGTCGCCCGACCCAGAATGACCAACGTTGCTCAGGCCGTTGCCGTCGCCGACCTCGCCAGTAACGGATTCAACTGCGCATCCACTGCGATAGCCGTTTTCGTCGAGAACGCTGTCGCGGCGGGTTCGGTTACCGTCACCGTCTCGTGCGTCATCAATCAACAAGACACCGCACTGCTCGGTGCCCATGCTCGTACCGTCACCGCCTCGTCGACTGAGGTAATTGATCGCTATCGGGCCGGATGATGCGTCATCATTCGAGTTCTTCTCAGGTAAGCCGCATGCGCGTACGTGACCGCGGTTCGGTATCGGGCTTTGTTGTCGTCATCACGCTCGTCGTTCTGAGCTGTGCAGGTCTCGTCATCGACGGTGCGCGAATAGTTGGCGCAAAAGTGTCCGCCGCCGACCACGCCGAGAACGCGGCCCGCGCCGGTGCCCAACAGATTGTCGAGTTGAGAAGCGGTCTGCGAATCGTCGATCCCGCTCGCGCCCGCGACAGCGCGAAGCGATATCTCGTCTCGCACGGAGTCAACGGCACAGTGGCGATATCGAATAACACGGTCACGGTCACGGTCCAGGCGACTGTTGCCACCACATTGCTTCAGTTGGTCGGCGTTTCGTCGAAGACGGTGCATGCCTCGCGGTCGGCAAACCCAATCTCGCATTAGTTCTCAACTCACTTCACTCTTGCAGTTCAGGAAGGACCGTCGTGTCACGCATACTTCGTGGTCTTGTTGCCCTTACAGCAGTCATTGGGCTCTTGGTTGGCGCACCTGTACTCATGGCAAGGGGTCTTGGTCGACCGTGGCCGCACGCTGTTCCACCACTGCACAACGTGCTGCAAACTCTTCGTCGCGGTGACATCAGCGATGCGACGGTCATCAAGGTGCTGGCCGTCGCGCTTTGGCTTGCGTGGGCGAGGCTTGCGCTCAGCGTTGTTCTCGAGGCCGTTGCAGCGATCGCTGGCCGCTCGAACCCTCGCCGCCGTTCGTTCGGCTGGTCGCAGACGCTGGCGACGTCGTTGGTCGCTGCGATTGTTCTGTTGGTGAGCTCACTACCGCGATTCGTCTCGGCCGCTGAGCTGCAGCCGTCACGCGTCACACTGCTCGCTCATGACCCGGTCAAGGCGGCTGAGGCCGTGTTCGTCGATGCTCATGCTGCAATGCCCGACCAATGCACACCAACCACGGCGCCGAGTCCGAGTCTGCATCAGTCGCCCGTGACGTCGGGTTTGGGCGGCGCTGTGCTTTTGGCGACGGGGGTCCTCGGAGGGCTCGCAATTCGACGTCGTCGCCAACTTCGAAGTGCGCCGAAAGGGGCTCGCCTGCCCGATCCGGCGCGTCGGCTGGTGGTGGCTGAGACACTCCTTCGACGGCTCGATGACGGTGAACAAATTGCGAGACTCGACCTCGCCCTTCGCGCGTTGGCAAGCGAGCTCGACGAGATGGCGCCGGGCATCGGTGTGCTCACAGCGGCCCAATTCGCAGACGGCGCACTTGAAGTTCTGCTCAATGCTCCATTACCTCACGCCCCTGCACCGTGGACAGCTGTTGGCGAAAGTCACTGGCAGCTGCCCGCAGCAGTGCAGCTCGATGCGCTCGCCGAACGGGCCCGGCGCGTGAATCAACCCTGTCCTGCCCTGGCTCATCTCGGCTCGACGGTAGAGCCCGGAAGCGGTGAACCAGTGCAGATCTATGTTGATCTCGAAGCCGTTGGACTGTTGACAATCGACGCGCAGATGCCGCTTGCGTCCAATGTCGCGCGGGCCATTGCCGCATCGCTCGCCGTATCGCCGTTGTCTGAGATTGCTCACCTCGTGACGTGCGGGCTCGACGACGCACACCTTGGTCGGACCGATGCGCACACGGCGTCCTCGCTCGACGCAGCGCTCGACATGGCCGTACAACTTGTCGGGGCGACAGCCACGACAACAAGCCCGTCACTGTCCACATTTACGCTGCGCACGCGGCGCCAAGGTGGAGAGGCTTGGGAGCCGGCCATCGTTGTTGCTGCGCTCGGCGGTCAACCTGACAGCCACGACGACGCCGAGCTGGTCAACCTCACCGCATCGGGCGGGCGAGGCCTCGCAGTCGTCGTCGATCGAGCGGTCCATGGCGCGCGCTGGCGTCTCGAACAGCAGTCGCAACAGTGGATCCTGCATCCACTTGGACTTCCGCTGGTTCCTGTGGGGTTGTCCGCTGCCGAGCTTGAACCAGTCCGCATGTTGCTTGACGAGGCCGACAAGGTGCTTGTGGCAGAGCCGAGCCAAGCCGCTGTTGCTGCTCGGGGAGTCGACGACAGAGCTTCGAACGCATGGCACGAGCCACCTTGGGTACTGATGGTGCGTCTGCTTGGTCCCGTAGAAGTTTGTGATCGGTCTGGTCAGGTCGCGAGTTTCGAGAGGGCGAAGGCGCTCGAGTTGGTCGTTTGGCTGAGTCAGCACCGCGAACGGTCGACGCGCACAGCCGCGCGAACAGCGCTGTGGGAGCTCAATGTGCGCGACGCCACATTTGCCAACGTGGTCAGCGACAGTCGTCGCTCGCTCGCTCGGCTCGCCGTTCTCGATGATCGCGCCGAGTGGATACCCAGAACCCTCACCGAGCAGTTGCCGATTCATGAGGTTGTGATGACAGATGCTGATCTACTTCGACTCCGACTCGATCACGCTGGCGGACAACTCCCCCTTGACGCGATTGCAACGTTGCGTCCAGGTCTCGCGCTTGTGCGCGATCACGTCTATTTCGGTACCTCGTACCTCTGGCCAGATACTGAAGGCATCACCACTCAGCTCACGTTATTGGTCACGTCGGTGGCCTCGACCCTCGCAACTCATTACCTGTCGGTGGGCGACATAGATGGTGTCTTTTGGGCAACTGGGCAAGGGCTCAAAGTGTTGGCGGGCCACGAGGAACTCATCTCGCTCCGAATGCGCGCGCACGCGATGCACGGTGATCTCGCTGGGGTGCGTCAAGAGTGGGAGTCGTACGAACGGGCGCTGCTGACGGACTCGTGGAACTTGGCCGAGCCGGCACCGAAGTTGGTAGCGCTGCGTCGTGAGCTTCTCGCTCCTTCCTTGCTTCGCGTGTGATGGCGCTGCTACATAGGTCCTTCACCAATGAGGCCCGCCGCACGTAATGCCTCGGCCAAGGTAGCCACGCGTGTGACGCGGATGTTGCTCGACGAGTCGGGTGCGTTTACCGGCACGATTGCGCGTGAGAACCCAAGGCGCGCCGCCTCGTTGAGGCGACGCTGCGTCTGCGACACCTGGCGGAGTTCGCCGGCCAAGCCGACCTCGCCAAACACGACCAAGTCACTGGCCAGCGGACGGCTCGATAGAGCCGAGGCGATGGCAAGGCACACGCTGAGATCGACTCCGGGCTCAGTGAGCTTCACCCCGCCCACCACCGACACGAACACCTCATGTGCGGTGAGCGACATGCGCGCGCGACGATCGAGCACGGCGAGCAGCATCGCCAATCGGCCCGGATCGACACCCTGCGCCGAACGTCGCGGTGGTGCCCCACCGCTGCCCTGATTGGTGAGCGCCTGCACCTCGACCAACAAAGGTCGTTGGCCCTCGATGGTGGGTACCACGGCCGAGCCGGGCACGCCGGTGCGGCGATCAGCGAGGAACAACTGGCTCGGGTCGGGCACGGGGATGAGCCCGGCGTCGGCCATTTCGAACAAACCGAGTTCACTTGTGGGCCCGAACCGATGCTTCGATGCGCGCAGCAGACGCAGTGCATGGTGACGTTCGCCTTCGAACGACAACACGGTGTCGACGACGTGCTCGAGCACCCGCGGCCCGGCCAACCCACCTTCTTTGGTGACGTGACCAACCAAGACCATGGTGACGCCGCGGTGCTTTGCTTCTTGCACCAGCCGATGAGCGCAACCACGTACTTGGACCACCGACCCCGGAGCTGACGACTGATCGGGATCGGCCACGGTCTGGATACTGTCGATGATCACCAGCTCGGGCTTGAGTTCGTCGATCGCGGCGATGATGTTGGGTAACGATGTTTCGGGCAGAAGCCACAGGTTGGGTCTCACTGCATCGAGCCGGCCGGCGCGAAGGCGAACCTGTTGGGCGCTTTCCTCGGCTGAGACATACAACGTGCGACCTGGCCAACCGGCGAGCAACTGCAACAACAGGGTGCTCTTGCCGATGCCGGGCTCGCCACCGAGCAGGGTGACCGAGCCGGGCACAAAGCCGCCGCCGAGTACACGGTCGAGCTCGCTGATACCACTGGCGCGTGGCCCGGATGAATCGGTGCTGACCTCACCAATCGGCATGGCCACGCCGGCGGGAAACAGCGACATGCCCGCCGCGAGCGAGGCGATGTCGTCGGGCCCCTCGATCTCTTCGACCAAGCTGTTCCACGCGCCACAGGCAGGACAACGGCCGGCCCACTTGGGATGACTGGCACCGCACTCGGTGCAACGATGAACGAGCCGCAGTTTGGCCATGGGGTCACCCTACGCGAGGGGTGTTGCACGGTGCTGTTGTCGTGGCACTCCCACCGAAGCGTGCCGTTGGGCGAACTGCACTGAAGGTCAGCGCGCGGCGCGGTGACGCGCTCTGCGGGCATTGGCTACCAAGACGTAGCCGATGAATGCAATCGAAACGGCCAGCCACACGAGTAGCGCAATCATCGCTCCAGTGGACACCGGCCCCGCCCACCGATTCGTTGGATCGCGGTGCTCAGCCAGCGAGGCCACATCGATCGCCGATCCGTCAGTTGGTACGGTCCAGCGAATGACCCCTGTTTGCTGGGCACCGGTCGTGTTCCTCACGGTTTCAGGCAGCGTTGCTGTGAAACTGATGGCGACGGCATCGGTGGGTTGCAGTTTGGCACCTGCAAGTTCCGTCGCGTACGGCGTGGCGCCTACAGCGGCGAGAAGGCTCGCGTCGGTAAAGGCATCGAGCCCACCGGTGAGCTGTAGTTGTCCGTTGAGCCGAAACGTGGTGAGTTCGCTTTTGTGCTGGCGGGTAAGTGTGATGCCGATCAACGGCCCGTTGGGTCCGCTGATGTCTGCCAAGATCTGCGTCGCTTGCGCGGGCGTCGTGAATGCTTGGGTGAGTACAACTCGCAGCCCACCATCTGGTTCGGCCGTTGGCCCGGTCACGGTCCAACCGGCCGCCTTCACATCGGCGAACTGTAAGTCGTTCACGAGATCGGGTGCCTGCTGCACCACGGCAGCATCGGCCAAAGCGGTGATCGTGACGGCCCCCGATCCGTCGCGCTGTATGGCCACGTTGACGTTCACATCCACCCGACACGATGCACAGACAAGCACTATCGCGAGCGCGCTGAGAAGTCGTCGAGCTAGGGGCACCATTCGTGTAAGTCTGGCAGCTCGCCAGCACGAACAGGTGCCGCGCACTCAGTCGATGTTGTCGCCGTGCTTGACGTAGACGACGATCCCGCCAGCAAGGATCGCTCCTGCGATGATAGCGATGATGACGTTGCGGGTGACATTATTTGGGTTGTCGGCGTCGGGCTCGTTGTCCGCTTCGCCGGGTGCCTTGCCGGGTGCCGAGATGTCTACCGAGGTGGGTGGGCTCGACGTCACCGTGTCGAGCCCTTGCACGACGCCTGCCCGATTGGCGATCGGGCCAGGTTCAGCATAAGCGTGGGAGGTGCCAGAGAACATCAGAACCGCTGCAACGCAGGCTCCGATGACTGCGGACAAAGCAATCGCAAGATGTTTGTCGTGCATGGCGTGACGCGGGGATATCCGACGTGACTAGTCGGTGCCGCCGGCGGGAGGTCCACCATCGCCGGCACCAGCCAATTCGATGGCCGGCGGCGGCATGAAACCCTCGACGGAACTAAACGCAATACGCAGTTCGCCCGGGCGCTCTGGGTCATCCTCGGTATCGACAACGATGATCTCACCTGCACGGAAGTCTTTGTTCAGAATCTTCTCGGACAGCGGATCTTCGACAAGACGCTGAATCGCACGACGCAACGGTCGAGCGCCCAACTGCGGGTCGTAACCCTTCTTGGAAAGAAGCTCTTTGGCGGATTCGGTGAGTTCGATGCCCAGACCGCGAGACTCGAGCTGCCCGATGAGGCGCTTGGTCATGAGGTCGACCATCTGCACAACTTCTTGTTGTGCGAGCTCATGGAACACTATGACGTCGTCGATGCGGTTGAGGAACTCGGGGCGGAAGTGCACCTTGAGTGCCTCCATGACCTTGTCCTTCATACGCTCGTAGCTGACAGCTTCGTCGTTCTTCGTGAAGCCAACGTTGGCCTTGCGCAGATCTTGCGTGCCAAGGTTGCTCGTCATGATCAGCACCGTGTTGCGGAAGTCGACCGTGCGGCCCTGACTGTCGGTGAGGCGGCCCTCTTCGAGAATCTGCAACAAGATGTTGAAGACATCTGGGTGAGCCTTTTCGATCTCGTCGAACAGCACCACACTGAACGGCTTGCGCCGTACTGCCTCGGTGAGTTGGCCACCCTCTTCGTATCCGACGTATCCGGGGGGCGCACCAACGAGGCGGCTGACCGTGTGCTTCTCCATGTACTCGCTCATATCGAGCGAGATGAGCGCGCTGTCATCGCCAAACAAGAACTCAGTGAGAGTCTTGGCCAGTTCTGTCTTTCCGACACCAGTTGGGCCGAGGAAGATGAACGAGCCGCTGGGGCGCTTTGGATCTTTCAAACCGGCGCGGGTGCGGCGGATGCTCTGACTGACAGCCTTGATGGCATTTTCCTGGCCGATGATGCGCTTGTGCAGCTCGCTCTCCATGTTGAGCAGCTTCTGAGTCTCTTCCTCGGTGAGCTTGTACACCGGAATGCCGGTCCACAGGCTGAGCACCTCGGCGACTGCTTCTTCATCGACTTCGTCGAAGAGGTCGACACCACTGGCCTTGACTTCGGCCTCTTTGGTGGACTTCTCTTCCAGCAGCGTCTTTTCCTGATCGCGTAGGCGACCGGCTTCTTCGAAGCGTTGCTCTTCGACGGCCTTCTTCTTGCCCTCTTGCACTTCGGCGAGCTTCGTTTCGAGCTCTTTCAGATCGGGAGGTGTGCCCATGCGCTTGATGCGCAGCCGACTGCCGGCTTCGTCGATGAGGTCGATGGCCTTGTCGGGCAGGTGACGGTCGCTGATGTAGCGATCGGCAAGGTTTGCCGCAGCTACCAAGGCCTGATCAGTAATGGTGACGCGGTGGTGGGCCTCGTACTTATCGCGTATGCCCTTGAGGATTTCGATGGTGTGGGCAACGGTTGGTTCTTCGACCTTCACCGGCTGGAAGCGGCGCTCGAGGGCGGCATCCTTTTCGAGATGCTTACGGTATTCGTCGGTAGTGGTGGCCCCGATGGTCTGCAGTTCGCCGCGAGCAAGCATTGGCTTGAGTATGGAGGCGGCGTCGATCGCACCCTCGGCCGCTCCCGCGCCCACAAGTGTGTGGATCTCGTCGATGAACAACACGATGTCGCCACGGGTCTTGATCTCTTTGAGGACCTTCTTGAGGCGCTCCTCGAAGTCGCCGCGGTAGCGGCTGCCGGCCACGAGCGCGCCGAGGTCGAGTGTGTAGAGCTGCTTGTTACGCAGGGTGTCAGGGATGTCGTTCGACACGATCTTTTGTGCGAGACCTTCGACGATGGCGGTCTTGCCGACGCCAGGCTCACCAATGAGCACCGGATTGTTCTTTGTCCGCCGACTCAGAATCTGCATGACCCGCTCGAGCTCGCGCGTGCGGCCGATGACCGGATCGAGCTTCTTCTCGCGAGCCAACTGGGTGAGGTTGCGACCGAATTGGTCGAGGATCTGGCTACTGCCCTTATCTCCCGCCTCGTCTTTGCCGAGAGCGCCCGCACCTGTTGCGGTGGGTTGAGCTTCGCCGGGCTTGCCTTGGCCGCCCTGATAACCGGACAGCAGCTGGATCACTTGTTGGCGCACGCGACTGAGGTCGGCGCCGAGCTTGACAAGAACCTGCGCGGCGACGCCTTCGCCCTCGCGGATGAGGCCCAACAGAATGTGCTCTGTACCGATGTAGTTATGACCGAGTTGCAGCGCCTCGCGAAGAGAGAGCTCGAGCACTTTCTTGGCGCGCGGTGTAAACGGAATATGGCCCGATGGTGATGAGCCGCCTTGGCCAATGATCTCTTCGACCTGGCTTCGTACAGCCTCGAGTGAGATGCCGAGCGATTCCATCGCTTTCGCAGCGACGCCTTCACCCTCGTGAATCAGACCAAGCAAAATGTGCTCGGTACCGATGTAGCTGTGATTGAGCAGCCGCGCTTCTTCTTGCGCCAGCACGACGACTCGACGAGCCCTATCTGTAAAGCGTTCGAACATGCCCGCCCTTTCAGAGACGGTGGATACGTGCCGCAAGTGTATAGGTGGGGTGGCTCAGTGTGGTGCTGGGGCGCAGTATCTCTGTCCGCGCGGCCTAGCCTTGCGATGTGGCCAGCACGCCTTTGTTTTCGCTACCCGGTATGACGGGCGATCGTCAGCGGATTGAGGACGCACTTTTGGCGTCGGTTCAGACCAAAGATGCGTATCTCAACGAGTTGGCGCGTCACCTCATTGTCGCTGGCGGAAAGCGCATTCGCCCCGTGCTCACCGTGGTTGCGTGTCAGGTGGCAGGCGGACCCGCGCTCGACGATGCCGTGCATGGCGGCATCGCCTGCGAGCTCGTTCAGACCGGGTCGTTGTATCACGACGATGTGATCGACGAAAGCTCCACACGGCGCGGGGTCGAGACGGTCAATGCAAAATGGGGCAATCTGCAGGCGATCTTGGCGGGCGACTTTCTGCTGGCCCGCGCATCTGAGATTGCTGCCTCGCTTGGTTCTGAGGTTGCCGGCCTACTCGGTAACACCATCGCTCGTTTGTGCGAAGGCGAGATCGAGCAGTTGCGTCATACGTACGACGTCAATCGGCCCGAGTCGTCATATTTCTCGTCGATCGAAGGCAAGAGCGCGTCCTTGTTCAGCACCGCAACGCGCATCGGTGGCATCGTCGCGGGTCTCGATCGCAGCCATATCGATGCGCTCACACGTTTCGGGGTGGCGTACGGCATGGTGTTCCAGATCGTCGACGACGTGCTCGATATCGTCGCCACCGACGAACAACTCGGTAAGCCTGCTGGCCACGACATGGTCGAAGGCGTCTACACGTTGCCCGTCCTGCGCACGCTCGCACAGTCCGGCGTCGCCTCGGACGAATTGCGTGACCTCCTCGGCCGCCCGATCGATGCAGTGGTGTGTGACAAAGCATTGTCGATTGTGCGTTCCGGACCTGGCATCGCTGAAGCGATCGACGCGGCGGCAACCTACGTTGCCGAGGCCGTCGCCGCGTGTAGTTCACTTCCCGCGAGCGCCGCCACTTCTGCGCTCGCCGCATCACCACAGACCTTGCTCGACGCGTTGCTGTAACGCAGTTACTCTTCGTTGCTTGCCCGCGCTTCCGATTCTCTATCTTGGACTCGCCATCGTGGCGGGTGTGCTGGTGGTCATGGCGACGGCTGCGGCGAACAAGCGCCGCATCGAGCAATACCGTGCTGTCGCCAGGTCTCACGGTCTTGGATTCGATCCTGGCGATCCCTCGCACGTGACGTCACTTGACTTCGACCTGTTCAGCCGAGGCCACCGCGGTACCGCGACCTACACGATGTGGCGAAGCACGGGGCCGAATTTCAACCGCGTGTTCCAGTACAGCTACGTCACTGGATCGGGCAAGGACAGCCAAACCCATTACAACTCGTGCGCGTTGGTGGGCCTCAGCTGTTCGGCCGCGCGAACGCGGATACAACCGAGCGGCCTCAGCGGGCGGCTCTTGAACATGGTCGGGGCACGAGACATCGAGTTCGAGAGTCCCACCTTCAACGATCGTTACCGAATTACCAGTGGCGATGAGCGGTTCGCGACCACGTTGATCGACCCGACGATGATGGGATGGTTGCTCGAGGTTCCGTGCGCGCTCGACGTGCATTTCCTCGGTTCGTGGATGCTCGCCATCGACCGAAAGCGCACTCCCGATGTGTTACCCGATCTACTTGCGTACGCCGAGGA
>JANLPV010000073.1:0-9685 GCA_031367435.1 Actinomycetes bacterium | reverse complement strand
CTGGCTCGTCGCGTGCCGTGGCCACGAGAGCAACCCCCACAATGACGAGCGCGACACCCAGCCATCCAACGGCAGCCAATCGCTGAGACAGCACGAGCACGCTGAGCAATGCAGCGGTCGCGGGTTCGGCCAATGTGAGTGTCACCACGGTGGGAACTGTCAACCGAGCCAAGCCGAACCCGAACAGCGCGTAGGCCGCCGTTGTTGCGCCGAGGCCGAGGTGCAGCGCAACAACGACTCCTCTCGCGGTCGCGACCCAGTGCAACGACTCCGTGAACAACAGTGGACTCATCAGCACTGCACCGACGCTAAATGCCGCAGCCATCACCTCGAGCGAGTCGATACCGCCTCCGATCGCGTGCTTGCTGGCGATCGAAAAGATTGCGTAGGAGAGTCCGGCAAGCAGTGCAGCGCCGATACCTAATCGCGAAGCCCCGTTTGATTCGCCGTGCCGAGCGAACGCGACGAGGCCCGCACCTGCCGCCGCAAGCAAGGTCGCCAAGGTCCACGACACGCTCGGCAAACGTCGGGTGCGAACGGCATGGAAGATTCCAGCAAACACGGGCCCAGACCCGAGCGCCACCAGCGTGCCCAGTGCCACGCCAGCACGCTTGGTCCCCTCGAAGAAGCCGATCTGATAGCCGGCCACACCGATGCCGGCAATCAGAAGCGACCATCCATAGTCGCGCCAACGCCTCGCCGTCGTGCCACCAATCGCGCCGCCCCGGGCCACGGCCAAACGCGCTACAACAAGGAGTCCGAGCGCACCCACGGCCACACGGATCGCGCCAATGCTGAGCGGCGACGCAGAATCGGGCCCCAACTCCTGAGCTGTGCCTGTCGTGCCGAACAGAATCGCCGCGGCAAGCACGGCTAACTCGGGAGCGCGTCGCGATCTCGTGGACAACATTGCGACATTGAGGCACAGCCGAACGGCGCGCGCAAATGGCACGCGTATTATGTCGTCATGCCAACGACGCCCACGGGCCGTTCCTATCGCGCGCCGTTAGCAGCCGCGTCGCTGGCGATCGCTCGCGTTCGGGCGCGTCCTTCACGCGGACTTGTCACCGCACTCGGTATCGCGCTCGCCGTTGCTTCGATGTTCGTGATGGTCGCATCGCCAACTATCGCAGGCGACGCAACGTTGCGACGGACCCTCGAGGAGGTTCCTGCCGGTGAGCGCAGCATCACTGTTGCCGTCTCCGTGAATTCGTTGTCGTTCGGCAAGATCGCCAACATCGACAAGACGGCCCACAGCACACTTCGCGCGCCTGGCCTCGGCCCAGTGAGGGCTCAGCTTGCGTACCGCGTTCTCGCCACGCCCGACGGCACCAACTTTCGGTTAGCCGGCCTCGACCATTTGGCCGAGGTTGTCACGCTGGTCGATGGTCGGTTACCAACGACCTGCGTGCCCACTCGATGCGAGGTCGTTGTTGGCAACTCCAGCACGTCTCCCAATCTCGATTCGACAGCTGGTCTCGAAATCGTTGGGCACGTCGCGTTGGTCGATCCCACGCTGCTCGCGGGCTTCTCCCAACCCGGAGCGAACGAAGTGTTGTTGCTCGGTGACGGCGTCAATCAAGTGGGTTCGATCGCCGCACTGTCGCTGATCGCACGATCGATGGGGTGGGTTGCATCGATCGATCCGCAGACACTTCGCCTCACTGAAATCGACAACGTGCTCGAGGCCGGCGCGTCGACCATCGCAGCTTTCTCGGTGAGCGGAGTTTCTGTCAGCCTTCCAACGAACGCGTTGAGAAACGCACGCTCCCGATCCGCAACGGCTGCCCACCGGGCCACTCTTCCAGCCACCCAAGGCCTGGTGTTACTCGTTGCGTTTGTCCTCCTGGCAGCCGCGGCGGCGCGACGCGAACACGTCGCGGCGCGGCGATTACTTCGCCAACGCGGAGCGAGCCGATCTGCGCTCGCGGCGTTCACCGCCGCCGAGGCCGCGTGGCCCGCCGCAGTGGGCCTCGTCATCGGTGTGCCACTCGGCTGCGCGGCAACCATCGCATTCGCGCGCCGGTGGCACCTTCCCGCATCAGACATCGTGGTCCACGTCGCCCGGGTTGGTGCCTGGAAGCTCGGAATGGGCACCCTGGTTCTGCTGGTAGCAACGGCACTCGTCATGGCCAGCGCGCCGAGTGGCGCAGATGTGGTTGGCTCGCCTCGCCGATGGTGGGAACCACGCGCCATTGATGGCATTGGTCTCGCCGCACTCTGCGCCGGAATGCTGGCCGTTAGCCGTGGCACCGCAACTCCTTCCGCCCTGGCATCGACGGGTGATCCGCTCGTTGCGCTGCTGCCGCTTGTAGCTGCGCTCGTCGTGGCGTGGGTCTCGATCCGGCTTGTTCCTCTCATTCTGCACGGCGTCGGGATCTCGCTCCACGCACGAGCGCCGCTCGTACACACCGCGCTCGGCGAGATGTCACGTCGGCCAATTTTGCCGCTCGCGACGGCGGGCTTCCTTGCGGCTGCGACCACGTTGGGAGTGTTCTCCCTCGGATACCGAGCCACGTTGCACACCGGCGCTCACGATCAGGCAGCGTTTGCGGTGCCGTTCGATGTGACGCTGTCGGAAGGTCCGGCGCTCGTTCGTCCAGCAACAGTGGCACCAATCGAGGGTTGGGCGTCGATTGCGCCGACCGCACGAAGTACCGAAGTTCTACGACGAGGCGTAGCGGTACGCAGCGCCACACTCACCAACGACACCGTCACCCTGATTGGGCTTGACCCAGCAACGCTGACGTCGCTGCGCGGCTGGAGATCGGATTTTGGGCCACCGCTGGAGACGCTTCCTGGTCTCATCGCCGCCTCACACCCTCCCAAACCGATGGGCACCCCAATTCCGTCGACGGCTACCTCGTTGGCGATTCGCGCGAGCGGAGACGTGAGCAGTCCGGCAATCACCGCAGTCATCTCGCGACGCGACGGATCATGGCACGAGGTCGATGCCGTCGTTGCGAGCGAAACACCGAACCAACTCGACGTACAGCTGAGCCCGGACGACGCGGGAGGACGATTGATCGGCTTTCGATTTGGTCAACCCGGCTATTCGTCGGACCGCATTCAACATCACGTTGGCGAAGGCACAACTGCAGCCGACTCGTTCACGGCAACCGTGCGACTCGAAGCGGTTCACGCGATCGACTCTGCGTTGCCGAGCGCGACGCCGACGCCAATGGCGGTCGAATGGAGTCAGCTGCACTCTGACGAAGCAACCATCACGCCAGGAGTCGCCGGGGTCACGATCACCGTCGCGCTGCAAGGTACAACCGCGCTCGTCGCGCCGCCGACTACCCCCGAGATGGAGACGCTTCCGGCGATCGTCGACCCAACCACTGCATCGCGAGCCGTCAACGGGTTGGTGTCGATCTCGGTCGTCAACAACGCTCGCCGCGTACTGCGTGTGGCGGCCGTGGCGACACACTTTCCCGGCGCGCCGAACAGGTTCGCAATTGTCGACCGATCGCTAGCCGAGCCCGCTCTCGATCTCATCAATCCCGGCCTCGGTACTGCGAACGAGACGTGGATCGCAGTCGACCACGCAGACGAAGCGCTCCTGACACGCGCGTTGTCCGAGTCATCACGAGCTGTGCTCGTGGCACACCAGCGACGTGTGATCGAACAGCGACTGACCAGCGACCCGCTGTCGCGGTTCGCGCTCAACCTTTTTGCAATCGCTGCACTGATCACGGGACTGCTCGCGGCAGCGGCTCTCTATCTCGCCACGCTTGCCGATGCCGTCGAGCAGGCACCGCTGCACCGTGCCCTCGCTGCTGATGGCGTTGCTGGTTCGAGGTTGAGCCGCATGGTCCTGCTGAGCGCGCTCGCGAGCGCGGCCGCGTCCATCGCGCTCGGCACCCTCGGGGCGATTGTGCTCCTTCGACTCGTGACACGAATCATCGCCGTTACGGCCACGGCAACAGTTGCCGTGCCGCCGCTCTTGGCGAGCCTGCCCATGTCCGGTCTGTCCGTCGCGCTCGCCATCATCGTGGCTCCGTGCTGCATCACGGCCACGCTGGCCGCTCGTTCAGCGCGAAGCGTCTCGGCAAGCGATCTGTTGCGGGAGTTCGGATGATCGAACTTGACGATGTGTTCGTGTTGTATCCCTGTCTCGACCGTCAGGTCGCGGCGCTGCGCGGACTCACGCTCACGGTGGCACCGAGCGAACGCGTTGTCATCACCGGACCAAGCGGATCAGGCAAGTCGACTCTCGTGCGCCTGATCACGGGTCAAGTTCGACCCAGCGCCGGACGCGCCACCGTTCTCGATCATGATCTCGCCATCGCTTCGCCAAAAGCGATTCTTGCACTGCAACGCTCAGGTGTCGGTGTGATTACCCAGCAGATGACCGCCAACCTCGCTGTCGAGCTCTCGGTGTTGCACAACGTCGCGCTGCAGTCTCGTCTTGCCGGTGTCTCAAACGAGTCGGCACAACAGCTCGCGTCGGCGATGTTGGATCGTTTGGCACTCGCGCATCTGGCCCACCGCCCGTTGCGCACTATCAGCGCAGGCGAATCGCAACGCGTCGCCATCGCTGCAGCACTCGCTCATCGACCGCGTGTCATCGTCGCAGATGAACCCACGGGTGCTCTCGATCTCAACAATGCCAACATCGTGTTCGATCTTCTCGCCGAGCTCTCCGCCGAGCTTGGCGCTGCACTGCTCGTCGTGTCTCACGACCCCGGCGCGGCCCGCATCGGACAGCGCGTACTCGATATTCGTGATGGCCGCCTCGGCTCAGAAGCGCTGTCGAATTCGGACGCAACGCGTTTGGTGGTCGATGAGCGGGGGTGGGTGCGACTTCCCGAAATCGAACGCGTGAGGGCCGGCATCAGCACGCGCGCCGTCATCGACTTCACGGCCCACTCGGACCCTTCCCGCGACACTCGAATCGTTCTGCACGCACCGACACAAAGTCCACCGGCAGTGGAGATGCCGTTCGTTTCGACGAACGCCGACCCCGCCGACCGCAGCCTCATCCTCAGCGACATCGTCACCGTGGCTCACGCTGGCTTCTCCATCGGCAAGACCACGATCCTTGCTCCTACGTCGCTCACCGTCCGCAGCGGCGAGCTGATGATCCTCTCGGGCCGGTCCGGCTCAGGCAAGACAACGCTGCTCAGCCTGATCGCCGGCTTCAGAGCGCCTTCCACGGGGAGCATCGAGCGCCGCCCGGGCGAACGCATCGCCGTCGCGGCGACCAGTTTGGGATTCGCCGAAACGATGTCGGTCCGCCACAACGTCGAGCTCGCGTGCGCCGTGCGAGGTCAGCGTTCCAGCGAAGCGCTCGACGCTCGAATCACCGGTCTCTTGCACGATCTCGACATCGGCGATCTCGCAGATCGCCCGATCAACAGCCTGTCGGGCGGCGAGCGACAACGTGCCTCGATTGCGCGTGCTCTCGCCAGCGAGGCAACACTCGTTGTTCTCGACGAACCCACGTCACAGCTCGATCAGGGGTTCGCCCATCTCGTCGCGCGGCTCCTACGCGAACAAGCCCGTTCGGGGAGGGCAATACTCTGTGCGTCGCACGAGCCCGAGCTGATCGCAATGGCCGATCACGTGCACACGCTCGAGCAATGAAGCGCTGCCCTAGGCTGCGTTGCCATGGCACAACTGCGATCGTTCGACGCCGCTGAGATCAATCAACTTGCGCCGATGGCCGCGGCCGTCTCTGCGCTACGCGAATGCTTCGCTCATCGCCCGAGCCACATTGCGCGTCAGCATTACGCCGTAGCAGGCGGCGAGTTCTTGCTGATGCCTGCGGTCGACGCGAGTAGCGCCGGCATCAAGCTCATCATGGTGCAACCCAAGAACGCCGAACGCGGCACGCCCATCATCCAAGGCACCTACGTGCTGTTCGATGCCGACGCGGGCAGCCCAATTGCGCTCCTCGACGGTGCGGCTCTCACCACCGTGCGTACCCCAGCTGTGTCAGCCGTCGCCACCGATTTGCTCGCCCGAACCGATGTCACCACGCTCGGCATCGTTGGCTCAGGGCCACAGGCATTCGGCCACATCGAGGCGATGCTGTGCGTGCGTCCATCGCTGACCTCGATCGTGCTCGCCAGCCGTACGCGTGAGAACGCCACACAACTCGTCGACGGTCTCGTCGCTCGAGGCGCGCTTCCAAACGGCGTGTCTATTCGAGTTGGCAGCTACGCCGATGCGGCGGGCTGCGACATCGTGTGCGCCGGCACCCGCGCGACAGAACCGATCATCAACGCGTCGATGATCGCACCAGGCACGCACATCAATGCGGTGGGTTCGTACCGCACCGACATGCGCGAACTCTCCACCGATCTTGTTGCTGCCTCTACGGTGATTGTCGACGAAATTCAGGCCGCACACGACGAAGCCGGTGATCTTGCGCTTGCTGTAGCGGACGGCGGTTGGGCGTGGGATCGTGTCGTTGGTGACTTAGCGGCAGTGGCCAGTGGGCTTGTCCGACGCCGCAGCGACACTGAGATCACGCTGTTCAAAAGTGTTGGCCTCGCAGTGCAAGACCTTGTCATCGCGCGCCATGTTTGTGCCGCAGCGGGCCTGCTGTGAACGGGACTCACTTGCTACGGTAGGTGCGTGACGAAATCTGTAGTAGTTGTCGGTGGCGGGCTGGTCGGTTTGGCAACTGCGTTGCTGTTGAACGAGCGCGGTGCCCACGTAACCATTGTTGATCACGGCGACCTGGGCGGTGGTGCGGCTCGCGGCAATGCCGGATTCATGTGCACCACACTCCTCGAGCCGCTCGCCGCACCCGGAGCGGTGAAGTCGGCAATCACCTCACTCAACGATCCCACCCGTGCGCTGCGCATGCACGCCCGGGCGTTACCGGGCATGCTCGGTTGGGGTTATCACTTCGCGAGGTCATGCACGGCCGCCCGCTACCAGAGTGGTCGAGTCTCACTCGCAAAGCTCAACCAACGCGGCCCAGAATCGTTGGCGTTGCTCGGCTCATTGGGCGTCAACGTTGTACTGGGCGAACAGCTCGTGGTGCCGTTTCACGATCCGGCCGTCGCCGAGGACTATCTCTCGCGCCTTACCCCGATGGCCGATTTCGGTGTTCCATTGCCCGCAGGCATGCTCGACGGCAACGAACTCCGCAAGCTCATGCCGGCCCTCACCGATTACGTGACGGCTGGCTACGTCGTACCGAATGATCGCTCGATCGACCCGCGAGTCTTCGTCGATTCGCTCATCGAAGCGCTGCGTTCGCGCGGCGTCACCATCATCGAGAACGCGCCCATCACGGCGGTGGGTCACGCGCACCGTCGCGTCAACTCGATCACGACATCGCAGGGAACAATCACATGTGACGAAGTTGTTCTGTCGGCAGGCTCTGGATCGCGACTGCTCGGCAAACTGTTTGGCCTTCGCATTCCTGTCATCCCCGGCCAGGGTTACAACGTCGGCCTTCCCCTCAACGCCGGAGTGAACAATCCCGTGATCTTCGAGGAGGCCCACGCCGTGGCCACTCCGTTTGCCGACCGCATCCGTCTCGGCGGCACGATGGAATTCGATGGCGACCTGCCGCGTTTCGATCAGCGTCGTGTCGACGCAATTTTGGCGTCGCTACGCAAGTATCTCAACCTCGAATGGGATGCCGCATTCGACACGTGGTCTGGTTCACGGCCGATGAGCCCCGATGGCCTCCCGCTGATGGGTCGCCCACGCGAGTTCGACAATCTCATCGTCGCCACAGGTCACGGCATGTTCGGCCTGAGTCTCACACCGTCGAGTGCGGTGGCATTGTCCGAGTTGATCATCGACGGTCGCAGCTCGATCGACCTCACCGACTTCAATCCTGACCGGTTCCACCTGCGCAATTAGGGGCCACACCGAAGCCGGAGACCGTGTGCGGAGTCAGGCTCCTGAGCCGACTTCGGAACCCCACACATCGCTGAGCGTGAAGCCGAGCTGGTACGGATCAGATGGATCGACCGACACCATCCGCGTGCCCACCACCCAGCCGCGTCCGGAGATCCGCGGCAGAATCGCTGGTCGACCACCAACCGTCGTCGTGCCCGTGATCTCCACGATGAACTCGCTGTCGATTAACGATGTCGCGACGAACTGCTGACCGACAGCGACCTCGCCACGCGCGGCCATACACGCCAGTCGCGCCGAGTTGCCCGTGCCACATGGCGAACGATCGACACGCCCGCTCAGCACCGTTGCGCCACGCAGCTTGCCGCTTGCAGGATCGTCATCTCCGATGACCATCACATAGGAGATGAAGTTGATCTCCGGAAACTCAGGGTGCTCCACCTTGATGTCGCGACGCGCCGCGGCCGACACAGCTTCCGCGGCCTCCACAACGGCGCGCGCAGATTGGCGATCGAGGCGCACACCCAACGCCTCGGCCCTCACCAACACGTAGTAGCAGCCGCCGTAGGCCACATCGACTGACACGGTGCCGTAACCCGCGACATCGAGTTGCACGTCGAGCGACTCGACGAACGAAGGCACACCTTCGATGGTGACGCGCTCGCAACGACCGTCGGTGCACGTCGCGCGGGCACGCACCAGACCCGCTGCGGTCTCGAGCACCACATCGGTGAACGGTTCGTGCATCGCAACGCTGCCCGTTTCGAGCAATGCCGTCACGACACAGATGGTGTTCGAGCCGCTCATCGCATGTGCGCGATCGGCCTGCAGAATCACGAAACCGGCATCGGCGCCAGCCACCGTGGACGGATACACGATATTCGCGCTGGCCTGAGGACGTCCTCGGGGCTCGGTGGTGAGATAACGCCGAATGCTGTCATCTTCGTCGTTGATGAAGCGCAACTTTTCGCGCATCGTGGCACCCGGAACTGGGAACACACCACCGAGATAGCACGTGCCCTGCTCACCCTCGGCGTGAACCTCGATCGCATGAAACGTACGTGTGGCGCGCATGACGTGCGTCGCTCAGCCGTGATCGGCGGCTGCGAAGGCCGCGATTGCCGTGTCGAGAATGCCGAGTAGCTCGGCCTCAGCCTGTGCACTCAGCGCCATCAGCGGTCGGCGCACCGGGCCACAATCGACGCCAAGATGACGCAAGCCTGCCTTCACCTTCTGGTTGTAGCTGCCCGCTTCCATGTGCTGGATCCATGGCAGCAGTGCCGCATATTGCCGACGGGCAAGGTCGGTGTTGCCGCTCAACGCAGTGGCAGTGAATGCGGAGTGCTGTGCGGGGAGCACGTTCGCGGTACCAGCCAACCAACTGCGCACACCCCAGGCCATGTAGTCGAAACACTGGTCGTCGGAGCCGCACATGACAGTGATGCGACCTTCATACCGATGCTTCAGCGCCAAGAACCGCGAGAAGTCGCCGCTCGACTCCTTGATCGCGATGACGTCGGGGTTGTCGGCCAGCGCGTCGAGCGCCTCGAAGCCGAACTCGATGCCGGCACGGGCAGGATAGTTGTAGAGCACCACCGGCAAACCACCCTCGTTGGCGACGGCTTGCACGTGGGCGGCGAGTTCACGCTGGTTGGGAAGCGATGTAGGTGGCCCGGCAAGCATCACCGCGTCGTAGCCGAGTTCACGGGCGAGTGTTGCGAAGCCAATGGCATCGCGAGTCGCGCCGGCATTGCATCCGGCAATCAACTGCGCGCGACCGTTCACGATGTCTCGAGCCAGTTTGAATTGCGCATTTCGTTCGTCGTTCGTGAGGGCGTAATACTCGCCCGTTGTT